>JBAZZJ010000027.1:0-2610 GCA_041658885.1 Minisyncoccota bacterium | reverse complement strand
CCATTCCGCTCTTTATTGTTCCAGAATATAACCTTCCAGCAGATATTTCTTTTCCTGAACGAGGGTCAATAACAATTCTTGTTATAACAAAAGCAACTTCTCCATTTTTGTTGCATGTAATCAAATCTTTTCCAAACTTACTTTCAGGATCTCCTTTCCATATTTTTGGAATTCTATAAGCTTGAGCTTCTATAGGATTAGGAAGGTGCTTGACAGCCATATCTAATATAACTTCATAAAGAGGAGCATTTTCCCAAACCCATTTGTCTCTTGCCTCTTGAGTCATAGTTCCGTCGTACAATTTGTAAATATCTTTAAAAGTTATTTTTTTCTTTTTCATGAAAGGAATAGATAATGCCCAATTTTCTCTTGCAGAACCAAATGTAACGCTTCCATCCGAGGCATCTACTTTAAATTTGCTTGCAAATTCTTTTTCAGCAATTTGGTCAATTAAATGATTGAATCTTTCAATTATCTTTGCAAATCTTTCCTGCATCTTCTCAGGGGTCAATTGTAATTCATTTATTAATCTGTCAACTTTGTTTATGAATAAAACTGGCTTTACTCTTTCTTTAAGTGCCTGCCTCAAAACTGTTTCTGTCTGAGGCATTATTCCTTCAACTGCGCATACAAGAACGAATGTTCCGTCAATAGCCCTCATGGCTCTTGTAACATTTCCTCCAAAATCAACATGTCCAGGGGTATCAATTAAGTTAATCAAATATTCTTTTCCCTGAAAATTATGAACCATAGAAACATTTGCAGCGTCGACAGTTAGTAATCTTTCTTGTTCATCCGCATGCTGCCATGTTGCCATCCCTTCTTCCAAATCTCCAGCATTTTTAGAAGCCATCATTCCTGCAGCAGCTAATAAATTATCTGTAAAAGCGGTTTTTCCATGATGAATGTGCGCGCTCGTCGCTACATTCCTTATATTCTTCTGCTCTGCTATAAGTCTTTTAATCTTATCTAAGCTTGTTTCTTTGTCTGCCATTTTTTGTTTCAGTGTTTTAAAAATGGCTTAGCGGAATTTATTCCAGCCGGCCATTTTATATTGATATTTTAACAATTTTATTGTTTAATAATTAAGGTTAATAAAATTACTTTAAAAACTTTGCCTATAATTTTTTCTACCATTGTAGGTTCTTTTTTAAAGAACCCCAGAACGAAGTGATGTCTAAAAACTTATTGTTATATTTTTAATTTTATATAACTTATTTATGATTGCAATTATCATTAGGACCATCTATATAATTAATATGATATTCTTCCATAAATTCACGTATTTCTGGAGCTAACTTATTATTGAAAAGACCCCCACAAATTTGTTCTAAAGGATAATTTCCATAAAAAATGTTTAAGTTTGTTATTTTTATTCCCAAACTTTCAAATTCAGGTTTATATTTTATATTATAATTAATAATTTCTCCACCATATAATTTAACTCTCTTAATTACTTCTTTAAATTCATCACCAACAATCTTTTCCATTTTAGCTTTTTTATCATTAAAATCTTTCCAATGATTTTCTAGAAATTCTTTTTGTCCTTTTATCTTTATAGGGAAATCTTTATCAATTTCTTGTTTTAAAGTTGTATAATTTTTATCCATTCTAATAACCAATAATTCCAACATTATTTTCTCTTTTAAATTTTTCAAGTTTTTCTCGTCCAAGCCCTGTCTCAAAATTTTTTCTAAAATATTCTTGAGAATTAAAACCCTCTTTTGAAGGAATTATATTTATTTTGTAATAATTGTTTGATGATTTATAGGTTATATTAAATTTTATTTTAGATTCATATAATAAATCATTTTCTCTTAAAAGATAGTCAAACTTATCTTCTATTGAGCGAAATTTATATAAATCAAGACTTTCATCAATTTCAAGCAGGTCGTCATCTTCTTTTGGCATAAATGTATTATTAATCAATTCTTTTTAAGAATTATCATTATAGAAGATATAATTAAAATTTATCCTGAAGAGCATGCACCAACTTTTGTCCCTTTCCAGAATCCCAAGAAATAGCCATTATAATTGTATTGTCTGCAGTTAAAAATAAATCCTTCATATAAGGTAATTTCACTGCTTTAGGTAATTTAATTAATTTCCCTTTCTCAACCCATTTTTCTAATTTCTCTTTTTTATATCCTTCTCTATGATTTAATCCAAAATGAAATGTATCGTCGGGGTTTTTAGAAAAACAAGTATAATATTACATACGTTTGAGGTATCCAGGAGAAGGAATATCTGGAACTATATATTGAACAAATCTTTTCTCTCTCATAATTAATTAGATTATATCCCATTTAAAAACAAATATATTCTCAAAAGTATACTTTAGAATTATTTAACGAGCACTATCAGCCTGTGATTCTGATTCTTTCTTCTTTCTTATAGCGAAGCTTTCACCATTTTTATCAGCAGCCATCATAATTTCTTCTGCTATAGATTGGGTGATTGTCTTTTTCTTGTTGAATGCTTTATCTCCTGCACCATGGATTAAATATTTCAAAGATAAATTAACTCTTCTTAGAGGTGAAACATCAATTGCTTGAGGATATCTTGCTCCCCCATATTCTATAACAGTTATTTCATCTCTCGGGGCTATAT
>JBAZZJ010000026.1:0-2688 GCA_041658885.1 Minisyncoccota bacterium | reverse complement strand
TGTTCTACAAAAGAGAAAATGTCACCCTTGGCATTACAACCAAAACAATAATAACTTCCTCTTTCAGGAGAAATAAAAAATGATGGTGTTTTCTCATTATGGAATGGACATTTAGCCTTATAGTTTTTACCTGCCTTTATGATAGTCAAATAAGAAGAAACAACATCAACAATAGAAAGTCTCTCTTTAATTTTCTCAACTGGTGAATTCATTGAATCTAATTTATCTCTCGCTCCTAAGCATTGCTTAGGAGCGGGTATTATAATACTAATAAACCTCTTGTTGATAACATCGTTCGCAATATATTATTTCTGGTCTTTCTGGAGCATAAGAAGTTTCAAATTCGTTATGACAATCTTCTTTCATACATTTTCTATGCCATAATTTCATAGGATTTATATGCTCTAATCTTTGATAATGCCTACAATTGGGACAGTATCTTGGCAAAGGTAATCCTTTCTGTTTATAAAATTGTAATTCCTCTGGCATTATTCTGTAAGCCATAGTACATTGAGAGTCTTTGTTTTCATTATTACAACAAGATATAATTTCATCAAAAATTGATTCACTGACATTTTTAATATCATCAGGTAAATCTGCTGATTGTATAGTTATATTGTAGTTTCTTTCTTCTCTGTTTTTCCAATTATATCTCTTAATCAGAGAATATTCTTTTGTTATAGGAAAATAATCCATTGCATTTGTTTCATTATATCCAAATGGACTCATTTCAAAAGGGAAAAATTCACCATATTTGTAAATTCTATTATTGCTATCAGGATATGGCATATCATTCATATTTTTCTTGATTTTATCTACACGTTCAAAATATTCTTCCTTTGTATATTGCTTATTTAAAATGCAATAAGAAGCATTAGTTAATCCAAAACAAGCAAAGCAATTGGTGCTATTCTTTACAAGAAAACAATACTCGCATTCACTTGAACCTAATGTTATGTAACAAAAATAATTTTTATAAGAATTAAAACTTGCAGCTACTGATTCATATATTAATTCTCCAGAAGCAATACCTTGTAAATCAATACTATCTTTTGTATTCATTAAGATTCTATTAGAATACTTTATATTTTCAGAATCATGAACATTAAAACTATTTTTTATATTATTAGAATTACTTATGTAATCGCCTAAAACATCATTAGAATTATATATTTGGGCAAATCTATGAATTGTTTTACTTTTAATGATATCTTCAAAAATCTTGTTTATTTTCGAAACTTCTTCATATGAACCTAAATTAATGTTTGAAATTATTTTTTTGTATTCTTCTTTAGGATATTCTTTATTTTTATAAAAATATTTCTTATTACGAAGATTAGAAGACAAGAAACAATCCTGACAATTTACACAATCATAGATAAAAAATGAATCAATGCAAGTTCTTGATTTAATAGCATAATGAGTGTTGTAATTTCCATCACAATCTGTATTGTTTGAACAATTATCTAGTTTTTGGACAGCATAACAATCAAGGCATTTTTTTGATTTATCTATCATTTCAGAGTACATAATATCTTCATTACCAACAGCAGAATATGATAAATACACATTTTTATTATCTACACTATAATTTGTAAAGTCTGAATTAATTAATGTTCCAGATCTATATGAGAATAATCTTGGAGCTTTTTTTAATAAATTAAACCATTGATTAAAAAATGGACTAGAAAAATCATAATTTATACCAGTTTTATATTGATCCCATTTGTCACTATTCCAACATTCTACGCAATACACAGGAGCTTCTTTATCAGAATACATACTTATAAGAGATTTATTACATAAACCACATTCTCTTTTGTTTAAAGATCTTACATTTCTCCATGCCATTCTTCTTACCATCCTACATTCCGGACAAAATGTTGGCAGAGGAACTTTTATTTTTTCATAAAAAGAAAAATCATCTGGCTCAATTATAAAGTCATTTTTGCAATTTTGACATGTTTTTGTTTGTGAATTTGTGCTTGACATATATTTTTGTCTTGCTATACTTTAGTAGTAAATGGCTTCGGCCTCCGAGAAACCCCCGTAAGGGGGTTTCGTTTTTTATGGTAGTAATTTATGTATTTTTTCAATAATCATACCAAAATCACTTTTCTTTATCATACCAATTTTTCTTGAAAGTCGGCGACAATCTAAAAGTCTTATTTGAGACAAAATACCAGCATAGGTTTTTCCTCCAAGTTCATATTGATAATAATAGTTATTATCTTTTTTAGAGCTAGTCAATGGAATGGCTAAAAAAATATTATTATTGAATTTTCTTATAATGAGAATTGGTCTTTCAAATAACTCATTTTTACCATCTTCTTCATCACCTATATTTTTACCAAGAGAACAAAACCAAATATCTCTTTCATGAAAGAAAATACTAGATTTCTTAATTGATAAATTCTTCTTTAGTTGATTCCAGTTGTCATATTCTTTTTCCATAAATTTATTATTACACTATAACCTATTGACCTGATTCATTTTTTTCTTCTACTACTTTACTTTTGCGTTTTACTCCAAACCCTGTTCCGGCTGGAATGAGACTACCGATAATAACATTTTCTTTAAGACCTCTTAGAGTGTCAATCCCCCCACGAATTGCATTATTAATTAAGACTCTATTTGTGTTTTGGAAAGATGCAGCGGATAACCAACTTTTTGTTGTTAAGGAAACTT
>JBAZZJ010000025.1:0-2828 GCA_041658885.1 Minisyncoccota bacterium | reverse complement strand
AAGAAGTTCTTAAAATTATTTCAAAATGCAAAGCGAAAAGTGTCATTGGTGGAGGCGATACAGTAGCTCTTATTTCAAAATTAAAAATTGAGGACAAACTAGGTTTTGTCTCCACCGGTGGCGGAGCCATGTTGGATTTCTTGTCCAAAGGAACATTGCCCGGAATTAGAGTTTTGAAATAATTAAATAAATTATCAATTACCAACTCAACGCTATCGCTTCGACTTGGTAAAGATAAAAAAATATGAAAAGTGAAATAAAAAACTGCCAGAATTGCAAAAAAGACTTTACGATAGAGCCGGATGATTTTTCTTTTTATGAAAAAATGAAAGTTCCACCACCAACTTTTTGTCCAGAATGTCGACTTATTAGACGATTGGTTGTACGTAATGAAAGGGCACTTTATAAAAGAAAATGTGATTTGTGTGGAGAAGAAAAAATATTAATATATCCCGCAAATAGCCGGTATAAAGTCTATTGTTACAACTGTTTTAATTCAGATAAGTGGGATAGAGAAACTTATGCAAAAGAATATGATTTTTCACGCCCATTTTTTGAACAATTTAAAGAGCTACTCGAAAGTGTGCCAAGACTCGGGATGATAAAACAAGGTTTTAACGTTGATAGTGAATATTCTAACCGGGTAAGCGACTTGAAAAATTGCTATCTTATTTTTGCCAGTAATGATAATGAAAATTGTTATTATGGTGTCTCATATTGGAGCTCCAAGGACTCGATGGATTGCTACAATGCTCGCAAATGCCAAAGATGTTTCGAATGTATTGATTGTTACAATTGTAACGGTTTGAAGTATTCCAAAGAGTGTAATAGTTGTATTGATTCCTTTTTTCTTGTTAATTGTCGTAATTGTCAGAATTGTTTTGATTGTACAAACTTAAGAAGTAAAAATTACTGCATCCGGAATGTTCAATATTCAAAAGAAGAATATCAACAAAAAATCTCCGAATTAAACGTATCCAACAAAGATGAATTGGAAAAAATAAAAGAAGAAATCAAACAAAAAAATCTTGAATATATAAACCCAAATTTGGTGGAATACCACTCCATCAATATTTCAGGAAACTGGATTGAAAATTCGAAAAATATCCATAGTGCTTTCAATTGCGACAACGTTGAAGACGGGAAGTATCTGTTCGGTATTATGAATGCAAAAGATGTTATGGATTATACATACTGGGGACTTTCCTGCGAGCTTATTTATGAATCTTGCAATATAGGAAGACAAAGTTCATCAGTTTTATTCTCGTCCGAATCATGGGATCAACTTATCAATGCTGAGTACTGCATGAATTGCCGATCCTCTTCGAATTTATTCGGATGCGTTGGATTGGTCAAGAAAGAATATTGCATTTTTAATAAACAGTACGAAAAAGTCGAGTATGAAAAAATGATTCCAAAAATCAAAGAGCACATGATGAATATGATATTTACGGATAAGGTAGGGAGAATAATAAAGTACGGTGAATTTTTCCCTTGTGATTTGACGTTCTTTGCATATAATGAAACAATCGCCCAAGAATATTTTCCAAAAACAAAAGAAGAAGCAATAAAAGAAGGATATAGATGGGTTAATTCGGGTAAGAAAAATTATATACCAACAATAATGGGGAACAATCTTCCTAAAATAATCGAAGAAGTTAAAGATGATATTTTAAATGAAACAATAGGGTGTATACATAAAGGAGAATGTAATCAACAATGCACTGTTGCGTTTAAGATTATTCCTGATGAACTACAGTTTTATCGTGCCAATAATATACCATTGCCAGAACTTTGCCCGAATTGTCGTCATTATGAAAGACTGGAGGAAAGAAATCCCATCAAACTTTGGAAAAGAACTTGTATGTGTGATAAAGTTACGCATGAACATACAGGAAAATGCCCGAATGAATTCGAAACCAGTTATTCTCTGGAAAGATCCGAAATAGTATATTGTGAAAAATGTTATCAGCAGGAGGTGTATTAAATTGCTTGTATGATTTTCTTTAGAACTTTTTTAGCTTCTAATTCTTTATATTCTTTTGTGGGGAAATTTCTAAAATTGTCGCCATTATATCTTGGGATTAGATGTATGTGAAAATGGGGAATTTCATTACCTGCAACAGATTCTTGGACATAATCACATTCTAAAGATTTTTTAAGAGCTAACATCATCTTTTTTGTTAGTTTGAATATGTCTGATATTGTTTTGTCATCTGCTTCTTGCATCCATATAAAATGTTTTTTAGGAATTATCAAAAGATGTCCATGATTTACTGGTTTTATATCTAGAAAGACCAAAAAACTTTTGTTCTCAACAATTTTATCACAAGGTATTTCTCCTTTTGCAATTTTACAAAATATGCAATCTTTTTTATTACTCATATAACTATTATATGGTAAAATCAAAAGTATGCCAAATCATACCGAATTACTTGACCTTCTTCTAACAAATCGTGGAATATCTATTAAAGACCAAGAACGTTTTCTAAACCCATCCTTTGATGAGCATCTTTATGACCCATTTTTAATGAAAGATATGGAAAAAGCAGTGGTGCGGATTTTTGAAGCGGTGGAAGCCAAAGAAAAAATTCTTATCTATAGTGATTATGATTGTGATGGCATTCCGGCTTCTGTTATGATGCATGATTTTTTTAATAAAATTGGTTTTAAAAATTTTAGTATATATATCCCAGACCGCCACGATGAAGGTTATGGACTTCACTTGGAAGCGATAGATCAATTTATCAAAGACGAAATAAAACTTTTAATCACTTTTGACCTAGGTATCACGGCTGTGGAAGAAGTAGTAAAAGCGCAATCAGCAG
>JBAZZJ010000024.1:0-3082 GCA_041658885.1 Minisyncoccota bacterium | reverse complement strand
TCCTTGCAGGAAAGACAAATTTCTTTTTGAAATTTCTTGAAATAATGGCCATCCCTGCAAGTTGGTTTTTGTTTTGGGAGGGATTAAACAAAGTACTAATAACCTCAAGAGAGAGATTATCAGATTATAACTTTTATAAAAAGATGTCTGAAGCAAACATAATTTTTGCAGATTACTGATTTGATATCGATTAAAATTTACAAAAATATTTATAAAGGATACTTGTCTAAACTATTCATGGAAAAAGATATAGGAAAGATAAAGAAAAACGATACAACAGACATAATTGTTAGAGTGGATGATTTTGGAAACAGAAAGGGCTTAACAATAAGAGAATTTGTTACAAGCGATAGATACACTGGTTTTACAAAATCAGGAGTAAGAATACTCTCAGGAGACTTTGATAAATTTAAGGAAATGATTAATTCTGTAACAAATGAAGACATGGCTGAGGTTGAAGGTGGTGAAGCAAAAGAAAAACAGAAAATTATTAAGCCAAAAGCAGAATCTAAGAAAGACGAAGCAAACGAAGAATTGCCTGATTATTAATCTTTATTGAATTATCTATAACAGTCAGTTATAATTAGTTGTTCAATATTATTATTACAATCTAACAAACTATATGATTTTACTATAGAGGGTTTTGAAAAACTCCAAAAAAACGATTTTTTGTTTGTTAATAAAAACTATGTATGGGCGAGCCTAAAAATAAAGTATTAAACTCTCTTCCAATAATCTATATTTTCCAACGAGATATAGTAGACAATTGCTTAAAAATTTACTAACTTATTCTGCGGTAAGCCCTATGATAGTAATAGGATTGTATAATTAATAATATCGTCTATAATTCATTAAAAATAAATAAAATATAAAATTAGTTTTCTGTTATAGATAATTAAATTTCTTAAAAGTAGGGTTATTCAAAGTTGTCTATAATAACTCAATTCTTCAAGTTAAATAAGATTATGATTTTATCACTATAACTAATTTATTTCATAATATCTTATTAAATCATTAATCTCCACAACATTTAAAACTATTTTTTAATTAATGCTATTATGAAAAGAATAAGCAAAGAGAGAGTAATAACTTTTATAATAATTATTTGCGTGATAGTTCTCACACTAATCATATTAAGCAAAAATCCTCCTGAAACAGATACAGAAATATCAAAGTGCATAGGAAAGAATTCAGTTTTATATACAAGATTAGGTTGCCATTTCTGCAAAGTTCAAGAAGATATATTCGGAGAAAACTATCAATATCTAAATGTAATTGATTGCTTTTTTGATGAAAGCAAATGCGGGGATATAACTTCAACTCCTACATGGATTATAAAAGGCAAAAGATATGAAGGGGTTCAATCATTTCCAAAATTAAAAGATTTGACAGGATGTTGAAATCTTCGTTTTTTAAGAAAGCAAAACATTTATAAATAGTTATGAATATATATTCATAACTAAAAACCAGGAGAAAAATAAAAATGCCAAACAATGATGGAACAGGACCTTTGGGAAAAGGACCTAAAACAGGAAGACAAATGGGAAATTGCGAAGGTGCAAAACCTATGACTGGAAGAGGGTTAGGTCCTTGTGGATGTGGAATGAGAAGAGGAAGAGGACAAAAAAGATTTAATCAACCTCCAAAAGAATAAAATGCCAAGACCATGTAAAAGAAGAAGAATTAGAGGAAACCCTAATTCAAATTACTTTAAACCAGCTGGAATTCCAATAAGAGAATTAAATGAAGTAGAATTAGATATCTCAGAATTTGAAGCAATTAGATTAAAAGATTTAGAGGGATTAGAACAAGAAGAATGTGCTAAAAAAATGAATATTTCCCAACCAACTTTTCATAGGATAATTTCCTCAGCCAGGAAAAATATAGCAGACGCAATAATAAATGGAAAGGCAATAAAGATAGAAAAGTTTAAATGAATTAATAACTAAATTAAAAAATGCTCCAAACAGATTTCACTCTTGGAAAGATAACCCTGCTTGCACTAGCCGATTCAGTAAATCCATGCGCTATAGCTGTTCTTCTTATGGTTTTGATAACTATACTAATTCAAAACCCTGAAAAAAGAAAAAGAGTTTTATACGCTGGATTGGCTTTTGTCTCGGCAGTCTTTATAGGATATATTTTTTATGGATTAATATTAGTTCAATTTTTCAAAACATTTGCAGAATTTCTAGGAAAGAACTCAGGTTATGTTTATGATGGATTAGCAATATTAGCAATGATTTTTGGGGCATTAAACATAAAAGATTTTTTCTTTTACAGAAAAGGAAGTTTTGCGACGGAGATGCCAATATTTTTAAGGCCAAAAGTAAAAAGAACAATTGAAAAAATTACTTCCCCATCAGGAGCATTCATAATAGGATTTTTAGTTACTCTTTTCCTTTTGCCATGCACAATAGGACCTTATATTGTGGCATCAGGACTTATATCAGGATTAACATTTATTCAAACAATTCCTTGGCTTCTCTATTATAATATTATATTTTTAATTCCAATGCTCATAATCGTTGGAATTGTCTATTTTGGCTTTGCAAGAATAGAAGATGTTTCCGGATGGAAGGAAAGAAATATAAAAAAGCTCCATTTGATTGCAGGAATATTATTATTCTTGGTTGGATTAAGTTTGTTAATGGGTTGGATTTAATCGAGAGAATTAATACTAATATCTTTTTTAAGATATCTTGAAGCAGACTGAAGAATTTTATTAAAGTAATCTTTTCCTTTACTGCTTAAGGCATAAGATCCACTCAGCTTATTTACTAAATGATATTCTGCCAAATCAAGTACAGGGTTTAAATCTGGAAGGAATTCTTGATAATTAATAGGCTCTTGATTGGTTGCTAACTTTGCTAAAACTTCTAAATGCTTTGGAGTTAATTTCTTCAATGCCATGTATCTATTGATTAATAAACCCTTTAAATAAATTATTGTGATAAACAGTAGATGAACATTTTAAATCTCTGCGACGAACAAATCTATAATTGGGTTTAATGTTCTTTCTTGTGAAGGAATTTATCAAGGAGTTTAAGCTGTTCGAGTAGCTTTTCTGCACTGCCGATAT
>JBAZZJ010000023.1:0-3415 GCA_041658885.1 Minisyncoccota bacterium | reverse complement strand
AGTTTTGTTTGTTCATCAAAATTATCATCAATACCATTACCATCAACATCATTACTTTCATCATCTGAACATTCTTTAATCCGTCTTGATTTTTTATTTTGTTTTTCATCTTCATCAATTTTGTTTTTTATATTTTCAACTTTCATATATTGTCCGAATTTCATTTTTTAATTCCTCCTCGAATATTAACTTTTAAGAAATAGTTAGTATTCATTATCCAATGTAAAACATAAACGGATTAACAGGTTATATAAATATCCGTAATTTATAAACATTTTGGTTGCCCCTGAATACTAACTTCTGTATCCATATTTATAAAAAGTTAATGTTCAAAACGATTGAAAGGAAAGAAAAAATGAAAGAAAATAATCCTAATCATCCGAAGAAAAATTCCAAAATTACCGTCCAACCCATCCGAGAAATTAAAGATATTGACAGTATAAAAAAACTTCTTTCAAAAAATACACGTGACCTACTTTTATTTACTATCGGTATTAATAATGGACTTCGATGTGGTGACATTTTAAAATTAAAGGTAGGTGATGTTCGTTCTTTAAAACCGAATGAAACCTCGAAAATCCATGAACAGAAGACAGGGAAAGAAAATGTTTTAATGATCAACAAAACGACCTATAAAATCTTAAAATCCTATCTGGAAGAACAGAAATTCAATGACGATGATTATCTTTTTAAATCCAGAAAAGGAGAAAATAATCATCTTACAGTCAGTTCAACAAATCTCATGATCAAGTCCTGGTGTCGTTCTATCAATTTGAAAGGAAACTATGGAAGTCATTCGTTACGAAAAACTTTTGGTTATATTCAAAGAAAAAAATTCGGTGTCAGTGGTGAAATTTTATGTAAACGATTTAATCATTCCTCACAGTCAGTCACCATGAGATACTTGGGGATAGAAGACAAGGAAGTCAACGGGATATTGATGAATGAAATTTGATTTGAATATTCAATATAATTTAATTAATTAATAATTAAAATAACATTCATTATTTTTGATGTTCAATTGTTTACATTCATAGTCGTGATAATTTGAAAAATAAAAAAGTTTTTCAAGGATTTTTCTATTACCTTGATTATCATCAATGGAATTCTGGATTTTATCTTTAATATGTATCAATTCTTCAACCACTGAAGATTGGTATTTAGATTTAACAAAATGACCATAGATTCGTAAACATGTTTCATGAAAAAAGTCTTGGTAAAAAAATTCGTTGTATTTCTTAAATGAAATCTTTTGAAGATAATCATTCAACTTCTTATTTATAAGAACTCTTGGATAGAATGATGATTCACTTTCAAGTTTGTGTGATTCTATAAGAGATTTACTAAACATTACTAATTTTATGTCTTTGTTCTCTCTATATTTATCGTAATTGTCATAATGTTGACCAATAGACATTCCACCCCTAAGAGTGTTTCCTATATATTGTATAAACAATGTAGAAAATCTTGATATAAGATTTAAGAACAGGAACATACAATTATTGATCTGTTCTTTATCAATTTTTTCGAGGTATAATATAAATATTATTGTGTCAGAAAATGTAATAATTCTTATTTTATCTATCAAATTATTTTTCTCTTCATTGTAACTAGAATCCTTAGAAGATGAATTACTTTTTAATTTATTTAAAATTGACAGAGATTTATTAAGAACATCTTCATATTTTTTTATATATTCATCATCGGAATGTTTATTTTTAACTAAATCTGAATATCCTAGGACATCTAAACAACATACAATAGATTGATTCATTACATATATCCTATATGACACCTTTTTGATAATTCAGGTTTGATTATTTTTTGTTAATCACATAATCGAATATTTCATAGAGTTTTTCTTTTTCTCTAAGAGTTTCAAAAATACGATTAATGTGTTCTTGTTGAGCTCCTTGTGGAAGAACAGACACATCTATGTGAGATAATCTTCTTAAACGGTCAAGACATTCTAAATATTTTAAGAAACATAAAGATACTTCCGATTCAACTTTGTCTTTTTTCCCACCCTTCATTTTCAACCAGTTTAATTTTACAATTTCACAATTGTTTACTAAGTATAAATCTTTCTTTATATCTTCTATATTCTCCACAATTTCTTGTGAACTTTTTTCAAACATCTTAACAACCAGATCATTTTCATTGAATTTTTTTAAGGTTTCTTCTCTCTCTTTTTTCCGATTGTTTAAAAATTCTATGACACTAGGTTGTATTTCACTTATTCTCTTTTCTAAAAAGTATGTAGTTATTCTAAAAGAAAATATCTTATAAAAAACAATGAGAATAATTAGAAATAATATTATGTAGATCATTACCATCATCTTATAGTTATTCTTCCATATAAGGTTTTACGAGGGAGTCCCATTCACTTTCTGATTTACAATACTTCTCCAAGACACGACAATCATTTGGTGTAAAACTGTAACTCCATCTTACAAATGACCCGTATTCCTTATTTTCATTGACATCAAATAGATTCCTCATTATCAGACTTTCAACTTTATTCGTTTTTTTATTTCTAGAAACAGATGTATTCATAATTAAGAAGAAACATTTATTTAGTTTCTTATTATAATGATTTTGATAATTTGATATCATACCTTTATTGTCAGTTCCGTTACCATAATCTTTTCTAAACATCTCATCACAACGTTTCCCACATTTCTCTTGTAACTCGTAATCCTCTTTTGATGATGAATATGTATTGTGTGGCAAGAGAAAAAAAGAACAGATTATTATGATAATTATCCCCATATAATTTTTATTCATAAATTTTTCCTTTCATTTTCCAAAATAAAAAACCCACAAATCTTTATGATCGTGGGTTTCGGGTTATCTTATCTATAAAATCGTTCATCTGAAACCTTTCAATTTTGATGACTGAAAAGGATGAAAACGATTAAGTCAATATGTTACCGATCAATGAAACACATATCGGATATGTTTTCCAGACTTATTTACTCCTTCATTACTTTACCAACCCAGTCTTGAATAATATACCTGAGTAAATTACTCTTCGGTCTGTCTGTTTTTCTACATATCTCATTTAATTTTTTGTCCGTTGTTTTTGTAAAAAGAACGGTTACTTTTTTTGATAATTTTTCTTCAATCATAAAATATTTAATCTCCTATAACCTCATATTTTTTTGGTCTTCCTGATCGTTTTATGTGTTGTTTTAATAAAGATTGTTCAATAATTTTTTCACGGATTGATCTGGTTACTCGATGTATTTCGGTCTGATAATGAAGATCATTAATTTCTATTTTTCCAACCTGACCTTCAATGTCATTGATAACATCATCTTCACTTTTACCGACCACTTTACATGTGAATGTTTGACGTGTGGACTGAATTGAATATTCAATGTGGTAAAGATACATTTCTATATAACTCTCT
>JBAZZJ010000022.1:0-3959 GCA_041658885.1 Minisyncoccota bacterium | reverse complement strand
TTCGGAAATGCTTGAAATATAAAGCTTTTTTAGGATTTTCTGTATCATAAGACCCATACCAAAGGTCCTATACCTTAAGGGTAGCTCATAAAGCGGTATTCGTCAATTAAGTTATACACAGGGGTAGAACTATGACATGGAAATTAAATACCGCAAAAAGTGCTTGACAAAGTAATTCAAATATGCTACGATATAAGTAAGTTAACTTAAAAATTTGTAAAGATGAAAAAAATTATTGTAATTTCGATCGTGACTGCCGTTGTAGGCGCCGGACTTGTATTTTTCCTTGCATTTTTACCTGCACAAGAAAAAGCTAACGCTGAAATAGTTGCAAAAGAATCGGTAAAGAAAGAATTGCATGTAGCCGATTCAACGGCCAAAGCAGAAGCCAAAAATGCAGAAGAATGGAGGAAAGAGTCAATCTTTAATGATGAGTGGGGGAATGAGAGAAAAGCTGAACTGGACAGTGTACAAACTGTTCTTGATAGCACAAGAGTCATCTTGGCAACTCAGGATAGCCTCCTGAAAGCCAAAGCTCAATTTGCCGTAAAACCCGCAAAAGGTCAGACTCAAGTCGCAACCACCACTACTTCAGCCCAAAAATTAAAGGGCAACCCGGTGATTGACGACGTGAACAAAACATTTACGTACGTCGCTTCTGACAAGTTAAAAGCAGAAATCATGGCAAAATGCCCTGATGACTACAAAAAAATTGAGAAGCCGCGGTAAGAAAAACGAACATGCCGTAAGCATGCACGAGCCCGATTCTTTTAAAGGAACGGGCTCAAACTTTTTATAAACAAGATTATAATGTTATAATACAAAAACAAATGACTTTAGAATTTTCTAATACAAGAGAACAGCCTCCTTCAATCTATGACCAAGTTATGGATACAATAGATGAGATCATACAGAGATTTGAAAGTGGTGATAAACAAGAATATTTGACCTCCAACCTGAGTGTTATTTATGGGGCAGAATTCGCAAAAGAAATAGTTGGTGCTTTACCTGCCGAATTCTTTATTGAAAATGAAGCAGAAGAAAAAGAATCTTTAATATCACCAACAGAAAGTGGAACAACAAAAATACTTTCCGAAATAGTAAATCTACCAGAAGACAAAAAAGAAAATAAAATCCTAGAAATTTTAGAAAAAGAATATCATGTTCCGGAAGAAAAAATAGAGAAATTTAAAATATCAAGAAATTGGAAAATCTTTTTTGAGATAGGAATGACAGTGATACCGATAATTATAGCGACTCTATTAATAAAGAATAAAGAAAAACCAAAAGAAATAGATAAAAAACTAGACAAAAAAGAAATAACTTTTGAAAAGAAAGAGGAAAAGAAGGAAACATCTATAAATTTTAACGAAAGATTTGATGTTGAAATATATAACTCTTTACCAAAGAAAGGGCAAGAGATTTATAAATGTTTTGCAGAAAATGATCCGACACCAGGGAATAGCTATCAAATTTTAGACAAAGATACTGCTCTTATTTATGTATTTGACTATAGGAATAAAATTATTGCCAAATTCCCTGCAGGTTTCGGAAAAGATGAAGGAGATGAACCAAATACTTCAATAGAATATAATAAAGGGAAAAATACTACCCCAGCAGGTATATATTTACTTTCAAATTTTGCACTACCAAGTGATATAAAAGAATATGGCGAATTACAATTCTCTCTTTATGGTATATCAATTTTAGGGGACAGAGTTTTTTTGGGAGAGCATCAGACATATAGTGGTCATGGAGAATTAGAAAGAAGAACCAAAAGACTTAATTCAAAAACAGAAAAAGATAATAATTTCACTGATGGATGTTTAAATGCTGATAAAGAAAATATTAAAAATTTTGTAAAACCATATTTCAAGGGAGATTATAGTGAATTTTTATTTGTATTACCTGACAAGAAAAGTAGAGAAAGTGGGGTTGTATTTAATGTTAATGTTCTGATAGAAGAAATAATTCCTGTTATGCTTGAAATGGTAACAAAAGAAGAAAAAGTATACGAAGAATATACAATTCAAGTTAGAGATTCAATAAATAAATTTGTTGAAGAAATAGCTATACTAAAAAACAAATATAATAATCTAGTAAAAGAATATAAGGAAGATAATAAAAATACAGAAAAACAAATAAAGACAGAAAATATAAAGAAAGAAATGAGCCAAAAGAAAAAAACAATAGGCGAAGGAAGGAAAACATTGAGTGAATTAGACAAAAAGACCAAAGAGTTGAATATTAAGCGTCAAAACATAGAAAAGATGGTGATGAGAGAGAATTAGTAGTTCTTGCTTTTTTTGTGTTTACGTGATATAATGTAAGGACAACTTAAGTAATGTTTGGTATAATACTTTTATAAAATAACTAACTAAAAATATGAATGAGGAACTAAAACAAATATTAGATACTATAAGTCCTGAGAAGAAGCGTATAATTCAAATAAATGACGAGATAAGAGAATTAAAAAAAACTAAAAAAAAATTGAGGGATGCTTCTGAAATTAAAGCATGCCAAGAAAAAACAGATAAACTCACTCAAGAGCGAGATAGTTTACTAAATCCAGATAAAATTGGAGAACAAGATGTGACACCTGAGGAAAAAAAGAGAATAGAAGAACTAATGGTAAGTGAAAAAGAAAAGACAAAAAAGATGAATGAATTAATGGGATGGAAAAACGAAACAAAAGAGACAGAATCAACTAATGAAAGTTCAATAGAAGAGTTAGAAAAAGAACGTGTGAAACAACTTGCAATTATAGCAAACGCAGATATTGTTATTGCAGATGAAACAAAAGCTGCTGAGACTTTGTTGGCTAAAAAAAATAAAGAAATAAATGTAAAACCAGTAATCAATGAAAGTGGGGATAGCGTAAAAGACAGCCAAGGGATAGAACCTGTGGTTAATGTAGTTGATGATGAAAAAATAAAAATCTTACATGAACAACTTGCAAAGGATACAAAAGAAGAAAGGTTAGAGAATACAACTGAAAGCAATATAGAAAAAATAAATGATTTAAGAAAAGAATATGTTGTAATTAAAGAAAGAGAGAAAAAACTAGTAGAAGAATATAATGTTCTAGTTGAGAAACTGGAAAAGCTTGGTGGTACGTTTTTCAAGTTTATTGGAAACATTTTTGCATATTTAAAATTGGAAAGTGAAATAAAAGAAAAAGAAAAAGAATATAATATGATTGAATTAAATAAAATGGTATGTGAGGAATATTTTAATACTGAAGAAAGAAAACTGTTTCCTTTTGCTTATAGTATAATTGATAAAATAAAAAACCCTAATGTAAAATATAAAATTACTAGACAAGCATTGAAAGTTAAAAAGGGTGTTGATAGGACATATTCTTCACTAGATTGGTTTAACTCTGTCACAAATGATAAACCATTAGTAGATCCAATAGATTATTATAATAAAAATTATGATGGGGGTTTTGAACTACAAAAATTAGATAATAAATATAATGTGAATTTCAATATATACGGTTTTTCCATAGAATCAATCAACCCAAAAGAAATAACAAAAGATGGGAACCCTCACGGAGAAATAATAAATACTGAAAATCCAAAAGCTAAGTATAGAGTAATAGATCCTGATGGAAAAACAATTTTGGATGGGGCAGACTATAATAATGCAATGCAAATATACAACGAAGCAACTGAAAATTACAAAAAACAAATCGAGGAAGAATTTAATAAATTAAATATTAAAAAGGAGGAAGGAGAAGAAGAAAAGAAAAATAAAGAAAAGAATAAAAATATTCCGGTTGATACTTCTCTTGAAGAAAAACAGAAGATTGCTTCATCTGAAGTTTCTCTTGAAAAAAGAGATTTATCTGAGGTAATAAAAGAGTTCGAAAAGAAAGCAAAGGACAATTTAGAGACTGGGCCTTTGTCAGAACGAATTAGGAAAGGGGTTCTTGATGGGTTAACAAAATGGGAAAC
>JBAZZJ010000021.1:0-4037 GCA_041658885.1 Minisyncoccota bacterium | reverse complement strand
AGCAGAAGCCCAGGGAATCCAAAACAAAACAGCTTTCATAAAAAATAAAGCAAATCCTATTCCCTCTCCAGAGAAAGGGGTTATTAGAATAATTCCGCTCGGAGGAGTAGAAGAAATTGGGAAAAATATGACAGCTATTGAAATCGGTAATGATATTATTGTTATCGATGCTGGGATGCAATTTAAAACCGAAGATACTCCCGGTATTGATTATATTATTCCAAATACAACCTATCTTGAAGAACGCAAAGATAAGGTTCGCGCAATGATTGTAACTCACGGACACCTTGACCACATTGGGGGTATCCCTTTGGTAATGAGTCGTATTGGTAATCCTCCACTCTATTCTAGAAATCTTTCTATATTGATGATGAAAAAACGTCAAGAAGAATTTTCTCACTTACCTCCACTTAACACCCAAACTATTGAAAAAGATTCTGTGATTTATGCCGGGGATATTCGTATTCGTTTTTTTGGAGTAACTCACACTATGCCCGATTCATTGGGGATTGTAATTGAAACCCCTTATGGTTCAATAATAACTCCCGGAGATTATAAACTTGACCAAATTGATGGTGTTGTAACTCCCAAAGAAGAAAAAGAATATGCTTTTTTGGATAAGGAAAAGGTCCTTTTGCTTATGACTGATTCGACTAATATAGAAAATGAAGGATTTGCTCTTCCAGAAATTAAAGTCCATGAAGGATTAGAAAAATTAATAAAACAAGGTACTGGCCGTATTATTATTTCAGCTTTTGCTTCATCTATTACACGTCTTATGAAAATTGTTGAGGTAGCTGAATCGTTTGGAAAAAAAGTTGTTTTGGATGGAAGATCTTTAAAAACAAATATGGAAGTTTGTGAACAAGCTGGAATTTTTAAACCCAAAAAAGGAACAATTATCCCCGTTGAAGATGTTGATAAATATCCTCCAAATAAAGTTCTTATTATGATGACTGGTGCTCAAGGGGAAGAATTTGCAGCTCTTTCTCGAGCAGCAAACAAAACTCATAAGAAATTTACCATTCGTAGAGGAGATACAATAATTCTTTCTTCTTCTATTATTCCCGGGAATGAAATTGCTGTCCAGCATTTAAAAGATAATCTATCTCGTCATGGAGTACATATTATTAGTTATCATACAAGTGAAGAATATATTCATGCCACTGGTCACGGTAATCAAGAAGATATTAAATGGCTACATAGAAAAACACACCCTAAATTCTTTATTCCTATCCATGGATGGCATTCAATGTTAGTTAAACATAAAGAAATTGCTATGTCTTTGGGAATGTCTGAAGAGAATATAATTGTACCTGATAATGGATCCATAATAGAAATAATAGATAATGGAACAAAAATGATTCTTCGTAAAGAAAAAGCTCCTTCAGGACCTATGATGGTAGATGGATTTTCTATAGGAGATGAACAAGATGTGGTTATAAGAGACAGAGTAATGTTGGCTCAAGATGGAATGTTTGTCTTAATCGCAACTATTGACTCTGTAACAGGGAAATTAAGAAAGTCTCCGGATATAATATCTCGTGGGTTTATTTATTTAAAAGAAAATCAAGAACTATTGCACCAAGTTCGCCTAATCATCAAGAAAACTGTTGAAGATGAAATTCATGGAATAAACCCCATTAATTTTGATAGTATAAAAACAGCATTGGGAGATAATATATCAAAATTCCTTTTCCAAAAAACAGCCAAGAGACCCATTGTTATCCCAGTATTATTAAGCATTTAAAAATATGAATAAAATTTCTAAAATCAAAAGAATGTATATTCTATCGTTTGTATTTTCTTTACATATAGCTATCTCGGCTTATGTAAATTCAAAATTTTTAACAGGAATAATAAATGAAGATTATGTAGGTGTTTTATATACTATAGCCTTTTTGTTAACATTTTTTCTTTTAATAAAAAGTTCTGGTGTACTTAAAAATTTTGGAAATAGAAGGTTAATTTTAATCTTTTTAATTACAAACATGATTTCACTGGTAGGGCTTATAACTTCTACTAACCCATATATAATAGGAATATCTTTTGTATTATTCTCTCTTACCAACACATTAGTATTCTTTTGTATTGATATATTTATCGAACATTTTGGAACTAGCAGAACTATAGGTAAAACACGAGGTTTATATCTTACAATTTTAAATATTGCATGGGTATTATCTCCTCTTTTTTCAACATTCTTAATAACAAAAGAAGGCGGATATAAAACAATATATATTATTGCATTTTTAATGGTAGCAATAATGACAATTGGATTAGTATTTTCAACAAAAAGTTTCAAAGATAAAACTTATAAGAAGACACCATTCCTAGAAACTTTCAAATATTTAAAAACAAATAGCCATATGCTTGCTATTGTAACTATCAATTTTCTTTTACAATTTTTCTATGTGTGGATGATAATTTATACTCCAATATATTTTTATAATCATTTAGGTTTTAATTGGAATCAAATAGGAATAATGTTTACTATAATGCTTATTCCATTTATAATATTAGAATTACCTATTGGAATATTCATTGATAAATATAATCTAAATAAAAAGATTCTATTGTATATAGGATTTTCAATTATGATTAGTTTTACTTTTTTAATTTCTTTCATCACAACTTCCAGTATAACTTTATGGGCAATAATTTTGTTTATGACCAGAGTTGGAGCAAGTATGATAGAATCTACTGCTGAAATTTATTTCTTTACACATGTAAAAGAAGAAGATGCATATCTTTTAGGAATATATCGCGATATGACTCCTGTTTCTTATATAATAGCCCCTGTGATAGCGACTCTTGTATTCTTAATTTTCCCATATAAATATCTTTTTGTAATATTAAGTATCATACTAGCAACAGGATTTATATATATCCAAAAGTTAAAATACAATCATGAAAATATCTTACCCAGTTCTAAAATCATTAAATCTACTTGGCGACGTAGGGAAGCAATCCCATAAAGCGAGCGCGTTTGATAGCCATAGAAAGTTTGCGTTGATTCTTTGCTGTGACATCTGTACGACGACGAGCAAGCATACGAGCACTTGGAGATAGAAATCTTTTTAGTACTTCTATGTCTTTGTAGTCAATATGTTTTATATTGTTTGATGAAAAATAATCTTGTTTCATGAATTTTTGATTAATTATTAAAACGGAATGTCTTCTGTATTTATTTGTTCTTCTGGATATTCAATAGTGTCTAACTCTTCTTCTTTTGCTGGAGCCTGTGCTTGAGAATCTTTTGCTGAAGACGATTGGTCAAAACTTCCTCCACTTTTAGCACCACTACTGTTTGAACCAAATTGAACTCTATCAGCTATAACTTCAGTTCGGTATTTTTTGGTATTTGTAGCCGCATCATCCCAAGATCTTGTCTGCATACGACCTTCCACCATAACCTGACTACCCTTTTTCATATATTGAGCAGTCGTCTCAGCTTGACGGCCAAAAACAACTACATTATGAAAATCTACGGCTTCTTGTTTAACTCCATTTTTATCTTTCCAGACACGATTTGTAGCAACAGAGAAACTACATACTTTTATACCTGAAGGTATTGCTTTAATCTCTGGATCTCGAGTGAGATTACCTATTATAAATACTTTGTTTAAATACATGGCTGATTTTTAAGGAGTGGAACGACTATAAAAATCGTCACCCTGTTAAATGCCTTACGACACATAACTCCTAAATTATTCTCTTAATAATATTCATTATACACTCCTCACCTAGTAAGGCAAATTTTGCAAAGCAAAATTTATTTAACAGGGTAAGGAAAATCATATTCGCTTCACTCATTGATTTTCACTTATACCACAAGAGCGTCAATTTCCTTGTCTATTGTTTCTTCGTTTATTGGATTAATTTCTTCGCGCTTTTGAACTGGACGACGTCTAACTCCATCCTGTTTACTATAAGAACGTTTTATTGACATAGTATTCTCACGAACTGTTTTAATCATAAGATAACGAACTAATTTTTCGTTCTTATCTAGAATATCTTTTATAACTTTAGCTTGG
>JBAZZJ010000020.1:0-4279 GCA_041658885.1 Minisyncoccota bacterium | reverse complement strand
ATATGCTGATGATAATTATGAGCCGGTGAAAACCTTATTTAAATTAAGAGCCCCATCTCTTTTTTTAGGGTTGATTCTAGGTTTTGGTATTTCTTTTATCACTTCTCATTTTGAAGAAGTTCTTTCTAGTAATATAGAAATTGCTTTCTTTCTCCCATTTGTTGTTTATATAGCAGATGCTATTGGAACTCAATCTGAAGCAATTTATTCAAGAAATTTAAAAACAGGTAAAGCTAGGTTTGGTAAATATTTACGCAAAGAATTAACTCTAGGAATAATTTTTGGAACTGTTTTTGGGTTGATTTCAGGATTGGTTTCCTTTTTGTGGTTTGGAAATGAGTTACTTACTCTTAGTGTTGCATTAGGTACATTTTTTGCAATATTATTTGCTCCTGTTATTGCAATAATAATTACTCATATCTTTCAACTTCTTCACAAGGACCCGGCCGCTGGGTCTGGTCCAATCGCTACAGTTATACAAGATATGTCCAGTGTTATAATTTATGGAATAATCTGCAGTCTTATTTTATTGTAATATTTTATGAGAGCAACCGCAGTTATAATTAAAGATGGTCAGATTCTTCTTATTCATAGATTTCGTGACGGTCAGGAATTTTTTGCTTTACCTGGAGGGGGAGTGGATGATAGAGAAACCTTAGAGGAAGCTACGCTAAGAGAAGTAAAAGAAGAAACAAATCTTAATGCCAAAATAGATAAAAAATTATGGAAGTATTACAATGATTACGATAAAAGAATGCACTATTTTTTCTTGGTTACTGATTTTTCCGGTGCACTTAAATTGGGAGGGGAGGAAGCAAAAATAAACCGTCCGACTGATAGTTATGTTCTCGAATGGCATAAATTAACTGAATTATTAGATTTGCCTATTAAGCCAGATTTTATTAAAGAGAAATTAATGAAAGAATTTTAATATTAAAAACTCAAGATTTTTTGGATTTATTTTTTGTAAATTTGACTTTTTATGTTTTTTGTATTATTGTTTAGTAAAACAAATTAAAAAGGGGGTACATTTTGAAAAAGCTATTTGCGTTTATAACTATCGTTTTGATGATTATCGCAAACGTATGGTATAGCTTTCTTACAGTCAAAGGAGTGATTCACCCTACTCTTATGACATGGGTTATATTTATTATTGCTGCGAGTTTAAGTTTTGCTACTTATTTGTCTTCTGAAAAACATAATTTGTTGAATAATATATGTAACACAGGAGACGTGTTCTTGGTCTTAGCTGTAACTGTAGTGATAATTTGTTTTGGGAAAGATGTTAGATATAGGGTTAATATATTTGAAAGTTTGTGTCTTTTCTTATCATTAGTGATTTTTATTTTTTGGAAAATTACTAAATCACCCGTACTATCAAATATTCTGGTCCAAGCCATTATGGTTATGGCTTATTTCCCAACATTTTATCACTTATGGTCGGCATCTGAAACGTCCGAGTCGCCAATTGCTTGGGGGTTCTCTTGTTTTTATGCTTTGACTGGGCTTATTACCGGCATATTAGGCAAAGACAGATTAGCGATTATTTACTCGGCAAGATCGTTAGCAATGATGTCTATTATGTTGTATTTGATTTTAAGAATTTAATCAAGACTATTTATATGGA
Organism: Minisyncoccota bacterium; assembly: GCA_041658885.1. Taxonomy (GTDB): domain Bacteria; phylum Patescibacteriota; class Minisyncoccia; order Phycocordibacterales; family 21-14-all-36-13; genus VMGX01. The sequence continues at coordinate 2,652 of JBAZZJ010000020.1, read as the reverse complement.
AATATAAATAGTCTTTTAATTTTATTTCAAAATTTTTATATCCGCACCGATTCCGTTTAAGCGTTCAGTGATTTCTTCATATCCACGATCGATCATATAAACGTTGCGGAGGATTGATGTGCCGGAAGCCCCTAGCATTCCAATAAGGATTATCATTGCAGGGCGGATAGCTGGAGGGCAGACGACTTGAGCTCCTTTCAATGGTGTACCTCCTTCTATATAGACTCTGTGTGGGTCAGCTAAAGTTATACTTGCCCCTAATCTGTTTAGTTCTGTGAAATATATAGCGCGATTTTCATATAGCCAGTCATGAATCATTGTTTGGCCTTTGGCTTTTATAGCAATAGGCACGAAAAATGGAAGATTGTCCATATTGATTCCTGGGTAAGGATTCGCATGTATTTTGTCATCAAGTGCTTTTAATTTTGAAGGGAATATTTGTAAATCTATAAGGTTTGTTTTTCCATTATAAGATTTATATTTTTTAGACATTTTATATTTCAATCCCATTCTTTTTAATTTTTCAAGTTCAAGAGAAAGGAAGTCTATAGGGCAACGATTAATTTTAAGTTCGGAGTCGGTGGCAATAGCTGCTGATATAAACATCATTGATTCAATAGGGTCTTCACTATTATTATATTCAACATCCATATTTATATCTTTCACTCCGTGAACAACTAGAGTAGAAGTTCCTATCCCTTCTATTTTTATTCCCAGTTTTTCTAAAAAGAAACAGATTTCTTGAACCATGTAATTTGCACTAGCAAATCTAATAGTAGTAGTATCATTTATTTTTGAGACAGCCATTAATATATTTTCACAAGCAGTATCTCCGGCTTCATACATAATAATATTTGTCTCCTTTTTTGAGGAAATGATTTTTTCAGCATTTATTTTATACTCATTATTAGTTGTTTTTATTTTTACTCCTAGGTCTTCTAATGCATAAGTGTGTGCCGAAATAGTTCTTTTTCCGAGTTTACATCCTGAAGCATGCGGGATAGAAAAAGATGGAAGTAAATGTATAAGTGGGCCTATAAGCATTATGACAGAGCGAGTTTTAATGGCAGATTCTATATTTATTTTATCTAAAGTAAATATTTCAGGGGGGGTTATAACCAGAGAATTATTATTAATCCATTTTATAGAAACTCCAATACTCTCAATTATCTCTATTACTCTATAAACTTCTTCAATACGAGCGATACCGTGGAGTGTAGTCTTACCTTTATTAAGAAGAGAAGCACAAAGTAGCCCAACGGCACCATTTTTAGAGAAATTAGTAGTGATATTACCATTTAATTTTTTGCCACCAGTTATTTGAAAATCTATAGATTCATTTATAGAAACTATTTGGTGGTTTAAGACTTCGCTAATTTTACCCAATATTTCAGTGCTGAAATTCTGCTCTCCTTTTTCCATTCTTGCCACAGCGCTTTGGGAAGTTTCTAATTCTTTAGCGAAAGCATCTTGAGTCATATTACGTCTCTCTCTAAGTTCCTTTATAAAAAACCCTATCTTTTGTTGTTCTGTCTCCCTTCGGGAGATCCCCCGTAGGGGTGATTTGTTTTTCATATTTACAAGTATATATCACATATGATATAATTGCAAGTATGGTAAAAATAAGAGAATATGTTGATATTAAAGGTTATTCTACAATGAAGATTGGTGGGCAATTTCGTTATTTTACCGTTATTTCATCAATACAAGATCTTGCATCGGTTTGCGCTATCGCGCAAACCGATGCAAGATACAAAAATATTCCAATTTTTGTTTTAGGTGAAGGTTCAAATATTGTTTTTTCTGATGGAGTACTGGATGTCATGGCTCTCAAGATTGAAATTAAAGGTTTTGAAATCGTTTCCGAAGGACAAGACTATATAAATATCAAAGTAGGAGCTGGAGAAATTTGGGACGAAATTGTTTCTCGTACAGTAGAGATGGGTTTATCAGGTTTTGAATCTTTATCAGCAATTCCAGGGACAGTTGGAGCTACTCCTGTGCAAAATGTTGGAGCTTATGGAGCTGAAGTTAAAGATACAATTTTAGAAGTGGAAGTTTTTGATATAAAGAAAGGTATAATTTCTAAAATTTTAAATAAAGATTGTAAGTTTGGTTATAGAGATAGTATTTTCAAACATGAATTAAAAGGAAAGTATGTGATAACGGCAGTTACATATAGATTAAACAAAGTCACTTCACCAGAAATCCCTTTTACGAGGTCCTCGGATGAGGGAGGACGAGTAGCCAGACCATCGCCAAAGGGATTTCTAGTTTCGCTCTCTCAAGCACTTTCATATCCTGGAATAAAAAGATATTTTATAGAGAACAATATCAATAATCCAACTCTTAAACAGATTCGCGATACTATTATAGATATTCGTAATAGTAAACTTCCAAACCCAAAAGAAATTCCAAATGTAGGTTCATTTTTCAAAAATCCTATTCTTTCTAAAGAATCATTTTTAGCCATAAGTCGGACTTATGGCAAGATTCCATATTTTGATGTGGAAAAAGATAAAACAACTATGCAAAATCTAGTTAAAATTCCAGCGGGTTGGCTGATAGAAAATGCAGGATTAAAAGGGAAGTTGTTTGGCAAAGTTTCTGTTTATGACAAAAATGCTCTTGTGTTAGTAAACAATGGCAATG
>JBAZZJ010000019.1:0-4531 GCA_041658885.1 Minisyncoccota bacterium | reverse complement strand
AATTTGTAGCCCTGAGTTTTAATGTTTTACCAGTAGCAACCCAAAGAACAGAACCAAGGACAGGAAGGGTTAAATTTTTTCCAGTTATTCTTTCTACAGAAACCAATGCTTTTTTAATTTTATCTATCGAACATTCTATTTTCATAATATTTTATAAATTATCTTATTAATACTTATTACTACTATTATAATTGTTAATATGTGGATTCCTTAAAAACTTAATAAAACAAACTCTTTTTTAAAATTTATTTTTTATAATTTTAATTTAACTTGTTAATTACTTTTAATTTTTTAATAAACAACTATTTTTACACACTTTTTCTTTTTATAAACACATCTTTTCCACATGCTTGTTCTTTTTCATTATTTAAACATAATTCTAATCTTTTCTATCTCTTGTAATAACGACGGATCTGTTGTTAAATCGCTTTTTATTTTTAAATGAGAGTGAATAACCGTTGTATGATCCCTATCCCCTAATTTTTGTCCTATTAATGGATATGAAATATTAAAATCTTCACGTAGTAAATACATAGCAACCTGACGAGCTCTTACAATTTCTCTCCTTCGTGTTTTTTCATAAATAACGCCTTCCGGAAGACTATAATAATCAGCAACAATACTTACAATATCTTTTATAGCGACATTCTTTTTTGGTCTAATATTGTTTTTAATAAGCGTTTTAACTTCGGAAAGAGTTAAAGACCTATTTTTTAATTGAGATTGACAGATAACACTATTTAAACTTCCTTCAAGTTCACGGATATTACCATCAAGAGACTCCGCAAGAGAAGAAATAATCTCTGGTTCAACAATACAATTAGTTGATTCAAACTTTGCTTTTATAATCGCCACCCGGGATTCATAATCTGGTGCAACTATTTGAACAGTCATACCAGAGGCAAACCTAGACTGCAATCTTTCCTCAAGCCCTTGAATAAAGTTTGGGTGTTTGTCTGATGAAAAAATTATCTGTTTGTCTTTTTCATATAAAGTATTAAACAAATGAAATAACTCTTCTTGGGTTTTATCTTTTCCTGAAATAAATTGGACATCATCCATAATAATAACATCATATTTTCTATATTTTTCTTTGAATGAATTTGGATTTTTATTCTGAATTGAATTAATATAATCAATTGTAAATTTTTCTAAACTAACATAATAAACCTTTTTTAGTGGGTGTTTTATTTTTATAGTATTTCCAATTGCTTGTATCATATGTGTTTTACCCAAACCCGTACTACCATAAACAAAGAATGGATTATAGTTTTGCCCCGGATTTGTGATTATTGCTTGGGCAACAGCATAAGCTAATTCATTAAAAGGCCCAACAATAAAAGAATTAAAATTATATTTTGGATTTAAATTATCATCTTTGTTTACATATAAATCATTCAATGGAAGTTCTTTATTTATATTAATGGATGTTTTTGTAATTAATCTATTATTATCCTTAAAATCCTGTTCATATTTTGGTTCCTGTTTATGTATTATATATTCAACACTACGAACACCATCATTATTTTCAATAAGGGTTTTTAAAATAAGTTTATGAAATTTATTATAAAGCCAATCCTTTACGAATTCATTGGGTACTCCAACTTGGATAACACCAACCTCTTCTTTAATTATAGAAGTATTTTTAAACCAAGTAGTAAAATTGGCTTTTGAAATATTTAGTTCAATTTCTGAGAGACATTTATTCCAAAGTTCTTTTATTTCCATAATGCGTATTATACATTGTTTTTCAATTCGTCTACAAGAAAATATCTTAATTAAGCTGTTGATATCATGTGGATATGTTTTTGGGTATATATTGCATTGTCTTTTAATATAGTATATATTATCCAGTATGTCTCAAACATATCAACCAAATAGAAGGAAAAGAGCAAAAACGCATGGTTTTCTTGTTCGCGCCAAAACACAAAATGGTAGAAAAGTAAATATTGCTCGTCGCCGAAAGGGTCGGGTAAATATATCAATAAAGAAATAAATATGCTTCTAAAAAAAAAGCGAGTTACAAAGGAGATATTCCAAACCATTATGAAGAAAGGGAGTGTCGTTTCTGGCTCGTTTTTTATTTTGCATTATTTAAAACAAGATTCTCCAAAGTATGCTTTTGTGGTCTCCAAAAAGATTGCCAAAACGGCAGTTAAGAGGAATTCTCTTCGTAGGAAGGGTTATAATGTACTTCGTTTATATGATTTAAAATCTTTTGCAGGGATATTCTTTTATAAAAAAGAAGCGCTAAATATTTCCCCTGCTGAAATTGAGAAAGATATTGATTTTCTTTTAAAAAGAGCAAAAATTATCTAAAATGAAAAAGTTTTTTATTAATTTTATTAATCTTTATCAAAAAATACCATTTAAATCCCATAATTTATGTGTTTTTTTACCTACCTGTTCGGAATATACTAAGGAAGCCATATTAAAATATGGCGTATTTATAGGTATTTATAAAGGTTTTAGAAGGATTTGTCGTTGTCATCCTTGGCAGAAAAACCATTATGACCCAATTAAGTAGTAAGTGTTATGTAGTAAGTAGTAAGAAAAATACACAAAATTCGGTAAGCTTTGCTTACCGAATTTACCTTTCTACATACTACTTTCTACTTTTTATGTTCTTATGATACAATAGAAAAATGTCAGCTTTATGGAATACTGTATTTTATCAACCAATATATAATGCTCTCATTTTTATTATAAACAACATCACTTTTGGGGATGTTGGTTTTGCTATTATTTTAGTAACAATTATTGTCAAGTTAATTCTTTCTCCTCTAACTGAAAAATCAATCAAAAGCCAGATACTCATGAAACGAATGGAACCAGAACTTAAACAAATAAAAAAAGATTTTCCAAAAAAAGAAGAGCAGGCCAAAAAAACTTTTGAACTTTATAAAAAATATGGCACAAATCCGTTTTCTGGTTGTTTGGTTATAATTCTTCAGTTGCCGGTTATTTTTGCTTTGTATTATGTTTTTTACAAAGGTCTCTTAGTTGATGCGAGTTTGGTATATTCATTTATACAAATACCAACCAATTTGCACACAAATTTCTTGGGTTTAATAGAAATGAGTAGCCAGAGTGTTTTTCTTGGTGTCTTTGCCGGAATTACTCAATTCATTCAAGGATATTTATCTTCTCCTGTAAAACCAAAGAAAATTGAGATTATAAAAGAGAAAGAAATAACTGATACCCCAAAAACATTTCAAGAACAACTTTCAGATAGTATGCAAATGAATATAAGATATATACTTCCGGTTTTTATTGCCTTTATTGCTTGGAAAATATCAGCAGCAGTTGCATTATATTGGATTGTGAGTAATATATTTACTATCGCTCAAGAATGGTATATCCGTCGGCAATTGACCCATAATTCAATTTAATATAATTACAGTATGCATAAAGATAAAATTAAAGAAGCCGTAGAACAAATATTTAAATACACAGCTTGCACTATCTCAAAGTGTGATTTTTCTGAGGATAGTGGAATGCTTTGGTGTATGATAGAAACACCAGATTCTAGTTTTATGATTGGACGAGACGGAGAAACACTTCGTTCTTTAAATCACCTTGTTCAAAAAATAGTAGAAAAAAATCCACCACTTGCTAATTCTGGTGGAGATATGATAATTCTAGAAAAAAATCCAAGTATCTTTATTGATATTAATGGTTATCAAAAAAAGCGTTTTGAAAATTTAAAAACCATAGCATACATGATGGCCGAAAGAGCTCGCTATTTTAAAAGTAATATTGAGGTTGACCCAATGCCTGCTTATGAAAGAAGAATTATTCATATGTTTTTAGAGGGCACTAAGGACATTAAAACAGAATCAGAGGGATATGGCCCAAGCCGAAGAGTAATCATAAAATATGTAGGAAGTAGTATGTAGTAAGTAGTAAGCTAAAAGGTCCTGACAAGTCAGGACTTTTTAGTGTTTTGTAATTTTCCTTTCTACTTACTACTTTCTACCTGCTACTTACTTTACATTCAAACTCCATAATGTGGAGTCTTTTTTATTTATGAAGAATAGTAAGTTTTCTATTTTGTCTAAAAATAAATAAGTACCATCTATTGAGGTTTCATTGATTGAGTTTGCTATAGTTATTTTATCATCTCTGATGGTATTTATTTTTACAAAATAATCATCAAAAGATATTAATCCTTGATACCAATAATCCGGATACTGATTCCCAGTAATAACATTTGGGACAGCGCAAAAAATATTAATATTATCACTACTCCAAACACACTTTTCTGGTAAGCCGTATGTATCTAAGTCTTTTGTTGTGTGTTTATTTATATCAAAAACTCCAAGTTTAGGTCCAGTTTCCGTGGATGTACTATATAAAACAAGAGATCCAGTTGGATTAACCAGTGTCGTGAGACCCAATACCCCGCCAAATATTTTAGAGATAGTTTTATTTGTTGTATTTAAAAGAAATATACTACCGTTAACACTGTAGGATGGTTTTGTTGTTAAAAACATTCCTTGATTAGTACTCCACTCCGATAACCACTCAG
>JBAZZJ010000018.1:0-5480 GCA_041658885.1 Minisyncoccota bacterium | reverse complement strand
CAGATATCACGCATGGGTAATGACAGAGCAAGAGTATATTTCAAAAGAAAGATATCCGAAGGAAAGTCAAAATCTCAAGCTCTCGTCTGTCTCCGCAGACAAATGGTGAATATTATCTGGATGATGTTGAAGCACAAAACTACCTACCGAAATGCTTGATTTTTTCTCATAGCGGATCTCCCTTCCGCCACGCCCTCGCTTCCGACGGCGATTTTTTTGGCGGACTTTTCTTATGGATTTTTAACCAATTTTATCATTTCATCAATTGATGATTTTAACTCTTGCGGCGTATATTCTCCATTATTCGTATTTTCCGGATGATGAATGGTATTTCTAACAAAAGTCATCAACGATACATCTTCGGACTGTTGAGCTTGTCCATTTGTTATTTTAGCCCATTTCTTAGATTTTGTAATGCTTTTGCTCACAAAATATGTTTCAACCTCGTCAATTTTATATTTTTGTTGTTTTTCTTGTATAAACCCATAAAGCTCGTTGTGAAATTCAATTGTCGGCAAACCATATGCCGAATAATTTATTTCACCCCAAGACGGACTCCACGGAAACAACCCGAATTGCGAGCCGGTATTTTCAACCACAATTCCGTTTTCAGAATTTTTTGTAATTAGTAATTCAATTTGAGAATTTTTCAAACAATTTTTGAAAAAATAAGGCGAATGGGTGGAAATAAAAACTTGATTTACCTTTGAAAATTCAATCAGATATTGGACTAATTTTTCTTGAAAGCGAGGGTGTAGATGAAGTTCCGGTTCGTCAATCAAAACGATAATTTTTTCTTTTGATAACGAAGCAAGCGTTTCTAAAAATAACAAAGAAATTATCATTTCAACACCCGAGCCCATAGCAGTTACGGGCAAATCAAGTTTTTCTAGTTTTTGCGAAAGAAAAGCATTATCAAATGGTGCATGGCAATTAATAAAAGAAATATCAACGCTTTCAATCTCAAAATTTTTCAGTTTTATGTTTAGAGCTTCAAAACTTTTTTTAAGTGACGCTTCGTCTATCTTGCTTAATATTTCTTGTTCAAACTTGCTTTTCTTCGCAAAAAAATTTTCCTCGCCTTCCGCCACCTCTTCATCCCTAACGCCTTTTGAAAAACGCCAATTGAAATCGTCAAAAACAGAAGAAACAGAAGAATTAAAACCTTTCTGTAATTGCCGTTCTCTATTTTTCCCGAAATAAAAACTTTTTGGAAAATTCTCTAATTCTGCTTGAGACAAAGAAAGCAATCGTTCGTCAAATTTAAATTTTGTTCCCGTTTTTCTTTGAATTTCCCAGCCATTGTCGTTATCTTTTGGCCTATTCGGAATAACATAATGAGATAAAACAACGATGTCAGAAAACGCTTTGCCCGCCGCCGCTTTATCCCTTTTTTTAATTTCCAGATAAACACCGTTACACTCAACTTTTTGTGCCGTGTATCCGTCGGGCAATGAGGCGATGAAATTTTCATCAAATTCAATTTTGATAACGATCGGCTCGTCAGAGCCGTTATAAAAATCAGTGTGTTTTATTTTCCCAGATAAAAAATAAGGCGAGAGGGCAAAATTAACCGCTTCAATAATTGAAGTTTTTCCAGTAGCATTGTCGCCGATAAAAATAGAAAGCTCTTTTGAATTAAGAGTTAGTTCTTTTATGCACCGAAAATTATTTATGGTTAATTTTGATATTTTCATATGCGTGTACTTAAAAACTCCTTTATCCTACTTTGTGCAAGCACAACATACTTTTCGTCTCTCTCAATACCAATCCATTTTCGCCCCAATGCTTCCGCAACAACGGCAGTTGTTCCACTGCCCATAAACGGATCAAAAACTAAATCACCTTTATTGCTCGCTGTTAGTAAAATTTGCTGGATAAGTTTCAACGGCTTTTGTGTTGGGTGCGCTTTTATGCCGTTTTCATCTTTCAATCTTTCTTTTCCTTTGCAAAGTCCAAAGACCCAATCGGTATCTTTCATTTGAATACCGCCGTTCATTTTCTTTAAAAATTCGTAATTGAAAGTATATTTTTTGCAATCCTTATTTTTCACAGACCAGATTATTGTTTCGTGATTGTTAGTGAAACGGCGACCATTCAAATTCGGCAAAGCGTCAGTTTTTACCCATATCACATCATTTAAAAACCAAAGCCCTAAATTTTGCATTATTGTCCCAACTCGGAAAATGTTGTGGTACATTCCAATAACCCAAAATGTGCCTGTTGGTTTCAAAATTCTTTGGCACTCTTTAATCCAATTTTGAGTAAAATTATCATAATCTTCATATCCTTCAAATTGATCCCAATCATTATCAACCGGAATAATTTCGGAGCCGTCGGCTCTTTTTAAGCGTTTTCCTTTGGGAAGTTGTAAATAATAAGGTGGATCGGCAAAAATTAAATCAATGGAATCATCGGGAAGTTTTTTCATTTCCTCTATGCAATCGCCGTTTATGATTGTGTTGATAAATTTTTGCATACGACATCAAAAGTTATAAATGACAAGGTGCTCAACATCTCTATCGTTTCTACCTTTAACATTATAGAGATAGGTTTTGTCGAATCTATCAATTTTTATTCCTTTCTTATTTTTGTATAAGCTCGAAATAAAAGGCGTGTTTTTGATTATGAGAATAAAGTTTGCTTTTGTGTCGTAAAGACACTTCGCCAATCTTTCTTGATCTTTTTTCTCAAAAGATTTTTTCTCATAATTACTGAAATCAGTATCATAGGGAGGATCAAGAAACATGAAATCATTTTTTGAAAATTGATACCCATTAAAAATCTTTTCAAAATCTTGATTTTTGATAATAGTATTTTTAAAAAGATTTTTTACTTCGTCGCTAAATATATAATCGACTTTTCCGCGAAAATCTTTTGTATTATACGCGATACCACCATATGGGATATTGAAATGACCGCTTTTATTAAAACGAAACATTGAGCCGTAACAAAACTCTCTGATAAAATAATAATTAGCGATTTTTTTAGGCAAACTGATTTTATATTTATTGCCGTTGAAATTCATCACATCTCGAAAGTGCATATAAAATCCACTTCTAAATGCAGTTTCGATGTTTTTCTGAAGATCGCCCTCGGGTAATTTTCCTCTTTGCTTTTCAATTTCTTTCGTCCTGTTAATTTTTGAAATTAAATTTGAAGTAATCTGTTCTAATAAATTTTGCTCGTCTAAACAAAACTTTTTGAGAAAAAGTCCGTTAAACCGAACCTCTTCTTTTTTAAGGATAGAATTTACCTGTTTTGATAATTTCGCTTTGGTAATTTCATCTTTTTTATATTTCTCATAAAGCTTGGTTATTTGATTTTCAAAAATGGTGATGTACTTGGGGATTTTTTCCCAATTTGTAGCATAGTCATATAATTCTTTTTTAAATTCCTCTCTGTCGTTTTCTGTTTTGAGTAAGCTGTAAAAATCAGTAAGTTCGTTACAAATATCATTGATGATCGCTTTTTGCGGTTTTAGTTGAAAGAAAATTGCACCTCCACCAAAAAATGGCTCGATGTAACGATCAAAAGTCGGGATTAAATCCTTGATATAAGGAAACTCTTGCGTTTTACCACCGGGCCATTTAATAAGTGTTTGCATATATAGATTATCCCAAATAAGTTTTCTTGATTGAATCTAGCGAAGTTTTAATAAGACCAGCCTTTTCTTTATAAGCTTCAAGCACAATGTTATATCCTTGATCTGATTTACATACAAAATCCCAAAAATCTTTTCCAATCAAAAGCTCATCATCAGCAAAAAACTGGCGAACACGCTCTTGTCGCCATGGTTTACCTTCACCAAAACGATTATAAGCAGTAGCAAAAAATACTTTTATTTTTGTTTTATCTGGTAGAGTATTTGATAGTATTGCAAACTGTTCCAATAAAGCTTCTTTTTCTGAACGAGCTTTTTTATTATCAAGATCACCACCAATTTTTAGCTCAATCAAAAAGTTTTCTCCAGTTTCTTTATCAATCAAATAATAATCGCTATCGTGTCTTTTCGTTACGAGTGATTGTTCTGTTGGTTTGGTTCGTAAAAATTGATAATCTTCCGTAGTTGGTGGAGTAATTTCCCGGCGTTTATATTTCTCTAATAATTCCGCAACATCTTGAGTTTGTTTAAGACTAAGAGGTCCTGCAACACTTTGTTTAACTTCGTAAGTCAATTTTGCGATATTGATTGCCATTTTTTCTAGCATATTACCCAAAGAGCTATCGAGCGAACGCACAAGGGCAGTGTAGTATTGTATTTCTGGTCCAAGAACTGCAATAAAAACATTGTGAATTTTCATATTTAAAGTACCCTCGGGATCTTCTAACTCACCCTCGTGTCTGCCCTGAAAGCCCACTGCAAATGATTCTACGGAGGCATGAACAATTGATTTTATGGCTTCTTTTTTGTCTAAAGTATTGTTTGTCATATTTTTATTTTATTAAATCCTCAATCGGGACATTTAGCGCCTTTGCGATTTTTTTAAGCGTATCAACTGTAGGGTTTTGTTGCTTGCCCGCTTCAATGTTAATTATCGTATTATTGGAAACATCAGCAAGGCGGGCTAGTTTCTCTTGCGAGAGCCCCATTTTTTCTCTTATTCGTTTTATTTTGCTTGACTCTACCATATTTGAATAGTAATATTAAATTGTGGTATAATTAACTTATGCTCAAACTTCGCAACCACAATATAATATTACCAAAATATTTGGAAATAGTAAAGAAAAAAGGGAGTTCCTTTGTCTTTTCCGCGCTGGGAGGGTGGGACAAGGAAAAGAAAGAAAAGTCCGCCAAAAAAATTGCCGTCGGAAGCGAGGGCGTGGCGGAAGGGGGGTTTGGGGGGAATTCCGCCACGCCCGAGCGAAATCAAATTAAGGTCAGCCCCGCCGTCCTGCTCGTTGAGAGCAGAACCCTGCACAAAAGTTTTCTTTTCCTTTTAGAAGAAAAAAATCGGCGCGCACAAATTAAAAAATGTGAAGAAAACTTTTCTGTGGGGTGGCGAGCTTGTCGAGCAGTGGCGGGGCTGGTTTCATTAGTTGGGGTTTTGCTCAAAAAATGTTCGAACTTCGTTCAAAAAACACTGCCAAGAATCACATTTCGAAAAATCAAGGTTGGAAGCCTCGGCGCGTTGCGCCTCGGCTTATTATTTTTAAAAAATTAGCGAATTTATTTTTCTTTTTATTTATGTTACTATTTTCAATATGGAACAAAATACGGAACATACGCTCACTAAAAAGGAAAAACGAGAACTGAAGTGTAAGGAAAAAGAAGATGTGAAAAATCAAAAAGAATCCAGAAAATCCACAAAAAGAATAGTAATGTGGGTTTCGGCGGTATTAATACTTGGTCTTGTCGTGTTTGGAATGGTTAGGATCATTTCTTCTTCCCCAGCAGGAAATGGCGAGACGGTTTCATTTCCAATATATGATTCCGATTGGGTGAAAGGAAATAAGAATGCTTCTACGACACTTATTGA
>JBAZZJ010000017.1:0-5610 GCA_041658885.1 Minisyncoccota bacterium | reverse complement strand
TTCAATTTTATTTTTAATCTCTTCAACCATAAGCTCTATTATACCACAATATAATTTTATAATTGACTCTCATTTAAAGCTTTATTTATATAAGCAATTATGGATTGACGCTCCTTAAGTAAACTTTCTGTCTTACTATAATCAAATGAGGAAGATAAGTATTTTGATAATATAGCTGAATCCCCTATATATCCAAGACTATTCATAATCCGCAATATGAGATGTAACTCAAGTGCCTCTTGAGATGAAGATGATATATTCTTATCATCTAATAAATAAAGAGCTTGGATAAAATCATCAAAAATATTTTCATTGGGACTCTCTCCAGTACAAAGGCGTTCTATTAACTTACTAACTCTTGTCATTAAAATAAGAGAAAAGGCGCTACTTCTTGCAAGTGGAAATGAAGAAATATGTTTTGCTGAAGTAACTCGCCATAATTCCTTACCTCGCACAAGGTCAACATTAACATAAGAAAAATCCTGCAAAGTGAAACGAAGTTTTGATTTATGTAACCTTACGCCTTGAGCTAATGCTCGTACAAGACCCATCTTACGAGTATAAATAGTGAGCATTTTATTTGCCTCACCAGTATTTTTAGAACTTAATATAAATCCGTGTGTATGATAAATATGATGCATAATATTCTTATTTTACTACTAAACTAATTACAAATTCAATATTATCAATTTTTATTTCCCCGCCTGCATCAGCTATACCAGAAGTATTGCGGGCAGGTACCCCATTATTTTCTTTAATTTGTATTTCTTTCGCACTAACTGCTTTCATTAGCTCTTTTTTAAATTTATTTATCAATTTTTGTCCATTCATTGAAGTAGAAATTTGAAGAATTACTATATCATTTGGATTTAATCTATTTTTCTTACGAATATCTTGTATGGCACGAACGAGTTCACGATAATTCCCTTCTTGTTTCAATTCTTCTGTAATATTTGTATCTAATTCAACTTTCTTTTCTCTAAATGCTTCCCCAGAAGCATCGAGCGATCCACTCTGAGTAGATTTAGCTTCTCCTTCTATAAATTTTATTTCCTTAACATTTAACTCATCTTTTAAAATTTCTACATATTTATCCTGTAACCTATAACCTATAACCTCTAACCTATTTAACGGTTGTCTTACAGGAATTCCCACTTTTTGTCTAGCTTGAAGCCCTAGAGTTACAATATCACGAACTTCTTTCATTTCTTCAAGAATTTTGTCTTTCTTTTTAAACAAATTAAATATTTTAAATTTGTTCCTAATAGTTGGCCAATCTGCTAGATGCACACTTTCTTCATCCCCGCCTGCATCAGCTATGCCAGAAGCATTGCGGGCAGGATTTTCATTTTTTAATTTCTGCCAAATATCTTCGGAAATAAAAGGAGTAAATGGCGCCATTAGTTTGGTTAGCGTTTTAATCACATAATAAAGCGTGAGTTTAGCATTTTCATCTCCATTTTTTATTCTTTCTCGTGAACGACGCAAATACCAAGTAGAAAGATCTTCAATAAATAAATCAAAAGGTCTAGTAGCCTGTGCCACATCATAAATCTCCATACCATCTTTTACTTCAGAAACAAATTGAGATAAACGAGCTATAATCCACTTATCAAGAACATTTGAATCAAGTTCTAGTTTATAGGTTCTAGCTTCTAGTGAAGAATCACGATAAAGTTCATAGAAAGATACAACATTATCAAGTCGATTAATTATTTTACTAGCAACTTCTTGCACTAATTTTTCAGAAAAATTTACATCTTCACCTTTCATTAAAGTACTAGACATTAGATAAAAACGAAGAGCATCTACTCCATATTTATCAAATAAAAGCCACGGGTCTGGATAATTATTTTTTGATTTTGACATTTTACTCCCATCTTCTGCTAGGATAGTTCCTGTCGTTACAACATTTTCAAATGGAGCCTCTCCAAAAAGTATTGTGGAAATAGTGTGAGTATAATAAAACCATGTTCTTGTCTGAGCTATATATTCCGCCACAAATCCAGCAGGGAAATTTTCTTTCTGCCAATTTGGATTTTCAAATGGATAATGGTCCTGTGCAAAAGGCATTGAACTTGACTCAAACCAACAATCCACAACTTCTGGGATTCTTTTATATTCTTCTCCTTTTTCATCAACAAGTGTAATGTCATCTATGTATGGTCGATGTAAATCGAGTTCATAATTTTTGTTATGTGGAAGTGGGACAAAATCAAGTTCTTCTGTCTCGGCGTTATTGAATTCTCTAAATGGATCTTTCTTCTCTAAATCAGAAAAAGAATAACCATTAACAATAAACTGTAATGCTCTTATTGTTCCACCATGACAACTAATTAAAATATTCTTATCTTTATATTTTGATTCTACCTCATAAATAAACTCTCCTACCCTTTCAATAACTTGAGAGAAATTTTCTCCATCTTTTATTTCTTTTGTCGGCATATAAATATAATCATGATGAAAATATTGGAATACTTCATCTTTTGATTTTCCGTCACAATCAATCCCTACTTCCCACTCTCTAACGCGATTCTCATAAATAATTTTTTCTATAGGAAAATTAATTTTTCTAGCAACTATTTCAGATGTCTCTTTTGACCTTTTTAATGGAGAAGAAATTACTATGTCAATTTTTTCATTAAAATTATTTATAGATTCTAGGACTTGTTCTTTCCCTAATTCAGTCAGAGCTGAATTATTCTGAGAATCCACGTGAAAGACTTTGCCAATATTGTTACCAGCTTCTCCATGCCTCATGACGAAATACTTATTACCAGATTTTTTTGTTTTTGATTTTAAATCTTCAAGTGAATTTACTACCATAACCTTCCCTTCTTTTGATTTCCAAATAGGGAGCGGGCTCGCCCAATAACGATTACGAGATATGGTCCAATCCGGAGCTGACTCCATTGTGTTTTTAAATCGTCCATTTTTTAAATGAGATGGAATCCAATTCATATCCTCTCCTTTTTCAATTAAACTTTTTTTAACTTTTTGTATATTTACAAACCATGATGGTAAAGCATAATAAAGAAGTGGTGTCTCACACCTATAACAATGTGGATACGAGTGAATAATTTTCTCTTTTGCAAAAAGAAGCCCTGTATGAGCAAGATGTTTAATAATTAAAATATCAGTAGACTGATGGTCTTCTTTTGGTTTAACTTTAATTCCAGCAAAATCTACAACTTCTTTAGAAAATGTACCATTCGGTTCAACATGGCGAATAAAAGGAACATTATCTTTTTGAGCAAGAACCATATCATCTTCCCCAAAAGCGGGAGCTTCGTGAGCAATTCCTGTTCCCACATCTAAAGTAACAAAATTCCCGTGCCAAATTTTCCAAATATTTTCTTTGTGTGGTAAATCAACATTTTTATAATAATCAAATATTGGTTCGTAAGATTTTCCTATGAGTTCTGTGCCTTTCATTTCTCCCAATACAGAATATTTTTTATCTTTCAATACATTTTGTAATGTTTCTTTTGCAAGTATTAATATGTCATTTTCTACTTTTACTTTTAAATAAACAAAATCTTTATTTACTGCAATCGCAGTATTGCCTGGTAAAGTCCAAGGGGTTGTCGTCCAAGCCAATAAATAAGTATTTTCTTCGCCGATTATTTTAAATTTCACATAGACAGAAATATCTGTGATATCTTTATAACTATTATCCATGGCAATTTCAGAATTTGCTATTGGCGTCTCACAACGAGGACAATACGCAAGCACTCGGACACCTTCATAAAGCAATCCTTTTTTATTCATCTCGCCAAGAGCCCACCAAACACTTTCTATAAAAGTGTTATCCATCGTTTTGTAAGAATTATCAAAGTCAACCCAGCGACCCATACGGTCAACGGTTTTTTTCCATTCATTTACATAAGTGAGAACTTTGCTACGTGCATGCTCTGTAAACTTGTCAATTCCTAATGCCTCAATTGCTTTCTTCCCTGAAATACCCAAATCTTTTTCCACAATATTTTCAATGGGCAAACCATGACAATCCCAACCCCAACGACGAGGAACAGTATATCCACTCATAGTTTTATATCTACCAATTACATCTTTAACTGTACTTCCAAGAATATGCCCATAATGTGGTAGACCCGAGGCAAAAGGAGGTCCATCATAAAAAATATACTTTCCTTTTGGTGCATCTTTTTCCAAACTCTTCTTAAAAATTTCATTTTCTTTCCAGAATTTTAAAACTTCTTCTTCCCTCGCCGCGCTGGAGCTTTTAGCGAAAGCGGGTAGTGCTGATTGTGATTTATTTACATCTTTATCCATATAAAGATGATTTTACCAGAAAACTTGCATTTCTCAAAGAAAACAATCTATATCACCTCATTTTGATAACCCCGAATGAAAGAGTACTTCATACGGGGCAGGCATTTCTTATATTACTTCGTTTTGATAACACTTCTCACAATAGATTATTTCTGGTCGATCTGGGGCATAACTAGTCTCAAATTTATTATTACAGCCTTCTTTCATACAAGAACGGCGCCAAAGTCTTCGAGGATTACGTAAGGCAAAACGATCTTGCCTTCGACAAGAAAAACATTTTTCTGGTATTGGTAAATTGAGTATTTTATATAAAGTAAGTTCTAGGGATGTTATTTTAAATGCAGTTGTACATAAGGTATATCTTTCTTTTTGGTCAGAAGAGTTTTGTGAAGAACATTGTATTACCTCTTCTGTAATATCCTCTTTTGTGCTATCAGAAGTTTCTGGTAAATCTTTTGTAAAAAGTGTTATTTCATAATCACGAGATGGACGATCATACCAATTATACCCTGCCCTTAAGACCTCATCTTTAGTTAATGGAAAATAATCCTGCGCCATAGATTCATTATAGGCAAATGGAGAAACATTAGCTGGAAAATATTCACCCCATTCTTTTGTTTTTCGCATGTGTTCAATAATTTTTTCCTTTAAAATAAAATATTCTTCTTTTGTATACTGTTTATTCAAAATACAATATTGTTTTTGTCTAAGACCAAAACATCCGAAACATTCCCGTACTGCAAAACACATATCGCAGTAACAAGAATCAGTTATGGTATTAAAACAACTTCTAGTCACTATGGATCTATGAGGTTCACAAACACCTTGAGCTTCATAAGATAATTCCCCAACGATTATTTCTGTACAATCCCGACAATCCTCTGTTCGTTCCCATGCATCTTGCATATATGCGGTATCTTTATTATCACGACAATTAAATACATATCGCGCTCTTTGAGTATTTTGTATATAATCTCCACTAGAATTTTGAGCTTGAAAACCATGATAATATTTCACTGGAATACTCGCATTAAATTTAAAGAATTTTTCTTTTGTTTCTTTTATAAACTGCCTATTCCAAACAGATTTATTAATTCTTTTTTGATATTCTTCTTTACTAATATTTTCATTAAAAAAATAGTATTGCTTATTTCTAAGACCCACACATCCAAAACAATCAGTGCAACCTCTGCAATCATTTGAAAAATATACATTAACACAATCAGAACAATTATAAGCCCATGCACAATGTGAGCATTTGGCTATATTGACACATTCATAAGAAAATTCGCTTTTCCCCGCCATATAACAATCACT
>JBAZZJ010000016.1:0-5877 GCA_041658885.1 Minisyncoccota bacterium | reverse complement strand
CTTTAATTCGACGTACTTGTCTTTTTCTAACAAGACGCAACATAGCGGGCGAAAGTGAGGTAACCGGATAATAGTGCCCTTGCTCCTCTAAAGCAATTTTTATCGCACCAAGTTCTTTCGGCTTTTTAAAGAATCCACCGTCAATGAGTTCTGAAATTAAGTTAACCGGAGTAGCTTTAGGACGACTCTTGTGTTTGCTAGATACTTTCAGCATAGCCGGTTCTTTGGATATTCCGCCTTTTAACTGCGTGACTAAGGCGGCTACCTCTTGTGGAGTTCCCTCGACTGTTATTTTTGTCCCGTCTTTAGTTGTAATGTTTGCTTTTGCCATATTCACTTATTCCAAGTTATGATATACTAAGGATATATGAATATGGTTTCAAAGTCAAATCTAGCCGCCGGATTTTTTCGCCGAAATGCCAGAAGCGAGGGTGTGGGGGAAATTCCGCCGTGCCCGAGCGTTCCGCCGAGCGTAGCGAGGCGGTTCATTTCAGGTTTCGCTTTTTGGATTTGTGTATCAGATTTGGTAAAATAATTTCAAAAGCATGCCCCGTAGGGAACTTGTTCTCCTTCGGGGTTTGCGAAGGCTTTAATTCGGGAGCCAAAAATAACCCAGCACTTATTTTGTGTACAAAATAGGTGCTGGGTTATTTTTATTGGCTCCGGCGGTAGGATTCGAACCTACGACCAAGTGCTTAACAGGCACCTGCGCTACCGCTGCGCTACGCCGGAATATAATTGTTCTTAACGAACAAGAAAATGATATCAAAATTTTCAAAATTGTAAAATTGGAGTTAATAAATCTAATTTTGAAAATCAACTTCAAATGGATACATTCCCATACCACATGCGCCATTAAGTTCGCCAACTTGAGAAACCCCGATATCAATATCTGTTGTACCAGTCTGTGGTAATGCTTTACTTATATCTAAACTAGGAATTCTAATAAGTGAAGAACAATCAAAAGTACTATTCGTATTAAATCTTAAAATCGTTGGCATACCGGCCTTGGCAATACTCTTTCGTGGTTGATAACCACCCTTTGCTCTTATTTCAATAATTTGTTTTCCATCAACTACACTCACATTATTAATAGAAACACTGACATCGGCATTTGAATTTTGATTTGATTTATTATTTGAAATCATAATTGCTCCAAAAATTAAAACAAGAGCAATAAAGATTGATATGAATATTGATTTCATGATTCAATTTATTCATCATGACCCTGCTTTCGACTAGCCCTGAGGGACTGCTCAAGCCCTCGAACAGGAGTCTAATCGTGGGGTCATAGACATAATTATACTAAAAATTGAAAATTGGTTGTATCAGACCAAGCACAATTAAACTATTTATTAGATTAAATAAAGCAAACATAATCACAATAAGACCTGCTGTCTTAAAAAAGATTCCTGACTTTGAACTGTTTTTAATACTAAACGAACTAAAACTTATTAATGCGAGCACTGGGAACGTCCCCAACGCAAATGAAAGCATTGTAATCCCACCTTTCAAAAAACTTCCAGTACTAAGTGTGTAGAGTTGCATTGATTGAGTAAAACCGCATGGTAAAAAAAATGTGACTATACCAACAAGCAAAGGTGTGAGTGTATGATTCCATTTTGATATGCCAAAAGCATGTTTTGAAAGAAATTTAGGCATTGAGGGTTGTAATTTTTTTGCCCAATGAAATACATCAAGTAAGTTAATACCGAGAATTAACATTACAATAGCAATAATAATTCCTAAAATAAAAGTTGCCGATGTATTAAGCGTGAATGCAGAACCAATTGCCCCAATAATTCCACCCAATACAAAAAAAGAAATTATACGACCAATATGAAAAAGAATTTGTGGTTTTATTTTATCTCCCTCTTTAGCAAATGTTGCAGACATAGAAAGTAATAAACCACCTACAACTGCCATACAAGTAGAAAGTGATGCAATTATTCCAACTACAAATGCTGTCCAATATGAGACATCATTTGAATTAACAATATTTACTAAACCAATTTTTTGTAAAACAATAAATAAAACTGCAAAAGCAAACGCTATTGGGATGGCAATTTTAAATTCTTTCCAATTTTTTGTCTTTATTTGTTTTTCAATTAAAAGCGTATAACCATGTGGTTTTAATACCCGAGACAGATATTCAGCGATGATTTCTAGTTTTTCTTCACCTCCGCCCAAGGCGGATCCGCCTATGGCGGAAAAATCCCCCGTTACTTCAACATTGAAATTTTTAAGAGATGCTTTTGTGCGAGATATTTCTGGAACATCATTGAGTTCATTTTCTACAAGAGCTACACACGCGTTGCAGTGCATACCATTAACGTGAAATGTATAAGTTTTTTGCTCTGACATGAGGACATTATTTTATCACAATTCAAAACGCCCTGGGAGGGCGTTTTGAATTCATCCTCATTAAATATACTTGTACTCGTGAAATAACTTTCAGATTTCACGGGATAAATATTTAACCTGCCTGCGGTAGACGGGCGGGACAAGCAATTTTGTTTAAACACAAGGAGATATTTTAAGTTATTGAACTCCACATCCACTTTGTTGTCTTTGTTGAACAGGAGCTGATTCTCCACTTTCAACACCACACCCATTTCCTCCACGACTTTGTTCTGACTGAATGACTTGAGATACAATTTTTGCATATCCTTGAGCGCTTGAGTAATTAGCTCCGAGTATTTCCTGTGGATTTACATCTTTCCAATCAATTCCTCTGTCTTTCAAATAAGTTGCTATGTTAATGTATGTATCTGGAAACCAAAAGGAATTTACAACTAATGCCGTTTTCCACATATCTTGTTCACTTACACCTTGAGACGCCATAAGCTCTAATAGACCAAGCATCGCCACCCCGTGATTACAATCGGGAAAGTGTGTTGAATTGCCACAACAAGGTCTATATATACCTTTTGATATTTTGTCCACGAGCGCTTGTTGTCCCGTCGTTAATTCAAAAAATATATGTTTGCTGTAGTGGTCCATTGGGTCTCCTTTAGACATTGTCCATCCCGCAGTTGAAGCAAAATTTTGTGGGCCTCCATATTTTGAGTCCGTCATTTCACCAGATTCCAATATTGAATTTTTATTTGAGAGACCAAGCGCCCAAAATAAATTCAAAAGATATCCAGCATTTTCACTTGTAATTTTGAGTTTGTTATCATTTTGACTAATGAGTAAATTTTTATATTCATCAGTAAATGCATTTCTTTGTTCATATATTGCCTGAAATTTATTAGCATCAATGGCACCAGCGTTTATTAATTTAGGCCCAAGATTTCCCCAACTCACAGGTAATACAACTCCTTCTGTTGGTAATACTTTTTCTTCCAATTCAGGTTTTTGATTTTTTTCTGATGCAATATTTGTTTTTTGTAAATCATTAGGAATTTTTAAACTGGTATTGTATATCCAAGCTAAAGAAAATATGGCCGCAGCAATAATAATCGCTATCGGCGTTGGCGCTATGAATGAATTAACTTTGTTTGATATTTTTTCTTCTAAATTTTCATTTTTCATAATTTTTATTTAAGCGAACATTTTTAAAAATGTTTTAGCTTTTATTCATTACAACAATCAGCCAATTTAGTTACAAGGTCTTCAAGTTGTGAACTTTTTTTGGTTGTGTCTTTTATTAATTGACCATTTATTAATTTAAGTTTAAGAGCCCAAAAGATTGAATAAATTTTATAAGCTCTTTCAAACATTTTTTTTGCATCATCTTTTTTGTTTTCAGATTGAAGTTTATTACCAACTTCAATAAGTCGCATTGTGGTGGAAAGTAAATGTTTAGATATGCACCAAGTTTCCCCCTCATGATTCGGCATGAGCTCTGTTAGTAGTTCTTTTCTGATGCTTCTAATTTCTTGGGATGTGTCAAAATATTTATCTTGTTTTGTTTTTACAGCAGTAAAGAAAAAATGTTCTTCTAAACTTATTAAATTCATAACGGCCAAACTTAAGTCTTCAGTCGTTGAAAGATCAACCCCTGTTTTTTCTTTCAATAATTCTATTTTTGTGAGAAATTCATCAATTGTTGGTTGTTTTGTTTTTGTCTCGTTAAAAGTTTTCATAAATTTAAATGAAGAAAATTAAGATTCCTATAATAATCATGGCAAGACCTGTCCAGAGTCTCACGCCCTTCAAATTTGTTCTTTTCCATTCTTGCATTTTATCTACAATTATTTTGTCCGCTGAAATCCAAAGTACAACAATTAGAGGAATAATTAGAATCAAATTATAAAGTGTGAGATAGCCAAAGCCACTAAAATATGTGACCTGGTCGCGAAGCAAACCAATTACCATAAGGTATGGACCACCCATGCATGGAAATTGACATATGCCGACCAAAATACCTAATCCAAAAGCGGCAGGAAAAGATGCCCTTTCCATCAATCTCCCCATTGCAGTATGAGAAACTGATGGGATTTTGAGCTTAACTGGAAATTTTGGAAAAAATTCATTAATAAGATTAATTATTCCAAAAATTATGAGAATCGTTGCCCCAAGTTTGCCCATGAAGTGTGGTGTGTTAAACAAATGCAATATTTTAAGAACTCCAAGACCTATCAATAGATATGCCGTGAAAATTCCAGCTATATATGTTCCACCAATCTGAAGAATTTTTTTTCTTGTCATTTGCATTCCAAAGAGAAATGCAATGGTAATGAGGAGAATAGAAAACGAACACGGATGGACACTATCAAGAACAGCCGATACTAGAACAAGTGGCAAAAGCCACACACCATTATTGCTCAAACTCCAAATTAGAGAGGAAGTCGCTGTGCTATTTTTGAGTATTACAATTCCAACAATAATTGCTATTATTGTTGAGAGAATTATCAGCGTTTTTTTCATAGAATTTATGGAGTTACTACTGCCTTTATTTCAAGTTGGGTTGTCTCTCCGTCTGCCCCTATAAGATATATAAACCTATCAATCATTCCCACACCAGCTGGTCCATGAGCATTTGGATCATATACGACCTTTACATTTCTAAATTCTCCGGCTTTTATTGTTTCATTTACTGGCGGAATATACCCCATGCCTTCCATACCAAATGGTCCTTTTTCTCCGTCAGCAGTTTCAATATATGCCTGTGTACACATACATGAAGTATTAATTTTTTTAATATATATATCTTTGTCTGAGGGATTGGTAACCTTAAATGTGTAATTAACTAACCCATCTTTCATAGATATTGTCCCAAAGTCATATATTTTTTCTGAAGTTGTTAAGACGCTTGATACTTCGGATTTTTTTATTGACTCGGTAGTTTGATTATTTTTGCCCCAAACCATAAGACCAACTAATACAATCACTATAATGACACCTGTTATTATTGTATTTTTCATATTGTTTTATCCTGTGAATTAACGAATAAACCTAAAAGAAAAAACCTCTTTAATTATTAAAGAGATTGTGGATGCACAATACAAAATTTATTAGTTTTTTATCTTTTGTTTTTTACAAAAGACAAGAGATGACTTTGTATTAGCATCCTAAAAAATAGTAGGGCTGTTTTCGTGCAGAGCTATCCAATGCGTTATTTTTCTTTTATATGGAATTTTTTGTGGTGGACTATAAAAAACACCAACCGGAGTAGAAAACTCAAACCGAGACAGATTTGAAAAAATTATTAAGACTATGTATGCAATAAAAAGTAAAAAAATGACAAGTGCTGTGATACCAAAATTTGTTGGCACGTTAATGAATGATTGATAAGAAGAGACATGGTGAAAAACCATAATCAAAGCATCCTGTGGGCAAAGAAATGTTCCACCAGTTGAAAAAAGACAACCTTTGGACATATTACCGTCTGATTCATGTATCATTGTTGCAAAACTAAAAAATACAATC
>JBAZZJ010000015.1:0-7131 GCA_041658885.1 Minisyncoccota bacterium | reverse complement strand
AGAATTAACCCAGCTGATAAATACAACCTCGAACTAAAAACTATTTTTATTTAAAAAGGCTGTTAACAACCCTTACTAATTTGTTAATGGTCTGTCAGTTTTTTATTTCTTCGTGCGTTGACCCTGTGTATTGTAGTCCGAAGTCCGAAGTCCGAAGTTTGAATTTTGACGTCTTGATAAGACATTTTCTTTTAACTTCTGACTTCCGACTTCCGACTTCCGACTGATTTATTAAAACATGGCACGTATTTTGAAATTATGATTTTGAACTAATAATAATAAAATAATGAAAAGGATTATCTATCTGTCTCTGGTTCTGCCTCTCATTCTCTTCTCCTGCGAATCGACACCGGAGGCTATTTTCTATACCGATACAATTGAACCCGAAGTTGGGCAGGAGGTGCTTTTTACAAATGATTCTCACAATGCTGTAAGATTTGAATGGGATTTTGGTGATGGATATATTTCAAATGATGAAAATCCCAGCCATATTTATACCGGAACAGGTACATTTGAAGTAACATTAACTGCAATTTCGAAAAGCGGTTTCGATGATAAGGCAACATTGACACTTGAGGTGATGATTCCGACTCTTCTCGAAATTGAAGTCCGCGAATACTACGATGAATACATAGTTCCTGATGCAAGTGTAATTCTCTATTCTTCAATAACCGATTGGGACGCCCAGAAAAATAAAGTATCTGAAGGATTTACCGATGCAGATGGCATAGTTGTGTTCTCCAATCTCGACCCATTTGTTTTTTATGTAGATGTCTGGGAACAGGATCACGACAATTATGCCTTGCGCGATGAAGATGCAGGGTTTGTCCGCACACCTGAAATTTTACCTCATAAGATTAACAGATTTGTTGCCTGGGTTGATTATGTGCCACATGGCAAGGGTGTTGGAAGAATATCCAGGGCGGTTGTTATTAAAAAGCTTGAAAGAAAAGCTGCAGATAAGACACAACCTGCAGCTGACTCAGGGACAGAGGGCTGGCAGGAGTTGTATAATCGCAGAGCAGGAAAATAATTATCGGTACTTTATAAATATCAGATAAATTCGATTGGCAAATGATAATGAGGTCTGAAGATCATATCCTTTGCCAATCTTCTCATTACCTGCAAGCGTAAAATGGACAACATATTTTTAGTTATTGGACCCAGTGGAGCCGGAAAATCGAAAACAGTAGACAAATTAAATCTTCCGGACAATTTTGTTGTTCGACATTTAGACAAGGTTATTTGCAATCATAATAACGAATCAAGAATTTCTCAATATTTAAACAGAATTCAAAATCCTGCATTCTTCCATAAATCGGTGAACTCTATTCGGAAACTAAAAGATGAGTTTCCAGACAAAAAATTAATCATTGACATCGGAGCTGGTTCAATAGACTACACAGACTGCCTCGACTTTTATTCTAACTTTTTTAAAATTTATTTGCATGCGGACAAGGAAATCCTTTATAACAGAATTCTGCAAAAAAATCCCGATGAGACTCGGGATTTAAAAGAATATCTCGCTTCTGAATATAGTCCACATAGGATTAAATTATATGCTTCTGCAAACTTTACGGTAGACAATAGTAAATTGACTATAGAACAAACTGCTAATGCTTTGGAGAAAATCATCTTCAACGCCAGCAAGTAACAGCAAAAGATAATGAGGTCTGAAGACCTTATCCCTTACCAATCTTTTCGTTAGCTGCAATTCCGCGCACTAAGAAATTCAGTTAAATTCTCAAGCTAACGAGAGAAAAAAAATACGGAATTGGATGAAAAGTTGTAAATTGCATATATTAAATGTTTGGCCCTAAGCAGATTTACCTTTAGTCAAGATTAATAAAACACTTAGTACTATGAACAATCTTTGTAAAATAGAAAAGCTTATTAAACCAAGTTTTTTCCAACGACTCCTTAAGATAGAGCCAAAAAAAAATGCTTTCATTGAAGTCAATAATCTTTTTGCATCAAAACCTTTAAGGGAAATAAAATCTACTGAAATTGAAGCAATTTCAATTAAGTACAAAGTTAATTTGCGCAAAAGATGTATTGGCAGATTAAAAGAACTGTATCTAAGATATCTGCAACAAAATATTTCAGACAAGATTTTTAGTGACCAAGAAGTTATCTATCAAAACTATTTGAAAAAACTGTTAATGTTAAATGATTCTGAAGTTGAAGAAATACATAATCAACTTGCCGGTGAAATCTATAAAGAATCGTATAATGAAGTAATTTCTGATGGAAAGATTGAGAAATCAGAAGAAGAATTTCTTGATGAATTGCAAAAAAATCTAAGATTACCAACAATTACACATGAGAATATTTCTAAAGAAAGCAGACAACAATTTCTGCAGATGCAATTCAATAAAATTGTTGCCGATGGGAAAATTTCACCTGAAGAATGGGAGGAATTGACAGCTATGGCAAAGAACTTAGATGATAATATGAAGTTTGACGAGAAAACAAAGGCTAAGATTGAAAAACTTAAACTTTATTGGCTTATTGAGAATGGAGAACTTCCAGTAAGGGAGGTTTCTATTAATTTACAAAAAAATGAATGCTGCTACTTTACTTCCAATGCAGATTGGTTAGAAAACAGAACCGTGACAAATAGAATAAATTATGCGGGACCTACTATTCGAATTAAAATTATGAAGGGTGTTTACTACAGAGCAGGTAGCATGGGTGTTCAAAAAATTACCTCCGAGCAACTTCAGATAATAGACTCTGGACTGGTTTTCCTTACAAATAAACGGATAATCTTTGTTGGGAATAAAAAGAATTCAAATATTCAACTCAGCAAAATCCTTTCAGTAAATCCTTATAGTGATGGAGTTGGTATTGAAAAAGAAAGTGGTAAAAGTCCAATATTTCGATTATCTGACAATGCAGACATACTTGCAATGATTCTGGTTAGGGTAATTAACGATTTTCAAATTACATAATGACTTTGAGAAAACTTGAAACAATCATTGAGAACGTCCGCAAGACAATAACAGTCAGAGTACTGCAGGAATATAAATAATTTCTGAATATACGAATTAACTAAACGAATAAAATAGGATGAAAATAAAAATTATAATTCTGATAATGTTAGCGACAACATTTATTTTGAATTCTTGTAAACAAAGAATTCAAAATGCATCTATTAGGGGCATTAATGATACTACAGGATATTATGCTACCCGTAATATGAAAGGATTAGCATCATTTAAAATTGATGAATCTACTTATAACAAAACGCTAAATCTAATAAAAAACGAGATGGAAAATGATGCGGAGGATAGATATAAGTATAGAGAGAATAAAAGTTCTTTCCCGAGTTTAGACGAACATAGTTGGTTGGATGGTTTAAAAGAAAATGATACACGTATTTATCTTGAAAGTGTAACAGATCCTAATAAGAAGCAAAACTCCAATATAAAGACTTTAGAAATGTCTTACCCGGGATATTATATTGGGGATATTAAAATTTCAAATTTAAAACTGACGTTTTTTAAAGATACATTAATTTCTATCGAATGTGACAAATCAGATATTGACCAAGCATTTACTACTAAATATAAACCAAGTACTTTTATAGAGGAAACTACATGGAAAACATGGTATGGGGAGACAAAGAAACGCCCATCACAAAATGCAATAAATAAAAATAGAGCACTACTTTTAGATTCTCATGATGAAAAAAGATGGGAAAATGAAATGGTTAAAGCTATTTCATATAGTCATTATTATTGGAAATATAAAGACAAAAAACAAATAAGTGCAGATGGATATAGCTATTTCAGAATTGAGTCAAAAAATGAAAGAAGAAATAAAGAAATACTGGATAGCCAAAATTCATTAGACTCCTTAAAACAGAATGAAGAAAAAAAGAAAGAACAGGAATCTATAAAGAAGCTTTAAAATCAAACTTATACTGATTACTAATAAAAATTGCTACGATCACATAACGCATTTTAAAGACGACTACCAATGGATAAAGAAAATAAAGTTGATAAAATTACCTTGTCAATAATAACTACTATTCAGACTGTTATAATTAATGAAATAGGAGGCTTAGTTTATCCCCATGGAAAGTCAAATAAAGACATTTTAAGACAAAGTTCGCCTTATATCAAATTTCTCCCAATCATATCTAGCATTGAGTTTTTAGGTGCTTGTTATGACGAATTACCATTTGACACGACTCGTTTGGGTAAGGAAGACATCGTAGAGAAACGCTTTAATATTGCTCTTAAGAATTTGTTCGACAAAAAATATTTACCTTTTACAAAAGCAGACAATGATTTCTATTTTTATAAAAAATTACGTTGTTGTATGATTCATCAGTTACGACCTAGAAAGGGGATAATGTTTACAACAAGATTTGAATCAAAAGAGGACAAAACGGAGCATTTGAAAAAAGAAAAGTATGTGTACCTTGTATTAGTTCTTGAGGATTTTTACGATGATTTAAAAAAGGCTTCAGAAAAACTTATATATCAATTCAATAACAAAAAAATTACAAATAAAAAAGGGGAACTTGCCTTTATCGATATAATAAACATAAATTGATGGATTACAACATCAGATAGCGATCCGTTTGTTTCCCATTTCGATTTTCGGTAAATCAAGGATGCGAGTGTTTCTTCATCGTTAATTTCCGATTTGCAAAGAAACAAGATATTAAAGAACGTTATTTTCAAAGATCTTTTTTCTATTTTCCAACCGGTACGATTTACCTGATAATTTTACAACTTCGCTCCTAAAAAGCAACCTGTTCAGGATTGCAGTGGCCAGAAGGGTGAGCTCTGAATGAGTTTAGAGGCATCGAAGCCAAAGTTTATGATTCTTTGAAATATAGAATAATTTAGTTACATTTGGGATTCAAAACAGATGGAATATGTTGACAAAAGATAATGTTATCAAGACTATATCGAAATTTCCTGATAATTTCACTTTGGATGAATTGGTTGACAAACTTATTTTCATGGATAAAGTTGAAAGGGGGCTTGAGCAATCTCTATCCAATAAAGTACATTCAGAGGAAGAGGCCAAAAATAGACTTTATAAATGGTTAAAATAGTCTGGACTGATCAAGCAATCCAGGATCTTAATGATATTTTAACAGTTCACCATTCTGCAAGACAGCTTAAAATCCAAAGAATTTCAAGAAAGAAAAAATAATTATCTCTACCTTGGTTAACGTGCCGGCAACAAAATATTAAAAAACTTTCTTTGCGGAGAATAACTGCAATTTACACCGCAAATACTGCGGAGATAATTTATTAATGCGGTGAATAAAAGGTATTTTTGACGAATGATAATTAAAGATGAAACCCACATGATTGACCCCAATCGCAAACACGTATAAAAATAATTTTTCTCTATCATGTGCGGTTCCATTTGACCTTAAATTAAAAATTATATACGGATGAAATATTAAAACAGCAGAATGATTTTACAGTTTTGTGTAAAAATCACAAAGTAAAATATTTATATGCTTTTGGTTCATCTGTAACTGAACTATTCGATGTTAACAAAAGCGATATTAATTTGTTAGTGGAAATAGATTCAAATGATCCTATTGACCGTGGAGAAAAATTACTCTCACTCTGGGACTTATTTGAAGTCTTTTTCCGGAGAAAAGTTGATCTGCTTACTGATTCCTCAATCCGGAATCCATTTTTAAGAAAAAGCAT
Source organism: Minisyncoccota bacterium (assembly GCA_041658885.1). Classification (GTDB taxonomy): domain Bacteria; phylum Patescibacteriota; class Minisyncoccia; order Phycocordibacterales; family 21-14-all-36-13; genus VMGX01. The sequence continues at coordinate 1,438 of JBAZZJ010000015.1, read as the reverse complement.
TGACTCAACAAAAGTTTTAATATATGACGGATCAGGGCAAAAAGTACTTAAATGCCCGGAAAATAGTGGGATTTCGTAATAGATTAATTTATGCTTACGATGCTATTGACCCTTCTATAATTTGGGCGATAATAAAAAAGCATCTTTATCCTTTGAAAAAAGAAATCACTGCAAAACTGAAAAAATAAAGCCAGTTGCTAATTCGATTGGCAAAAGATAATGAGGTCTGAGTACCATATCCTTTACCAATCTTCTCGTTATATGCGATTTTAGCAGACCGCAAATCAATCGACAAATCTTCGATAATTTGACTTAATTGTAAAAAGTATTGTTGTACTTTAGGGAAACATTATTAACTTTGCATCGTGGACAAAAAACAGAAAAATAGAACTATCATTTTTTACAAGGACTATTTTCAAAAATTCTTTGAAAAACAGAACAAAAAAGTGAAAGAGAAAATTGTTTGGACTTTTGACATGATAGAAGACCTTCAAAGAGTTCCTGAGACTTATCTCAAACATCTTGAGAACATGAACGGACTCTATGAAATTCGGGTTCAACTCGGCAGTGACATCTTTCGTATTTTTTGTTTTTTTGATGAGGGACAATTAGTAGTTTTAGCGAATGGCTTTCAAAAGAAAACTCAAAAGACACCAAAACAGGAAATTGAAAAGGCACTTAAAATAAAAGAAGAATATGAAAACGACAAATAGTAATATAATGACACTTGAACAGTTCAAGGATAAAAACTATGGTAAACGTGGTACAAAAAAACGTGACAAATTGGAAGCTGGATATGAGAATTTTAAAATAGGAGTTTTAATCCACGAAGCACGACTTGAAAAGGGGTTGACTCAAGAAGAACTTGCACTTAAAGTTGGAACGACAAAATCCTACATTTCTAAAATCGAAAATAATATTAAAGAAGCACGACTTTCGACACTTCAAAAAATAGTTGAACTCGGTCTGGATGGCCACTTGGAACTTTCAATCAAACTTTGACACAAAGACAAAAGAAAGAAAAACCGCATATAATAAATAAGGCTTCGTGTGGTCGCTTTCGCGACCCAACATGACCCAGGAAGAATTGGCAAAGAGAACTGGGACTTGAAAAAGCTTCATTTCCAGAATAGAGAATGGACATAGCGATATTCAACTTTCAACCCTCTATAAACTGATTGAGCAGGGACTTGGAAAGAAAATTGACCTTTCCATTCATTGATTAAAAGTAATTATTTAGCTGTATTTATTCGGTAATAAAATTATGTCCCTCAAAGGTAGTGCATAATTCTTTAAAGACGGACTGTTGATTCTTTCTGGCAGTGGAAATAAAGCCTTCAATTCTGGCATATATCTCAGCTCCTTTGAACGTGCGGAAACAATTTGATATTTTCTGTTTGACCTTGGCAGGTCTTATGTCCCTTTCGGCAAGGTTATT
>JBAZZJ010000014.1:0-7677 GCA_041658885.1 Minisyncoccota bacterium | reverse complement strand
ATACCGTAGCGCTTCAGGCAAATGCTCTATGGTTTCCTAATGAATATTTTGTGATAAATAAATATTTGCAATCGCAAGACGCCTCGCTAACAACCGCCGATCCAAAGGAGATTCTTGGTAATAATTATTCAAGCGCTTCCGGATACAGTCGTATTTCAGCGCTGGTTCCAAAAGAACAAAATAGCGGCGGTGGCAGTTGTGGAGCTTAACATTTTATTTTGTAGATTTATGATAAATAATCTGTATTATACGGATTTTTTGGCACATTCCTATGAGGGAAAGAATTTTAGGTCCCACTTGTAAATTATCCACAGGGGCGTTCGTAATTGACCAAAAAGTCGGGTATAATGAAAGTATGAAAAATATAGTGACAGAAAGACAAAAACAGCTTCTTTGGGTTATTTATGATTTTATAAAATCTACAGGATATCCTCCAACATTTGAAGAGATGCGTGAAAATCTTGGTGTTTCCTCAAATCAGTCAATCGCTGATCTTCTCGAAAAGCTAAAAAAATCAAACGTTATCAAGAAAGAAACAGGCGCGAGGACTCTCGCCATCTTGCCGCTTGGGTATGAGATACTTGGCGCGCCTCAACTTGTCCCTTTTCTTGGCGTAACGACAGCGGGAATGCCGGCCGAAGCGATAGAGATTACTGGCGAGTGGAAGGAAATATCAGGAAATGTAGCAAGATTACAAGCCGATGTTTTTATGCTCCGCATTTCCGGCGATTCGATGATAAACGCTGGCATAGACGATGGCGATGTTGTCTTGGTGCAAAGCAAGAAAGAATTTGTTTCCGGCGAGGTCGTGCTTGCCGAAAAAGACGGCGAAGCGACCATCAAGCGTTTTATTTCCGATGACAAGCCGCCGTATGTATATTTGAAGCCGGAGAATCCTAAATATCAAAATATACTTTTTACCGATACAACGGAGTTAAAAGGGAAAGTCGTATCCGTCCTTAAAAATAATTATTGGAAGCAAATGAAATAATTATGTCAAAAAACGAACAAATAACTGTAAATATTGTCCGTAAGAAGTTAGAAGCACTCGGAATTACGGCTGAAAACGGTTTTTCAATTGATGAACAGGTAATTCAAAATGAGCTTATTAAAAAACTGTTGCCAAGTAAAACCGAAATTGGAAGTGGCAAGGGTAGACCAGAGTTTTTGATTTCCAAAATCGGAGACAAAGATTTTTTGATCGTTATTGAATGTAAGGCCGATATAAAATTTCACGAATCGCCAGATCAAGACCAACCCGCTAGTTTTGCAGTTGAGGGTGTTCTTTTATATGCCTCAAAATTATCACGAGAATTTAATGTGATTGCAGTAGCGGTAAGCGGGCAAACAAATGAGGAATTAAAAATTAGCACCTTTCTTTTTCCAAAGGGCTCTGGAACACACTCAATACTTACTGATACACAAAAAGTTCCGGTGTCCGATGTTATCTCTTGGAAAGATTATATCCGCTTCGCCACGTATGATGAAAACCTTGCCAATGCCAGAAAAAAGGATTTAAACAGATTCTCTCGTGAACTTCATAACTATCTCCGCGATTATGCGAAAATTACTGTGGCACAAATGCCCTTACTTGTAAGTGGAGTTCTCATTGCCCTTATGGAAAAAGGATTTAAAGTTGCTTTTCCAAAATATATTGGTCCGGAACTTGCCCAAAAAACATTTCAGGCAATTAAAGATCAGATTAACAAGACAACACTTGGAGTGAATCAGGATGAGAAAAAACGAGCGATTATAAACGCTTTCAGTTTTATTGAATATCATCCCGAATTGCAAAAAATCGACAAAAAGAAAAATGAATCGCCGCTAGAACATATTGTCCATGAAATAGATTCCGAAATGAGACCTTTTACGCAAGATCATTTTGATTTTGACGTAATCGGTAATTTTTACGGTGAGTTTATTCGCTATACTGGCGGAGACGCGCAAGGCCTTGGTATTGTTTTAACACCAAAACATATAACGGAATTATTTGTTGAGTTGGCGAAGTTAGATAAAAATGACAAGGTTTTGGATACCTGTTGCGGTACTGGCGGATTTTTGATTTCCGCGATGAAAAAAATGACGGACGGAGTAAGTGAAGGAGAAAGGAAGAAAATTTTGGAAAAATCTCTTATCGGCATTGAACAAGAACCGTCAATGTTCGCGCTTGCCGTCTCAAATATGATTTTGTGGGGCGATGGCAAAACCAACCTTTATCAGGGGTCTTGTTTTGATGAGGAAATTTTCAAGCAAGTAAAAAATCAAGCCAGCGTTGGTTTTATCAACCCGCCATATTCCCAAAAAGGCGAAAATTTGCACGAATGGGATTTTGTTGTTCAACTTTTAAATGCTTTACAAAAAAACGCCACCGGAATTATCATCGTGCCAATGTCGCTCGCTATCGCGTCGCATCCGCTTCGGGAGCAACTTTTGAAAGAACACCGCCTTGAGGCGGTGATGAGTATGCCTAACGATTTGTTTTATCCGGTCGGAGTCGTTCCTTGCATTATGGTTTTTACCGCTCATGTCCCGCACGATAGCGATAAACATCACGAAAGCTGGTTTGGATACTGGAAAGATGACGGGTTTAGGAAGGATAAAGTTCAAGGAAGAATTCCGACAGAGAGATGGCCAAAAATTAGAGAAAAATGGCTGGACATGTTTCGGAAAAAAGAAATTGCCGGCAAAAGTGTATGGGAAAAAGTTGGAATAAATGACGAATGGTGCGCAGAGGCATACCTTGAAACGGATTACTCTGATCTGAAGAAAGAAGATTTTAATTTAGAGGTTAGGAAATATCTTTCATTTCTTGTAAAAAATAACGAGAAATTAGACTTTTAGTATAATGACACAAGTTGCAAATTATTTTAATGCGGCCTACGGAAAGGTAAAAGATCCTTTTGGTGATTTTGTTGTTGGTAAGATTCCATTTATTTCGTCTGGTGATACTGATAATGGAGTAGTGGGTTTTTTTGATCTTAAACCTATGTATAAAAATGTAATATCAGTCGCTCGTACGGGATCTGTTGGTAGTAGTTTTTATCATCCTTACTCTTGTGTAATAAATTCTGACTGTATTGTTCTTGAACCAAAACAAAAATTTACACAGGAGCAAATGTTAGTTTTTGTAACCTTGCTGCGTAAAAATATCTATCGTTATTCTTATGCAAGAAAGGTGACACCTGAACGTCTTTTGGCGACAGAGATTACCGATGATTTTAACCATATTTTGAAAAATATAAATATTGCGGAGAAGATAAGAAAGTTAAAAAAATCAAAATCTGATAAAAAATCCTCTCTTTCTGATGAAAAGTGGGGACAGTTTAACTTGGGTGATTTATTTACTTTTGAAAAAGGAGAGAGATTAACGAAACCGGATAGAATAGAGGGTGATATTCCACTCATAACTGCTGGAGAAAATAATAATGGCGTATCTCAATATATTTCTTTTGAAGATTTTAAAGATAAAAAGAAAATATTTGAAAACAAAATAACTGTAGATATGTTTTTCAATGTTTTTTATCACGATTATAAATATTTTAGCGACGACAATATACATACTCTCATTCCGATTAAATTTCAGCTTAATAAATACAGTTCTCTATTTTTGATAACTATATTAAATAAATTAAAATATAAATATGCTTATGGTAGGCAGGTAAGACTTATGAGGTTGCCTCTTGAAAAAATAAAATTACCTGTAGATAAAAATGAAAACCTAGATTGGCAATTTATGGAAAACTATATTAAATCACTTCCGTATTCTGGGGCGGTGTGAGTTGTACGGAGCGATAAATTTTTAAGCTTGCGAAGGAGCAGAAATTTAATTTTTGAGTAATGATATGGACTTACACGAACTAAAAAGAAATCACCATCTTTTCAATCCAGAAGGATATGGGAAAATCTATGTTTTTGTAGATTTTAGCAATGTTCGTTACTGGGCGAAATCGTTTTGGCCGAACGAAAATAAACAATATTTAAAACGTGAAGTTGATATCAAAAAGTTAGCCGAGGTTATTAATTGGATTAATCCTGAGCAAAAGTTTTTCTATTATGGCCATTACAAACAGCACCTGGAACTGCTGCCAGAACATGAATATAATGTAAAATATTTCCAATCAATTTACAGAATAGATAAAGCAAGAAAAGCTGGTTTTAGAGTGAGAACGAAAAATATCAAAGAAATAAATAACTTTGATGATGACGGTAAATTTTTAGGCAAGCTCAATAAGTGTAATTTTGATATTGAGATGGCAATGGATATATTATTAAAAATAAACAAATATGATACGGTTTTTCTTTGGTCGGGAGATAGCGACTTCCATTTTTTATTAACCTACCTTCAATCAAAAGGAAAGAAAATTATTACCATATGCGCCCGCGATTTTACAAGTGATGAGCTTCGTGTGAGTTCTCATGTATTCATCCCAGCAGATCCATTAAAAGATTTGCTGGAATATATCCCCATAAAAACAAACACTCCCCCGACAAAGTCGTGGGAGGTATAAATACAATCCTAATGTCCCATAGGCAGGGGTAGTTTTCACTACAGTTCAAGTGTACATCAGCAAAGGATTGTAAGCAAGAGCCCTGTGGATAATTTAAAAAGTCGAAAAATAAAGCAAAAATATTATGAAAATAGAACTCACCAAGGAACAATATAAGGAATTATTACTATTAGTGCTTCTCGGCTCATGGGTGCGCGGCGGGGTTGCTGATATAAGAGGAGAATATAGCAAAGAAATGGATGAACTGGAGGAGCATTTGCTTTGCGAGGCAAAGAATTTTGGTCTTGCCGATTCAGTAGAACAGTTTGAAGGTCATATCGTGCCAAGCGACAGGTTATCAAAAGAATACGAAGAAATCATAGAGGAATACAACGATGATGAGTTTTGGGGCGGGCTTTCAAGGCGGTTAGGCCAGAGAGATTTTGAAAGAACTGTTACTAAAGAAGAAAAGCAATACATGAAAGACAACAACGGCTGGTTTCCTGAAAGAATTCATGAAATTTACGAGAAATATGAAAAAGAATTTGAAAAATATGGCATTGATAGGTTGGAAATTAAAGAGAATTAAAAAGGTCGAAAGAAAACAAAAATTTAGTTTTTAGGAGTAAAAATTATGACATTTAAACATTCTAGCGGTAAAATAATTTCGGATACACCCTGTCCACATTGCAACAAACAATCTACATATGAGGAACTTGTTGAAAATAAAGATTATATAAGAGAAAAAACTTTAGTTTATGGAGGTGACGATTTTTATTTTCCATATAGTGTAGTATTCACTATTTATCAGTGTGAGCACTGTGATAGATTGCGGTTAATTGTAGAAAAAGAAAGGCGAGATCAATATAGCAGTGAGCGCAAGACTATTTTAGAATTTCCATTTCCTGGTTTTTCTGAAATAGATAGAGAAAAGATAAAATATCCAATTATTTTAGAAAATCTCGATGAAGGCATGCGATGTTTAGCCGCAAATTCTCCAAAAGGAGCAATAGTAAATTTTAGACGAGCACTTCAATCCGCGGTGTTGATATTGGGTGGCAAGGGAGATACTTTAGAGAAACAGGTTGATGATTTGTATAAAAAAGAAATTATCAGAAGCAAAACAAAAGAGATTGCGCATAAAGTGCGAGCATTTGGGAATTTAGGGGCTCATCCATTCGAAATAAAAGTAAGCGAAAGTGGGGAGATACAACAGGATGCTTTTAGTGAGCTAACTATAGAAGATGCAATGCAAGCAGCAAAAATACTAGTTCTGTTTCTTGAAGATGCTCTTATCTATCCATCGAAGTTAGATGCCGTAGATCAAAGACTAGATGAGTTGAAAACATGATTACCTACTCAATAATCCAAAAATCACAACTTGAAGGCGCAAAACGGATGGATGCGGAGTATTACAAGCCGGAGTATCTTAATTCTGTAAAAATTATTGAAAAGTATGGTTATAAAAACCTTGGTGATTTATTGGAAATACTCACTGATTATCATGCAAATGGTAGTTATGAAGTTTTAAAACGAAATGTTCAACTTTCAAACAAGCATAATTTTGCGCTCATGGTTCGATCTGTTGACCTTGAAACAGGTAATTTTGATACTGATGTTAGATATGTTTCAGAGAAAGCATATAATTTCCTAAAAAAGACTAAAGTTTTTGGAAGAGAGATTTTTATTGATAAAATAGGAAATACAGGTGCCGTTTATTTGATGCCAAAATTAAATAGACCAGTAACTCTTGGCATGAACTTATTTATGCTTCGTCTTAAAGAAGAAATTGATCCAGAATTTCTATATGTATTCCTTAACAGTAAACTAGGCAAGTCACTTATTTCACAAAGAATAACAGGGGCAGTCCCTACGAGCATAGATAAAGCTTCTGTCAGGAGTATAAAAGTGCCAGTTATCTCAAGAAGTTTTAGTAATGAAATTCGTCAATTAGTTAAAAAAACCTTTGTTTTAAAAGAAGAGTCAAAAAGTTTTTATTTCCAAGCGGAAAATTTACTGTTGGAGGAGTTAGGACTTAAAAATTTTGAATCAAAAAGCCGATTATGGAGTGTGGTGAATTTATCTGAAGCCAAAAAAGTAAATCGCATTGACGCTGAATACTTCCAGCCGAAATATCAAAAAATTCTGTCTCTCATTCGCGCGAATGGTGGAATAGCGCTCGGCGAGCTTGCGACGGTCAAAAAAGGTTTTGAGCCGGGGAGTGAAGCGTATCAAGAAGAAGGAAAACTTTTTATTCGCGTCAGTTCTGTTTCAAAAGACGGCATTACCAACAAGGATCAAAAGTATTTGAAGGATGAACTATATAACGAGTTAAAAAAAGATTACCAACCAAAAGTCGGTGAAATACTTCTTACCAAAGATGCAAGTCCCGGCATTGCCTATGTCGTGAAAGAACCAATTGAAGGGATTGTCTCCGGTGGTGTGTTGCGAGTAAAAGTAAAAGACAACATTGAGCCGGAATATTGTGCGCTCGTCATCAATTCCATTGTCGGGCAGTCGCAAGTGGAGCGAGATGCCGGTGGTTCAATTATCGCTCATTGGAAACCAGATCAAGTCAAAGAATTGCAAGTACCAATTCTTTCAAAACCGACCCAGCAAAAAATCGCGGATTTTGTCCAAAAATCCCACGAAGCCCGCAAAGAAGCGAAAGAATTACTTGAAGAAGCGAAACACAAGGTCGAGGAGATGATTGAATCTAAAAATAAATAAATGCCAAAACTTGATACAAATGCACAAAATATGCCGGGTCATGCCGCACGAACACATGGCGGACGGCTTCGCAAAATTCGCGGGGATACAGAAATAAAAACGCTTGAAAAACGTTACAATGTTGACCTCGGTGTTCGTGACGATATGCGCTGGGACACATTCAAAAAAGAGAAAGGAATTGAATCTGTCAAAGATGCCCTAGAGAAGTTTACTAAATAAATTATCGGAGGAGCTACGGACAAATACCTAACGATGGGAGAATTGACGCATAGGGCGTGGGGGTATATCCTTATACCTATGGCAGATCAAAAACTTAAAAAAAGAGCCATTCACAGGGCAAAGATTATTCGCGGTCAGTTAGATGGTTTAATTAAGGCCATAGAAAAAGAAACATATTGTACCGAATTATTGGGACAATCACTCTCTATACAAAGGTCGCTCAAGAGTTTAGACGCATTCC
>JBAZZJ010000013.1:0-8162 GCA_041658885.1 Minisyncoccota bacterium | reverse complement strand
TGACATTTCCATCAGACTCTGCAACAACTTGGTTCATAGTTATGTGAAAACTCTTACAGTAAGGACATTCATAATCAGAGTATTCAATAATTTTTACTTGAGCATCTGGATTCCCCAGTATATGGTCACCTTCTTCTGATAATGCAATTTCACCTTCATATTTTTGGGTAACTGTTCCAGATAAAACTTCATTAATTAATTTTTTAACATTTTCAACTGAATCAGCTCCGCGAATCTCTGTCTTTACACCATTACTGCCGATAACTACACTATACGGTGTTCCTCTTTGATCAGCGGGAAGTGCTTTCATTGCGCTTATAACACTTGCTTGTATTTTTGTGCCTAAGGTAGTTGCATCAGTGGCCTTTATACATTCCGCGAGTTGAGCTTTAGATACTCCTACTTGTTCTGATAATGTTTTTTCTTTTACGACTTTATTTCCGCTATTTGTTAATAAAATACTAACCATAATAAGAACTCCTGCTACAATTATAGCGACAGGTGTTGAAATCTTCTTTTGTTCCGTGTTTTCCATCTTATTATTGTATCATAATTTTATTTTTTAAAATACTTATATTATATTGAAAAATATAAATAATATGTTATACTAAGATTCAATTATGGAATCAGTTTATACGGTTATATTTTATGTGTTTTGTTTTATTTCTGTCTACGTACAGCTATTTTTTTTGGTGACCTTTTTGGAAAAAAGACGTCATATTGTCCACAATCCAGAAAATTTAGAATTATCATCTTATCCCACTGTGACAATTGCAGTTCCTTGTTATAATGAAGGAGCAACGATAGATAAAACAGTTAAATCATTACTTTCTCTTGATTATCCAAAAGATAAAATAAAAATTTTCTTAATTGATGATGGTAGTACAGATAATACTTGGAGTGTGGTTCAGGAGTTTAAAGATAATCCTAGTATTGTTCTTTTACAAAAAGAAAATGGTGGAAAGTATACAGCCTTAAATCTAGCTATAGAAAATACAACGTCTGAATTTTTCGGATGTCTTGACTCTGATTCACTTGTTCATCCTCAAGCTCTTAAACGAATATTAAAATATTTTGAGAGAGACCCGAAAACTATGGCGGTGGCTCCATCTATTATTGTCTATAACCCTAAAAATATTCTCCAGTATACTCAAAAGATAGAATACGATATGGCTATCTATACCAAAAAAATGCTTGGTTTTATGGGTGGAATTCATGTAGCCCCTGGGCCGTTTTCAATTTTTAGAAAAAAAGTTTTTGATGAACTTGGCCTTTATCATAAAGCTCACAATACAGAAGACCAAGAGATTGCATTACGCATGCAAGAACATGGTTATAAGATAGACCATTGCCCCGATGCATATGTTTATACAAGCACACCTGATTCTGTTATTAAGCTTTACCGTCAACGCCTGAGATGGATTTATGGCTTTATTAAAAATCTTATAGATTATAGACGATTATTATTTAAAAAAGAATATGGGACAATTGCTATATTTACATTACCATCGGGTTTGATTTCTCTTTTTGGTGTTACTTTTCTTTTTATTAATATATTAGGTAATATCATTAAATTTTTTTATAACAAAATAATACAAATACAAACTGTTGGCTTTAATAATGTTTTCAATTTTAATTATCATTTTGATTGGTTTTTTGTAAGCACCAAATCTGCATTGTTATTTTCTATAATTTTATATATACTAATTATTGTGTCTGTAATGATTGGTAAAAAAATGGTAGAAGGTAAATACAGTTTTTCTTTGTCTATTTTTTACTTTGTTATAATTTATAGTATAATCGCGCCGTTCTGGGTGTTAAGGGCAATATATAATGCCGTTATTTCTAAAGAATCTAATTGGACATTTGAACGCCGTATTACTAAATAGCCAAATATTATGCATCAACACGAGCCAAATGATTGGAAAAAATATGTTATTGTTTTGTTTATTACTTCCACGATATTTATATCTGGGTTGTGGCTTTCAAATTACTTTAACAATAAAAAGGTTGACCAACTTAAATCTATTGAAAGTACAATTTCTCTTGATTTGATGTCATCTGAAACACAATTTGATTTATTACAAGAATTATCTTGTAAAGATATTTCTACCACTGTTTTATCATCTGAGCTTAATTCTTTAACAGAAAAAATTTCTTATAGTGAGAATAATATTGGAATAGAGAATGTTGATGTTATAAGTTTAAAAAAGTCTTATTCTCTCCTTGAAATAAAAGATTATTTATTAATGAAGAGAATTACAGAAAGATGTGGCCAGAAGTCCATTTTTATTCTTTATTTCTATAAGAATGATAATTGTGATGATTGCACCAAACAAGGTTATATATTAACTAGTTTAAGAGAAAAATATCCAAATCTTCGCGTTTATTCTTTCGATTACAATCTAGATATTTCTGCTATTAAGGCAATGATTTCAATATATAAAGTTCCTGATAATCTCCCAGCTATTGTTATAAATGGTAAGGTTTATAGTGGGTTAAAAACAGTTGAAGAAATAGAGAAAACCTTTCCCGAACTTGAAAGTATAAAAGTTCCAGAAGAAGTCCCAAAATCAAAGACTTCTACTAAGACAAAAACAATAACCCCTACAACTACACCAGTGGAGACAAATTAATGAGTCGCTTCTCAGACTCGGTCACGAGTATTTTTCTTATGAGCCGCTTCTCAGACTCGAACTGAGGACCTTCGCTTTACAAAAGCGTTGCTCTACCAACTGAGCTAAAGCGGCATATTTGATTTTGTTATTATTTTTATAAAACCGTCATTTACTATCTTTTCTATATAATCATGTCTTTTCAACTTTTTCAACATTAGTTCAGTATACCTTGCTTCCTCCAATGTATCAAATTTTTGTGAAAAAATTAATTTCAGTTTTCCCATTCTCTTTGTTGAATGTGTCTGACCTGACTGGTGCTGTTTAAACCTTCTTTCTATATCGGTTGTGCTTCCAATATAATAATTTCCTCTTTCATTTTGTAATATATAAACGTATCCCATTTTATTTTCTACCAAAGCCGACGTTTCAGTCGGCTCCCCGACAAGTTATGCTTCGTCGGGGCTGAGCTAAAGCGGCATATTTAATCATTTTTTTGCTTATTCTTCGTGGTCTCTTCTTATTTTTTCTCGGATGTGTTTAATTTTAATTTTTGACTCTAGGATAGCTCTTTGAATAAATGAATTTTCTTGTTGGCTGATATCTTTTGTTTTTTCCTTGAAAAACTCATATATTTTAGGTAAATTTTTTCCAGTCCATTTCTTTGTTTTTGCGTAAATAATAAACCAAAATTTTACTATCATTAACACAATCCATTGAATTACATGTTTAGTTAAATATAACATAAACTTTTCCACGTGTCGAAAATATATTTCTGGAAATATGTTTTGGGTTGATAGAGGTTTTTCAATTTGTGTTGTTTTTATTTCCCAAGCTCGAAACATTAGCATACCAAATGCCAAGATGATTGCTATTAAAAAAAGAATTATAATTATTCCCATATTAATTAATTGATTCGTAGATAAAAGATAATAGCTTCGCGTTATTATTCTTAAGCAGAGTTTCTATAGTCACTTCAGGATTTTTGATAAATATTTGGTCCATAAGTGTTTGCTCTTTGAAATAAGTAGATAGTTTTCCTTCAAGCATTTTCTTTTTAATTTCTTCTGACTTATCTGATTCTCCAACTTCTTTTTCAAAAACTTCTATAACTTTCTTTTTATCTTCTTCTGTAATTTCTTCTTTAGTTGTATATGCTGGTTTCATTGCAGCTATATGCATAGCTATATCGCGAGCTAATTCTTTTGTCCCTGAAGATAATGATACAATAACAGCACTTTTATTATTATGAATATAATTACCAATAACAGAACCGATAACTTCTTCAACTCGGCTAAGTTCAATTTTTTCGCCAACTTTTTGGACGATCTCATTTATCATGTCTAATGATTTGACTTTCATAACATCTATTCCTTCTTTAAGAGCTAAATCAGCGAGTTGATTTGCCAGATTCACGAAATCGCTATTTTTAGCCACAAAATCTGTTTCGGTGTGAAGAGCTAATAACAAAGCTTTATTACTAGCTTCTTTGACAATAACAATTCCATCTTTTGCATTACGCTCAGCTTTTTTCATGGCAATACTATTAGATTTTTTCTTAAGAACAATGAGAGCTTTCTCCATATCACCACCTGCTTCTTCAAGCGCATTTTTACATTGCATTACTGATACTCCTGTTCTATCTCTTAATTCTTTCACTAATTCTACTGTTATTTTTGTTGACATATTTTTGTTGTCCATAGGTCGGACCTAGGGTCTTCTGTTTAAAGAATTTGTCCCTAGGTCCGACCTATGGCCCTTATTTATTTTGTAAGACCTTTTGCTCCATTAGTATATGCTTCCTTAATTTTTAATAAGAAAAAAGTAACACTAGAAACCGAAGCATCATTTGCTACAATAGGGTATTGTATTTGTTTTAAATTACAATCTGTATTTAAAAGAGCAATGACGAGAAGATTCATTTTTCTAGCTTCTGTTACTGCTATGTGTTCTTTCTTGGAGTCAACAACAAAAACAGCATCAGGAGTACGAGTTATACCAGTTAATCCTTGAAAGTTTTTTGTCATATCATCCATTTCTTTATCAATTAACAATCTCTCTTTTTTAGTATATTTATCAAGTTCTTTTTTCTCTTTTTGACTTCGAAGGTCTAGTAATTTTACTATTCTTTTTTTTATTTCAGGGAAATTTGTCAGTGCTCCACCAATCCAACGTTCTGAAACATAAGGCATATTAAGAGCAAGAGCCGTTTCAATAATTTGTTGACGCGCTTCAGGTTTTGTCCCAATAAATAAAATTGTTTTACCACTAGCTGCAAATTTTGAAACAGCTTCAAGGGCTTTTTCAAGAAGTTCTTGGGTTTTTTCAATATCTATAATATCTACTCCATTTTTTGTGGCAAAAATGTAAGGGGTTGTGGATGGGTGTCGACGACTTTTGGAATATCCATAATGAACACCGGAACGAAACATTTCTTCTATAATATTTTGTGTACTCATTTTTATGTTATCCACATGTCTGACATAGGGTCTTTCATAAAAAATTTGTCCCTATGTCAGACATGCGGTCTGTGATTAATTGTAATACTATCCGTTTTTAAGCATTCCAGCTTATTTACAAGGTTATTTTATTTAAAAAAATCCCTGCCTACCGCAGGCAGGCCTCACGGAACGTCTTAATATAGTACCAGAAAAAGTATTATTTTGCAAACCTACCTATCTTTTTGTTTTTTGACTGGAGGACGTTTTTAGGGTAATATGGGGAATATATGAAACAATCACATTTGTTTACTAAAACCAAAAAGGAAAGCCCGACTGATGAGGTTTCTCTTAATGCTGAGCTTCTAATAAAGGCAGGATTTATAAATAAAGAAATGGCCGGGGTTTACTCTTATTTGCCGTTAGGGTTTCGTGTTATAAAAAAAATCGAAAATATTATTCGTGAAGAAATGGATGCAATTGGTGGCCAAGAAATGAAAACCTCTATACTTCAAAATAAAGAAATTTGGGAAAAGTCTGGAAGATGGAGTGATGAAGTGGTAGATAATTGGTTCAAAACGAAATTTAAAAATGGAGGAGAGGTTGGTTTATCTTTTACTAATGAAGAAGCATATTCAAATATTTTAAAACAATATATAAATTCTTACAAAGATTTACCTGTTTACCCTTATGATTTTAAAAGTATCTTTAGAAATGAGACAAGGAGCAAATCTGGGATTTTAAGAGGAAGAGAATTCTACTGGAAAGCGCTTTACTCTTTTTCAAAGAGCGAGGAGGAGCATAATGAGTTCTACGAGAAAGCCAAACTCGCTTATAAAAATATATTTGGAAGAGTTGGAATCGGGCATTTAACTTATATGACTTTTGCCTCAGGTGCCTCCTTCTCAAAATTTTCACACGAATTTCAAACAGTTACAGGAGCTGGAGAGGATACAATATATATCGATGAAGATAAGAGTATTGCAGTAAACAAAGAAGTTTATGAAGATGAAGTTCTAAAAAGCTTAGGTCTAGAAAAAGACAAATTGATAGAGAAAAGAGCAATTGAGGTAGGGAATATTTTTTCACTTGGGACAAGATTTTCGGAACCTTTCGACTTGAAATATAAGGATGAAAATGGAAAAGAAAAATTAGCCGTAATGGGTAGTTATGGAATTGGGTTAGAAAGACTTATGGGAACCATTGTTGAAGTACTTTCTGATGGTAAAGGTATTATTTGGCCGGAATCAGTGGCTCCATTTAAAGTTCATTTGCTGGCTTTGGGCGATGATGATAAAACGAATCATGAAGCGAATAAACTCTATGAAGAATTACTGCAGAAAGGAATCGAGGTGTTATATGATGACCGCAAAAATATTTCGGCAGGGGAGAAATTTGCCGATGCCGATTTAATTGGTATACCTTATCGGATTGTTGTTTCAAAGCGTAGTTTGAACGATGGAGGTTTTGAAATTAAAAAAAGAACAGATGAAAAAGGAAAGATAGTTAATAAAGAAGATTTATTTAATTTACTAGAAGCTAGTTCCTAGTTGTTAGTAGCTATTTATCATGTTTAAAAAATTCTACAAAATGTTTTCAAATGATATCGGTATTGATTTAGGAACAACTAGCACATTGGTCTATTTGAAAGGACATGGAATTGTCATTAATGAACCTTCAGTAGTTGTTATTAACCAGAAGACCGGTCAGATTGTCGCGGTTGGAACAGAAGCCAAGCAAATGCTTGGTCGTACTCCAGGGCATATTCGTGCAGTTCGCCCTATTGTAGATGGTGTTATTTCTGATTTTGAAGTCACAGAAGAGATGCTTACTTACCTTATTAATAAAGCAGAAAAAATATCTAAAAAATTTATTCGTCCAAGAGTTATTGTAGGGGTACCAACTGGTATTACAAACGTTGAAATTCGGGCCGTAGAAGATGCCGCCCATTCTGCCGGGGCTCGAGAAGTTTATATTATAGAGGAACCAATGTCTGCAGCTATTGGAATACGTTTGCCAGTCAAAGATGCTATTGGTTCAGTTATTGTGGATATAGGAGGTGGGACGACGGATATTGCAGTTATATCTCTTTCTGGAGTTGTTTGTTCAAAAAATTTAAAAATTGCTGGAGATTTATTAAATACAAATATAGTTAATTATATGAAAGATGAGTTTAAACTTTTAATAGGAGAGAGAACGGCTGAAAATATAAAAATTGCTATAGGTGGGGTATTAGAAGGTAATCCTATGGAAGCAGAAGTTAGAGGAAGAGACCTTGTTACCGGTTTACCTAGACAGGTGATAGTAACCGACTCAGATATTCGTGAAGCCATTATGCCTTCAGTCCTCAGTCTTGTAGATGGTATTAAAGAAGTTTTAGAAACTACACCACCAGAACTTATATCGGATATTATTCATCGGGGTTTGATTCTTTCTGGCGGCGGGGCATTGCTTAGGGGTCTTGATGTTATGATACAAAATGTTCTTAAAATACCAATTTATATAGCAGAAGACCCTCTTACGGCTGTCGCGCGCGGAACGGGGGTTGTTCTTGACGAATTCGAATCCTTTAAGGAAGTTTTATTAAATACAGATGACACATCAGTTCCAAAATAAAAAACAAATAGAAAGAAGAAAAAAAATTATTCAAAGCGTAATTGGTTTTGGTATATTTTTTATTTTATCAGCTCTGGGAGTTTTGAGTTTGTCTGGTAAATTATTTAATTTTGTTGGCAGACCAATATGGAAAGTTGAAAAATTTATAACTAGTGGTTTTTATAATATTAATTATTTACTTAAAACAAAAGCTGCGATTTCTAATGAAAACTATAGCCTGATAGAAGAAAATTTAAATACTAGATTATCAATGATTGATTATCAAATTTTGAAAGATGAAAATAATGAATTAAAAGAAATACTTGGTCGTCTCCCAATAAAAAATAATTTTATATTGGGAAATATTTTAACTAAACCAAACCATTCTCCATATGACACTATAATAATAGACATAGGGAATAATGTGGGAATTAAGGAAAGAGATTTGGTTTATGCTAATGGTAATATTCCTATTGGTAATGTTAGTAAGATATATGATAAAACTTCTTTAATT
>JBAZZJ010000012.1:0-8697 GCA_041658885.1 Minisyncoccota bacterium | reverse complement strand
AACATTGTCGCAACAGGACTTCCAATAAATACATCAGTACTCGGAACTTATACAATCAGATACAACGTATCAGACTCACAAAGTTTATCTGCAATTGAAGTCACAAGAACCGTCATAGTTCAATCAGCACCCCCACCACCAAACACAAGACCTGTCATTACTCTCACAGGCTCTGCAGTAGTCACATTAACTCAAGGAGCTGTATACACAGATCAAGGAGCAACAGCTCAAGACAATGAAGACGGAAACATAACTGCTAACATTGTCGCAACAGGACTTCCAATAAATACATCAGTACTCGGAACTTATACAATCAGATACAACGTATCAGACTCACAAAGTTTATCTGCAATTGAAGTCACAAGAACCGTCATAGTTCAATCAGCACCAGTTCCACCTGTTCCACCACCATCTACACCCCCCGGTCCACCGGGAGGATGTGTTGGATGTGGAGGAGGGCCTCTTGATATAAGAATTACTATATTTAATGAAAAAGTAATAAAGACAAATGAAAATACTGCTCTTGTAACATGGAATACTAATTTACCCGCGACAAGCAAAGTTGCTTATGGGTTGAACTCATTTAAAAATAAAACAATTGATAAAAATAAAGAAGATTATGGATATGGGAGCACAACCGTGGAATTTACAGCCCTTACACAATCTCACACAATGTTAATCACAAATCTTCTTCCGGGAGTAAAATATTATTTCAGACCAAATTCTGATAATAGCAATTCAGAAAGAGTTGTCGGAATAGAATTGGAATTACCTATAGCTCCAGTAGAAGGACAATGTAATTATTTGTTGGAGTATTTACAAATAGGAGCTAATAATAATGCACAAGAAGTTATAAAGCTTCAGAAGTTTTTGAGAGATTATGAAGAATTTAAAGATTTAGAAATAACGGGAACATTTGATCAAAAAACATTTGATGCAGTTTCTCAATTTCAGGCAAAATATGGTTCAGATATATTGTCTCCGTGGAAACATGAGGAACCAACTGGATTTGTTTACATAACAACCAAGAAAAAAATAAATGAAATTTATTGTGAAAGAACATTCCCACTATCAGATACAGAAAGGGAAGAGATAAGAAGATTTACTGAAGAAAGAGAAAAGGTAATCCAAGAAGCCCAAAAAGAAGGTCTTGATGTTGGTCAAATAATCGGTAAGACAGAAGAAGGAACAAAAGAAACATCATTAGCTCAAGCTGAAACACAGGAGGCTACAACGACTCCGTCAGGAGTTATAACAGGAGCAAGAAATCTAGTTGCAGGAGTTGCAAAAATCTCTGGGCAAGTTATTGATTCTCTCGGGCAGGCCGCAGAAGAGGTAGCGAAAGGAGTTTATAAAGGGATTGATTCAATTGCTAATGAATTCTTGAAATTAT
This sequence comes from Minisyncoccota bacterium, assembly GCA_041658885.1. Classification (GTDB taxonomy): domain Bacteria; phylum Patescibacteriota; class Minisyncoccia; order Phycocordibacterales; family 21-14-all-36-13; genus VMGX01. The sequence goes on along the minus strand of JBAZZJ010000012.1, from coordinate 7,304 downwards.
TTTCAAATTAGAAAATATAAAATTTAAAACACTACACTTTTAAAGATGTAGTGTTTTTAGTTTACCCCGTTAGAAGTTTGGTAAAAAGTATAAATTAATTTCGTAAAAAAGCCGAAGGCGAATTCTCTTATAAAATCAAAAACGGAATATTATTCGAACGAACTTCTAATGGGGTTATCCACACATTGTTATCTTGTCCAGTCGTGTTATCTTTTAAACAGATAAGTTTTTTTAATTTTTTGGAGGACAAATGTCTCAAAAATTTAAGACGAGGAAGTTCACCAATTCTCTAAAAAAATTCCTTGATGTTGAAATTAAGGACAGGGTAGAGAATAGTGAATACGAAAAATATTTTTATGTTTTAGAAGCAAAGAAACAAATATTTTTTAGTGATATTTCAAAACGAATAAGAATATTTATTAAAAAATCTGGATATAACCTTTCAAAAGAGAATCCAAAAATGGGCTATGTTTTATTTGTAAATTGCGACAAAAAACTATATGTCGGAATAAACAATAATTCAGGTTCTCTCAAATCAGGTTTTGGAGAAAGAATTATACTAGACCTCGTATTTTCCAAAAATTAATGCCACACTTTCAAAAAGTGTGGCGTTTTATATTCACCCCACATCAATTTTGAAAAATACAGAGAGAGGCAACGCACTCGCTAACCGCTCGGCTTATTTCAGCTCTGCGTTGCGAGAGAATATAAATCTCATACTTATACAGAATTAAACAATAAACCGAAGCAAAATTGATGAAGGGGTTCTCAAAAAATATAGTCGTTGTACTCCTTATTTTTTGGAAAAAAAGAGCCGAAAATCTTTCGATTCTCGGCTTTCAGTAAAAGAATCACAATTACTTCAAGAACATCATTTTTTGCCGCAGAATTTTATTTTTAGTTTCAAGAGTATAAAAATAAATTCCGCTTGGTAAACCGACCGCATTAAAGTCAATTTCATATTGGCCTATATTTTTATATTCGTTGACCAATGTGGAAATGTTTTGACCAAGTGTATTGTAAACGTTAATTTTTACATTACTAGCTTCCGGTAAATCATATTTAATTGTCGTTGTTGGATTGAACGGATTCGGGTAGTTTGATAACAGATATTTCATAGGTAAGGAATTATCGTCTACTCCTGTTATTCCAGACACTACCAGTACTCGAGTTTTTGTATCAATAAAGCCACCGTAGACACACGTATATGTTCTTGTGTATGTGCCATTTTTTAGATTGGCACAATCAAGATTTGAAGTAACTACGACAGAATTTGTTAAATTGACATTTCCTGCAGAAGCACTATATCCTGGTTCCACACAACAATCATTTCTATTTGTAATATAAAGTGGGTTTGCTCCAATTAATGTAATAACTGGAGCAGTATTAACCGGTGGTGTGGGTGTAAACAATCCCGTCGCCCACAGCTTACCAAGATCAAAAGCAACTAAGTCGCCTTCGGCTGGACCATCGTAAACAAATTTAAGTTTTGCGTTTTCTGAAAACGAAGAAAGATTTAATAAAATTACTCTCCATTTCCAATTTGTACTTCCTGTAGATGTAGCTGCCCACACCTGATGCCAGGTTAGTCCATTGTTAGTTGATATTGAAATATTATATTTCATGTATGAAATGTAATATTCATTATATGCAACATCAACAGACAAATTTGTAACTCCAGTCAAAGAAAATTGACTGGTTGTTACTGAACCGGTTTTATTACTTAATTTAACCCATTCACCAAACCCAATTTTTTGTTGCTCTCGTGGCAACAAATTATTTGGATTTGTTTGATTTACGGACGGAGCTTTAGTAGCGTCCCATCCGCTTATTGTCCAACCATCAGGAAACCCCTTGTTGGCTGGAACTATTTGCGCTTGTACAAAACTTTGTACAAGGAAAAATAAAACAACTAGAAAAAAGGAAATTATTCTTTTCATTTACGCCTCCTGCGTATTTGTGATTGTGATTAATTTATTTTAAATTTCAAAAATCTAAATTCAACTTTACAATATCATACTTATTTAAATAGTCAACTCTAAAATCAATTTAGTTTAAGTAATTAAAAAATAATTAACTCTCAATTTTAGAGTGTGGATAACTTTTTATATTTTTTAACTAACTCCTTTGTTAGAGCCGTTTAAATATGTGGATAACTATATGTGACAATGTGGGATAGAGTGGTATATACTTATGGATAAGTGGGATAAAGTGGATAGGTGGATAATCACTTTTTTCTTCAACCTTAAAATCTCTTAACGAGATTTTAAAGAGTCGTGTTAAGTTTTAATCTCTTAAATTATGCTGATAGGAGAATACACACATACAATAGATCCTAAAAAAAGACTTTCACTCCCAACAAAGTTCCGTAAAGAATTGGGGAAAAAAGTTGTTCTTACTCACGGGTTAGATAATTGTATTTTTATTTACACCACGTCCAACTGGGAAAATTTCACAAAAAAATTATCAGAGCTCTCAATGGGACAATCTGATTCAAGAAGTTTTAACAGATTTATGCTCGCAGGCGCTACGGAGGCAGACATAGATGGAGCAGGAAGAATATTGATTCCAGATTTTTTGAAAGATTTTGCTAATTTGAAAAATAAAGTTGTATTAATTGGTGTTCGCGATAGAGTTGAAATTTGGAATGACAAAGCATGGGCAGATTACAAGAAGGTAATTGAAAAACAGGCAGATACATTTGCAGAGAAGTTGGGAGATATAGGAATGATTTAACTTTAAAAGATCCAGTGGATCTTTTAAAGAATTCCTAATATTTAATTTCTAATTTCTAATGAAATGTTTAATGTTGAGAAAAGTATAAATTATGATAATTACAGATTTGAGATCTGAGATTTAAGTTTTGAATTAATTTTATGCACATTCCAGTTCTTTTAAAGGAAACAATAGAAAATTTAAATTTAGAGAAAGGGAATGTATTTTTAGATGCAACACTTGGAGAAGGAGGGCACTCGTTTGAAATATGTAAAAAGTTAGGTGGAGATATAAAAATTATAGGAATAGAAGCTGACACGGATGCTATAGAAAAAGCAAAGGAAAAATTTTTGACAGATAAATATACTAAAAATTCAGATTTCATTTTTGTAGAAGAAAATTTTAGAAATCTAGATAAAGTTTTAGATAATTTGAAAATTAAAAATGTTGACCGGGTTTTGTTTGATTTAGGTGTAAGGTCAGCAAATTTTGAAGAATCAAACAGAGGTTTTACATTTCAAAAAGATGAACCGCTTCTAATGACATTTTCAAAAAAGACAGAGTCAGTTCCTTTCACGGCTGAAGAAATAGTAAATGATTGGGAAGAGGAAAACATAAGAGATGTTTTATATGGGTATGGCGAAGAAATTTTTGCAAAACAAATAGCAAAAAATATTGTTTTAAGGAGAAAAACTAAGCGAATAAAAACAACATTTGAGCTGATAGAAATAATTTCTTCTTCAGTTCCAAATAAATACAAAAAGGGGAAGACACATTTTGCTACAAAAACATTTCAAGCGTTAAGAATGGCAGTAAATGATGAAATAACGTCCTTAAAGGAAGGATTAAGAAAAGCATTCCAAAGATTAAACAAAGAAGGGAAAATGGCAGTTATATCATTTCACAGCACTGAAGACAGAGTAGTGAAAAGATTTTTTAAAGAAATAAGTGCTAAAAATGAAGGTTTAATACAAACAAAAAAGCCAATTGTACCAACGAGAGAAGAAATATTAGCAAATCCTCGTTCACGAAGTTCAAAATTGAGGGTTATACAAAAAAAATAAAATGACACAATTAGTACAAACCATAAATACAGGTTTTGGCTCAATGAATCATGTTTTAAACAAACAGATAGCCAAAACAAGCAAGACAGAAAAAAGGATTTTTTATATTCTCACATTCTTTTTAGTGATTGTGTCAGTTTCTTATATTTATTTTATGGGATCAACAATTCAAAATACTGCTCAAAGAACTAATATTGAAAGTGAAATAAAGACAATAAGTTCCCAAATAAGCGGTTTGGAGTTAGAATATCTATCAGCAAAAAATAATCTCACATTGGATTATGCTTACTCAATAGGATTTAAAGATGTAAAAAAGATAAATTATATATCTAAAAAACCCGAACTTAACGGCATAACCTTAAATGGAACGATTAAATAATTTTTCCAGAATAAAAACTCTCTCCTTTTTTATATTTTTGGCTTTTATAATTTTAGTCACAAAGCTTTATTCTGTTCAAATAATTCACGGGGATGATTTTGCCGAAAAAGCAGATAGACAATATACTCGCCCAAACGAAAATCTTTTTGATAGAGGCTCTATTTTTTTTAAAGATAAAAATGGAATTTTAGTATCGGCTGCAACCTTAAAGTCTGGTTATATTTTAGCCATAAAACCAAATTTAATAAAAGAACCTGAAAAAGTTTATGAACAATTATCAAAGTTGGTTGAAATAAAGAAAGAGGATTATTTTGCAAAAGTAGATAAAAAAGATGATCCATACGAAGAAATAACAGAGCATCTTTCTCAAGAAGTCGCGGATAGAATTACAAAGATGGAATTTGAAGGTGTAAATGTTTATAAAGAAAGATGGAGATTTTATCCTGGAAATAATTTAGCAAGCAATGTTGTAGGTTTTACTGCTTTTCAAGAAGATGAATTGGCGGGTAGGTATGGAATAGAAAATTATTATGAAAATGTTTTGTCCAGACAAGGTAAAAATATTTATACTAATTTTTTTGCAGAAATTTTTTCTGATATAGGCGACACATTATCAAGTGATGGACAAAAAAGAAAAGGAGATGTAATAACTACCATAGAGCCAATAGTTCAAGGTTTTTTGGAAAGAAAATTATACGAAGTAAATCAAAAATGGAGTTCAAGGACAACAATGGGAGCTATTATAAATCCTAAAACGGGAGCCATATATGCAATGGCTGTTTATCCAAGTTTTGATTTAAACTCATTTTCTGATCAAAAAGAAGCATCTATTTTTTCAAATCCTATGATTGAAAACGTTTTTGAAATGGGTTCTATTATCAAACCGCTCACAATGTCTGCTGGTCTTGATGCAGGAGTTGTAAATTCCGATACTAAATATGATGACGAGGGATTTTTAATTTTAGATAAGGCAAAAATTTCAAACTACGACGGAAAGGGAAGAGGAGTTGTAAATATGCAAGAAGTTTTAAATCAATCTCTTAACACGGGGGTCTCTTTCGTTGTGAGTAAATTAGGCAACAAAAGATTTGCTGACTATATGAAAAGTTTTGGAATTGGAGAAGAAACTGGAATTGATTTACCAAATGAATCTGTCGGAATTATTGATAACTTAGATTCCCCAAGAGATTTAGAATATGCAACTGCATCATTCGGACAGGGAATAGCAATAAGTCCTATTGCTACAATAAGGGCGATGTCCATTCTCGCGAATGGGGGGACACTCATAACTCCTCATGTTGTTGAAAAAGTTCAATATGAGTCTGGACTTTCAAAAACAATTCGTGGGGAAACAGAAACAAGAGTTCTTAAAAAAGAAACTTCCGATGAAATAACAAGAATGCTTGTTGAAGTCGTTGATAAAGCTCTTTTAGGTGGGACAGTTAAAATGGATAAATATAATATTGCCGCAAAGACTGGAACCGCTCAAATTCCCGACCCAGTTAATGGAGGATACTACGAAGATAGATACTTACACTCATTTTTTGGATATTTCCCTGCATATAATCCACAATTTTTAATTTTCTTAATGACAATAGAACCAAAGGAAGTTGGATTTGCTTCGCACACACTCACTCAACCATTTATTGATACAACTAAGTTTTTGATAAATTATTATGAGATAGCACCGGATAGATAGAAATCCATAAAAACACTAAATCATAAAATCATAATGAAAAATGGCAGTTTAAAGTTAAAGATCGCAGATGTTTATTTTAATGTGAATTTGTGGTAATATTAAATTAATGGAAAACCTACTAGAAAAAGAGTTAAATTATTATAAAAAACACCAGAAAGAACTTGTCAATAAATACAGTGGTAGGTTTCTTGTTATAAAAGATGAAAAACTACAAGGTGATTATGAAACAGAGATTGAAGCTTATAATACAGGAAAGAAAAACAATGAACTCGGAACTTTTTTAATTCAGAAATGTTTACCAGGGGAAGAGAGTTACACACAAACATTTCACTCAAGGGTTGTGTTTTCGTAGCAGAACAATCATTATGCAACATGCTTTTACTACACGTTATCAGGAGAGAATGAATGTATTATATACTGAAACAGGCGTATGTATACCGATGTTAAAAAACGATAATACTAATCCAGATATTAAAAATTATATTGCTATTTGGGATACTGGGGCTACACATTCGGCAATAACCAGTAAAATCGCAAAAGAACTTAATCTCAAGGCAACCGGACTTGTTGAAGTTAAACATGCTGATGGAAAATCGTTGACTAATACTTATTTAGTAAATATTTTGTTACCAAATCATGTAATGGTTGGTCAAGTAAAAGTAACGGAGGTAAAACTTATAAAGGATGATAATATCTCTGAAGAAAAATCACCACAAATTTTGATAGGTATGGATATAATCGGGATAGGAGATTTTGCAGTTACAAATCTAAATAATAAAACAATTTTATCTTTCAGAATACCATCCTTTGAACAAATCGATTTTGTCTCAAGAGCTAATATTCAAAATGAAATTGAACGAAAAAAGAACAGGCGAATTTTTAGAGGAAAAAGGAAATAATTTTCTTTTATATTGTGTGGATATCACGGGGAATGTTTGCTTATTCAAGCAAACCCCGCGGTTTTTGCTTCTCAAAAACCGGTCCGATTCCCCAGACCTAAAATAAATACTCAAAACAAATTTGAATATTTATTTCATATTTTGTCACAAATCACTAAGTATATTTCTTCGCAAAGCTCGAAATTTACTAAGTGTTCGCGACCCCCGTCTCGCGGTCGTTAAAACGACATCGCTCCGACTTCACAAAGCTAAAAAAGTGAAGAAGTTCACTTTTTCTTAACGCTTTGTGACCTCACGGGGAATGTTTGCTTATTCAAGCAAACCCCACGGTTTTTGCTTCTCAAAAACCGGTCCGATTATCTCCACAGGAGATTCACTGACAATATAAAAATAAACATCAAAAAGATGTTATTTTTAATTGTGTGACCTCACGGGGAATGTTTGCTTATTCAAGCAAACCCCACGGTTTTTGCTTCTCAAAAACCGGTCCGATTATCTCCACAGGAGATTCACTGACAATATAAAAATAAACATCAAAAAGATGTTAT
>JBAZZJ010000011.1:0-10724 GCA_041658885.1 Minisyncoccota bacterium | reverse complement strand
TAGGAAATCCTTTAGTTATCGCTGGACTTTTGATTGGTGGATTACTTCCTTATTATTTCGGGGCGCTTTGTATGGAAGCAGTTGGAAAAGCTGCCGGAAAAGTTGTTGAAGAAGTTCGCCGACAATTCAGAGAAATAAAAGGCATCATGACAGGTGAAGGCAAACCTGATTATGCGACTTGTGTGGATATTGTCACAACTGGGGCTATTAAGCAAATGGTTCTTCCTGCATTAATTCCAGTTCTTGCTCCAATATTAGTTGGATTTATTCTTGGTCCTGAAGCGCTTGGTGGATTACTTGTTGGTTCAATCATTACAGGAATTTTCTTAGCAATTTCAATGACTTCCGGTGGTGGCGCATGGGACAATGCAAAGAAATATATTGAACTTGGAAATCATGGTGGCAAAGGGAGCCCTGCTCACAAAGCCGCCGTCACCGGCGACACCGTCGGCGACCCCTACAAAGACACCGCCGGCCCCGCGATAAATCCTATGATTAAAATCCTAAACATAATCGCACTAATCATTGTACCTATCTTAGCTGCCTTTTGGTTTTAAAAAATATTTGGAAGTCGGACTTCCAAACTTCTAAATATCACGCCAATCAAAAAATCCCGCACTTGCGGGATTTTTTAATATTTATTCGCTAACTATATTTATAATATCTCCTCTCATTTCAATCCGTAATACCACTTTCCCGTTTACTTGAATTACTGGTGGTTTTTCTCCATATTCAGTAATAATTCCTTTTTTAAACATTCTTTTTCGTGATTCTTCTGCCTCAATAAGCTCTTTAATCAAATCCTGAGAATTCATTGGCACTTTTTCTTTTTCTTCAAATAAATCTTCTTTTTTTTCTTGAGGTCTTTTATCAAACATTCCCATAAATCTTTTAACTTAATCCGCACAATCCTGCCTTCCGATAAGGCACAGGCGGATATGTTAATAATGTAAACTTTACCAAAAAAAATATAATAAATTACATCGCTTTACGCTATAGCGTAAAGCGATGTATATTATCCAACAGTTAAAATTATTGAATAGCTGGATAATATATAGAAATAAAATTTATAAAATCATTTAAATATATAGAAATTTTCTCTTTTGAGATTTTTGGGCCAACAAATGATTCAGAAAACATATCGGGGAATTCTCTAATAAACATGGGATGTAAATTACCAATTTCGAAAAATCCATAACGACCACAAGTTTCAAGAAAGGCCTTAACTACACCCATCCTATAGTCAATTTTGTCCACATTATGATTTTTTAAATATAATTTATATTTTGGAATAATTTCTTTTCCTATCCAATCTAAATACTCATCTAAGTGTTTTTCTGCATATTCAAAATGATCTTTTACCATTTTCTCATTTTCTGTTAGCGTTCCTGTTTCTTTATTATTTAATTTTCCAATTTCATCAAAATGTTTATCTTGAGGTGACTTCCCTTCTATAATTTTTTGAGGAAAACAATTCCACACATCATTAAATACCTGCATCGCATGAGCCATATCCTCTTCACCTATATTTTTGGGAAGTAAATTCATCAACTTTCCAAAATATTTTTCTGAAATTTGATTGGTAGGTAAATCAAAATTATAAGTAAAATCTTTTATCCACTTCAAAGAAAGCTTGTCTTCCATTTTTAATTTAGAAATTAACAACTCTAAATCTTTTTCTACTTTTTTTACATCCAATTTTTTAAATTCCATAAAATAATAATCTCATATATTACAAATTTTTACAATATAACCACACATCTACATCAGCTAACGCTATAGCGTAAGCTGATGGAAGTATGATACAATATACCTATGTCTATAAAAGAAGAAATACTAGAGATTTTAAATACTCCTAAATATTATTATAAGGGTGTGCCAGTAAATGCCTTCTTTCTTCCCGCTTTTGGAAATTACAATAAGGAATCTGTGAGAAATAGTTATTATTATCTAGAAAAGAATCGCTTCATAGAAAAATCAGGTGATTATTTTATCATAAATAAAAATGGTAAAAATTTTTTAGGAAAAAATAAAAAACAACAATTAAAAAATTTCGAACCAAATAAAAATAATGGACCAAAAAATTTACTTCTTCTTTATGATATCCCAGAAGACAAGAAAAATGAGAGGGACTGGTTCCGTAGAACATTAATTAAATTTGGTTTTATTATGATCCAAAGAAGTGTGTGGGTGGGTCCATCTTCTTTTCCAAAAGAATTTATAGATTATGTAAAATCTATCAAATTAAAAGACACTATTAAGACATTCAAACTAGAAAAAGATTACAAAATTAATAGATAATATTTCATCGCTCTACGCTATAGCGTAAGCTGATGGAAGTTTAAAAAATATATGAATTAATTTAATTTGAAAAAAATCAAGTTTTAGTATAAGATATAAAAACCATGAAAACAATAATTAAAAAATTAGAAAAAAGTGAGATAGAAATAACAGGGGTTTTAGAGGTGGCAGAATTTGAAAAATATGAGGAGAAAGCACTTGAGAGAATCGGCGAAAGGATGGAACTTCCGGGCTTCCGCAAGGGCAAAGCTCCTGTTGCTATTGTTAAAGAAAATGTGCAAGAAATGCAATTATTAGAAGAAATGGCGGAAGTAGCTTTACAAGAAAATTATATTAAAATTTTAGAAGAGAATAAAATAGACGCTATTGGTCGCCCACAAATTTCTATTACAAAAATCGGTAAAGGTTCTGACTTAGAATTTAAAATCGTTACCGCAGTTCTTCCAGAAATGAAATTGGGAGATTACAAAAAAATAGCAAAGGCAGAAAATTCAAAAGAGGAAAATAAAAAGGAAATTGTTGTTGACGAGAAAGAAATAGAAAAAGTTATTCTTGACCTTCGTAAAATGCGTGCCGAGCAAGCTCGTGGTGCAAGTCATGAAGGTCACGAACATATGAAGGCTAAATCCAGCTCTGCTGGATCGCCCGACGCTTCCGAAGAAGCGTTTAGGGAAGAAGAACATGCTGCCACCCACGCCGAGATCCCAGAAAGTGAATATCCAGCATTTGATGATGAATTTGCAAAATCTTTTGGCAAATTTAAAACAGCCGATGAACTTAAAGAAAAAATTCGTGGAAATATGAAAATAGAAAAAGAAACTGTCGCGAAAGATAAGGTTCGTCTAGCAATTGTAGAAGAATTAGTGAAACAAACGCAAGGAGAAATTCCAGAAATTTTAATTCAAAGCGAAACAGATAAAATGTTATACAGGCTAGAAGCCGACATCACCAATGCTGGATTAAAAATGGAAGATTATTTGAAACAAATAAATAAAACGAAAGAAAACTTGAGAAACGAATGGCGAGCTGATGCTGAAAAACGCGCGAAACTTCAAATTGTCATCCACACCATCTCCGAAAAAGAAAAACTTGCCCCCACCAAAGAAGAAATAGAAAAAGATGTCGTCAAAATCACCGAGATGTATAAAGACGCCGACCCTACCCGCGCCCGCGCTTATGTAGAACAGATGTTAGAGAATGAGAAAGTTTTTGCATTTCTCGAAACGCAAAAGTAGTAGGTAGAAAGTAGCAAGTAGAAAGCTTTTAAAATAGATAAATTATGATAAAATACAAATGTCGATTCCCTTACTTCTTACTACTTACTACTAACTACTTATAAAATTTATGTTAATCCCAACCGTTATAGAAAAATCACAATTTGGAGAAAGAGCTTATGATATATACTCTCGCCTTTTAAATGAGCGTATTATTTTCCTAGGTGGTCCTATCAATGACCACGTCGCGAACCTTATCATTGCTCAGCTTCTTTATCTTGACCATACTGACTCAAAGAAAGACGTTTATCTTTATATCAACTCCCCTGGTGGCTCAGTCACCGCCGGACTTGCAATTATAGACACAATGAACTTTATTAAAAGCGATGTCTCTACTATCTGCGTCGGTATCGCCGCTTCAATGAGCGCACTCATACTTTCTTCTGGAAAAAAAGGAAAAAGATTCTCACTTCCAAATTCTGAAGTTATGATTCACCAAGTTATGGGTGGCACAGAGGGACAAGCGTCCGATATTGCAATTAATGCTAAACACATTCTTCGCACGAAAGAAACTTTGAATAAAATTCTTGCCCAAAATACAAATAAAAAAATTGAACAAGTTGATAAAGATTCCGATCGTGATTACTGGATGACTTCCGATGAAGCCAAAAAGTACGGAATTGTTGATGATATAATTTCTAAACCAAAAAATATAAAATAAAAGACAAGTATTTTAACAAAAAAGTCGAAAGATAGTTCTTGAAGAGGGACTTGGGAAGCTGTCGAGCCGAGCACGAGGAATTTTTTAGTAAAAAAATATCCGTGTCCTCTGAGAGAAGCTATCTTTTGATTTTTTTGCAACTCCTAGACAAAACTTTGTTTTTAGAGTATTATAGAGATATCGAAATTTAAAAGTTTTATTGAAATGTTCGCTTTTTTAATGCAGTACGACATCTATCATATTTATGAACCATACGTCTAAACCTGAATTCCGTTCTAAATTAATCATACTTGTTCGACCATAACCCTTTATTTTTAAGGGTTCAATCCTGTGTTGTAAAAGCGACAAAAAGTCGCCATGAGTATAACAATAATAATCATATTAGTTACAGCCTTAGTAATAGGTGTCGTTGTTGGGTATTATTTACGACTAGTTATTTCGCTTGGGAAAAAAGGCTCTATGGAGCTTGAAATCAAGCAGATAATGTTAGGAGCAAAAGAAAACGCCCAAAAGGTTCTAGATGAAGCTAAAAAAAAGGGAGAGATAATTCTTGGTGAAGTTAATAAAGAAACAAAGGTCAAAGAAGAGGAATGGAAGCATACAGAGAATCGTCTTATAAAAAAAGATGAGCTTTTAGACGCTAGGCAGACTGAAATAGATAAAGAAGTAGAGAAAATAAAATTAAAGGTTGAAGAAATTAAGAAAATCAAAGAACGAGTCGATGGTATGGAGTCCGAGAAAGAAAAGGAACTTGAAAAAGTAGCTCAACTCTCTCATGATGATGCCAAAGAAATATTATTTAAAGACATAGAAGGAAAATATGAAGAAGATTTGCTAGTTAGAATGCAAAAGATGGAAAGTTTAAATACTGAAAAGCTTGACCGTCGTGCAAAAGACATTCTTGCCGCTAGTATAAATCGCCTTGCTTCTTCAACGGCAAGTGAAATGATGATAACATCAGTGAATATTCCAAATGATGACATTAAAGGTAAAATAATCGGTAAAGAAGGGAGAAACATCAGAGCTTTTGAAAAAACTTCTGGTGTTGAATTGATAATTGATGAAACTCCAGGAGCTATTGTGATTTCATCTTTTGACCCTGTTCGCCGACAGATTGCCCGTCTTGCTCTGGAGAACTTAATTCTAGACGGAAGAATCCAACCAGCCAAGATTGAAGAAATAGTAGCTAAAGCTCAAGAAGATATAAATAAAATAATAAAAGAAAAAGGAGACCAAGCAGTTTATGAATGTGGTATTTTTAATCTTGACCCACGTATTAGTGCAATAGTCGGTCGTTTATATTTCAGAAGTTCTTACGGACAAAATGTTCTTCAACATTCTATAGAGATGGCTCATATTGCCGGAATGCTTGCCGAAGAACTTAACGCGGATGTCCAAGTTGCTAAAGCTGGGGCTCTTGTTCATGATATTGGTAAAGCCCTAGACCATGAAGTCCAAGGTACACATGTAGATATAGGTATTCGTATTTTACAGAAATTCGGAGCTGACCCACGCATTGTTACAGCAATGAAAAGCCACCACGATGACACCCCACATGAATCTCTTGAAGCGGTAATTGTTCAAACAGCCGATATGATTTCCGGAGGCCGTCCAGGCGCTCGACGTGATAGTGTTGAAAATTATCTAAAACGCTTGCAAGAACTTGAGGCCTTAACTAAGACATTTGAAGGGGTAGAAAAATCATATGCCCTCTCAGCCGGACGTGAAATACGCATATTTGTCACGCCAGAAAAAGTTTCAGACCTAGAAGCAAAAGAGATGGCTCGTGATATCGCTAAGAAAATAGAACAAGAGCTCACCTACCCTGGAGAGATAAGAGTAACGATAATACGTGAAAATCGTGTTATAGAATATGCTAGATAATATAGTAGAAAGTAGTAGGTAGTAAGTAGAAAGGAAAATACAATCTAAAATTTCCACATGTCTGACATGTGGGAATTTTTAGTTTTGATTATTTTCTATTAATTCTTCAACTTTATTTTTTGCTTCTTCTAAAAGTTCTTTGGCTTTTTCATTATGAATAAATACTTGAATCCTCTGAGATAAAAATTATACCGCCTTGCTCTATCATGCCAAATTCCCGTATTTGATGTTTGATTATGACGAGTAAGACAAATTATATCAACTGTTTCAAAATATTTTTCCAATCTTTGCCACATTAAAAAACCAACGGGTGTAAATTTCTTTTTTATCCATTGGTCAGCAATAACCCAGCCCATCGCTTTGCCCGGCTTCAAAATTCTTGCCATTTCACTTGCGACTTTTTCTAATTCATCGTAAAACTTATTTTTCTCGCAAGAAATTTTGCCAATACATCTCTCATCGTCAGAGTAATTTATATTGTCAGAATAAGGCGAATCAATAAAAACAAAATCAACGAAATTATCCGCAAGCGGAATTTTACGAGAATCGTTTTTGATTATTTCTGGTCTTGTTACATTCAAATCGTATCCAATAACTTTTCGCTTTAATTCTTTTGCAACATCAATAGTTGTTCCACTTCCACACATAGGGTCAACAACCAAATCTCCTTCTTTTGTATATCGTTGTAATAAATTCCAAATCACTAAAGCAGGAGTAACCCCATTGTATTTATTATTTCCATGAGGATTCTCTCCATAATTTTGCCTCGGAAAATCCCACAAAGTTGTTGATTCAATTTCCATATTTTTTACCTTGATATAATATCAAAATTTATCAAAACTTTTTCACCAAAATACTTAAAAAATCTTTCCTTGCGATTGTAAAAAAGAAAAATAATCGCAATGTTTAAAATAATAAAAAGGTAAAACAAAAAATCTGTTTTCAAAAAAGCCGTTTGCGGTATAAAAAATGACGACACTCCGAGCATTAAAAGAATTATGAAGTTAATTGAGGACGAAATAAATAATCCTCTATAAAAACTATAAGAGGAATTAAATAAGGCAATCTGACCGCCGAGATCGTTTGAGAGGGCATACAGATAACAATATTGAAAAACATTTTTTTGTTTTATTTCATTCGGTAAATTGAAAAACTTTTTTGCCTTTTCATAAATATAATCAAATTGATCATTTCCTTTTTCTTTTTTATCCTCTTCACCTTTTGAAAACTTTTTAGATAATAATCCCTCAAATAAATTTGAGGTGGCTTGAATAATATGCCCCAAAAAATAAGAAATAATCAAAACTATCACGGAACTTTCAATTTTTATAAATTTTAAAATATCTCCCCAATTTAATACTTTCAATAAACAAAGTAATAAATAAACCAGCAATATCTGGTATAGACCCACCAAAATATAACCGAAGTGATCGTATATGCTTAATTTAGATAATGTTTCTTTCATGATTGAAAAAATTGTATTTCTTCTTGCGAATCAAAAGGGCAATGAGCAATTATTGATCCCTCATTGCAAGTTTTATAAATTGAAGAATTAGGTAAAACCTTTTTATATTTACTTTCGGCACCGTTGCTATCATCTTCATCTTTGCTATTTGAAAAAACAATAAATTTCGGGTTCATCAGTTTAATGGCTTCTTCATGAAAGGCCGACTCGTGGCCATGATGAGGTGCTTTCAAAATATGGCAATTTTTTATATGTTCTTTACAATTATCAAAAATGTCTTGCCATGTATCTGTTTTTCCGTCACCGGCAAAAATTATTTTGCGATCATTGATTTTTAACGCCAAGGCATAAGAAATACTATCAACATCTATTTCGTGGGGTTTCCTTTTCGTTCCGTCTTCTTTGTCAGAATGAGCCTTTTTTAACATTTCAAGTGAGGGTGATAAAATTGTGATTCTATCCTCGTCATCATTCCAATAGAGTCGCGGCGTGTCGTCCCTGTTAGTGCGAATTATAGTTGGACCACCCTCTTTTTTTACTCTTATATCCTGATAAGTGTTCCAATCATCCTCATGTGTTGGGTGTCCTTCAAAATCTTCGGGTACAAAACCATGCTCAATATCCCAAAAATTCAAAATTTCAATATCGTTATCATTAAATAATTTATTCAAGCCACAAATATGATCTTGGTGGGGGTGTGTAAGAACAAAACGAAAAATCGGTTTTAAACTGCCGTTGCTGTTTTGAAAATTTTTCTTGTAGTAATCAATAATATGCTCGTATTCCTCATGATCGTCATGATGATATAAATCAATCATCATAATTCGCTCGGATTTTGTTTTTCCGTCTTTTCTTGTCCGTTCAGGAAAATGCACGATAGTGCAATCTCCATATCCTACATTCAAAAAATGAATTTTTACCATATTATTACTTCAATAATTTTTTTAAATCATCAATAAATTTATCAAACATTTTCACTTTGTTGCTTTCTTCAATGTCCGTCTCGCTTAAAACATAACTTCCATCAGTATCAACTTCAACAATTGCCCTACCTTTCTTCGCTGGCTTTCTAACTGTTAGCGTTCCGTCTTCATCCGGCGTTACAAAATAAACTTTAATGTGTTTTGTCGCCTCGTCAGAAGCAAGTTTTATTTTCCAATAACCCGTCTGTGCGATTCTTTCTCGCAGGGTAACTTTACTGGACAACACAGCGACAACCTTGCTTGTTTTTGGGTGGTAAATAATCAAATCAACATCTGGCAAATGTGAACCAAACTCACCGTAATCAACAATTAAGTTTCTTTTCACCAAACTCAATTCTTTTGAAAGATTTGATCCATTTGTTCTTTCAAGACTATTTCCATTTACCACTTGCAAACCCAAAGCATTAACTTCGTCCGTGATGATGTATTCAATCAATTTCTCTAAGTTTTTACCTTTGAACGCTCGCCACGATTGCTCGTGGTCATCTCCCTTAAAATCTTTTTTGTGTTGTTCTTTTGCTTCTTTTAGAACATTTGAAATATGCCTGTATGCTTCCGCACCATGTTTTTTCTTTTTCGTATCGTAAATTTTGATGAGGTCTTGTATTGTCATAGTTTTATTTTTCCATTACTAAAATATATTCTGTTGGATAAGCAGAGACTTTATTCTTGTCAGTTATACTTGCAAACTTGCCGGTTTTTTCATCTCTAACAGAGGGTAAATTTTTTGAGAGTATTTCTCTTTTGATAATATCGGCAATCTTTAATCCCAAGTTTTGCAATTGTTCGACAAATACTTCAGCATTAAGTATCTCAACACCTTTTAAGCTCGTATTGCCGATAACAATACAAGTTTTGCCTCCTTTTTTTAACATTCTTTTCATTTCAATAAATACTTGGTTCATTTCGCTAAAGTATGTTGAAACTTCCTCGGCAGTTTTCTTGTCTTTTTTCAATAATTCTTTTCTTATATTTTCTGCAATCGTACTATTAAGCGTCAAATCTTTTTTGTTGTGATATGAAGTGCCAATAAATCGCTTTCGGAAATCACTCAAATCTTTAGTGTACTCCAACCATAAAGCAGTGAGTTGGTGTAGGTCAGCGTATTCGTAAGAGGTAACATAAGGCGGCGAAGTAACAATCAAACTAACGCTATTATCTTTCGAGGGAATTGTCCTTGCGTCCGTGCAAATTACTTTGCTTGGAACTTTCAAATAACCTTTTTCTGATAGCAATTCAAATAATCGCGTGTTGCCTCGTAACATCATTTTTATCTGCTTCAAAAATGTTTTGATTGGTTCTGATGGTTTCTTTTCAAAATCTCTTGTCGGCTTATTGCTTTTTTGTAGCCATATCGAGCAATTTTTGAGAATGTTTGAAAATCCACAAAAGAAAAAATCTTGGACATCTTGATCTTTTATTTTTGAAATCTCGGCAAAGATAAAAGCAAGTTTTCTTTTTTCTTCCGGTTTGAACCAGTAATCAATCCTTTCATGTTCGGGGGCTTTCACTCTTGTTTTTTCATTGTAAGTTTCCAATCTTTTTTGGAAAGCAGTAAATTCCTTTTCAATTTTAACTGGATCAATTGCCGTAATTTTTGCTTTTGTAATCAAAACAGCAACAGGGTTAATATCAACAGCAATTGATGGGCGACCCATCACTTTCGATTCAACAAGCGTTGTTCCGCAACCACCGAACGGGTCGATGATAAAATCACCCTCTTCTGTATATTTTTCTGCCAAACGAGAAACTATTTGCGGAATAAATTTTGCCGGGTACCGATGATATCCATGAGTAAGATATGTGGTGTCCTTTCGTGTCTTATCAGAAAAAGACCATGAGTGATCAATTTTTGTTTTATTTAATAATGTAGTAATGGTTTGACTCATAGATGTATTATATCAAAATCTATACAATATGTCCTATTTTGATGTCAAAAATTAAGACTAAAAATGACACGAGGCCAGAATGTGTTGATTTTATATCAATTTTAATAAAACAAATACGTAAAATGTCAAATATAAAACCGCTTGTATTAAAATTAGCTTGGTATATAATAACATCATACCTATTTATTAGGGATCGTTTGCAAACGGTCGAAATATTATTCAGATAGAATTTTATATTTTTGAAAGAAAGTATAAAAACTAAAAAAA
>JBAZZJ010000010.1:0-11240 GCA_041658885.1 Minisyncoccota bacterium | reverse complement strand
ATTTTCTAAAAACCTCTTCGGCAGTCAAAGATTCAACTCTTCTTCTTTTTTCAGAAAAAGGGAACAAAATGTCTAAAATTATATTAATTATTTTTTTCATGGTTATTTTATTGTTTTATTGCTTTTTAGTTTTACTTGCCCCGCCTGCCTACCGCAGGCAGGTTAGAAGTTTAATACTAAACGCGATTTAAGAATAAATAAAGCCGTAGGCGAATTCGTTTATAGTATTGTAAATAATTTTTTATTCCCAATGAACTTCTAATGGGGTTGATTTCTTGCTATAATTATAACAATATATAAAAAAATGAATGAATTTTTTCAAAATTTAATAAGGTCAGTAAAGGACTATTTTGTTAAGAAAGAAAAAAGTGTCTTGGGGATAGATATAAGCTCTTCTACCATTAAAGCCGTTCAATTAAGGAGAAAGAGAGGAAAAGCCATTCTTGAAACATACGGAGAAATATCTTTAGGTCCATATGCCGGAGTAGAAAGTGGAAGAGCCACAAAATTATCAACAGAAAAAATATCTGAAGCCCTAGGAGACTTAATAAGAGAATCAAAAATTACCGCAAAAGAATGTGGGGTAGCGGTTCCTTTAAGTTCAAGTTTATTAAAGGTAATTAAAGTGCCAGCTGCAAGCGAAAAGCAGTTGAAAGATATAATACCAATTGAAGCCAGAAAATATGTACCAGTTCCGATGACGGAGGTTCTTTTGGATTGGAACGTTATACCAAACGAAGAAAGTTATTCTGAAGATGATGGAGCCTCAAAACCA
The DNA here is from genome assembly GCA_041658885.1 of Minisyncoccota bacterium. Classification (GTDB taxonomy): domain Bacteria; phylum Patescibacteriota; class Minisyncoccia; order Phycocordibacterales; family 21-14-all-36-13; genus VMGX01. The sequence continues at coordinate 10,465 of JBAZZJ010000010.1, read as the reverse complement.
AAAGAGATAGAAGTTATGCTTGTTGCAATACATAAGGAGATAATAAATATGTATCAAAATGTTTTATCTCAAAATAATCTTGAAAGCTCGTTTTTTGAAATAGAACTTTTTTCAACAACGAGGTCAGTCTTAAGTAGGGGAATAAAACCAGTTATGATTTTTGATTTTGGAGTTAGTACAACGAAATTATATATAGTTGAGGAAGGTGTAATAAAAACGTCGCACATAGTAAACAGGGGTTCTCAAGATTTAACCCTCGCTTTGTCAAAATCTTTAGGAATATCTTTTGACGAGGCTGAAGATTCAAAAAGAGTTTCCGGCCTTGCTGGGAAAAAAGAAGACGATGAGAATGGATTTTCAGAAAGTACGTCTGCAATACTTGAATATATATATTCAGAAGTTGAAAGAGTCATAACAGATTATCAGACCAAGTATAATAAGAGTATATCAAAGATTGTATTAAGCGGAGGAGGAGTTTTGCTTAAGAATATAGTAGATAGGACATCGGAAAAATTCAAAATAGAAATTGAATTAGCAAACCCATTTAAAAAAGTTGAAGCGCCAGCATTTCTTGAAGAAATTTTGAAAAAAGCCGGACCGGAATTTGCTATTGCAGTTGGAGTCGCTTTGAGGAAGTTGGAAGAAACGATATAGACGCAGACTAAAAATGAAGATTCACCCCGTTAAATCCTACGAGGCAGGAATTCGCTAAGAGCGAATTATTTAACAGGGCAAGCGCGGATAAAAAACATATTAACATTCCTATAGTTTTTATTTTTTGTTTGTAATATAATTTATATAGTTATGGATGGAAAAACATCTTTTATACCGAGGGGGCAGATGACGACCTCTTTTGAGGCTAACAAAAAATCTAGCAAAGTTAGCTTATTTTTGTTAGTATCAATAATAATTTTTATAGTCTCTCTAGTTTTAGCCGGAGGAGTATACTTTCTTTCTGAATATAAGGCGAAAGCAATAAAAGATAAAATAGACTCTCTTGAAAGAGCAAAGGGGTCTTTTGAACCGGCACTAATTGAACAGCTCTCAAATCTAGATGTGAGAATTAATTCTGCTCAGAAAGTTTTAGACGGACACATATCTGTTTCTTCTTTTTTCAAGTTGCTTGAACAGACCACATTGAAAACGGTTAGATTCAATGAATTTGAGTTTACACAAAGGGGGGACGGCTCATTCTTTGTCACAATGAGAGGGGAGGCGGATAGTTATTCATCCGTTGCTCTTCAATCGGATATGTTTGCTGGGAATAAATATGTTCAAGAGCCAATTTTTTCAGGTTTTAAATTAAATTCAAAAGGCAATGTTCTATTTGATTTTTCTGCCGCTATAGATAAATCCTTGATTTTATATGAAAATAATTTAGAGAAGTAATATGACAAAGTTTTTAATTCCAATAATTTTAATAATAATAGCAGTGGCAACCTTTTTTACTTTTACTGACCCTCTTTATACGAAAGTAAAAGATGTAGAAAAGGAAGAAATTCAATACGATGAAGCTTTAAATAAATCTCGAGAGCTTCAAACAATTAGAGACGCGCTTTTATCTAAATTCAATACGTTTAATTTAAGTGATATAGAAAGGCTGGAAAAACTTTTACCAAATAATGTTGATAATGTGAGATTAATTTTAGAGATAGACAACACTGCATCAAAGTATGGGATGAATTTGAGAGATGTTTCAATTTCAAGTGGTGATGATAACAAGTCAAAAAATGTTGTTGAAGCAACTGCAAAAGATTTTTATACAATAACACTAAGTTTTACGGTTTCTTCTTCATATGAAAATTTCGTTAAATTTATAGAAGAACTAGAAAGCAAACTTAGGGTCGTTGATATATCAAGAATAATGTTTAAAGCGTCAGATTCAGATTTTAATGAATACAGAGTCAGCCTAAAAACATATTGGGTGGAGTAACTTGAAAACCTCTGGGAGAGGTTTTCAAGAATAGTGTCAGATTTTTCATCCATAATTTAATTTATACATGAATAACAAACTTACCAAAAATATAATAGTAGCCGTAGTAACTATAGTAATTCTTTTTGCTTTGCATTTTTTCTTTTTTAGAAACAACAATACAATTGACACAGAAACGGCTCTTTATGTGGAAGACCAAACAAACGCGACATTGCAGGTAGATAAAAATCTATTGTCATTACTTTTGGAAATGAAATCAATTAAGTTGGATGAAAAATTATTTAACTCACCGGTTTTTAAAAGTTTAAACGATTATAGTATTGATATAAAAATTCAAGAAGTTGGAAGAATAAATCCTTTTGCCTCCCTAGAATTGAAGTAGGGGTTGGTTCACGTATTTTATCTCAATCAATTAAACCGGGCTCTTAAACTCAAAGGATTTAGTAATATGAATCCCGTAGTAGAAAATGACATTAAGAAAGAGAAAAATATTAGAAATGAATAATTTTATTATAAAAGAAAATTTATTAATATTAACAATAAAAATAAACATGCTCTCTTAGGGCGATGTCATTTTTCACTACAGGATGAACTTTCAAAATTTTTTTAAAATACTTTTAAATAAAAAACTCATAAACAAGGAAGATTTAGTTCTTCTAGAAAAGGAAGCAGAAGAATCAAATGGAGATGTAGAGATGGTTTTGCAAAAAAGAGGAATTACAATGTCAGAAATTCTTGAAGCCAAAGGAGAATATTTTGGCGTACCATTTAAAAATCTTGAAAATACTCCAGCACCATTTGAAACATTAAAATATATTCCAGAAAAATCTGTTGATTATTACAAAATTATTCCTTTAGGAATTCAGGACGGAACACTGGAAGTTGGTTTTGTTGACCCCAATAACATGGAAGCAAGAGATGCTGTATCTTTTATTTCTTCTAAACATCAACTCCCATTTAGCATATATGTTATTTCGGAGAGAGATTTTAAAAAAATAAGAGAATCATACAGTGGTTTGTCAGGAGAAGTCGGAAAGGCCTTAACAGAATTGGAAACGGAACTTTCCGTGGAAGAACAAAGAATATCAAAAGAAGTTGAAGAAATTCCAAAAAAAGGAATAACTACAAAAATAATTGAAGACGCACCAGTTACAAAAATAGTCGCAACCATTTTAAGATACGCAACTGAAGGAGGGGCATCCGACATACATATAGAGCCGATTGATGAAGAAGTAAGAATTAGATTTAGGGTTGATGGGGCAATGAATACAAGCCTAAAACTCCCTAAAAAAATTCATAACGCAGTAGTTGCAAGAATAAAAATATTATCTAACATGAAATTAGACGAAAAAAGAAAACCACAAGATGGGAGATTTTCTGCGCATGTTGATAATAGAAAGATTGATTTCAGAGTGTCCACTTTTCCTACATATTATGGGGAAAAAGTTGTTATGAGAATTCTTGATCCGGACAGCGGAGTTATAGGATTAGACGGCTTAGGAATAAGTGAAAAAAATTTAAAATTAATTAAAGACGCAATAAAAAGACCTTACGGATTAATTTTAATATCTGGTCCAACTGGTTCTGGAAAGACAACAACACTTTATTCAATGCTTGAAGAATTAGACAGAGAGACGAATAATGTTTTGAGTTTAGAAAATCCCATAGAATATAATATTCCAGGGGTAAGTCAGTCTGAAATAAGACCAGAGATAGGATACACATTTGCAACAGGACTTCGTACGACTCTAAGACAAGATCCAGATATAATAATGGTTGGAGAGATAAGAGATAAAGACACAGCAAAATTAGCGATACAAGCAGCTCTAACCGGTCACTTAGTTTTATCTACAATACACACAAACAATGCAGTTGGAGTTATTCCAAGACTAATAGACATGGGAGTTGATCCTTATTTAATTCCACCAACTTTAATAATAGCCATGGCACAAAGATTGGTTAAAGTAATTTGTCCTAATTCCGGCAAAGCAATTTCTGTGGATGGAGCCCTAAGAACCATGTTGGAAAAACAATTTTCTGATTTACCAGCAGAAATTAAAAAAGAAATAAAAATTCCACAAAATGTTTATAATGCAAATCCATCAGATGAATGTCCAAGCGGGACAAAAGGAAGAACGGCAGTTTTTGAAGTAATGGAAATGAATAAAGAAATAGAAGAAATGATAATGAAGGACCCAAGTGAAAATGGAATATACAAAATAGCAAGAAAAAACGGAATGCTCACAATGAAAGAAGACGCGTTTTTGAAGGCGTTTAGGGGAGAAGTTCCAATAGAAGAGGCTAATAAACTATAGTTTTAATACAAGACTTATTAAAACCTGATTTCTTGTGTTAAAATATAAATATATGGAAAATAATAAATATAAAGTTTTAATAATAGACGACGACAAATTTCTTCTTGATATTTATACTGTAAAATTTAAAGAAAATGGACTGATTGTCAGTACTGCCATTGGCGGTGAAGAGGCTTTGGAAAAACTAAGAGAAGATTCAAATTACGACATAATTTTGCTTGATATTGTAATGCCGGTAATGGATGGGTTTGCATTTCTTGAAAAAAAGAAAGAAGAAAAACTGGCTCCAAACGCCGTTATAGTTATTTTAAGTAATCAAGGACAGGTGTCAGACATAGATAAAGCTAAAAAATATGGGATACATGGATATATAGTAAAGGCAAGCACAATTCCATCCGAAGTTTTGAAAGAAGTTTTAAAAATAACAAAAGAAAATATTTCCAAGCCAAAATAATCATTAGGAAATATTTGGACATACAATTAAAAAATGGAATACAAGAAACAATTAGAAAATTTATTGGATACAGTAATAAAAGAAGGAGCATCGGACCTTCATATTTGTGTTGGCAAAAAACCGATTATAAGAGTTTCTGGTATGTTAATTATTCTTGAAAGGGAAAGTGTTTTTAAAGAAGAAGATACAATCGGTTTGGCATCAGCGCTGTTAAACCAAAAAGAAAAAGATGAATTTTTAAAAAACAAGGAAATAGATTTTTCTTATCAACATAAAAATGAAGTCAGATTCAGGTGTAATTGTTATTTTCAAAAAGGAACTGTTGCTATTGCGATGCGTTTAATTCCTAAAAAGATAAAGTCTCTTCAAGAACTTAATTTACCGCCGATTTTGGAAATGTTTGCCAATAAACAACAGGGGTTCTTTCTTGTTGTTGGTCCTGTTGGACATGGGAAAACTACTACACTTGCATCAATGATTGAAATAATAAACACAACAAGAGCCGAGCACATAATCACAATAGAGGATCCTATTGAATATTTATTTGAAGAAAAGAAATCTCTGATAGATCAAAGAGAAGTTAAAATTGATACTGATGATTTTGCGACAGCTTTAAAAAGCATGTTCAGACAAGATGTAGATGTTGTTATGATAGGTGAAATGAGGGGGTTAGAAACAATATCAGCTGCGGTAACTGCAGCAGAGACAGGACATTTGGTTCTATCAACACTTCATACAAATAATGCGTCCCAAACAATAGATAGAATTATTGACTCTTTTCCCGTTAATGGACAAACACAAATTAGAATGCAGCTCGCAGGAAGTTTAATTGGAATTTTTTCACAGAGATTAATTCCTAGAATTTCAGGAGGAATAGTTCCAGCTTATGAACTTTTAATAAACAATAATGCTGTTTCCAATTTGATAAGAGAGGGTAGGACTCATGAAATAGATTCTGTTGTTGAGACAAGTTCTGAATTAGGCATGGTTGACATGAATCGTTCTCTTGCAGAATTAGTAAGAGCGGGGGAAATAACAATTGACGATGCAAGAAAATATTCTGTTAAGGTTCAGGGTTTGGATAAGTTGTTATAGAAAATTCCAAAATTAAAAATCAATCATGTTATTTAAATACAAAGTATTAGACAAAGAAGGTGTTCAAAAGACAGGTGAAATAGATGCAATAAACACCGACGTAGCAATAACGTCTCTTCAAAGAAGAGGTTTTGTTGTTGTATCAGTAGAAGACGCTGAAGATCTGCCTTTTTTTGAAAAGAAAATATCTTTTTTTGATAAAGTTTCTAATAAAGATGTAGTTATATTATCTCGTCAGATAGCGACTCTTTTTGATGCACAAGTTTCGGCTCTCAAAATATTTACACTTTTAGCTAGTGAAACCGAGAATAAAGTTTTAAGAGATAAATTGGCGCAGATATCTTCTGACTTAAAAGCAGGAAATTCTGTTTCAAAATCGATGGAGAAACATCCAGACGTATTTTCTGATTTTTATATAAATATGGTTCGTTCTGGTGAAGAATCCGGTAAACTTGAAGAAACATTTTCTTACCTCGCAGATTATTTGGATAGATCTTACGAACTTGCATCTAAGGCAAAAAATGCACTCGTGTATCCTGCATTTATAGTTTTTACATTTGTGACAGTTATGGTTTTAATGCTCACAACGGTTATTCCGAGAATTAGCTCTATTATTACAGAATCAGGACAAAAAATGCCAGTATATACGAGAGTGGTTGTTGGAATAAGTAATTTTTTGGTTGATTACGGGATATTTTTTCTAATCCTTTTAATAGTTGGCGCATTTTTCTTTTGGAAGTATACAAAAACAGAAGGAGGAAAACTTTATGTGTCCAAATTAAAAATATCAATACCTTTTGTCGGAAGTTTGTATAAAAAATTATATTTATCAAGAATAGCTGACAATATGCATACAATGTTAATAAGCGGGATTTCAATGGTTAGAGCGATAGAAGTCACCGCTTCTGTTGTTGGAAATAAAGTTTATGAGAACATAATTAAAAATGCGGCTGAAAAAATAAAGGCAGGCAAACCAGTGTCGGAATCTTTTTCAAATAATGAAGAAATCCCAAATATTATGGTTCAAATGATGAGAGTAGGAGAAGAAACTGGGGAATTAGGAAGTATTTTAAAAACACTTTCAAATTTTTATAGGAGAGAAGTGACAAACGCGGTTGATACTTTAGTGAGTTTAATTGAGCCTATAATGATTGTTTTACTGGCCGTAGGAGTTGGGCTACTTTTAGCTTCTGTTTTGATTCCAATTTATAATATTTCAGCAGGGGTATAAAACGCGGACTTATGCGGACTGGACGCGGATTCACCCCGCCATGGCGGGGCAAATGCGGACACAATATAAAAAACCGCTCAACAGAGCGGTTTTTTGATTTAGATATTGACAACCCGTGTCGTAATGTGATATTCTACATGTAGAATTGTAAAATTAAATACCAAATAATTTGAGGTCGTTATGAATTCGATGATAGTAAAACTTGATTTTGTATCATCAGAGCGGGATACACTATTTGAGAAGTACAAGAACCTGCTGGAGGAAGTTACACCCGAACAGAATGCGTTTTTGCGGTTATACACTGAAGATCGAAATAAGCGCGAAATGGGATTTGGAGGCGGATTCCTCGTCTATGGAAATGCGTTTCAGGTCGACACATGCGAATATGGAACTATCATATTTGCTGAGTTCCTTGATATGCAGAGCGATCTTGGTGAAACGCTTGTATTTAGATATTTAGAGAAACCTGAATTAAATTTGACTTAACGCTAAATACCAACGCACAGCAACCAAGTGGACCCAAGATTGACCAACTCCATGTCATAAAACTGGAGATATAAATTGAGGGGTAGTGCCTCGACGCTTGGTGAGCGAACATTAACCAAACAAAAGTTCATAAGGTCGCGTTTATACGTGGCCTTTTCTGTTTCTTTTGTTTTTATGGTTTTATTGTTTTCACTAAAAACCAGAACTTAACTCGGCTTTCGAATAGCCAAGTGATACTATTTTTTTCTTTTTTTGAAATCTATTTGGACACCCAAATCTTTGCATATTTTTTCAGCCAAATGTTTGTTAATCTCAGTATGTCTTGGAATTGTTGAAATTCTCTTAAGTAGTGGATTAAAAAAGACGCTGTGTTTTGCGCCTTCCCTTACAAAAACACATCCGTATTTTTGTAGATATTTTATTAAATCGGTTTTTCTCATTTTTACAAAGAAACACGAAGTAGTTCCCTAATGACTTTGCCATTAGAAAGTTCTTTCTTATAAATTAAATTATTGGTTTCAAGCACTAACAAGAGCGCCTCTTTTAAGTTTTCTTTTACCTCTTTCAGAGTTTTTCCTTGAGTATTTACTCCGGGGATTTCTTCAATCCATCCCAAGTACCACTTCCCACTTTTTTTATATATAGCTGTAAATTGTCTGGACATATACAAATATTATATTCTTATTTTAATTGATGTCAACAAAATTTTTAATGTTTGTTTAAAATAGGCGACCTTTTCTGTTTTATTGTTTTTTAGTTGATTAACTGGCCCTGTTAAATAATTTTGTCCAAAACAAAATTTCTGCTTCGCAGAATTTAACAGGATAAAGGCCTGCCCCGTTAGAAGTTGAGTACTAAAATCAGATTAATAGACAAGGAAGCCGTTAGGCGGATTCGCTTAAACAATCTAAAAAAGCCCTTAGTCTTAATGAACTTCTAATGGGGTTATCCACAAGGCTTCTTTTTTGACCATATCTTATGGTCTATAATATAAATACGAATATAACTATAAGAGATAAGGTCGAATTAACTCTTATATTTATTGATGTGTTGCCCAGAAATATATTTCTAATTAACAGCAATATTTCATGGGTTATGCGATTTGTCGCATACTAAATATTTAGTAATTTTCAGTATTAAAAATATGAAAAAAAATAAAGGTTTTACACTTATTGAACTCCTAGTCGTAATTGCAATAATCGGTATTTTGTCTTCGGTTGTTTTAGCATCGCTAAATAGCGCTAGACAAAAATCACGAGATGCAAGAAGAATAGCAGATATAAAACAAGTTCAGTTGGCTCTTGAGTTATATTTTGACTCAAACGCAAATTACCCTACAGCTTTGAGCGCGTTGGCACCAAGCTTTATACCTGTAATCCCAGTAGATCCACAAAGTAATGCAGTCTATAGTTATGTAGCCTTGGGTTCAGGGACAACATGTTCAAGTTACCACCTAGGTGCAACGTTGGAAGATGGAACTCATCAAGCACTTGATGCAGACGTTGATGCATTAGTAGGTACGGCATGTACTGGCGGTGGAACAGATTTTGCAGGAGCGGATCCTCTTTATGATGTTAAGCCATGATTCTTGAAAGAAATAAAAAACTCCGTTTAAAAGCGGAGTTTTTTGTTGTATAATTTATCCTGTGAAATATGATGCTTTCTTAGCATCATAAAATCTTCGCCACGTGGAATATTTTGATTTATCAAAATATTCCACGGGTTAGAGATTTTTATTTCACGGGGTGAATTAAATTCATGAATTATCTTTTATCAACGTTGTTTTTCATATTCGGAGGAATACTTGGAAGTTTTATAAATGTTATAGCTGTTAGGTATAACACAGGTATTGGTATTGATGGTCGCTCAAGATGTTTTTCTTGTGGCAAAACACTTCACTTTTTAGAACTTATACCATTTTTTAGTTTCATTTTTTTAAGAGGAAAATGTTCTAAGTGTAAAAGTAAAATATCGCTCCAAGATTTCATTATGGAAGTAGGAATGGCTTTTTTAACTCTTTTTCTTTTTTTGAAATTTAGTCTCTCTCTTCAAACATTTTATTTTATTTTTATTTTTTCTCTTCTTTTAATAATTCTTGCTTATGATTTAAAACATAAGATTATTCCAGACGGTGTTGTTTTTTTGTTTATCTTTTTTTCGTTTTTATATATTTTTGTTGATTTAAAGGAAATAATTTTTCATACTCCGAACCTCGTTTCTTTTTTATCTGGTTTTATTATTGCCCTACCTTTTTTCTTTTTATGGCTAGTTTCTAATGGGAAATGGATGGGATTAGGTGATGGTAAACTTTCTTTAGGTATAGGATTTTTGTTGGGAATATCAAAAGGTTTTTCAGCTCTCGCATTAGCTTTTTGGATTGGCGCAGTTATTAGTTTGTTGGTTATTTGTATAAGCAAAATTTTAAACAGCAATAAATTGAGTTTAGAAGGAAAAAAACTTACAATGAAGAGCGAGGTTCCGTTTGCTCCGTTCATAATTCTTGGATTCCTTATAGTATTTTTTACAGGATTAAATTTATTTTAAATGTTGAAATTACCAAATCATAAAGTCAAAAAAAGAGGATTTACCCACACACCAATTTTCTTTTTAAACAAGTTTGAAAAGTGGTTTGATTCCCTATTTTCTAAAAAAATAAATAGTTTTGTTTTCTCAAATAATATGTTTAGAACAAAAAGAAAATTAGTGTCGGGGTTTACCCACACACTAAATTTCGTTTCAAATAAATTTAGGACGTTGTTTTTTGGTGTATTATCTAAAAAATTACAAAGGGTTTTTTGTACGAAAAATAATGTTATAACAAAACGAAAATTAGTGTCGGGGTTTACCCACACACTAAATTTCGTTTCAAATAAATTTAGGACGTTGTTTTTTGGTGTATTATCTAAAAAATTACAAAGGGTTTTTTGTACGAAAAATAATGTTATAACAAA
>JBAZZJ010000009.1:0-12206 GCA_041658885.1 Minisyncoccota bacterium | reverse complement strand
ACATACACCAATTGAATATTTCATCACTACACACGGTTCAAGAAAGGGTTTGACAGATACGGCGCTTAACACGGCAAAAGCGGGATATTTAACCAGAAAATTATTTGATGTTTCCCAAGACGTTGTCATATCCGAAGAAGATTGTGGAACAAAAGAGTCAATATCAATAAAAGGTGGAGAAAATTTATCTGGTATTAAAATTCCTATATCAAAAAATATAACGGGAAGACATATTTCAAAAGACATTGTTGATTCAAAAGGAAATGTATTATTCAAAGAGGGTTATCTTCTTTCAAGAAAAGATGCAGAACTTGTTGAAAATAATTCAATAAACGAAGTACATATAAGATCTCCTTTGGGTTGTAAAACACTTCGTGGGGTTTGCAGAAAATGTTATGGAACAGATCTTGGAACAAGTAAATTGATTGATATCGGTGAGACAGTAGGAACAGTTGCCGCACAGGCTATTGGGGAACCTGGTACTCAGCTCACAATGAGAACATTCCACACAGGGGGAACAGCTTCTGTTGGTGGGGATATTACAGCTGGCTTACCTAGAGTTGAAGAAATTTTTGAACGCAGAATCCCAAGAAATCCTGCGGTTGTAAGTAAAACAGATGGAACAGTTTTGGAAGTTATTGAATCTGAAAAGGGTAAAGTTATAAAAGTTCTCCCAGTTATTGAAGACAAGAAGGGCTCTAAAGATGTAATAGAATATCCAGTTAACTTTGTTAGGGTTCCTTTGGTTAAAAAAGGAGATGAAGTTAAAAAAGGAGAATCATTAACTGATGGGTCAGTAGATTTGAAAGAAATGTTTAAATATGGAGGAAAGAAGATGACGGAAGATTACATAATACATGAAATAAGTAAAATTTATGAATTGCAAGGAGCATCAATATCAAGAAAACACATTGAGATAATAATAAGACAAATGTTTTCTATGGTAAAAATAAAAGATCCAGGAGAAGCAGACTTTTCAGGAGGAGATGTAGTAAGTATATCCGAATTTAGTCAAAGAAATTCTATCGCAAAGAAAAATGATCAAACAGAAGCAAAAGCGGTTCACCTTATAATGGGTATAACAGAAGTTGCACTGGGGAGAGGCGGTTTCTTATCTGCAGCATCTTTTCAGCACACAACCAGAGTTCTTATTAATGCAGCTGTTCGTGGGACGGAGGACAAATTACTCGGATTAAAAGAAAACGTTATAATAGGTAGATTGATTCCAGCAGGCACAGGTTTTAAAGGAAGTCCTAAATCAGAAGCTGTAAAAGAGTATATGTCTCAGTTCAAAGAGGAAGAAGAGTAGAAACAAAAACAATTTTAATTGTTTTTGTTTAAATGTTTAATGTCAAATAACTAATTTCCAATGAAATTTTAAAATTAAATATTTTTTTGTTTTTCATTAAAAATTATCTCCCTTCGGGAGATCTGCCGTAGGCAGAGAAATTAGAAATTGGAAATTTTAAACTATGTCTTCCGATATAGAAAAAATAAAAGAAAGACTCAATATTGTTGACGTTGTTGGGTCGTATATGAAGCTTCAAAAAGCTGGAAGTAATTTAAAAGCAAATTGTCCCTTTCATAACGAAAAAACTCCTTCATTTTTTGTTTCCCCCTCAAGAAATATGTATCATTGTTTTGGGTGTGGGGCAAAGGGAGATATTTTTACATTTGTTCAAGAATTTGAAAGTCTTGATTTTTCCGGTGCTCTTAAATTGTTAGCATCACGCGCTGGAGTTGTTATAAAACAAGAAAATAAAAAAGACAGAGATGAGGAAAATCAAATGTTTACAATTTTGGAGGAGGCAACGAGGTTTTTTGAAAATAACATAAAAAGGAATGCAGAAGCTCTTGAATATCTAAAAAAAAGAGGAGTTTCTGAAAATACGATAGACAATTTTAGAATAGGTTTTGCTTTAAACGGATGGAGAAATTTGTATGATCATCTTAAAAAAGAGGGGTTTGATGGAAAAATGATGTTTGACGCAGGTCTTGTAAGAAAAACAGAAAAAGGGTTTTATGATTATTTTAGAGATAGAATAATGTTTCCAATATTTGATTCTGCGGACAGGGTTGTTGCTTTCTCTGGAAGAATTTTAGGAAAAGAAAACGAAAATACTCCCAAATATATAAATTCTCCAGAAACAAAATTGTACAATAAGTCACAAATACTTTATGGCTACAACAAGGCAAAACACAGCATGAGAAAAAACAATTTCTGTATTTTAGTAGAAGGGCAAATGGACCTTATTTTGAGTCATCAATCTGGATTTGCAAACACCGTTGCTTTATCTGGGACGGCCTTAACAGATTATCATCTAAATTTAATAAAAAAACTTACAAAAAATCTTGTTATATCTCTAGATTCTGATGATGTCGGGATAGCTTCTTCAAAAAAAGGTTCCGAATTAGCAATATCGGCAGGAATGGATGTAAAAATAGCAGAGTTATCGTCAAAAGATCCAGCTGAGATAATTTTAAAAAACAAAGACGATTGGCGCGAGATAATAAAAAAATCTAAACATGCAATAGACTTTTTCGTTGATTTTATTGAAAAAAGAAATTTTCCTCAAAGAAAGTTTTGGAAAGAAATAAGAGAAAAAATTCTTCCAATGGTTGCTAAAATAGAAAACAAAATAGATCAGTCCCATTTTATTCATTCAATCTCAACTAAGACTGAAATTCCGGAGGATTCTCTAAAAGAAGAATTAACAAAAGCTAAAAATGATATAAAAAAAGAATCGGATAAATATATGAAAACGGATATTGGAAAAAACAAAGAAAAAACAAAAAATGATTCAACTGAACAAACATCAAAAATAGAAATTTTAAAGAAAAAAATAAAAGGTTTAATTTTATGGCAAAAATCTATCGATGAGTCTTCAATAGATGTAAAAAAGATTTCAAGCAGAATAGAGAAAATATTGGGAGAAAATATATTTGATAAAACAAATGAAAAAAATGATTTAGATCTTATTTTTGATGCAGAGATGAATTATTTAAATATTCAAAATATTTTACACGAATTAGAAGAATTGATTCTTCTTCTAGAAGAGGAAACATTGAAAGAGAAACTTAAACAAGTAATGAACGACATGAAGAAGGCCGAGAAGGAAAACGATTCAGATGTAGAAAAATATTTAGATTTATGTAATAAACTATCAAAAGAAATACAAAATAAAAAAGAGGAAAGAGAAAAAGTTTATCAGTTTAAAAATTTACCCCGTGAAATATGATACTTTAGTATCATAAAACCTAAAGGTTTTTATTTCACAAGGTAAAAATAAATAATGTTAATTTTTATTAAAAGTTATTAAACAAAAATAAAATATGAAAGTGGGGGATAAAAAAAAGAATAAAAATAAAAAAATAGCTTCAAAAAAGTTATCTAAAGCAGTTAAAAAAAATATAAAAAAAGGCAAGACAAAAAAAGTTTACCCTGTTAAATCCGACAAAGTCGGTGCGAAGCAATTTAATAGGGTGAACCCTGTTAAACCCAGCAAAGCTGGTACAAAGCAATTTAACAGGGCAGGAATTTTGGCTAAAAATAAGCCTAAAAAACCGCAAATTACTTTACAAGAGAAAAAATTAAGAGGAGAATTGAAAAAAGGAGAAGAAAAGAAGGTTTTGAAGATGGAAAAACTGATTAAGGTTGGGAAAGAGAGGGGTTTTATAACTTATGGAGAAATATTAAAAGAATTTCCAAGAATAGAAACGGATATTCTTTTATTAGAGGAACTATATGACACATTTTCAGAAGCAAAGATAGATATTTTAGAAGGTGGTGGAATGTTAGACGTAGATTTAAATCAAGGGAAGGACGATCATTTTAATGATACAGTTTCTGATTCAATACAAATGTATTTAAAAGAAATAGGTAGACATGAGCTGATAAATGCAGAAAGAGAAAAGGAACTTGCTAGGAGAATAGAAAATGGAGATAAAGAAGCAAAAAATATTTTGGCGAGAGCAAATCTAAGACTAGTTGTATCAATAGCTAAAAAATATGCTTCAAAAGGTTCAAACCTAACTCTTCTCGATTTAATTCAAGAAGGGAATCTCGGTTTGTTTAAAGCTGTAGATAAATTTGATAGAACAAGAGGTTTTAAATTTTCAACATATGCAACTTGGTGGATTAGACAAGCAATAACAAGAGCGATTGCGGATCAATCAAGGACGATTCGTATTCCTGTTCACATGGTTGAGACGATTGCAAAATATAAAAGAGTCGTAAGACAATTAACACAAAGTTTGGGTAGAGATCCAATGCCCGAAGAAATTGCTATAGAGATGGATGTTGAAGTAGATAAAATTTACAATATAGAAAAAATAAATCAAAGTACTGTATCTTTAGAAACCCCGGCGGGGGATGAAGACAGCAGGTCAACTTTAGGAGATTTTATTCCTGATGATAAAATTGATTCCCCGGACAAAGAAGCGTCAAGAAGAATTTTGTCTGACCATGTAAAAGAAATTTTAGGTGATTTAACCCCAAAGGAGCAAAAAATTTTGGAAATGAGGGTTGGTCTAAAAGATGGGATAAATCATACATTGGAAGAGGTCGGTAAGGAATTTGGGGTTACTCGAGAAAGAATTAGACAGATAGAGGCAAAAGCTCACGAAAAAATAAGACAACACGAAAAGGCAGAGAGACTAAAAAACTACTGAAATCACTAAATCACTAAATCACTAAATCATGAAATCAAAAAACCGTTCACAAAAATGAACGGTTTTTAAATTTGTTATAAACAAAACTCGTGCTATCTCCCAATAATCAATTTTATTGCATTATTTGTAGTTTCAAAATCTTGATCTTCGTCTATTCCTTTCAGAACAGTATCAATTACGGATTTCATCATTTCATAAGGCAAAGCCCCATCAACAGTAAACATCTCACCATTTTTTGTTACCAAAACATTATGTGGAGTTCCATTTCCACCTGAAGCAACAGCATCATCAAAACTAGATTTAATTTTATCTACAAATTTTAGGCCGGTCTGACATTCATCAAAAGCTTTTTTATCTAAACCAATTTCAACGGCAACTTCAGATAACTTCGTTAAATCCAAACTGTCGTTAGATGGAGTTATTTCATAAATTTTATTTATATAATTCCAAAAAGCAGTTTCTCCCCCCAAACTAGTGGCACACTCAGTCGCATTTGCTTCAGCAACGGCTTTAGTGTGTAGGGAAGTTAAAGGAAAATGTCTATAAACCCACGCTAAGCGACCGCCTTTTCCATAATCAGTTATGATTTTGTTCATAGTAGAATGGAATGATTTACAGAATGGGCACTCCGTGTCTGAAAATTCAACAACAACAACATCAGCATTCGGGTTTCCTAAAATATGGTCTTCTTTTGTTACAGGTTTTAATTTTATTTCTTGTGTGGTTCCGTCTTGGTTTGTTACAGTATCCGTATTTGTATCTCCACTATTTCCAAAATAAACACCGAAACCAATTAATAGTCCAGCTAATATTATAGCTCCAGCTATTAAATATGTTCCATTTTTTGATTGTTCCATGTTTTATAATTACTTATTCTCTGATAATATTGCATCATGATATCACACATAAAAAACAAGACAAACAAAAACCAGAAAGACACAATATTCTCGTCAGAATTCATAAAGGGAACAATAGGAGAAGATAAAATTTTTTTTGACAACAGAGATCAAATTGCATTTATAGGTAGGTCAAACGTTGGAAAATCGAGTGTAATAAATACTCTTGTTAATAAAAAGAATCTTGCAAAATCCAGTTCTTTACCTGGAAAAACAAAGGAGATAAATTTTTTTCTCATTAATCTCATTAGAAATCGCGGACGCGATACGCGTCCTATTTCTAACGGGACAAGTGACCAATATTATTTTGTTGATTTACCCGGCTATGGTTATGCAAAGGTACCTACCAAAGTTGCTGATAAATTAAGAAAAAGAATAATATGGTATTTTTCTGAACTAAAAACAAAACCCAGATTTGTTGTTTTTATTACCGATTCTAATATAGGTGTTACAAAGTTAGATGAAGAAATGTTAGAAATTTTAGAAAATGAAAATCATAGTGTTATAGTTATTGCCAACAAATCAGACAAGCTTTCACAGAATCAGATTTTTAAGAATGTAGAAGAAATAAAAGAAAAATTAAAAAATTATAAATGTGTTAAAAATGTAATTTTATTTTCTACTAAAACAAAAAAGGGAAGAGAGGAAGTTTTAAATATTTTACTTAAATAACAGACGAAAATTAAATAGCAAATTAAAACCTCATTCTATTTCTGCGATAGCAGAACTAGGACAAAGTTTTAAAAATCAAAATCAGCGGTTTCACCGCTGGAAATTATCAAATCTTATTATATAAAAAAATTCCCGCACACGAGTGTGCGGGATGTAAGTTAAAATCGTTTCCATCCTAAATGCTTTTTAATTTGAACTACATCTAGATCAAGTTTTAATATTTCATCTTTCTGTTCTTCTGTAATAGAATAGAAATTTTGATCAAGAATAACAAGATAGTCTTTATTTGTTTTTATAACCTGTAAATTTCTGGTATCAGATGAAAATATTTCATCTAAGGTATCTTTTTCTGTCTCTGTTATTTTTACGACAGAAAAAAGATACTCATTGTTTCTCTCACTTTCCCAATACTTCTTATATATTTCCCCATTATCAAATGGGTTGTAAACACCAATATCTGAAACCGACACCGGGACTGCTATTTCGCCGTATAAACAAAGGGAAAGGAGAACCACAGAAAAAATACAAACTACAAAAGAAATAAATTTGTTTTCTGATTTACTTGAAAAACTTAACACAATTAGGGAAATCGTAAAGGTAAGAAATAATCCAATTGCTAAAATACCCATTTTACCTCCAAATCGTTTAGTTTATTTAATTGTTTTAAAGAATTGATTCTGCTATATTATATATTTATTCAATAATTTTGTCAAATTAAAATCCCAATGTTAAATTCAAACCTGAATTCTCTTTTTTCTCCCATTCAGAGATATCAATAGGAACCTCTCTTATTTTAAATCCATCAAAATATTTTAAATGTTTGTTTTGTAAAGCAAAATTATAAATATCTCTCGTTATTCGGACATCATCTAAACAATATTGTCTTATCTTATCTATTTCTCCTTTTTTCCACCATTCAATCGCGTCCATGCCGTGTCCAATTTTTCCAATCCCCAAAGTTGCTTTTGCAATAGCATCCAAACTAATTCTTCTTCCAAGAGATTTTTTAATATCTTTCATTATATCCACGCTTTTTATTTTAGTTAAGTCCCCAGAGTAATATTTATTTAAAAGGGGGATATCAAAATGGTCTGAATTAAAACCGATTATAGAATCTGCTTTTTCTAAAATAGGCCATAATCTGTCTAACTCATCTTCAAGAAATGAATCAAATCTATTATTTTCTGAATCATAAATTCCAACAAGAGACAAATCTAAAAGTGCTGGATTTTTTTCTCCAACGTCGTCAAAAGCATTTTTAGTTTCTATATCAAAAAAAATTTTTCGCATTTACCCCGTTAAATAAAATTTGAGAAATTCTCAAATTTTAATTTTAAATTATCTTATTATTAATACAAATTTATTATTCTTATTTTTTAAAAACACATGATCTATAAATAGCTATATGTTTAAAATTATTTAACAGGGTGAATTAGTAATTAGACATTCTTAATGAAATCTTTGATTTCATTAAGTTTTATCTCTTTTTCTTCCCCAGTTTCCATATTTTTAATTTTATATTTTTCAGTCTTTACTTCATTTTCACCAATACAAATTATAAAGGGAATTCTTTTTTTATTAGCTAAACTTAGTTGGTCAGAGACTTTTTTACTTGTTAAATCAATCTCTACATTTAAACCGCCGTCTCTTAATTTTGTAGCAATTTTACTTGCATGCGGGATAAATTCTTCAGAAAGTGTACATATATATAAATCAACCCTTGATTTATAAGATGGCATAAGTTTATGTATTTCAAGAAAGTTTTTTATTGTTACATCTCCCATACCGAAACCAACTGCTGGAATTTTTTCTTCTCCAAAAATATCTAACAAATCATCATATCTTCCGCCACCGAATAGTGACCTGTTATTTTCTGGGCTTTTATCATATAACTCAAAAACTATGCCAGTGTAATAATCAAAACCTCTCACTAAATCTGGTGAAAATACAACATTTTTTATTCCAATATCGTTTAATTTATTTATAAGTGCCTGCATATCTCTCACTCCTTCATTGTTAGCAAATTCTTTTGGCAAAAAAGAAGTAAATCCAAGAATGTCTTTTGAAGAAAGTATTTTTACAAATAAATCACTTTTTTCTCCAACCAATATAGAAAGTTCAGCTTCAAATTCACCTTTTCCTACCTTTTCCTTTCTATCCACAAGTTTCATTAGAGTAGTTGTTTCTTCGTTTTGTAAACCAAGAAAATCTTTTAAGACAGAATTTAATATTTTTCTACTATTTACCCTTATCTCAAAATCACTTTCTTTAGCCCCAAAGTTTTTCATAATAGAGTGAGCTAAAGAAATAACCTCAACATCTGCATCAATTAATTTTATTCCAAACACGTCTGCATTTAATTGCCAGTGCTCTCTTAGGCGCCCCTTTTGAGGTCTTTCATATCTAAACATATTTGGAATTGAAAACCATCTTAATGGGAAAGTTAATTCTCGTTTTTTTCTTGCAACCATTCTTGCTAATGTCGGGGTCATTTCTGGTCTTAGAGTAACCTCTCTTTTACCCCTATCAATAAAAGTGTAGGTTTGTTCGTTTATTATTTCTTCTCCTGTTTTTGCCTTGTATAATTCGGTTGGTTCCAAAATAGAGGCATTATATTCTGTATACCCAAAACTCTCAGATGTTTTTTTCATAACACCAAAAATATAGTTTTGGACAAACATATCTTCCGGATAAAAATCCCGGACTCCTTTATATGGTTCTGTGCTTATGCTATTTTTCATATACACACATATATTATACAATGTTTTGTATTAAAATGAAAAAAGTACTGAATTTATACAAAAAAATAGGAGAAACACCGCTCAAACGATTAGACAGATTTAAAACAAAAAATCCAAAGTATCAAAAAGAAAAAATGAGTTACGTTGGACGTCTTGATCCTATGGCCGAAGGTGTTCTTTTGGTCGTTGTTGGAGAAGAAAACAAGAAAAGAGAGAAATATCTTAACTTGGATAAAGAATATGAATTTGAAGCACTTCTGGGTATAAAAAGTGATACATACGATATACTTGGTTTAGTTGAATTTGTTAAAAATGAACAAAAAGAAAAAACTAATATTGAGACAGAATTATTAAAATTTGTAGGAAAAAGAAAACAAAAATACCCAATGTTTTCTTCAAAGACAATAAAGGGTGTCCCGCTTTTTGAAATAGCAAAATTTCAAATAAGAGGTTCTCAACTGAGAGGCTCAGCCTCTCAGTTGAGGAATATTGAAAAAAGACCAGAAAGAGAAATGGAAATTTATAAAGCAGAAATTTTAGGATTTAAAAAAATAAAGCTCGGAGATTTAGAGAAAAAAATATTAAATAAAATAGGTTTGGTAAAAGGAGATTTTAGACAAAGAGAAACAATTAAAAAATGGAAAAAGATTTTTGATTTCAACAGAAAAAAAGAGTTTTTAACATTTAAAGCAAAAATTAAATGTTCAAGCGGAACATATGTGAGAGGGATTGTTGATGAAATAGGAAATAATTTAAATTGTGGTGCAATTACTTTAAATATTAAAAGAACAAAAGTCGGGGAATATTTAATTAAAAATAGTATCGAGTAAAAAACACAGGCCAGACTATCGCGAGTTGTCCGGCCCGTCACAATAAAGACACCTCATTATAAACCTGTTCTAGAAATAAGACGGTGTCTGTCTCAACAAAAAAGAACGTGTAAAGGAGTAATATCATAAATCTTATTTTAAAAAAATTATTACTATTCTAATGTTCTTAAGAACATTAGAATAGTAATAGGAAAACCATGAAAAACAACATAATTTTAATAGACAAACCAAAAGGAATCACATCTTTTGACGTTATAAGAATTTTAAGAAGAAAATTGGGAATTAAAAAAATGGGCCATGCTGGGACACTGGACCCACTGGCTTCCGGTCTAATGATTATTGGTATAAATGAGGGAACAAAAAAATTGAGTGAATATTTAAAACTACCCAAAATATATGTTGCAGATATTTTGTTGGGTGTTAGTACTGAAACAGGTGATAGGGAAGGAAATGTTGTTGAAAAAAAAGAAGTGGAAGATTTAAATAAAGAAAAAGTTGAAAAAGTTTTAAAAGAAATGAAAGGGAGGTTAGAATTAAAAGTGCCAATTTATTCAGCAATTAAAATAAAAGGAAAACCTCTTTATGCGTACGCGAGAGAAGGGAAGGAAGTTGAATTGCCCAAAAAAGATATGGAAATTTTGGATATAAAATTAATTGATATTTCTGATAATAAAAATGGTTCTTTTAATATAAAAACAGAAATAAACGTATCAAGCGGAACATATATCCGTTCAATTGCAGAAGAATTTGGGAAACGTTTAGGATATCCCGCATCTCTTTCAGATTTAAGAAGAATAAAAATAGGGGATTTTGATGTTAAAAACACTGAACGGGTTTAATCATTCAGAATAAAAAAATCGCCTTCAGAAACATTATGTTTCTGAAGGCATTAATCTACTTCATCAAAATCATTTTTTTATATCCACAAAATCTTATTTTCAGCGGTTTCACCGCTGAAAATAAGATTTTGAAGAATTTGAAAAAACAAAAAAAGAACCCGCTCTCGAAAACATAATGTTTTCTCGAGCGGGTTTTGCTATTTCATCAAAATCATTTTTTTTGTTTGAACAAAATTTCCTGCTGAAATTTTGTATAAGTATATGCCACTCGGCAGATTTGAGGCATCAAATTTAACCTCGTGTTTACCGGCCGATTTATTTTCATTAACAAGAGTTGCAATTTCCGTACCGAGTATGTCGTAAATTTTTAGTGTGACGAGATTGTCGGCTGGAATCTGATAACTTATTGTTGTGGTCGGGTTAAAAGGATTAGGGTAATTTTGTTCTAGTGAAAAATTTACTGGAATTGTTATTTCATTATCACCAACATCTGTTATTGTTGAAACTCTTATCTGGCAATTATTGTTCATCGTTCCTTTTATCCCATAATCAGGATAATCTGATTCTAGAATTTGGTTTCCGGCAGCAATTTTTTGTCCAGCGAAATAATTAACATTATTTACTTTTTTGAACATAAAATTACTTCCACCTGGCAAAGATAAATTTTTTCCTATGATATTTCCGTTTGTTACTGGTTCTTTTGCATAGAGACCCCATTTACCATTAGAAATTTTTTTCCATTCTACATCTATTATCCCTGAATAACCACTTCCACTACCGGAAATAGTAATACCAATATCAAATATTGGCCACCAAGCATTCGGGTCAACAATCTTGCTAAGCAACAAATATACATCCCAATCGTTTATTTTTCCATCCCCACTTAAATCAGAAATAATAAATGTTGTATCATTAACTGGTGTATAACCTAGCATATCCCACATTTTGATAGCATCATCAATTTTTAATTTTCCGTCGCCGGTCAAATCACCAAATTTGTTCATTGGTAATTGAATTACTTTAAATTCTCCAAACCCAACAGACCAATCAATTTTTCCGTCCCAAATTCTAGTCTCTGTAGAAAAAAGTGTTGTTCCAGATAATTGTTGATCAACAAAAACCTTAAATGTTCCTAAATTCATTTCGTTACTCAATGTTATAGGATAGCCAACAGCTGCAAACTTGAAATTCATCCCATCATAATAAGACGGGGAAGAAATCCAAGCGTTATTCATCTGGTAGAAAATTTCTCCCAAGTTAAAATCTTTTGGCATTAAAGAGTTATTAACTCTTTTGACGCTTACTTCTAATCCATTGAGCGTATATTTATTGCCGACAAAAATTACCGAAACATCAACACATGTTCCAACACCAACTGGTCTTCCAAAAATGTTAATTTGTTGAGCAGAAACGCTCAAGACTGAAAATATAAACAACAATAAAAGTAATGACAACTTTTTCATGCATAACTCCTTTTTAAAATGATTTTTTTACCCATCTTTAATGGGTTGTTATTTAACCTGTTAAAGTACAGATTTCCTTTATAGGATAGCACCT
>JBAZZJ010000008.1:0-22917 GCA_041658885.1 Minisyncoccota bacterium | reverse complement strand
GAGAACATTGGAGAGGCCACAACATTAAAACTAACCGACCTCTCCAGCGTTCTCCCAGAAAGGTTAATACAGAGAGATTCAGATAACCGAAATTGGTTATCACCAGCTAATTGGGTTGGTGTGACGCTCTCTGGGAGTCGAATTGAATTGTGATTGACCCTTTGGGTCAATCACAGAGAAGTTCTTTGATTTTTTTTAAACAAATTTCAACAAAATATAATGGAGGTCATATGTTTTCTATTAAAAAAGTTGCTGTATGGTTAATCTCGATAATTGCTTTGGCAACGGTGATGGTAGCAATTTTTGGTAATCCAAAATTACCGATGCCAAAAGAACAAGTTCAGAGAAATGCAGAGATTTTATCTCTTGCTCAAAGAAGTGATTTGGTTCACTTCAATAATGCGTGGTATGTTGTTTTAGAAAACCACAAGAACGGAAAACAAATCACAATTAAATCTTCGTTTGACCGTTCGATTAACACATATGCGTATCATCTTGTTGCTGATTGGAATGATTTTAAAATGTTTTCCAATCCAAACCCAAACAACGACTACTCCAAAACCCTACTAAATTATTTTGTTGGAGTAAGTAATTAATTTCTCCCGAGAGAATTTGGCTCCGTATATAACGGACAACCAAGTTCTCTCCTTCTGTCTTGAGATGTGTATCTCAACTGATGAGCTCAATCCCGCCAAGGCGGGACAAGCAGAGCGAAACAGAAAGTTCTTTAAAAAATTTAGTTAGTTCTCTAAGTTTGTTTTGAAAACAAAAAAGCAATAAAGCAAAAAAGCAACAAAACAATTAAACAAAAAACACAAAAACAAGTTTAGAGAACTAACTAAAAGGAAAATAAAATGAAAGAATCTCTTTTTTGTCTCGTAACGCTATATGATTGCACCAATCAGGATTACCAGAGGGTTCTTAGATTTTTAAACACTGACGGACGAGGATCAGAAATTTTAAAATCGAGTCAGGTAATGGGATTTTTTCTTCTCGAGATCCCTAACAAGGAGACCCTAGAATCCTTGAGAAAAATTGTTTTCAATGACAAGTACTCCATTGAAACAATACAACTAGGCATGGTGTCTGCCCTGAAGGAAATGCTTAAAAAGTAACTTTATTCTCCCGAGAGAATTGGCCACCAAAAGTCTCAATCTCCACAAGCAACAAGAGACCAGAGGCAGACCAATTCTCTCATTCTGTCGTGAAGTGCGGATTAAAACCCACACTTTTTATTTACAAAAAAACATCGCTTATGCGATGTTTTTCTTTTGTCTATTTTTGAATGTTTTAGTGATTTTATGATTTTATGTTTTTATGATTTAACGTGTTCCAAACAAGTGGTTGCCGCAGGATTTGCCTCAAGACGTGCTTCGGGAATTTTTTTTCCGCAAACATTACATATTCCGTAACTCCCATCTCTCATTTTTTCAAGAGCTTTTTTAACCTCGTTATAACGAACCTCAAGTTCTTTTAAGATTGCCGTATTGCCTTCAAACTCTTCAATTTCGTCTGCATAGTCAATGGGGTCAGGAGTGGTTGTCATTTCCTCATCTGGTTCTGCTTCCCAATCCTTTGGATTGTCCGGATTTTTTCTTCCAACACTATTAAGCTCGTTTTCCAAAAGCTTTAATTCGTCTTCAAGTAGTTTTTTAAATTTTTCTTGTTTAACTTTTTCCATATTGTCCCAAATATTATATTCTTTTTATTAATAAATCAACCTTATCTTACTACGTCCGCGTTTTTAGTCCGCGTCCAGTCCGCATTTTAGTCTGCGTTATTCTGAAAACTTGACTCTATTCAACCTATCAAAAATTTCAGTCATTGTATATTGATTTGTTGTTATAACGATTGTTTTTCTATCGGCAAAAGCATACATTAAAATAGGTTCACCTTTTTTATCTTTTATAACACGCGCGTCTTTATTTTTTACAACCATATCACTGAACACCTTTTTAACGTTAACAAATTCTTCGCTAGTCGTTGTTGTCGTTGTTGTGCTTGTTCCCTGTATTGTTTTGCTCAGGTCAATTTTTTCTGGCACCTCACCGGTGTTTGTTGTGTCAGGGTTAAGTGATTGAATAAAAATAGACTCTAAATTTCTTTCCATATCCTTTTCCCAGTCTAACATCCCTGTAAAGGCATTTTCAAAAGAACTTGTTTTTAAGATTAAAAACGGCTCTACGTTTCTAACCGAATGTAATCCAAACATAAAATCACTTTCTATATATCTTGATAAAGTAGAAGGAAGTCTGACCTCAAGCAAATCAAAAAATTCAGAAGAGGTTAATGTTCTCGTTGCGCCTACATCATATTTTAATAATAAAATATTTGTTATAGAACCAAGTTGAGAATCATTAGTTCTTCTCTCGTTTAAAATCTCAGAAACAAAATCTTTTTTTCCTACCCCAGTTAGATTTGCTTCTTTTGTTACATTACTAAAAATCATTTCTTGGTAATTAGTAAAAGTTGTTGGGTTGATTGTGTCTTTAGATCCAAACACGGCAAAAAGAATAAGCGTAATGGCAACGACAAGAGCAATTACGGAACCTATTATAAGAAGTGTTTTTTTCTCTAAAAGTTTTTTGAAAAAGTCAGTAGATTTTTCCTCATTTTGTATCTCTTTATTTTTGCCAAGTTCCTCTCTTTTTCTTTGTTCTGCTGTCGCTATATCTGTTAAGGATGTTTTTTTTGATTTTATAATATCAGAAATATCACTTTCAAAAGTTCTTATTATCCCACTCTTTTTTTGTGGCGTTTCTTCTGGCATGATTTTTGCTCGCCCTGTTAAATTCCGCCGAAGGCGGATCTGCGAGCAGGATTTAACAGGGTGAATTTTCCTCAGGCATGATTTCGTATTTTCCGCATTTTTAGTCTGCGTTCAGTCCGCATAAGTCCGCGTCTATTTCTTCTTAGCAAAATTTGGGTCAGCTTGTTTTATAGACAAACTTATTCTTTCTCTATCGTCTATCTCTTTAATTGTAACAGGAACGGTGTCGCCCTCCTTCAAATAATCTGAAACCTTCTCTACCCTGAAAGGAGCAATCTCGGAAATGTGAACAAGGCCTTCTGTGTTGTGTCCTATTCTAACAAACGCACCGAATTCCATTATTTTAATTACTATGCCATTAAATTTTTCTCCGGCCTTGTATTCTCTTGTCATTTCAGCGATTATTTTTATCGCCTTTTCTGCGCTGTCGCCCGTTCCGGTAACATAAACCAAACCATCATCTTCTATTGTAATTTCTGCACCTGTAATATCTCTAATTTCGTTAACCGTCTTTCCTCCAGAACCTATGACCATTCCAATTTGGTCTTCTTTAATTTTTATTGTAAGAATTTTTGGAGCATACTTTGATATATCTGATCTCGGAGATGAAATTTCCTTTGTCATAACTTCCAAAATTTTCATTCTCGCTTGTTTCGCTTTTTCAAACGCTTCTTCAAGAACCGAAACAGGAATTCCATCAACTTTTATATCCATCTGAACCGCCGTTACACCATCTTTTGTCCCAGCAACCTTGAAGTCCATATCTCCGTGATGGTCTTCTGGACCTTGAATATCTGTGAGAACTTTATATTTTAATTTTCCAGAAGAATCTTTCTTACCCATAAGACCCATCGCGATTCCCGCGACTGGAGCTTTTATAGGAACTCCTCCATCCATAAGAGCGATTGTGCTTCCACAAACTGATGCCATTGAAGTTGAACCATTTGAAGCAAAAGCTTCTGACACCAATCTAATTGTATAAGGGAAGGTTTCAACGGGTGGGATTACTGCAGATAACGCTTTTTCTGCAAGAGCCCCATGTCCTATCATTCTTCTATTCATTCCACCGAGCCTGCCGGTTTCACCAACTGAAAATGGAGGAAAATTATAGTGATGCATAAATCTTTTCTTTTCGTTTAATTCAATACCATCAAGCAGTTGAGTGTCGTCAGGACCTCCAAGAGTTAAAACTGACAAAACATGTGTTCCTCCTCTATAAAATATTCCTGTGCCGTGTAGAGTTTCCGATACCCCTCCTGCTTGTGCAAAAAGAGGTCTTAACTCGTCCATTTTTCTTCCGTCAGCTCTTTCATCTTTTTTAATTGCTCCTTCGTGAACTAATTTATCAACCTCTTCCTCATAGTGCGCAAGTGCCAAACCAAAATTTTCATTAGGCAATTCTGTTTTTATAATCTCTCCCCAGATTTTTGCTAACCCGTTTATTTTTTCTTTTCCAGCGGTTTTACTGAATACAGCTTTTTCCATCTGTGGCAAAATTTTTTCTTCAAATAATTTTATTGTTTCTGGCAATAATGTTTTTTTGTTTATAGTTCTTTTTTCTTTTCCAATTTCCTTAACAATTTTTTTCTGCCATTCCTGAACTTTTTCAATTTCCCCACTCGCTTTTTTAAGAGCCTCAACTATTTTATCTTCACCAACCTCTTTTGAGCCAACTTCTATCATGTTTATATCGCCATCTTTTCCACAAGCAAGTAAATCCATTTCAAAAATATCATTTTTTCTATCAACGTAAGTAGGATTTATTATGAAATCTTTTGATTCTTTATTTCTTCCTATTCTAATCGCACTAACCGGTCCGTTCCAAGGAATGTTTGATGTCGCAACAGCAAGAGAAGCCGCATTAACAGCTAAAACATCCGGGTCGTCTTCTCCAATTGAGAGAACTGTTATAACAACCTGAACTTCGTTTCTAATTTCTCCATCAAAAAGTGGTCTGATAGTTCTATCAACAACTCGTCCACTCAAAACAGCTTCGTCAGTAGGCCTTCCTTCTCTTCTCATAAACCTACTCCCGAGAATTTTCCCAGCAGCATAAAATTTTTCCTCGTACTCAACTGTCAAAGGAAAAAAATCGCCATCTTTTTCATTATCGGACATTACCGCAGTTGCGAGAACCGCAGTATTTCCACTTCTCAAAATTACAGATCCATGTGCTTGATCTGCTAAATCACTGAATTCAGCTTTAAATACTTTTCCGCCGATTTCTAATGAATATTCTTTTTTATTCATACCCTTAAGACCTGACTTTCAAATGTTAGGACTTGAGCTTTGTTATCTGCGCTTGTCCCGCCATGGCGGGATAAATCCGCGTTTAGTCAAAACCTATGCATTTGAAAACCAAGTCGGTTATCTAATATGTTGAAATTCTAACATATTTTATCGAAAAACCAATAGATACTAAGTTAAAAACAAAACCCCCGATCTGAAAAAGATCAGGGGTGTAGAGATGGTTAGAATATATAATACTTAAAAAATTCAACCACCGACATGATGAAGGGGAACACTAGACAGCTGTTGAGAATAAGAAAAAGGAAAAATGTACCAAATTCTTTCCTTTTTCCTCCGAATGTCTTTCCCGCTACAGATAGTTGATTCATAACCCCGCCCGTAGCAAGAATGGCAAAGAAGAACAAAATTAAAATGGATGTAAACATAAGGCTCTCCTTAGTTGTTTTTAAATTGTTAGAAAACTTTATACTGTATACGTATACTTTATACAGGGTAAATCTATATGTATTATAGCATATCGGTGCTCTGTTTGTCAAGTGTTATAAGAAAAATGGCCAAATAGAGCCCTTTTTGGTGTTGTTATATTTTTACACAAGACAAAAAACTCCGATTTTCAGACTAACCGAAGTTTTTCAAAAATTATTGAGGAATTTATTTTTCTGAATCTACTTTCTCTTTATCAATCCTGCGATTTTGCCACGGCCTATCAAATGTTTTGACGGGTCTTCGTCCATATCTGTAAAATCATCAACAGTTTCTTTTAGTTTTGCAGAACTTGATTTTCCAAATGAAATTACTTCAACCTGACATCCGGTATGAATTTTTCAATTATTTTGCTATTATTTAATTTCATATTGTAACACTATATATCAACATATAATTCTTTGTAAACCTCCGAATTCTTCTTTGTAAACTATATTCTGTTAGAAAATCAAAAATCGATGTTTATTTAAACACCGATTTTTATTAGCAAATTTTTTATTTATACTGCCGTTGTTTGTTTTGGATTTGGTCCGTATTTATTATCTCCCGGATCAGAATCTTTTATTAGTAAAACCAAAAACCAAATGAAACCAATAAAGGGAATTAAGTTTATTAACAACATCCACGCGCTTTTGCCAGTGTCGTGTAATCTTCTCACTGCAACAGCCAGTCCAGGAATAAGCACTGCCAAACCATACAAAAGACCAAGAATATCTTTTTCGTCACCAATTAAAGCACTAATAATCCAGAGCACAACGGCTACAATGGCATTAAACAACGCAAAATACCAATATTCTGCTCTCGATGATCGTCCATCAAAAACAGAATATTTTTTTAAAACCAGTTTGTAATAATTCATCTTTTTAAAACTAAATTATAAAAATGTTTTTATAAATCATCACGACCTTTAAATTTTTTAGCCCTCGGATTTTGTATTTTATTAATTTTCTAATTTTATAAACCTACCTCCTTTTTATAAGTCCCGCGATTTTGCCACGGCCTATCAAATACTTTGATGGGTCTTCGTCCATATCTGTAAAATCATCAACAGTTTCTTTTAGTTTTGCAGAAGTTGATTTTCCAAACGAGATTGCCTCAACCTGACATCCAGCATGTATTTTTAAATATTGAACCAACGGAACAAAGTCGCCGTCTCCTGTTACCAAAACAACCGCGTCTAACCTTGGTGCGTGTGCCAATGCGTCTATTGCAATCCCGACGTCCCAATCAGCCTTTTTAGCACCGCCTGCAAAAATTTGTAAATCTTTTACCTTTGTTTCAATCCCAATTTTTTCTAATGCTTCAAAAAACCCCTTTTCTTCGCCAGATTCTGTTTTAATTACATATGCTATTGCTCTAACCAAAATTCTACCGGCGACAGCTTTTTTAAGAATCTCAGCAAAATTTACTTTTGATTGATAAAGATTTTTTGCGCTGTGATAAATGTTTTGTGTATCTATGTAAACCCCGACTCTTTGTTCTTTGTGTTTAATGACGGACATAAAATAAAATTTCTAATATCAAATTTCTAATTTCTAATGAAAATTTAAATATAAAAAAAGAAATTTAAATATAAAAATATAAAAATTATTAATATAAAAATAATGCGACCTTAATAATAATAACATTAAAAAACCTAAATAAAAATTCTCCCTGTTTAGAGGAGTTTTTAAAAAAACACAAAATAATTATGGATGAAAAATACCCTTAGGGGCATTTTTCATTTATTTTGCTAATTTTAAGTCTAATTTTTTAGCTAATGCGTTGTATTTTTTAACGTCTTTTGCCTGTAAATATTTTACCAATTTTCTTCTGTCGGCAACCATCTGAAGAAGCCCTTTTCTAGAGCTGTTGTCTTTTTGGTGTTTCTTTAAATGTTTTGCAAGTTCGTCTATTTTCTTGCTAAGTAATGAAATCTGAACACCAGTAGAGCCAGTGTCCTTTTCACTAATCTTTGCCTCGCTTATTGCTTTTTGCTTCTTTCTTTTTGTTAACATATCAAAAAGAATAGCATAAAATGAGAATTTTGCAAATTTTGTGACCCGTGGTATTCTTTGTTTAGAAAACATGTTCGCTTTAACAATTATCTTTGGAGGAATAAAATGAAACTTTATAAACCCATAACAGTATTTATGAATTCTATTTATCGCCAAATATTAGCAATTGGAACACTCAAAATAGTTTTCTTAACAGGGTGTTGCACGATTTGTCTCACATTTATTCAAATTATTGTTAATGCCATTGGTATGTCGGATGGAATTTATCAAGCGATATTTGTCCCAATACTTATATTTGTTGCAATGTTTTTTGTTTCTGTTTTTATTCATATTGATTACAGAACAAAACACAATGAATTGAAAGATTTGTTTCATTAATATCTAAACCCGCATCTAAAGTGCGGGTTTTTTTAATACCCCACACTCGTGTCGTTCTGTGTTAGTGTCGCAAAATCTTTTAAAGAGTAAACTTTTATTCTATAATATAAGTATGTCAGAAAACGAAGTTATAAAATTAAAAAGAGAATTTCTTGAATATTTGGAGATTGAAAAAGGAAGAAATTTAAAAACGATAAATAATTATGACAGATATTTATCCCGCTTTATTGAATTTTCAAATATAAAGTTTGTTAAGGGTATAACAGATGACGTAATAAAAGATTACAGACTTTGGTTAAATAGACAAAACTCAGGAACAAATGTTGGTGGCATAAAGGAAACGCTTAAAAAAAGAACGCAGAATTATTATTTAATAGCTCTTCGTGGATTTTTAAAATATTTGGCAAGAAAACAAATAGAATCACTTCCACCAGAAAGAATAGAACTCGCAAAAACACCCGAAAGATCAATAGATATAATCACAAACGAAGAACTGCAAAGATTGTTAGAATCACCTGACGGAAATGATTTAAAAAATCTTAGAGATAGAGCTATTCTAGAGCTTTTATTTTCTACAGGCCTTCGTGTCTCAGAATTATGCTCTTTGCAGAGAGATGTAGACTTAAATAAAGGAGAATTTGCTGTGAGAGGAAAGGGAGATAAAATTAGAGTGGTTTTTGTATCGGAAAAAGCAAAATCTGTAATAAAAGAATATTTAAATAAAAGAACGGATATGGATGATGCACTATTTATTCAAATTTCCCCATCAAGCAAAGATGCAGATAAAGAATCAAACCGCCTCACACCACGCTCAATAGAAAGAATAATAAAAAAATATGCAATCAAGGCAGGAATATCAAAAAAGGTTACCCCGCACGTTATTCGCCATTCTTTTGCGACAGACCTTTTGCAAAACGGAGCAGATATTCGTTCGGTTCAAGCGCTTTTAGGTCATTCAAACATATCCACAACTCAAATTTATACACACGTTACGGATAAACACTTAAAAGATATTCATAAAAATTTTCATAACAAGAAATCACTAAATCACTAAATCACTAAATCACCAAAACATGAAATCAGAAAACAACCCTATTAGAAGTTCATTGGGATCAGAAATTTTAAATAGCTAAAGAAAGAGAATTCGCCTAACGGCTTTCTTTATTTTTAAATCACGTCTAATATTAAACTTCTAACAGGGCAAGTAAAAACATGAAAATTATATCTTGGAATATAAATGGAATAAGGTCTGCTCACAGAGGTGGACACGTTAAGGGGGTTTTTGATTTAAATCCTGATATTTTATGTTTGCAGGAGGTTAAGGCTGATCCACACCAAATACCAGACGAAATTCGCGAGCCAGAAAATTATTTTTCTTATTTTTTTCCGTCATTTGTTAAAAAAGGATATAGCGGAGTTGCTGTTTATACGAAAATAAGACCAGAAAAAATAATTGATGGAATTGGTGTTAAAAAATTTGATGAACAAGGAAGAATGCAAACACTTTTTTTCAAAAACTTTGTTTTAATAAATGTTTATATTCCAAACGGAGGAAGTAAAACCGCAGACTTGAATTTTAAATTAGAATTTTATGAATTATTTTTGAAAAAAATAGTCGAGTTAAAAAAGAAATATAAAAATATAATTTTTTGTGGAGATATAAATGTTGCTCACAAAGAAATGGATATCGCACGTCCAAAAGAAAATCAAAATCATATCGGATTTTTACCAATTGAAAGAGCGTGGGTAGATAAAGTTATAAAAAATAATTTTGTTGATGTTTTCAGATATTTTTATCCAGATAAAAAAGATGTTTATACATACTGGGACCAGTTTACTTTTGCTAGAGATAGAAATGTTGGATGGAGAATTGATTATTTTTTTGTAAATGACGGCTCAATAAAAAACATCAAAAATAGTCATATTTTAAGCGAAATATATGGCTCGGATCATTGTCCAATATCTATTGATTTTTACCCCGTGAAATAAAAACCTTTAGGTTTTATGATGCCAAAGCATCATATTTCACAGGGTAAATTTAATTTTTTCTAAAGGACATATTTTTTAAAGGACAAGTTATCCACTTTTTGTCCTTGACAATTTTATCCTTTAAAATAGACTTAATATTAGAAAATTTTATGTCCTTTAGGATATAAAATTTAATAGTTCTTTGAAGATAACGTTGTCTTCCTACTAATGCAATCTCTTCTGGCAAACAATGTTCGTCGCAGTCACAAAAACCCTCAAACACTTATTTTTATTTTTGGTTTCTTGTGAAACAAAGAACATTATAAGCGCAAGTTTTGCTGGTGGAAGATTTTATATAGCCACCTAGTATTAGAAAAACTCAATTATTCTACTCACTACTGGGTGGCTTTTTCATTAAAATAAGGAGTACTGCGACTATATTTTAATAGAATCCCGCTTCAATTTTGCTTTGGTTTATTGCTTAATTCTGTATAAACAGAAAGTTTATTTTTCTCTCGCAACGCAGAGCTGAAATAAGCCGAGCGTAGCGAGTGCGTTGCCACAGGAATATTGTTCAAAATTGATGTGGGGTGAGGTTAGTTTCCCGTGAAACATACAAAAATGAATGTTTCACGAATAACCAAATTTGAACTATAAAGAATATACCTTTAACAATATATAAATAAAAATGGACGTTTCACGGGAAACGTGTATTTTTCATGATTTTGGTAACCAAGCAAGGTTATTCGTGAAACGTCCTATTTTACTCCATACTTACCCCTTAATACTCTTTTTTCCTTTTCTTCCTCCACTTCAAGCTTTTCTTTTCCGCTCTCCCCCAGTTTTTTTAATGATTTAGTGTCCAGTTTTGATAATTTGAGGACTCTTTTTTCAAGGTATTCAAGGGTGTTATTTTTTGGCTCCTCTAATATCTCTTCAAGTAATGCATTTAGCATAAATCCAATTCTAGGGCCGGGCGTTTCTTGTGTAACGTCCATTACCACGCTCCCGTCTATTTTTAACATTTTTACAGAAATTGGATCTCTCATTACTTCCTCTATCATAGATTTGTATTTTCTTAATCTATATGGGTCTTCTTTTGGTCTACCGGTTCCTACTCTGTCAGCTATTCTTACATTCATTAAATCCCAAATGTTTTCTGTTCCAACGTTTCTTAACATCCTTCTTACAGCGGAAAGGCTTATTTGGTCTGTATCAGAAAAGAACATATGCCATCTTGTTAATAAAACAACCTTTTCTGTTGTTTTTGTAGGAAATTTGAGGTTTTTTAATATTTTTTCAGTCATTTTTGAACCAACAACTTCGTGTCCGTGGAATGTCCAATCTTGCTTTTCTTCCGACCACCTTCTTGTTTTTGGTTTCCCAACATCGTGGAAAAGTGAAGCCAGTCTGATTTCAAGAGGCCATTTTTTATTTGCTGTAATTTGTAAAGACCTTAAAGAATGTTCCCAAACGTCATATGAATGTGCTTGATTTTGTTTTATTCCGAGACCTTCTTCTATTTCTGGAATTATGTATTTAAGTACATCAAGTCTGTTTGCAGTTTCTAGACCAAACATCGGCCTATCTGACATCATTATTTTGACGAACTCGTCTCTAATTCTCTCTTTTGATATGGTTTTAAGGTTTTTTGAGAGCTTTTTTATATATTTTTCAGTTTCTTTATTTATCAAAAATCCCAATTCAGAGGCTAGTCTTATGGCCCTTAATATTCTTAAGGCGTCCTCTCCAAATCTTTCCTCTGGATTTCCAACTGTTTTTATAATTCCATTGCTTAAATCTTTTATACCACCAAATAAATCAACAACAGTCTCATAAACCACGTCATTTGTTTCACGTGAAACTTTTAGAGCAAGTGCATTTATTGTAAAATCGCGTCTTTTTAAGTCGTCTTCAAGGTTTTGGCTAAAAGAAACACTATCGGGTCTTCTGTTATCGGAATAATCAGCATCTAGCCTATACGTTGTAACCTCAACTGTTTTTAGTTTCTCATCTTCTGTATCATCATTAACCACACGAACCGTTCCAAAGTCGTTGTCGTAATGAGAATGTTCAAAAAGGAAAGTAATTTGATCTGGTGTTGCGTTTGTTGTTATGTCCCAGTCTTTTGGTTCTCTACCAAGAAAAATGTCTCTTACACAACCACCTACAAGAAACGCTTCAAATCCAGCGTCTTCAATTTTTCTTGTTATTCTTGATATTTCATTAGGTATTTGCATGTCAAAATTTTAATATAAATTTTACTAATCTACTAATTTCTGGGATAATAACTCGATGCCCTCGTGGTGAAACGGATATCACAACGGTCTTCGGAACCGTTATTCCGGGTTCGAATCCTGGCGAGGGCACAGCCATGAAGAAAATAAATTTATTTATTTTCGTCAGGATTCGAAGGGATTTTCTATATTTTGCTTTGCAAAATAGAAAATTCCAGGGGTCTGCCAAGGGCAGACAAGAACTGGCGAGGGCGCAACCGTCGAAGAAAATAAATTTATTTTTAAGGTTTTATTTTGTGCGAGTAGGGAGAATCGAACTCCCGTCTCGTGCTTGGCAAGCACGCGTTCTACCACTAAACCATACCCGCATTCTTAAAATCCAAAATTATTATATAGGATAAAGAGAAAAATAAAAAGTTTTTATTTTAAAATTTGGTAGAAATCTTTATTATAATTTTTTTATTAAAAATGTCCTTTGGATGCCCTTAATTATCCACAGAAGTGATGAAAATAAGCGTTGGAAACTGGGGATAATAGTGGGGATATGTGTATAAAAGACATTTTATATTTTGTCTTTTAAGTTTAGTTTTTGTAAATACAGGCCTATAAATAAGGTTTTTATAAAAAAAGACAATATTATGACCAAAACACCAAAAAGACGAACCGGAGACATAGGAGAAAATGTCGCTTGTAGATTTTTGGAGAGTAAAAAGTTTAAAATTCTTGAAAGAAATTATTTAAAAAAATGGGGAGAAATTGATATAGTTTCAGAAAAGAAAAATCAAATTCATTTTATTGAAGTCAAAACTATTTCACGAAATTTAAATGTCCTTGAAAAAGATAATGAATATAGAGCAGAAGAAAATGTTCATCCGTGGAAATTAAAAAGACTCAATCGTGCGATTGAATCATATTTGGAGGAAAAAAATATTTCTGACGACGTTGAATGGACTCTTGATTTAATCGTTGTTTATTTAGATTTGGAAGGGAAGAAAGCCAAGGTTGAATATTTAGAGAATATATTTTAAATAAAAAAGCAATCAAAATTGTTTTTTCATTCATAATTTTTTTGTTTTTTAAAAAACATCTGGATAAAATCTGTGTCGGGATGCCGGTCTTGTTTGTCTCTAACAAACCCCGGGGATTTTACATTTTGTTTTACAAAATAAATAAAATCCCTTCAAATCCCGTCGTGAGCAAATAAATTTGCTCACTGCTTCCTCCAAAAAATTGTCGGGGCGCCGGGATTTGAACCCGGACTGTGTTTTTCTGAAGAAGCCCACAAATGTTCTTAAGAACATTTGGATAAAAACTGTGTCGGGATGCCGGGATTCGAACCCGGACTGCATGCTCCCAAAGCACGTATGCTACCGTTACACCACATCCCGACACAAATTTTATCCCCAAAACACGTATGCTACCGTTACACCACGCCCCGATATAACAATTCAACTAAAAGATAATAACATAGACATTATATTTTAAAAAGTTTTATTTGGTTTTTTAATTTTTAATTTCTAAAAAAGAAATCCCGGCAATTTTATTTGTTGCATTATTTGTTGCATTATGCTAAATTGATTGCAACAAATGATCAAATTAACCGATAGACAAAAAGGAATACTCCTATTTATTTCAAAGGAAATAGAAGTCGGTGTGGCCGAAATACTTGGTTTTTTAAATAAAGACGGAATAAAGATCAGTCGTTTTTCTATTGTGCGAGATCTAAATTTGCTCATTCAAAATAGTTTTATAAATAAAGTTGGTGGAGGACGATCTATAAAATATAGAGAAGTGCAGAACAACCCCATACACAAATATGTGGATATTGATGAATATTTTGAAATGCCCCAAGACAATAGAAAACTTACGTCTCAATATTTTGAATTTGAAATTTTTAAAAAATCAGAAAATGTTTTTACTAAAGAAGATTTAACAAAAATAGATAATCTAAATAAAAAATTCAGAAAGAATTTTAAGAAAATTTCTAAAACAATCAAAAAATTAGAAATGGAGAGATTTACAATAGAACTCTCGTGGAAATCTTCTCAAATAGAAGGGAATACTTATAGTTTGCTTGATACGGAAGATTTAATTAAAAATAAAGTTGAAGCGAGTGGTCACAAAAAAGAAGAAGCAATAATGATTCTCAATCATAAACAGGCACTTGATTTTATGAACAAAAATAGTAACTACTTTAAAATAATCTCAATAAAGAAGCTGGAAGAACTTCACAAATTAATGATGAAGGATTTAGATGTTAATTATAATCTTAGAAAATCTCCAGTAGGAATAGTCGGGACAAACTACAAACCACTCGATAATGAATACCAAATAAAAGAAGCAATACAAAAAATGATAGATTTAACTAACAAAGTAAAACATCCAATCTTAAAAGCTTTTCTCGCCCTATCCTTAATTTCTTACATTCAACCATTTGAAGACGGTAATAAAAGAACGGCACGATTGCTCGCTAATGCACTTTTGATTTCTCATAATTATTGTCCGTTGTCATATAGAAGCGTTAAAGAAAGTGAATACAAGAAAGCAATTCTTGTGTTTTATGAATCTCACAATCTTGATCCACTAAAGAGAATGTTTATAGAACAGTTCGGATTTGCGGTTAATAATTATTTCAGGTCTTAAATATAATCAAAATTTTTACACTAAAATGTCCTATAGGGCATTTTAGTGTAAAAATAAAAATAAAAAAAATTACATATACGCCATGGCGTATATGTAAAAAAATAAAAATAAAAAATCCCGAAAAGCAGAAATGCTTTTCGGGATAAACTTTTGACATAACGAGATAATGTCCTTCCCCGTGCTTTTATTTCAGTTTCAGGATGAGCAACCACCCTAACCAGAGATATAGCTTACGCTATATTTTGTTTGGATTTTTCCTCGGTGTATTTATCTTTGCTGTTAAATTGCGAGATAATACGAGAGATGATTTTTTTTGGATTACTTCCTTTGGTAGAAATAGATTTGCCATCAGGCATAAGACAATTTGCTAAGAAAAACGTATTTCTGTAATGCAGATTGTCAAGATTTCTCATTGCTCTAGCGAAATCTTGGAAATCTCCGTAAAACAAATCATAATCCCTATCATCAACATTATAACGAGCATATAAATGCCACCAGTATTTTGTTGAACCCATAGTAGGGTTCAATCATAAACAAACTCCTTTGTGTTTTTTTTCATTATTAATCAAATCGTTTCATGGAGGCCAAACCACCTTCAGCCCCCGCGCCAGTGGTCCAGATGTCTATATCGCCATCCTTGCTACAACCAACCGCGATATAGTCATACTTGTCTAAACCGCGAGTTGCAGTACGAGCATAGTTATCTGGGAATAACCATATTTTATTCACCAGAAAATGGATTACCACTGCGTAAAGAAGCTCGCAAGCCCGTGGTATCTCTTCGTTTGCCTTGAGGAGCAAACTTTGTTGGTAAGGACTCTTAAGGATCGAGCCAGGCACACAATCCTTCCGTATGAGGTACCAACGAGAATGAACTCGTTCTTCTTTGGCGAATCTTTTGTTGCACCACCATAACTCTCCACCCTCAAAGGTCCCGGGTGGCACTTTAGAAAAGATGTCGGCAATTGAAAATGGATAGCCAGCAATAAGGAGGTGACTTTCCCTACAATCATAAAGGGTTATCTCATTATATGGGATCACCCTAAGATTGTTCGTTTGTTCAGCAGATGGATTAATATGGAAAGAGTGCATAACCTCCAGAGTAGCTAACATGTTACTTCCCATAATCTCTCTGGCCTGATTAAGGGAGGTGGGCTCTAGACAGCCACCTCTACGAATGAAGGCGACGACCTGTTTAGCAAGACGGCTATCGGGAGATTCAATAACGCTCTGAGCGAGACCGTCATCTAAACCGGCGGCCTCTAATTTTTGGAGCAATTCATGCTCCTTGTGGATTGAAAGCGCACGATGTAACATCGCATACCTTCCTTTCTTTTATTTGTTTGTATATATCCCCATGCAATTGAGCTGGGGCGTTTGTTAAGGTACATAATTCTATATACAAAATACACCTTAAAATAAATATGTCAAGAAGTAGTTAAGTCACGCACATTTCGGACACGGTATATGGCTTAAATTGGTAATATTTTAAGAGTTACTCAAAATGTTTGTATTAGAAAAGAAATAATTCCCCGACTTTTAAGTGAGAATTTTTGTAGTATGATGAAATTGCCATGTCAGATCTATTTGATGAAAAATTTAATGAAGATATGAGTAAAAACGCCCCTTTGGCGGATAGGATGAGACCTAAAAATCTTAATGATTTTGTTGGACAAGAACATATCGTTGGCCTCAACTCGCTTTTGAGAAAGGCGATTCAAAACGACAACATTCCGTCAATAATTTTTTGGGGACCACCTGGAAGCGGTAAAACAACTCTCGCAAAAATAATTGCAGAAATGACAAACTCAAACTTTGTTGAAATTTCTGCCGTG
Source organism: Minisyncoccota bacterium (assembly GCA_041658885.1). Classification (GTDB taxonomy): domain Bacteria; phylum Patescibacteriota; class Minisyncoccia; order Phycocordibacterales; family 21-14-all-36-13; genus VMGX01. The sequence goes on along the minus strand of JBAZZJ010000008.1, from coordinate 6,356 downwards.
ACTTCTGGTGTTGCTGATTTAAGGTTGATAATAAAAGAGGCACAGGAGAAAAGAAAATTTAATAACAAAAAAACAATTCTTTTTGTTGATGAAATTCACAGATGGAACAAAGCACAACAAGATTCACTTTTGCCTCACATTGAAAAAGGAGTAATTACGCTTATTGGAGCGACAACGGAAAACCCATCTTTTGAAGTTATTTCTCCTCTGCTTTCTCGCTCGCGAGTCTATGTTTTGAAGCCACTTTCACAAGATGATTTGAAAAAAATTATTGACAGAGCGTTGAAAGATAAAAATTTTGGATTTGGAAATGAAAAAGTTGAAGTTAAAAAAGACGCTGAAGAATTTTTAATTAAATCTGCGAATGGAGACGCGCGAACAATTCTTAATGCGATTGAAGTTGCTGTAAAAAACACAAACTACAAGAGAGAAGACAAAACTATAATAGATAAAAAATTAATTGAGGAAGCTCTTCAGCACAGGGCACTTCAGTATGATAAAAATGGGGAAGAACATCATAATGTAATTTCTGCATTTATAAAATCTCTTCGCGGTTCAAACATTGACGGCGCTTTGTATTGGCTCGCAAGAATGGTTATGGCAGGAGAGGACCCAAAATTTATTGCGAGAAGAATGGTTGTACTTGCATCTGAAGATATCGGGAATGCGGATACAAACGCGCTTGTAGTTGCTAATGCAGTTTTTGATGCGGTTGAAAGAATTGGTCTACCCGAGTGTAGAATTAATTTAGCACAAGGTGTCGTTTATTTAGCGAGTGCAAAAAAATCAAACAAGTCATATGATGCACTCTGCAAAGCGGAGGAGGTTGTTGAAGAAACAATGAACTTACCGGTGCCGTTACATTTACGAAATGCACCCACTGGTTTGATGAAAGGTTTAGGTTACGGAAAAAATTATAAATATACTCACACCGAAGATGATTCAAAACAAACTTATTTACCAGAAGAAATAAAAGATAAGAAATTTTTTAGTGATTAAATGAAAATTGTCGTTTAACGACAATTTTCATTTTGGACTTTAAAAAATTATAACTTGGACACTCGGTGTTCAGATTGGTTAATAATTTTATTGAAACAGATTAACCGAAAAGTGTCGCATACAGCGCTTTTATTTTAACTTGGAAACAGAGTTTCCAAGTTAGGTTTCAAAGTCAGGAATTTTAATTTAATTTTTCTCTAGAACTTTTAAGAGTATTTCTTTTAGAGCTGGAGCGATTGTTTCGTTGAATGTTTGGGAAGTTTTTCTTGGACTAAAAGAAAAGAATGTTCTCATATCTGCTCCAACCTCTTGTTGTAATGTTCTGTTTATATGTGAAAGAGTTATTGCTCTCAAATCTCTTTCTTCTGTGAGAGTTGAGTCTGTTGTTGTAACCACAAGGGCCATTAATTTATTTTCGTTATTTATAACTCCACCACCAGAAGAGCCTTTTTGTGCAAGCAATGTTCCGCCTAAAGATATTAAATCGAGTTTTTTTTCTGAAAACGTGTAAAAATTTTTTATTTGGTCTATGGTTGTCACAATATTCAAATCTTTTTGTATAGTTATCCCTCCCAAAAATCCTGCGGGATACCCCGCAATCAAAACATTGTCTCCGATGCTGGTTTCGCTATTATTTGTTTCATAATCTGTGTATGGGAAATAATCAGGCAGTTTGTTGTCCTCATTTGTTGTGCCAGTTATGACTAAGAACGCATAATCATTTTCCCCATTCTCTGTATAATTTTTTTGTGTAACACTTTCTGAATTATTTGTTATCCATCTTTCAGAAATATATAAAGGTTCGGCAACATATAAAGGTTTTGATGGACTTCCCATTCTTATTGAACATTTTATAAAATCTTTTGTTATGTAATCTCTCAATAGAAAGTATTGAGCAACGTGGGCGTTAGTTAAAATTATTCCTCGTGGGTCAATAATTACCCCACTTCCAGATATTGGATTAAAATAACCACCCGTATCTGTCATACACAAAATATTTACAAGAGACTCTCGCGCCGATTCATTAATTTTTTGAAACGAAACAACGCCCTTTAAAACTATTGGTATAGTTGGTTGTGTAACGTTTTCTGTATTTATTTGTGCATTGGTAGTTTCTTCTTTTTGTTCAATAATTTTTTCTTCAGCTTGTTCGGGAGTAGTACTACTAACATTTGAGGTTTTAATTTCGTCCCCAGAAATTTCTTTGTAGGGAAGTTCTTCTTTAATATAAACTTCTTTTTCTTGGGAAATATCAATGATAATTGCCATTAGAAGAAATATTACCAATATTCCAAGATAGGATTTTATTATGCTTTCCACTCTTTCATTTAACATATTTCTTATTTAATATACTAATTAAAATCATCCCAGTAGTGGAGCAAAGCTCACTACGGGACAAGCAGAATTACAAAATTATTATTTACAATCATAATAATAGCATATTATATTATTGGGGGCTTGACATAATAGATAGTTGTATGCTATCATTATAATAATAGATTATGTTATATAGTCTAAATTTATTTAATAATTTAATTTCACCCCATGAAATATTTTGATTTGTCAAAATAAAATTCTAAAGAATTTTTATTTCACAGGGTAAAAATTATGACAGAAGAAAATTTTGAAGATCTTCCAGCCGATGAAACACTAGATGAGGACAAGGAAGAAAATTTCTTAGAAGATGAAGATAATGATTCCGAAGAATTAGTGGGAAACGATGAATCAGATTTTTAAAAGATTACAAATAACCCCGCCGTGTCTTTGAGAGACACGGCGGGGTTGATTTTGTATTGGTGTTTGTTAATATTTCTTTTTAAGCGGGTATAATTTAGTGGCAGAATGTTTGGTTTCCAACCAAAATATCGGAGTTCGATTCTCCGTACCCGCACCAAAATAAAGGAATAAACGCGAAGCGTTTGTGGATTATATTTTTGTAGCAGAGTAAGAGAATCGAACCGAGTGCCGATGAAATTCGCCGAAGGCGACGGCGCGAGTGGGGATCGAGCGAATGAGATTTTTGTGAGTATGAAATACGAAACAAAAATCCATGAGAGTGATATATTCTCCGTACCCGCACCAAAATAAAAAGCCGCACAAAGGCGACTATGAAAAACTAATTAAAAAATCCCACTTTCCAAAAATCACCCCAAGTTCGTTCTCTCGCGAATATTCGTTCAATTTCTGAATTAACACATGTTTCTTCTTGAACATTTTTTTGTTGCGTGGGTTTCTTTTCTGGCCTCGGATTAGGACCAAATGGGTCTTTTATTTCTTTTTCAGAAAACAAATCTACGATTTTCTCATTTTCTTCCTTAGTTATGGACATAAATAGTTTCTCCTAGTTGTTTAAAGATCTAATTTAAGGATAGTATACACGAAAATCACAAAATCACAAAATCACCCCAGTGAAATATGCCTTGCATTTCACGGGGCAAGCAAAATCATAAAAACAAAACAACCAAACTTATTAAATAAGCTCGGTTCTTTTTAATTGCTTATGAAAATACACAAAACAAAAACCATCCTTTCGCGAAAAGATGGTTTTTGTTTTTAGATTCAATTACTTAACAGCGTCTTTCAATCCTTTTGCTGCTCTGAATTTTGGAACTTTCATTGCAGAAACCTGAATTGTTTCTCCTGTTCTAGGATTTCTTGCTGTTCTAGCAGCTCGTGCTTTAACAGAAAAAATTCCAAGACCTGCGATAGAAACCTCGCCGCCCTTTTTAAGAGTTTCTATAATACTATCAACCACAACGTCAACAATTTTTTCTGATTGAACCTTTGTTCCACCTAGGATTTCATGTACTTTGTCGACAATAGCTTGTTTATTCATAATATTTTTTTCTTAGACTTTTAAAATAAAAAGAATGTGTACACATTCGACCTATTGTTGACTCTTGACGATACTCTCGCAGGAGTCTTTTAATTACAGACCTATTATACATTAAGCCATATTTTAGGCAATACAAAGACAAAAAAGCAAAAAAACAAGAAAACTAAAAAGCAAAAGATAAAAAAATAAAATATGAACAAAATACACACACAAACAAATTTAAGCAAAAAAATAGCTATAAATAAGGTTCTTTTTCAGAACTCCTAAATAGGTAGTAACAACAAGACGATTTAGAAATTCAATAACAAAATTTAAATTAGACAAATTTCGTTAATTGTTATACTATTAATCCATTAAAGGATTAAATGAGATTTCACTTTAGTTTTTTATTCTGAATATTACTGATTTTTCAAAAAAGATAGAAAAATACTGAAAATAAAATAGTCCCCAGTTAGAAATTCATTGAGAGAAAATACTTTTGTCATCGTGCGAAAACGAATTCGCCTGGCGGCTCTAGACATTCTCAAGTCGTGTTCAAAACAAATTTCTAACGGGTCAAGCAAATATAAAACAAACAATAAAAACTCTCAAAAAATTTAAATTTTTAAACATGTTTTTGTTCTCTGTAGAAAATAAAAGATTGGCACTTTTAATTAAAAAAGGAAAAAATTTCTAATTTTCCAGAGATTTTGTTTGTCTATAAAAATCAAAAAAACTAAATTGGAGCTATAAAAAATTATGTCATTAAAAATAGCTATGCTTCTTGCGGGTCTTGCCGGGCTCATTGGTATTGCTCTTGGTTATTTTTTGAGATGGATCTTAACATTAGGGAAAAGGGGGTCCATGGAATTAGAAATCAAGAAAATGATGTTGGAAGCAAAGGAAGAGGCAAAAAAAATAACGACAGAAGCAGAAAAAAAATCGGCGAAGGTCTCGGAAGATTCTAAAAAGGAGGTTTTTGAAAAAGAAAAAGAACTTAAAAAAACGGAAGATCGTTTAATAAAAAAAGAGGAACTTCTGGATAACAGACAAGTTGATATAGACAGAGAGGTTGAAAATATAAAAGGAAAAATAAACGAAATAAAAACTACGAAAGACAAAATAGAAAAACTTGTTGAAGAAAAAGAAAAAGAAATTCAAAAAGTTGCAGGTCTAACAAAAGAAGAGGCAAAGGAGGAATTATTCAAAGTTGTTGAAAAACAATACGAAGAAGATGTAAACATAAGAATGCAAAAACTTGAGATGTCTGGAAACGAAAAACTCGAAAAGAAAGCAAAAGATATTTTAGTTAGCACAATACATAGATTAGGAAACTCGGTTGCTTCAGATGTAATGGCGACTACAGTTACTATTCCTTCTGACGACATAAAAGGAAAGATAATAGGGAAGGAGGGTAGGAATATAAAGGCATTTGAAAGAGCTGCAGGAGTTGAAGTAATAATAGACGATACTCCGGGGACGGTTGTAATTTCTTCTTTTGACCCAGTTAGGAGACAAATTGCACGCTTGGCTCTTGAAAATTTGATTTTGGACGGAAGAATACAACCGGCAAGAATTGAAGAAATGGTTGAAAATGCAAAGGAAGAAATAAATAAAATAATTAAAGAAAAAGGAGAACAAGCCGCGTATGATTGTGGCGTCTATAATCTTGACCCAAGAATATTATCTATTTTGGGTCGCCTCTATTTCAGAACAAGTTATGGGCAAAATGTTTTGCAACACTCAATAGAGATGTCTCACATATCAGGAATGCTTGCAGAAGAATTAGGAGCAAATGTTCAAGTTGCTCGCGCGGGTGCGCTTCTTCATGATATAGGAAAGGCTGTTGACCACGAAATACAGGGAACACATGTTGAGATAGGAATAAGAATATTACAAAAATTTGGTGCTGATAAGGCTGTAATTGATGCAATGAAATCTCATCACGAGGAATATCCTTACGAAACAGTTGAGGCAATAATTGTTCAGGTTGCGGATGCAGTTTCTGGTAGCAGGCCCGGTGCAAGAAGAGATTCTGTAGAAAATTATTTGAAGAGACTATCTGATCTGGAAGCAATTGCGAATGAGATTCAAGGAGTGGAAAAATCTTATGCAATTCAGGCAGGGAGGGAGATAAGAGTTTTTGTTAAATCAGATAAAATTACTGATATTGATGCTAAAAAAATTGCTCGCGACATTGCTTTGAAAATTGAGAAAGAATTAAAATACCCCGGAGAAATAAAAGTTAATGTAATTCGCGAGACGAGAGTGATAGAATATGCGAGGTAATCTCAAAACTCAAATCCCCGTCTGCCGGACAGGCAGATAAAATCTCAATTCTGAAAAACTCCCTGCTTTAGTGTGCATAAAACTACCAAGGGTAACCCTTGGTAATTTTAAACTTGGACACTCGGTGTCCAAGTAAGGGAAGTTAACTTATCAACAAGTATTTTTTCATTAATTTCCATATTCTTATACATTTGATACACTTAATAAATAAGAATAAAGTGTATTTTTTGCCTGCCCCATTAGAAGTTTAATA
>JBAZZJ010000007.1:0-31184 GCA_041658885.1 Minisyncoccota bacterium | reverse complement strand
AGTCCTGTTGTAATAATGTTTGAAGTTATGTTTCCGTCTTCAAGGTCTTGAGCTGTTGCTCCTTGGTCTGTGTATGATGCTCCTTGAGTTAATGTGACTACTGCATCCCCAGATAAAATTATTACTGGCCTAGAATTAGGAGATGAAACGCTATTAATTGTTATCGTTCTTGTTTGCTGAATAGCAGTTGCCCCACCACTATCAGAAACATTGTATGTTAGCGTATATACACCTGCAGTATTTGTATCAACATTACCGGTTATAACTACACTTGACGTTATGTTACCGTCTTCATTATCAGATGCGGTATACCCTGGTTCAGTGTAAGTGTCTCCTACATTCAAACTTAAATCACCACCAGTTAAAATTAAAGTTGGCCTTGAATTAGGAGCACTCGCTGGATCTAAGGGTGGGTTTTCTATTGCTATTATTCCCTCTTTTTCAAATGTCCTTGAGAAAATCCTTATTTTTTCTATAGGAGTATCTTTGTTTGTCCTTGAGAAAGATTCCTCATTAAAAGATGTCCTTAAGGAAATTTGAGAATATGGATCATTTAAATATGTTATATCAACATTATTTGTTTGATCCATTGAAAGAACTAAATCTTGGCTATTTTTAACAATATTTTTTGAATAAATATTCAAAATTAATATTGTTCTATTAGCATTTTCTTCTGTAAGAGTAACAAAACCCAAAGAACTAGTATCCATATTATGTTTATGGAAATCAACACTATTTAAAGAACTATTCCCCACCTCGTTGTTATAAAAAGAACTAAAAGAACTATCATTTTTCACCTGATTATAATAATAGGTGCCTAAATTTAAATCTCTATATATAAAACAATTTACATCATTTCCTTCAATGTCCTTTAGAATATCTTCATTTACATTATTTTCATTGAAATTTTTATTTTTCAATATCCCAGCATTTTCATTTGTAAGATTTTGTGAGAATTCAAATGATTTTATTACATTTTCATCAGTAATTAGAATAAAATCTTGACTTAATGATATGGAACAAACCTTTATAGACCCTTGTAAACCGGTATTATCTGCATGAACATTTTGAAGTGGAATCAATGAAAAAACAGCAAAAAACAAAACAAAACCAAAAAATTTAATTTTATTATTTTTTATCCAAAAAATCTTTTTTGATAATGATTTCCACGACATAATACTTAAAAAATGTAATTTATTTCTTTAAAATACATTTTAATTAAAAAATGTCAAGAAAATTTTAATAAAGAACATATAAAAAATGCTTATTTTTTATAAAAAATACAACAAATAGATATTTGTTGTATAAATAAAAAACATGCCCCTTAAAGAATGTCTGTAAATTTGGATTTGAAAAGGACATTTTATATAAAATGTCCTTTATAGTGTCAACTTGTCCTTTAGAAATCTTGGCTATTAAAATGTTAAAATATAAAAAATTAATTTGTCAAATTGACTATTCAAGAAAATAAATCAAAAACTAACAACTTGTATTTCTTCTTATGTTTTTATGGAAGTAAAAAACTTAGCCGGTCCGCCAATTTTAAAAATTGTAAATTCTTTAAGTAAAATATTTTTTATGTTTGGAGACTTTATTTGGAACATAATTATATCAATTTATATTTCATATTCACATGACATAATTTAAAAAAATGCTACTATATGATTTAAGCAACTATGATAAAAATTAAGAAAAGATATATGATTTTAACAGGCCTTTTTTTGATGGCTTGTTTTGTTTCTTTCATAATAATAAACACCAATAATTCTTCTAAAAAAATGGGAAATCCCGTTGATTTTCTAATAGAAATATATGACAAAATATTGGAAAACTATTGGGAAAAAATTGATGATAAAGAATTACTAGCTTTATATGGTTTAGGAATGCAGAAGCTTGGGAAAATTATAGACCCAACGATTGTTGATGTACCAGATCTAAAATCAAAATTGGAGGATATATATAAACAAATTGAGAATGATGAAGATAAAATAAAATTTTCTACAGATCTTGCAAGTATTGTTTTATACAATATAAAACCCGCCGGTAGAAGTGGTTTATATACAGAAGCAAAAGAAAAAGAATTATGGGAAACCGTTGGTAACGTGGATAAAACCACAAATTTGTATGAAGAGATTGGTGTATCTACAACTACTCCACCAGAAGAGATTTCAAAGATTGCTAATGAAAAAATTTTAGAATTAAATAAAATTGTTAATGATAAAACAAAGTCAGAAAGCAATAGACAGGAAGCTGAACAAAAATTAGCTAAAGTAGAAAGAGCAAAAGAAACTCTCACATCAGAAGAAACCAAACAGACATATGACCAGTCCGGTACAGAAACAACCGTTTATGCAGAGATTATAAACAGAAACATTTTTTATATAAAAATAAAAAGAATGTCTCTCACAACTCCGGATGAATTTCTTCAAATGGCTGATAAATATAAAAACAATAAGGAATTAAAATTTTTAATTCTTGACTTGCAAGGAAATATCGGCGGTTCAATAGATATGCTTCCCTATTTGCTTGGATTCTTTATTGGGAACAATCAATATGCTTACGAATTTTATCATCGTGGTGATTTTGAACCATACAAAACAAAAACAGACAAAATTCCATTTATAACCAATTTTAAAAGAGTTGTAATATTACAAGACGAGAAAGGACAATCTTCCGCAGAACTAATGGCATCTGTATTAAAAAAATATAATTTTGGAGTTTTAGTTGGAGTTCCGTCTATGGGTTGGGGTACCATTGAAAGAGTTTTTGATATAGAAAACCAAATAAACGACAAGGAAACTTACAAAATGTTCCTAGTTCATAGAATTACTTTAAGAGAAGACGGACAACCAATACAAGACAGAGGTGTAGATCCGGTTATAAACATAACAAATACAAACTGGACAACTCAATTATACGATTACGTTGGAAATAATAATCTTGTAAGAGTTGTGAGAAACCTAGTTCAAAAATAAAAAAAGCCGAGTTATCTCGGCTTTTTGTTAGCAAAAAATTATTTTTTTGCTGGTATAAAACTCTCCAATCTAAGAATTTCAATATCCATATTGACATTTTCCTCGGAAATTCTTTCAGCAATGAATCTGCCATTTTCTGTTGTACAACAAATTCTTAGATATGGCTTGAGTGTTTTTTTGCCATCACAGCTTTCAGTTTTGACATCATAAGTTGTCGTAATGGCTTCATCTTTTAAGCCAAGTTTTATCATAACATTATCTATTCTTTCTTTAACCAGATTGGCGTTATGATTATCAAGACCATGAATTTCAATGTTCGGCATAGTGCCTCCTTTATTGGTTAGATTTTAATTAAAAAACAAAATTCAGCATTTATAATAACAAAATATACAAATTTGTCAATCCTGTTAAAAATCTTGCCATTTTATATTTTTAATAGTATAAATAGACAAAAGTTCTATAACATTTACAAACAAAGGAGAAAAATCAATGAAAAAGGATATTCTTGATTATTTATCAGATTTTGCTAAAAAACATTCTGATGCAAATACAGCACCGCAGGTAGAGTTATTAAGATTCTTTAAAAAAATTATTCCATCTGCAACAAAGGTTGGGATTTTGCCAGAAGAATTAAAAAACTCTCATTTTAATAAAAACGTAACATGCGTTATTTTCATTATTAAAGAAAAAGAGAGAAATGGATTTAAATGCACATTTGAAGGGTGTATTTGTATTGTATTGGACAAAGTTGGTTCAATCTCATATGAATTACACCCACGGATTACTGATTTTCTTCCGTACTGGGAATCAAAAAAGAAAACTAGTTTATTTGGTTTGCTTAAAGTTAGTAGTGAATTAAATTATTTTCTTAAAAACGGAAAACCACTTGACGAAAAAAGATGCAAATTTCTTGACGGAGATAATATCACACAAAGATTACACGAAGAGATAAGAGATTTGCAGTTAGAAAAAGAAATCATGAAAACATTCGATTTCACATCCTAGTTTTAAAGCAAAAGGGCCGAGTAATCGGCTCTTTTTTATTTTTCCAGCTTTTCTGATTTTATGTTTTTGTTGCCTCTTTTTGCCCCAGTACCACAAGTCTTCGGCTTGGCTACGGGGTAAACTTTATTGTTTTCCTTGCCCCGTTAGAGGTTTAATACTAAAGCCAATTTGATTTTAACAAAAAGCCGTTAGGCGAATTCTCTTTCGCACATTATTAAAATGTTTAACTCTAATGAACTTCTAACGGGGTTGATTCTCCTCCGGTTTCATCAACGGAAAAATCTGTGTCTCACGAATAGGTTTATTCATCAAAAATGCAAAAAATCTTTCGCTCATTCCAAACCCACATGTTGGTGGCATTCCGTATTCCAAGGCTTCAACAAAATCTTTATCATACATTTGCGCCTCTTCATCCCCAGCCTCTCTTAAATCACTCTGTTTTTTAAATCTTTCTGCTTGATCAATTGGGTCATTTAATTCCGAAAAACCATTTCCGAGCTCGCTCCCAGCAATTATGGGTTGAAATCTTTGTGTAATTCTTGGTTCTTTCAAATCTGATTTAGCTAGAGGTGAAACCTCTTTAGGAACTCCAACAACAAATCCTGGACCAACTAATTTTCTTCTACAATACTTCCATAAATTATCTATCGCACGATTTAAATTAAATCCTTTCTTGTTATAATCAATTTTCAGCTCTTGTAATTTCTTCTCTACTTCCTTTGCGGTGGTTTCCAAAACATCTACTCCTGTAAATTTTCTAACAACGTCTCTATAATCATATCTTTCCCATTTTTTCTCCAAATCAATTTCCTGCCCTTTTATATTAAATCGCAAAGTTCCAAAAGTTTTTTCTGCGACGTATTTATAAAGTTCCTCAACTAATTCCATTCCCTTTTCATAATCAGCAAATGCCCAATAAAATTCCATCTGTGTATAATCTTGCAAATGTTCCGCGTCCATGCCCTCATTTCTAAATTGTCTTCCAATTTCAAAAGTTTTTTCAATTCCAGACACCATTAATCTTTTCTGCCACAATTCACCCATTGAGATTCTCAAATAAACATCCATGTCAAGAGCGTTATGATGGGTTATAAAAGGTTTAGCGTCTGCTCCGCCTGCAGTTATTTCAAGCGCAGGAGTTTCAACTTCAATAAAACCTTTTTTAAGTAAAAACTCCCTGACTGAATTCCAAAACACAGATTTCTTTTCAACCATTTCTCTTATTTCTTTATTAAGAAGTATGTCCAAATATCTTTTTCTCAATCTTTCTTCTTCATCTTTGAGGCCAAACCAATCTTCCGGTATAGGTCTTAGACTTTTAGTTAAAATTTTCCATTCTCTTACTAAAATACTTTTCTCTTCACTTTTCGTTATATATGGTTCTCCTGTAATTTCAATAAAATCTCCCCTATCAATTGTTTCTTCAAAAAGTTTATAACTATCTTCTCCTATTTCATCTTGTTTTAAAAATCCCTGAATTTTACCGGTTCCATCCAGAACATCAAAAAAAGTAGACCCACCATGTCTTCTAAGAGCAGTAATTCTCCCAACTACAACTACGTTTTTTTCTTTAAATTTATCAAAAGATTCTAACAATTCAGAAATAAGATTGGACCGATTTGAAATAGCGGGATATGGATCAATCCCTTTATCTTTTAATAACTGAAGTTTTTTTATTCTCTCATTTCTTAGTTCTTGTATTGAGGCCATATAAAAATTATCTAAAATCTCAAATCTAATATCTAAAATCTAAAAAAAACGAGCAAATATAATTTTTAAAAATGGTTGGGTTTAGGTCTGGGTTTTTTAAAATTTATATTTGTAAAGCTTTTTTACAAAAAAATATACTTTCTTCTTACGAAGAAAGTATATCTTATTTTTGCTTTCTATTCCATTTAAAAATGTTGATTATTTTATGTCTAAAATAGTGTATTCAACACTGCCACTTGGAGTTTTGCATTTTACTTTATCGCCTTTTTTTTTGCCCATAAGACATGAACCTAGCGGAGATTGGTGTGATATTTTACCGCCTCCAAGATTGGTTTCTTCTGACCCAAGAATACAAAACTCTTTTTCCGATGAGTCTTTATCTTTCTTAACTAAAACGGTAGACCCTATTTCAACAATGTCATTTTTCTTTCTTGAAACTACCAATGCTGACTTCAATATCGCGGCTAATTTAAAAATTCTTTCCTCTATTGTCGCTTGATTAGCTCTCGCCTCGTGATATTCGGCATTTTCTTTTAAGTCCCCAAGCATTTTTGCTCTTTCAAGATCTTTAGCTATCTCTTCTCTTTTTATTGTCGTTAAATATTCTTGTTCCTTCTTTAACTCTTCAAACTTGTCTTTTGTTAAATAATATTTTTCTTGCATAAATACCCATAAAATACGTTTTTAAGACATCTATTTATTAATAGCATTCTGTAGGGTTTAACTATGATATACGGATAGAAATAAAAGTCAAGAAAAAGTGGATAAATGAAAAATGCCCATTGGGGCATTTTTTAAAAAACACAAAAAATTAATTACTTGTCCCGTTAAATGCGAAGCATATTTAACTGGGATGGATGAAAAATGTCCTCAAGGACATTTTTCATTTATTTTGTATACTCCGGAGTATTTTGAATCATCCAATCAAACAAAGTCCTCATAACAAAAACAGAACCAATAACATTATCCCTCGGGCCTTTTTCCATGACCGTCGCAAACGCATATCTTGGATTTTTGTATGGAAAAAATCCCATAGCCCAAGAGTTAACTGACTTTTTAGTGGTGCCCAATTCGGCAGTCCCTGTCTTCCCTGCAATTTCAAAACCTGAGATATTTAATCCTTTGGCAGTCCCATATTCAACAGATTCTCTTAATCCTTCTTTTACAACTTCAAAAAAATCTTTTGGAACATCTATTGGTATCTTTTTAGAACTAATTTGGTCTCCTTTCAAAATTGTAGGTGTTACAAGGTTCCCATCATTCGCTATCCCAGCGATACTCCGAACCATCTGTATCGGAGTAACTTGAAATCCATACTGCCCTATTGATGTGTTGTAAGTATCTCCGAGTCTCCATATTTCTCCATTAAAATTTTCTTTTTTCCATTCTGGACTTGGGATAATCCCGTTTGATTCAGAAAGATTTATACCAGTTTTATCTCCAATACCAAAGGCTTTTACATAAGAATTTATTTTTTCTATTCCAAGTCCTCTCTGCCCTTTATAACCACCGCCTATTTCAAAAAAATACACATTTGAAGAAACAGCTATTGCTTCTCTCATGTCAACTAATCCATGAGCTTTCCAATCTTTAAATATTGAGCTTTTTTCTGGGTCATAAGGATTTTCTATTTCTATTTGTCCAGTACTTAAAATTTCTTTTTCTGGGGTAATTATTTTTTCATTTAGAGCTCCGATTGCAATAAATGGTTTTACAATTGATCCAGGAGTATATAAACCGATTGTTGCTCTATTTAAAAATGGTTTGTTGGGATTATTAACAAATGTTTTTATTTTTTCCTTATTATTTCCATCAGACATAATTTGAGAATCATATTCCGGATAACTAGTCAAAGCAATTATTTCCCCACTTTTTATGTCCATAATTATTCCAGTTCCACCAGTAAATCCAATGTCTAAAGAAAGTTTTTTAATTGTTTCATACAATTTATTTTGAATTCTTGAATCAATAGATAAAGTTATATCTCCACCATCAATAGGAGGTAATATAGTACTTTCAGAGGTAACATTCATTAAAGCATCAACTTCAAATATTTTTGAACCATTTTTACCATCAATTTGTTCACTAAAAACTTTTTCTACACCATCCATCCCAATCATTTCTTCTTGGTAATAAAAACCTTGATTGTCTTTTAATGGATAACTCAAATAGCCGAGTATGTGTGAAAAACCATCTTTTTCAATATACTTTCTAGAATAAAAATCTTTATTTTCTTCTTTTACATTCCACGCTAGCAACTCTTTGTTTCTATCGTAAACAACACCTCTCTTAGAAAAAATTATTGATTTCTTTAAATGATTCCGTTCGCTTTTAGCCAAATAATTATCTCCTTCATATATTTGAAGCGACCACATTTTAAAAATAAAAATTGAGGCAACTATTAAAAGAATGATACCCAATCCAAAGATATTTTTTTTACTTATTGGTTTTTCAAGACGCCCCTCCATCTGATTTTTATCAAATTGAGGAAAATTGTGAGAGTCAGCAAATATTTCATCTGGGTCTATATCTTTAAAAGCAGAGTTTTTACTCTGCTTGTGTGAACGAGTCGTTCTTTTTTTACTAAATAAAGACATAATATAAAAAATTTCAGCCCGGGGCTGATCATCTTTGAGATGAAAATCTGAATATTTTTTTAAGATAGTGAGAGAAAATAAAAAATATAGAAATTGTAAAAGAAAAAATAAAATAAAAATCAAAAATCAAATCTGTTTTAAATCCATATGCGGAATCAATAAAGAAAGCGAAGAAAAAAGCTTCATAAAAATTTTTAAAGAAAAAGATACAAAATAGTATAAAGAAAAGATTCAACCACCATGGGAAGATGAAAATACTGAAAAATAAAATTAAATCTATAAATATTCTTAACATGGTTGATTATTAATTTTGTCTTAAAACTTGAACGTCTCTAATTTCAAGTATATTAAAGGGGCTTCTTAAAAAAACCTCTTGAAAGGCATCTGATGGTTTTGTCTTTATGTATTCTACAATTCCTAAAATACTTTTATCAACACCCGTAAAATTTATTATGTCTTTTTCCTTTACTTCAATATCCTTTGGCACTTTGATTTGAAAATTCCCACCGCCAACTCCCTCAGCAATAACCGGTGTTTTGTCATTTAATAAAGCTTCTATTTTTGTTCCACTTGTTGAAAACAAATAAACAAGAGATGAGTCCCCAAAAATCTCATATATTTCTCCAACAGCAATATTTCCAAAAAAAACTTTGTCTTTTTTTTCTATCTTATCATTTTTACCTACATCAATTATCAAAGTATCATACGGGGATGAAGGTGGCCAAGAAATAACATAACCCAAAACAATATTTTTGTTTTTGTTTTTATTTAATATTTCATTTAATCTTATATTTTCATTTTGGACTAAATTAAAATTTAAAAGTTTTGATTTTAATATTAGATTTTCTTGTTGAAGAAATTTATTTTCAGAAATCAAATTTTGCTTAAATCTAAAAGAACTAAAAACATTAAAGACAAAATTTCTTGTGACATCTCCAAACCACCAAAAAGGAGCCCCTGCCTTGTGAGTAAACCCGGAAAAAACAAATGGATTGGAAAAATTTAATACAAATATAAAAATCAAAAAAAATACTGCGACAAGGACAGGTTTAGAAAATTTTCTGGTGACTTTTTTATTTTTGAAGAGGTAATTCATCTTTATCGTGAATTAAAATACTCTCAAAATCATCTAATTTTTCAAATAGAACACCCGTTCCTCTCGCAACCGCAGTCAACGGGTCATCTGCTATAAAAATAGGAATTCTCAAATAATTACTCAAAAGTAAATCTAAATCTTTTAACAAAGCGCCTCCACCGACAAGAAAAATTCCTCTATTCATCACATCAGACAAAATTTCAGGTGGGGTTATTTCCAAAACATCTTTTATTGATTCTAAAAAACTACTTATTGAGTGGGAAAGTGCCTCTCTTATATCTGAATCAGTTATAATAATTTCTTTAGGCAAACCAGTAACCAAGTCTCTTCCTTTTATTGATTTCTCTAAACGAGAATTCGCACCTATTACAGAACCTATACTCATCTTAAGATTTTCCGCAGTTTTTTCGCCTATCAAAATTTTAAATTCATCACGAATGTAAGAAATAATGTCATTATCAAACTTGTCTCCTGCTATTTTTATATTTCTTGATACAACAACTCCGTCCATAGAAAGAATTGCTATATCAGATGTCCCACCTCCAATATCTATAATCATATTTCCAAACGGTTCTTGAATCGGCAATCTTATACCAATCGCTGCCGCGATAGGCTCTTCAACAATGTAGACTTCTCTCGCCCCTGCATTTTTTACAGCGTCTTGAACGGCTCTTCTTTCTACGTTTGTAACGCCAGACGGAATCCCAATAATAACTCTAGGGCCTAATATTTTTTTTGAAACTTTATCTTGAGCTTT
This sequence comes from Minisyncoccota bacterium, assembly GCA_041658885.1. Taxonomy (GTDB): domain Bacteria; phylum Patescibacteriota; class Minisyncoccia; order Phycocordibacterales; family 21-14-all-36-13; genus VMGX01. Next base: position 21,044 of record JBAZZJ010000007.1, on the reverse strand, counting down.
TTTAATTAAGTACGAAAGCATTTCCTCCGTAACTTCAAAATCAGATATAACTCCATCTACAAGTGGTTTTACTGCGACTATGTGACTGGGGGTTCTGCCCAGCATTCTTTTTGCTCCGTGACCTATGTCAACAATTTGACCAGTCTTTTGATTTACAGCGACAACCGATGGTTCATTAATTACTATTCCCTTTCCACGAAGATAAACCAACGTGTTTGTTGTACCCAAATCAATACCTATGTCGTTTGATAATAGAGGCAATATTTTGTTACTTATTTTTTTACCGAATGAAGGCATAATACAAAAAATTTTAATTTCTAATTTCTAATTACTAAAAAGAATTTTTAATGTTTTTATACTTTTATCATTTCATTAGAAATTAGAAATTTGATATTGGACATTTATTAAATCTGTTAATCTGAATTAATATCTATACTAAAACTTTTTGAGAATTTCGCTTTTAGATAACATTATTATTTTGTTTCCATTTCTTTTTTTAAATTCAAATTTATTTTCTTTTAACGTTTTTTCGCTCACAACAATTCTATTTGGAATGCCTATCAAATCAGAGTCAGCAAATTTTTGTCCCGCAGTTGTATCTCTTTCATCATATAGAACTTCAATATTTTTCTTTTGAAGTTTTTTATATAAATCGTCAGCAGTTTTTTTAGCTTTTTTGTCATCTCCTATCAAAATAAGATGAGCCAAAAATGGAGCTACCGATTCAGGCCAAACAATGCCTTTTTCATCACAAAAAGCCTCTACAATCGTTCCCATAACCCTCCCAGGCCCTATTCCATAACTTCCCATAACTACTGGTTTTTGGCCTCCTTCCTTATCTTTATAATAAAGACCTATTGATTCTGAGAACTTAATTCCGAGATTAAAAATGTTTCCAACTTCAACTGATTTTTCCGCAGTATATGAAGAACTCCCGCATTCAGGACATTTTTTTTGTTCTTCCCATATATCTTTATTTACGGCTACTTTTTTACATCCAGAACACAAATAAATTTCATCTTCTCCATTTGTGAGAACAGTTTGAAACTCATGAGAATATTTTGAAAATGTTCCGCCTGAAGCAAATGTAACGTAAGTTTTATCACCAAGCCCAAGTCTTTTAAAAATTTTTATGTATGCATTTTTTGCCTTTTCATAAAAATTTTCTTGCTCTTCTTTATCTTTGCAAAACGAATATAAGTCTTTCATTAAAAATTCTCTTCCCCTCATAAGACCGCTTCTCGCCCTTGTTTCGTTTCTAAATTTTGTTTGTATTTGATAAACAAAAATTGGCAAATCTTTGTAAGAAGAAATATGTTCTTTCATTATTCTTGTGAGAGGCTCCTCGTGTGTAAATCCTAAACCAGCTTCGCTTCCATTTTTCAATTTCGTTTTAAACCAAATATCTACAACTTCATCGCTCCATCTGTCTGTTTGCTCCCACAAACCTTTATCTTGAAGTGCTGACAAAAAAAGTTCTTGTCCTCCAATTGCATCCATTTCCTCACGAATAATATTATTTATTTTTGTTAGGACACGAAGACCAAGAGGTAAATAAGAATAAACTCCCGCCATTTCTTTAAATATAAAACCGCCCTTGGTAAGAAGTTCGGCGTTTTTTGATACTTCGTCTTTTGGCCCCTCTCTTTTTGTTTTTGTAGACAATTTTGATTGCAACATAGTGAGTTCATTTTACTTTAAAAATAACGATGGGTCAAAACAACAAGAAATTCACAGTTTTGACAATTTGAATTTTTTTATACATTTTGGTGTTAAATCTAATTTAAAAATATATAAAGCCGTTAAGCCTGCCTGCGCAGGCAGGCGAATTAGTTCTCGTATTCTAAAAACATCTTCATTCTAAATGAACTTCTAATTGGGTTTTCCAAAAAATAAGAAGCGAAGCGATTATATTTTTTGAGAATTCCTCTCTACTTTTGTAACTAATTCACATTTAAGATATTAAATTATAAGAAAGCCCGTTGATGATAAAACGTGTTTATAATTGAAAACAAAAATAGGGAGGGATTAATTTTGAATTAATACATTCATCAAGAGTTACTGAAACAAACGACTTATATCATTATAAGTTATAACAAACATTAAAATTATAAGAAGAAAAAATCCTGCCCCATTAATTGCATTAACTATTTTTGGTTTTATAACTGAACCTTTTATTTTTTCTATCAAAATAAATAAAATTCTTCCCCCATCAAGTGCCGGGAATGGGACTATGTTTATAACCGCCAAGTTTATTGATATAAAAGCGGTAAACATCATTAAGTTTACAAATCCAAAATTCCAAGCTTGACCGACAAGTCCAACAATTCCAACAGGTCCGGTTATACTTGAAAAATTTCCTTCCCCTAGAACTGCACCTTTAATTAATCCAAAAATACCTACAATCATACTTTTTATAGCATTCAAAACAAAAGAAAATGCCTCAAGCGGTGCTTTATAAAAAGGGAGTTTAATAGTTCCAATCATACTCATAGCGATTCCTATTGCTGGTTTATTATCTAAAATTCCACTTATAGGTTTTATTTTTGTTGTTTCTATTTTGCCTTCTCTTTTATACGAAATATTAATTTCAGAATTTAAACTTCCAGCTATTAAATTTTCTAAAAAAGAAATTGTTAATTTTTCATTTTGTATTGTTTCTGATTTTGATTCTGCAAAAACAACTTCATCACCGACTTTCAATCCAGCCATTTCTGCAGGTGACCCTGGTAAAACTTCAATTAACAAAATTTTTGGGTCTTTTACATTTTGAAAATCTCCAGATATTGCAGTTGGAACTCCTGACATAAAACTTATTGAAATCAATATCCAGGCAAAAATTATATTAAACAAAACTCCTGCAGATAAAATACTTGCCTGAATCCATTTTGGTTTATTTACAAAACTTCTTTTGCTGTCAGGACCGCTTATTGATTCTTTATCTGGATTTTCACCAAATATTTTTACAAACCCTCCAAATGGAATTAGATTCAAAGAATATCTTGTGTCACTTTTTTTTGGTTTGAAACTAAAAACTTTTGGAGGAAACCCTATCGCAAATTCATCAACTCTCACACCTGCTATTTTTGCAACAATAAAATGTCCAAACTCGTGGACCAATATAAGAACAGCTAAAATTATTATAAAAATTATTATTGTCATTTTTTAATTTTCTATTTCAGCTTTTTTCCTATCATAAATTTCTTCTAATTCCTTATTCAAATCATCAACTATTTTTTGGATTTTTTCTTTTAACAAAAATTTATCGTCCTCGCCTATTTCTTTATTTTTCTCTTTACTTTGTACCTCCCCAAGAATTTTATCTCTCTCCGCTCTTATAGAAATTTTTGAATCTTCCAATTTTGTTTTAGCTATTTTTACAAGAAATGCTCTTGTTTCAGAAGTAAGTTCCGGAAAAATTATTCTAATTCCCTTTTCATCTACCGCGACAGATATGCCTAAACTTGAAGAAACTATTGCATTTTCAATATTTTTTAATTGAGATTTATCCCATGGAATTATTCTCAATGTTCTCACATCTTCATTTGTTATATTTGCAACTTGGCTAATACGCATTCTTGAACCATACGAATCAACAAAAACTGCATCAAGAATTGCAGAAGTTGCTCTTCCTGTTCTTATTGAAGAAAATTCTTTTTTTAACCATTCTTTAATTTCTTCTGTTTTCTTTTTGAAATTTTGTATATTGGATTCCATCCCGTTTAGAGACAGGTCGCGGTCAACCGCACTCTGCTTAATTAAATTTGTTAATCTAAAATACTATTTTTTATTGTTATAAATCCTGTTTTGAAACCGTGACCGCGGTCTCTAACGGGATCCATCCCTAATATTATAACAAAAAATTACTTTATTTGTGGAGTAATAAGTGACAAATGCTCTAAAATAAGTTTTACAGACGGAGCCCTATCATTTAAATAATCTCTACATCTCATTATCTCTTTTAATGTATATGTTTGTTCTTTTGATGAAAAATCAACTTTTTCTCTTAACTTTATTTCTAAATTATTTAAAAACATAATTGCTTTTTCTTTATCTTTTTCTTCAACTATATCCTTAATTATTTTTAATCTTTCTGCTTTTTTTGTATTTAAAAATTTCTCAACAAAATCAAAATTTTCTTTTCTACCTTGGTCAGTGTTTAGTCCGCTTAAGTCCGCGCTTGCCCCGCCATGGCGGGGTGAATCTGCGCTTTTGATTATCACCATCCTTGACCTAAGTGTTGGAAGAAAAAATTCGGACGAATTGGATACAACAAAAAAATGTGTACCCTCCGTTGGTTCTTCAAAAAGTTTTAATAATGAGTTTTGAGCTTCTGTCGTCATTGAATTACAGCTCAAAATAAATATTTTTTTATTCCCAAAAGATTTTCTTATCTGGGTTTCCTTTATCTTTCTTGCATCATCTATACCAAAAACAACATATTCCTCATTCCAAAAATCAGGATTCCCTATTATTTTAAAATCCAAATCACTTTCCAAAAATTTACATATTTCTCCAACAACAAAATCTCTCTCCCCTTCAATCAAATAAGCGTGATGTAAATTCCCACTTTTTTTATAGACTTCTTTTATCTCTTTCATGTATTTATATTATAGCAAATTCAAAAGCCCATTTAGGGCTTTTGAATCCATAACATTTTTTGTTTTATTAACTTCTATTTATTTGGAAACCGAGTTTCCAAGTTGGAGCTCTCTTCACTTGGAGGCCGAGTCTCCAAGTGAAGAGGATGATTTTTACTCAAACCAAATTACATCTTGTTTTGGGTTTATGGGGAGTGTGTATGTAACCCAAAAGACCGTCTTTTGGGATTTTCCATTACTTAGTGGCAGAGCCACTAAGTTGGGGATTTTTACTTGGAAACTGGATTTCCAAGTTGGGTTTCTCTCCAGCGGTTAAACCGCTGATCTTCCCATACATAGGAGTTTCCTATGTATTGCTACATAGGAAACTCCTATGTATTCCACTTGGTGCTGGCAACACCAAGTTGAGGTTCTTCAAAAAAACAAGAGGGATGAAAAAGTTTTTTGTAAAAACCAAAACCCAAAAGACCGTCTTTTGGGTTTGTTGAACCGTTGATTTTCTAAAATTATTATACATTAAACTACGGAGGCGTTGCCTCCGTAGTTCAAAAATTATTCTCCTAAGTGGTCGCTCTATCTCTGCTATAGCAGAGATAGAGCGATACTTTTATTTTTAATTTAATCAAACCAAATTACATCTTGTTTTGGTGGAATCACAATAGTATATGTAACTGTGAGTTTTGGATCTTGGGATGTGCCTGCTGTATCAGCAGTGGTGATAAAAAAATAAGTATCCCCACTACTTGCCCAAATGCCGCCAAACGAATTAGTTATATCCCAACTTGTTTGTAAACTGAATTTTGATATGCCTGTTTTAGATATATTTGCAATTCCAGCAGCGTTCAATGTTATGTCATTATATTGAGCTGCTAAAAAATTTGCATAAGTTATTGAACCAAAACTTGTTCTACTTATATTTTGATAATCAGCAATAACTAAATTTGTATTTGATGCTGGGGTTGAAGCAGCTAAATGTAAATCTGTAGAACCCAAACCATTCAATTTATCAGAATAATAACCACTAAAAATTGCAGAAGAAATAACTCCATTTGCACTTATGGTAGAAGTATTAAATAATGCATAGGAACGTCCCAAAAGATTAAATTGGTCGCTGGTCGCTGATGCTAAAAGCCGTATTTGAGTGTTAGTAGCACTACTATCAGCAACCTTGCCAGCACTATCTCTTATAGTCGAAAATGGTTCATCTACAACATTTCTTACTACATACCCATCCACCGTACTCGTTTCAGGATCTGCGTCAGGATAAAAAGTCCCTATCGTAGCATAGACCTTTTCGGGAGAAAATAGATTAGCCAATAAGGTTACCCCCCCCCTCGTTTCTAAAGCATAAGTGTCTATATCTGTAGTACCATAGTCAGCTTGATACCATTCTCCATTTTCATCTTGGTAGTATTGAGGTACTCCTGATATTACTTCTAATTGATATGTTATTGTTTGTTTTTTCTTATCTTCTCCTATTTTGATTGTTCTTGAATGTTTAGTTCTCTTTTCTATTACTTCGTTTGGTTTGTCTTCAATTTTATCTGTCTTGTATGCATATTTAACTACTTCACCCTCGTATATTACTTTTGTAGGGTCTTGTTTATCATAGATTTTACCCTGTGGTATTACTTGGGCTCCTATTATATTGTCTCTGTTTGTGTTTATTCTTAATGATTCAGGTATTTGTGATAGTTTTATCTGTGTTATTCCATAATCTATACCTACTATTAGAAGAACTGCAACTAATGGTATTAGAAGAGCTTGCAGTAGCTTTGATTTGTCCCAATGCCACCAGCCCTGGGCTGGGCTACCTGTCTGCCCTGCGTGTGCAGGTACGGCAGGCGGGCGGGATGAATTCTGTTTGTTGGAGGTGGGCATAAGTTTATTATTTTTAGTAGTATAACAAAAAAACAACAGCTATGAAAAAATACTTGTTGATAAGTTAACTTCCCTTACTTGGACACCGAGTGTCCAAGTTGGAGTTCTCTTCACTTGGAGGCCGAGCCTCCAAGTGAAGAGAATTATTTGTAAAAATCATCCCATCAGAATACAGAAATTAATGAAAAAAAGTGTGTTGATAATAAAGAAATATTGTGGATGAAAAATGTCCTTAGGGACATTTTTCATTTCTATCTTTTTGCAATTATACTTTTCTTATATAAATCAATGTGTTCAAGAGCGACGCCGGTTCCCTTTGCTACACAGAAATATGCCTCATCAGCTAGTTCTGTTTTTACACCAGTTCTTCTATAAACAAGTTCCGGAAAATTTCTCAACTGTGAGGAACCGCCGGTCATAACAATTCCTTTATCAATAATGTCAGACGCCAATTCTGGTGGAGTTTCCTGCAGTACAACTTTTATTGCCTTTATTATTTCATTTAATTCATTTCTTATTGCCTTAACAATTTCGTTTGTAGAAATATCCATAGAGCGAGGCAACCCTGAAACAAAATCTCTTCCCTTTATAGACATAACGAGTTGTTCGTCTATAGGAACCGCCGAACCTATGTTTATTTTTATATCTTCAGAAGTTTTTTCTCCTATAGATAAATTGTAATTTCTTTTTACATAATCAACAATCGCTTGGTCCATTTTATTTCCAGCACATTTCACAGATGTTGATGCAACAATTCCTCCAAGAGAAATAACTGCAACGTCCGTTGTTCCACCCCCTATATCAACAACCATGTGCCCTTCAGCTTTTTGAATTGGGATTCCTGCGCCGATAGCCGCGAGTATTGGCTCTTTGACTATATATGCACTTTTCGCGCCAGCTTTTATAACAGCTTCTATAACCGCCCTCCTTTCTGTTGAAGTAACTCCCGCTGGAACTGAAACTAAAACTTCGGGTTTAAACAAATTCCATTTTCCAAGAGCCTTGTTTATATAATAAGAAAGCATCGCCTCGGTTACTCTATAATCTGCAATGACTCCATCTTTCATTGGTTTGTAAGCAATTATGTTGTCGGGTGTTTTACCAACCATATTTTTTGCTTCAATTCCAACCGCTAATATTTTGTCATCATCTCTTGATACAGCAACAACCGACGGTTCATCCAAAACTATTTTTCTACCTGGAATATACACGAGTGTATTTGTCGTTCCTAAATCTATTCCTAATTTTTTTGAAAAAAAAGACATAATAATAAAAATTTCTAATACCTAATTACTAATTTCTAATGAAATTAAAGAATAACTTAAAATTTTTATAAATTTAACATTTCATTTGAAATTAGAAATTGGAAATTTAACATTTAAAAGAATTTTAAATTCTTTTAATATTCACTCCTATCTTTGATAATTTTCCTTCAATATTTTCATATCCTCTATCAATATAGTATACGTTATTTATTGTCGATTCACCTTCAGCTATTATTGACGCCAAAACAAAAGCTAAACCTGCGCGAATATCTGGACTCTCCAATTTTTTCCCTTTTAATTTTGTTGGTCCTTTTACTTCTGCTCTATAGGGATTCCAAACAGAAATGTTTGCACCCATTCTAATAAGGTCTTCAGTATAATTTAAACGACTTTCAAAAACCGTTTCAAATATCGTACTTTCTCCAGATGCCTGTGTCAAAAAAACACTCATGGGTGCTTGCAGGTCTGTTGGAAATCCAGGATATTCGTGTGTTTTTATATTTACATTTTTAAAGACATTCCCCGATTTTTTATTTTCAATGATAATTTTATTTTTAAATAATTTCATCTGAACTTCGGATTCTCTTAGAATATTTATAACTGCTTCCAAGTCAGAGGGGTTACATTTTTCAATTATAAGTTTTTTACCAGCTAAAGCTCCAAGTATTAAAAAGCTTCCTGTTTCAATTCTATCGGGCATAGTTTCATATTTTATTTTTTTATCAGTCAATAAATCCCCGCCTTCTATTTCTATAGTGCTTGTTCCTGCACCTTTTATTTTTGCTCCGTGTTCACAAAGAAAATCCGTCAGATTTTTAATTTCTGGTTCCATCGCACAATTTTTTAATATTGTCTTTCCTTTTGCCAAAACCCCCGCCATTAAAAATGTCTCTGTTGCAGTATGACTTTGTAAATTAAAAAATATTTCTGTCCCATTCAATTTTCCTTTTTCTGTGTAAATCTTATAACTACCATTTATGTTTTTTATTTTTGCACCCATTTTTTTAAATCCGTTCACAAATAAATCTATTGGCCTTTTCCCTATAACACATCCGCCCGGGTGGGGAAAATAAACCTCTCCACATCTTGCGAGTATCGGACCGGTTAAAAGAATAGAGGCCCTCATTTTTTTTGATATGTCTCTGTTTAGTTCAGTATTAAATTTTTTCCCTGTTTTAAAAGAATAGGAATTTTTTCCATTTGTTTTTGTTTCTATTCCTATTTGGTTTAAAAGTTTATTCATTCCTTCAACATCTTCTATGTCTGGAACATTTGTTGCAGTAAAACCATCTTTAAATAAAACCGAGGATGCCATAACCGGTAAAATTACATTTTTAGCACCACTAATTTGAACAGACCCAGATAATGTTTTTTTACCATCAAGTCCTTGTATAACAAATTTCTCTTTCTTTGGTTCTTCCATTACTGACTATTTTACCTTTTTAAAATAAAAATAAAAACCCCACGTAAGTGGGGTCTTGTTTTTTAGAAAAAATGACTTGGAATATGATTATAAGCAATCGCTATAAAAGTATTTTCTCCTATCAACTCGTCACTCCTTTCATTTATTTCAACAAAACGAGAAGTAAATTTCATTGAACAAATAAAATAGAAAATAGGGAGTTTCTTTGCATACCAGATACCATTTGGAAATAATATTTTAATATTCGGGTCTTTCCAGTTTTCAGGTATCTTTTTAAAATTTGAGTCACATATAATGCTCCTCATGTTCCTGTACCCAAGAAAGGCACATCTTAGATCTTTTGGATAAATCTCTATATTATTTGCCGCTTCCCCAAAATAAATACCATCTGGAACTTTCAAAAGTCTTATTTCGTTTAAGCCAGAGATTTTGAAACTCTCTGGGCTTCCTATCCCCCACAAAACTTCTTCAAATTTGTATCCTTCTTTGCTTTCTATAGCAACAGCGTCTAGATCTGTAAAGTCTATGTACAATTGTCCGGGTAGGAACGCGTCCTTGTTTAATCTTAATTTTTCTCCAAACATTTTAAATCTCCTTATTTTAGTGAACTATTTACTTTCAATATACAACCTTTTTAAAAAAAAGCAACAAAAAATAAACTTGAATTTTTTCCCTATTTTTGCGACTATAAGAGTATGTTAAATAAGATTAAAAAATATTATCTATGGTTTTTGGTGCCAGTATTAATGGTTGCTCTGTTTGTTTTGTATCAAGAAAGTTCAATAATGCTTTCGGGTTGGAAAATAGTAAAGGCAGGCTCTTTAGAGATTGTATCACCAGAAATAGGTGTGAGGGTTTTTATAAATGAAAATGAAAAAGAAATAAACCCAAGAGACATCAAAATCAATTTTAAAAAAGTACCAGTTGGTATGAATTCAATTGTTGTAGCAAAGGAAGATTATTGGCCGTGGATGAAAAAAGTCGAAATGAAAGAAGGAGAAAAAACAATAATTTATCCGTTTATGGTTCAAGTTTTACAAAAAGATATATTTGCTATTGATGAAAATTCTGATTTATATAAAGCAACAAAGAATAAAATTGAAAATTATTTTATTCCAAATAAAGATAAAAAATTTGTATCGGAAGATGTATCTGCAACTTTGTGGGTTTATAACAATAGTATATTTTTTCAAAGAATAGATTCCGGAGACGTTATTGAAGTATTTAAGGGGGTAGAGGCGATAAGTAGTGTAGATTTTTATAAAGACCGTAATGATGTAATTATTTTTTCAATGGGAAGTTATATTTATGTTATTGAAGCTAATACAAAAAATAATCAAAATTTTCAACCATTGTTTCAAGGCATAAAACCACTCTTTGCAAAAAAGGACAACCAAAAAATTTATATTTTTGACCAAAACATTTTGGCCGAGATAAAAATGTAAACAAAAAAATGTATATAGTAAACGCAATACCTATATCAAAAAGTGTTCCTAAAAACACTCTTTCTTACTTTTCTGAAAAAAAAATAAATATTGGTTCTGTCATTAAAATACCACTAAGAAATAAAATTGTTCTTGGAATTGTTTTGTCTTCCGATAATTTAAGAGACATCAAAAGTTCTGTAAAGAAAGCCGATTTTCAGATGAAAAAAATAGAAAGTGCTATAAGCTTTGAGCTTTTTACTCAAGAATTTATAAGAGCGACTAAAAAAACATCTGATTATTATGCCTCTCCACAAGGTGCAGTGCTCTATTCCCTAATACCATCTGTTGTGCTCCAAAACCCTAAAGAATTTTCTTTACAAAAAACAGATAAAAAAATGGCCAACCAAAAACCTTCGGAGATTTTAGCGATACAAGATAAGATTTCCGAAAGAATTTCAAGATATAAAAATATTATAAGAGAAGAATTTGCTAAAGGATTTTCTGTTTTTATATGCGTTCCAACAATGAATGATATGGAATATATTTCAGAAAATGTTGAGAAAGGATTGGAGGAATATGTGTATACTATTAATAATTATTTAAACAAAAAAAAAATAATTTCTACGTGGAACGATATATGTAATAAAAAACATCCAGTTGTAATAATTGGGACTGGAAAATTTCTTTCAATACCAAGAAAAGACATAAAAACAATAATAATAGAGAAAGAAAATTCATCATTTTATAAAATAGACGGCCGACCATTTGTTGATACCAGAAAATTTGCCGAATTTCTGAGTAAAGAAATGGAGGCAAGAGTTATTTTTGGAGACGACGTGTTGAGAATAGAGACTCTTTGGAGAAACAAAGAGGGAGAGATTTTTGAGGCTGGACATATAAAAACAAGATATGATGAAAAGACCGAGGTACTAATCGAAGATCTCTCACAAAAAAAAGAAGGGGATGAATTTAGAATTTTTGGTAATAATTTAAGTCATTTAATAAAAAATTTAGAGAAAAATCGTGAAAAACTATTTTTATTCACAATCAGAAAAGGGCTTTCACCAGTCATCGTATGCACGGACTGTGGGGCTCTTGTAAAATGTGAGAATTGCAAACATCCGGTTATTCTTTATGAACAACAAAACAAAAGACAATTTATATGCAATTTTTGTGGTAAAAAAAGAGAAGTAGATAAAAAGTGTAAAGTTTGTGATAGTTGGAGACTTAATTCACTCGGCATAGGAATAGATATGATTGAAAAAAAGATAAAGGAAGAATATAAAAATATTCCTTTGTTCAAAATAGATGGCCTATCTGTAAAGACACACAAAGAGGCTTTAAGAGTGATTGAGTCATTTAATAAATCTGATTTTGGAATTTTTCTTTCAACAGAAATGGGGTTAAATTATTTAAGAGATATGGTTGAAAATAGCGCAATTGTATCAATTGATTCTTTGTTTTCAATCCCAAATTTTTATATGAGCGAAAAAATATTTTCTTTAATAAATCAAATAAGATTATTAACAAAAAATAAATTTATAATTCAAACAAGAAACCCAAACAATGAACTATTTCCATTGAGTGCTGAAGGAAATATTGCTGATTTTTATAGATACGAAATAGAAAATAGAAAAAAGTTTGAATATCCACCATTTTCAAAATTTATTAAAATTTCAGTGCCAGAAAAAAAAGAATCTGTTAAAGAAACTACTGAGATTATTAAAAAAGAATTTGAGGGGTATAATATAAGTCCATATCTTTCTAATTATTCAAGAGTTAAAAATAGCGAAATAATAAACTTTTTAATATCAATAAAAAATGACAAATGGCCAGATAATAATCTTGTTAGGAAATTGGGAGTTTTACCACCTAATTTTTCAGTTGAGGTTGACCCGGAAAATATAATGTAATATAAAATTTTTAATTACTAATTTCTAATTACTAATGAAATTTTAAAAACAAATCAAAAAATTTAACAAATTAAAAATTTACCTTATGATAGATAAAAATATATTACAAAAAAATAGCAAAATTCTCCGCAAAAAAAGTATTGCGGTTCTTTTAGATAAAATAAAAAGCAAAAAAATAAAAAGTATAATTCAAAAAATGATAAAAGCTGTTAATTCAAGAAACGATGGAGTTGCTATCGCTGCACCACAAATTGGTGAATTATTAAAAATTTTTGTTGTATCAAAAAAAGCTTTTGAATTAATAACAAAAGAAAAAAGAAACAAAAAATTTGAGGATAAAATTTTTATAAATCCTGAATTAATAAAAATTTCACAAGAAAAAGCAGATGTTGAGGAGGGATGTCTTTCTGTTAAAGATATCTATGGTGTTGTAAAAAGGTCCAAAAAAGCAACTATTAGAGCTTATGATGAAAACGGAAAATTATTCACTATGGGTGGGAGTGGTTTAATCGCCCAAATTTTTCAACACGAAATGGATCACCTAGAAGGAATTTTATTTACTGACAAGTCTCAAAATACGTGGGAGATTGATCAAAATCAATTTGAAAATCGCGTTGGAAATAAAAATTTGAAAATTGCATTTTTAGGCACATCAAATTTTTCAGTTATTGTTCTTGATGAATTAAAAAGGGACGGCGTTATACCATCTTTAATAATCACAGCCCCAGATAAACCTAAAGGAAGAAAATTATTAATGACACCACCGGAAGTAAAAATTTGGGCTGAAAAAAATAAAATTGAGTGTATACAGTCAGAAAAATTAGACGAAAAAATAAAAAATAAACTTGAATCTGAAAATTTTGATTTGTTTGTGGTTGCATCTTATGGAAAAATTATTCCAAAAAGTGTTTTTTCTCTGCCTAGATATGGAACCTTAAATATTCATCCTTCCCTTTTACCAAAACTTCGTGGGGCATCTCCAATAAAAACTGTAATCCTTGAGGATGAAAAAAATACTGGCGTAACGATTATGCTCATTGATGAAGAAATGGACCATGGTCATATAATTGCACAAAAAAATGTAAAAATAACCGAATGGCCACCAAAATCTCTTGAACTTGAAAAAAGACTTGCTAAAGAAGGAGCAAATCTTTTAGCGGATGTGATTCCATATTGGCTTGATGGAAAGATAAACGCCCAAGAACAAAATCATAAGCTGGCGACATATTCAAAAAAAATTAAAAAAGAAGATGCCTTAATTAATTTAAAAGATGACCAATATTTAAATTACAGAAAAATTCAAGCGTTTGATGATAACCCGCGTGCATATTTTTTTGTTGAAAAGGCAGGAGAAAAAATTCGTGTAATAATTACAAACGCTAAATTCGAAAATGGAGAATTAAAAATTTTACGCGTCATCCCTGAAGGAAAAAAAGAAATTTCTTACGAAGAATTTCAAAAAAGTCTGAGATAAATTAAAAACAAAAAGTTAGTTCAGTTAACTGAACTAACTTTTGGTGTTTTACTTTTAACCCCACACTTATGAAATTAGTCGTGGAGTTGACAAAAAATATTCGTTTGTGTTATCGTGTATTTAAATAACAAATTGACAATCATATTGGAGGAAAAATGGAGCAATTATTAGCATATTTGTCTTGGGCTGTTTATTTATTATTTGTTTTTTTGTCCTTTTTTAAAAAAGGACCAATTGGTAAGATGTTAGTGAAAAGTGGTAGCGAGTATGGAGAATATGAGAATTTTTTTGCAAGAATTTTAATGGGAATAATTTTTATCCCAATATTGGGTGTTATATTAAACGCACTTGGATATGTTGGGAAATTCTTACTTGTTCCGTTCAAATTTCTTCAATTTTGAATTCACCGGCTATAGTTTAAAAACTATATGCCGGTTTTTTTATTTATTTAAAAACCCATTCTCTAATTGTAGCGAATTAGAGAATGGGTTTTTTTATTTCCCAAAAAATAAGGAGTGGAGCGACTATATTTTTTGAGGACACAGCACCACTTTTGTTTTACAAAAGTGGTGCTGTGATAATAAAAAGTACTTTCTAATTCGCGCGAATTAGAAAGTGGTTTTGTTTTTATCTAATATAAATCTATTCTCTTATTCGTGCGAATAAGAGAATAGAGGAGAATAAAGGAGAATAAAGGAGAATAGATTTGTTTTTTATTTTCATTAAAAATTAGATATTAGCAATCAAACATTGAGGAATAAAATTTTTTATCTCCTAAAAAATTTTATTCCTTTCATCATCTCCTTAATCTTCTGCCCTCCTCTTCTTATCAAGTGTGTTTTCTTTTCATTATACTGACTAACTTCTTCAATTATTTTTTCTTGCATTTCATCAATCGCAGAATATAAATCAATCGCCTCTGAAACAGCTCTGAAACTTTTACCAGCTGTATGCAAATTTATTTCTGCTTTAAAGATATCTCCTGTATTCTGTCCCCTCTTTGTCATTCCCACTTCAACATCAGCTATCACGCTTGTGTCTTCTGGATTTAAAAATTTTCCCAATTTTGAAAGTTTTTTGTCTAAATAATCACTTATAGCAGGTGTTAAGGTTATATTTGTTGCCTTTATTGTAAATTTCATATTAATTTATTATATCATAGGCAAACTAGTTTAATAAAATACTTCAAAAAACCAACTGACCAATTTGTAGATATCATATTCCCTTATTTAGCTAAATAAGGGAATATTGGAATAATGAAAAAATAAAATAACAAAATAATAAAACAACAAAACAATAAAATAATAAAATAATAAAATAATAAATCTGGGATGTCTTAAAGAGCTGATATAAATTGGGAAATAAAAACGGACTCCGATTTTAATAAAAAATAATACACGAGTAATCCTTTCTGTTCTGATGACAATATTTCAGCGTTTTCAAGAATTTTAAGATGTCTGGATGTAGATTGGATTGAAATTTTTAGTTCTTCGGCTATATCACCAACTGATACTTTGTTTTGTTTTTTGATGAAGGCAATTATCAACAAACGGCGATAATTTGCAAGAGATTTCATTTGTTTTTCTAATTTTTTAAATTGTTTTGCGTCGTTCATTTTTTTATTTATCTTTATCTATTTTATTATCCTAATTTTTTATTCTCTCTTCCCTATTACTCAAATTTTTCTGGGTTATTCCCTTATTTAGCTAAATAAGGGAATGGTTTTAATTATGTCTTTATGTTTTTATGTTTTTATGTTTTAAGTTTTAAGATTGAATTACAATCAATTTTTAAATAATTTATAACTTGTCATCATTCTGAAATCTCAATTGTTTTGTTTGGTCTTTTATGCCCTGAAATAATTATTATCTTATTTTTTGGTTTATTTAAATATTCCGAAAGTAACTCAATCATGCCTTCATTTGCAAAATTATTTTCAGCTTTTTCTTTTACCCAAACTTCAAAACGATTTTCAGATAATTTTTCTATCTTCGTCTTTTTTGAATCTGAATGAACTTTTATACGAGTTATCATTCTTCTAATTATAACAAATCACTTTGAAATCTTTAATTCTCCCACTTTTATTAAATTCAATGCCATCATCGAGTAAATGCTTTTTTTGTTCTTTTTGTCCACCAAATTTATAACCACCTGCCAATTTACCATTTGAACAAATAACTTTATAACACGGGACCCTGTTTGATTCCGTATTTTGTTTCAAAACCCAACCAATATTTCTTGCATTTCGTATTCCACAATGTCTTGCAATATTTTTATACGTAACTACCTTCCCTTTTGGTATTGTTTTCAAAAACTTAAAAACCGGATTTATATATTTTGATAATTTTGTGCTTTTTTTCATATTTATATTTGATTAAATTTTCTGTACTAAAAATTTATTACTGATGAATCATTTAACAAATTAACTATAACAAAAAAGTCGCTTATAAAATATAAGCGACTCACTAAAAATCAAAATTTAAGGAATTAATACCCATTTTTGATTTTCAAACTTAGCTACCGAGTGTCCGCCTTTTGGGACACCGGACCGATTAAAAAATGTTAGGTAGATACCAGTAACCGAGGATTGACCTTGTGGGTACTTTCCCTTTCTCATATATGAATATTCGTCGTGGCACCCGTACCCATCTTCTTTTGAAATTTTAATATCCAAAAGATACAAACCTTTTTTATCAGAAATTTTTCTGATAATTTTGTATTTTTGCCCCTTGAGTAATTCCTTGAAAATATTTTTTATTTCTTCCAAGGTAGGAATATATTCTGTTTCTTGAAGTAAATCGTTCATCTTTCCTCCTCGGAAAATTCGTTTTTAAAAAAATTTATTAAATAACTTTCTTTATTTTCCTTATATATTATATATCCAAACTATTTATTTGTCAAGCGTTAAACAAAAATAACCTGTATAAAATCAGATTATTTTTTATTGGCTCCACCGAATAGACGCCTGTCCGCCTCTGGCGGAATGTTTACCCCGTTTACAGCGAAGCTAGTTAACTGGGGTTAGAACTTATTCTGAATGAATAAATGGGTCGTTCGCCCCCCCGTTGGCTATTGACTGAATTTATATAATACAGTATCATTAATTTAGTTCTTTAAATACTAAATATACACAAACTCACTAAAAGAAAGGAGGTTTATCATGAAAGTATTCATGATCATATTATTGGCGTTTGCCATGCCGTTGGTAATGGAAGCGCAGGAGAAAAATCCAGCTATAAATTCGGCGCTTTCATTCGAACTTGAACTATTGAGTGTTGGAATAAACATTTTTAATACCAACCCTCAAATAAAAATCAATGAGGTTCCGCTCTACTTGAGAACGGTCCCCATTCACAAGGACGATCCTGATGCTGGTGAAGAGATTATCCTCCCCGGTAATGTACCCATCCTTTACAGTATGACGAGTTTGAGACTGATGACACTTAAAGTATGGCTATTTTCCACTTTGGGCTTTGGCATTGGTTGCTACCAAACTGGATTTGCTAGAAAAATTTTTACTCTTACTCGGGAAGATTTTGGAGAGGAAAAATTTAATTACGCGCCGCGATACGGACCTGACTGGGGAGCGGCATACGTTCATTACTATTTTTCCACGAAAGAGGAAATTAAAATCTCATTTCTTGCTGAACTAAAAACACCCTCTTTGGTTCTATGGTCCTCTGATGACAGGAAGGATGTGTTTTGGAAAACAAACCTCTTTGTAGGTTATCAGCCACAAAAAAATGAGAGTTTTATCATAGCGAAAAATGGTTGGGATCGTTGGGGTAGTTATGAAGACAAAAATTCTTATGATTTAGGCAAGATAAGTACTAGGGGGGATTTTTACGGAGGAATCAATTTTATTTTTTCTGGAAGATTTGGTTTACGCCTTTCTTTTATGGAAAAACACGTTGGATCTGAATTAACAGATACGGGGAGAGATTTTCAACTTTCTTTTCCCGGAGGATCGTCATTCCTTTTTTACGAAGTAGGACTTTTCCTTCCAATCAACGATGATTAGAAAGACCTGGGCGACCAAGATAAACTTGGTCGCTTTTATTTTTTCTTGGCTCCGGCGGATAGACGCTTGTCCGCCTTTGGCGGAATGTTAGAAATTATGTTTGATTAAATTGTTCTAAAATGATTTAATATGTGGAGAAAATAAAAAAGGAATGGTCATGAAAACATTAATAATAGGAACACAAAATCAAGCTAAAGTTAAACAAATCGCAGGAGCTCTTTTTGAATTACCAATTATTGTTGAAGGACTGCCTTACAAAATTGATGATGTTGAGGAGAATGGTTTAACTCCACAAGAAAACGCAAGACTCAAGGTAAAACATTATTCAGAACGTCTAAATAAAATTGTTCTTTCAATGGATAATGCTTTATATCTCGAGGGTTTATCAAATGAAGAACAACCCAAAATGAATGTCCGAAGAATTTTAGGTAGAAAGGATAGACCAACGGATGATGAACTATTGGAACATTACATTTCTATGATAGACAAACTCGGTGGTAAAATAAATGGAAAATGGGAATTTGCAATTTGTGTTGCAGACAAAGGAAAAATTCTAGGAGAGACCACGATTATTTCTCCAAGGGTATTTGTTTCAAAACCAAGCAACAATCTCGTAAATGGTTATCCTCTAGAATCAATACAGATTGATCCAGAGACGGAAATCTATATATCTGATATGTCTCAGGATGAACAAAACAGGTTCTGGCAAAAAGTAATTGGCAAACAACTTTGTGAATTTGTTCAATCAATTTTGTGAAAACAACACGGCCATCAAAAAGCCGTGTTTTTATTTCAAAAATAAAAAATGATATAATTAAATTATGGGGAAAACTAATATTTATATAGACGGAAATAATTTGTACAGATCAGCCAAAGAATTAGGATTTAATATTGATTATAAAAAATTAAGAGGATGGCTTAGACAGAAATATAATGCAAAAAATATTTATTTATTCATTGGACTTGTACCTGAAAGAGTGAAATTTTATGAATACTTACAAACCTGTGGTTACATTTTAATTTTTAAACAAACAGTTTCTGTTGGAGAAAAAATAAAAGGAAATTGTGATGCAGAACTTGTATTAAAAACTGTATCAGATTTTTACACAAAATCTTTTTCAAAATGTATTTTAATTACAGGAGATGGAGACTTCGGGTGTTTAGTTGAATTTCTCAAGGAAAATAATTCATTGGAAATAATTATTGCTCCAGACGAAAATAAATGTTCCATTTTATTAAGAAATAAAAATGTAGAAATTACTTTTTTGAATGATCTTTACCATAAATTTTCAGATAAAATATAAAAAGAAAAAGCCCCCAATGTAGACGGATCTACATAAGGGTCTCTTTCATAATGATACAGGTATTATATAACTATAGATTTATAAAATCAAGTAATTGTGAATAAAACAAAAATAACCCTATTTCTAGGGTTATTTTTAATTCGGCTCCGGCGGTCCCAATTAAATAATTTTATTTAACGGGATAAATTGGACTCGGCCAATACTAATTCATAAATTCATAAGTATTGGCGACCGGGACTCGTTTATTTTGCTAAAGCAAAAACTTCGCAAACTTCATCCTTCTCGCCCAGCCTCGTGAGAAAAATAATTTAACCCCAATATATTCACATTGGGGTTAAATTATTTTTTGCTCCACCGAATAGACGATGTTAGAACTTGTTTCCGCGAATCAAGCGGAAGGTTTATTCCTACTCTTTATCACACCTACAATACCGATGATGACCGCCAGTAGACCTACCAGCTGTCCGCCGGGGCTGTCATCATATTCACCATATACAAACATAAACACACCGAACAATATTACGATAATAAAACATAATAGTTTAATCTTATTCATAAAAAAATATTACCACAGTTGTGTAGAGTTGGTTAACTAAATTTAGGTTAAATATTGTCTGTCCATCTTTGGCGGAATGTTAGAAATTGTTTGATGTAAATAAAAAAGACCCAAAACTGCATTATATTGGGTCTTCTATGCTAAAACCTTTCTCTTTTTAAAATTAAAAAGGTAAATCTGGTTCTGGGATAGGAATTAAAGGTTTGGAATCTATTAACACTATGCCATCAATATAAAAACTCATTGCACCTAGTTTATAGATATTGATTTTACCTTCATTCCACTCAAACATAATAGGAAATCTGCGGGATAAAGGAGAATCAAAACCATCACCAGCATTGGAAAGAATTTTATATCCCTCAAGTAAAAGTTTTTTCCTGCTCATTTTATAAATAAGCATAGCCCAAGCTAATTCTGCTGGATTTGGGAATGAATAGGATATATTTTCTTTCTTTTCAATTTTCGCATGAATATCAGAAAGAATACGATGATATATCTCATTAATCAAAACACTTTTTTTGATAATTATCCACTTTGTTCCTAATGAATATTGGAAACAAATTTGTTTTTTTCTTTCACCATCAAAATAAAATAGTCCTGGTTGGATAGAAACAATTTTTTCCATAGAAAAAATTTCTGGTGGACCTGGTATAAATATATAGTCATTTTCTTTATACCATCCAAAATCTTCTTTTTGAGGTAAGGTTTTTAATAAATGCTCCAACGCTTCCTCGTTGTATTTTGAATTAGTGATTTCTCCTATTTCCGAAGGAAAAATAAAATCACTTTGTCCAGCAATATCATAAGATATCCTGTAGTCAGTGAAGCCCTGTGCTTTCATGTTGATTTTTCTCCTTTTTTAAATAACTTATTATTCTAAATTCAATTTACACCAATAAATAGGAAAAGTAAATAGGTTCGAAGTCTTGCCGGGGGTATAAAAAAATAACCCTAAAAATAGGGTTATTTTTTCTTGGCTCCCTCTGTACGACGAAATCCGAACTTTTTTTAGCGAAAATCCCGATGTGGAATGAATCGTTCCGCCACCTGCCCTCAAGGTTTCGGGCAGGTGGCGGGACTAATGCGGACGAAGTTTTGGCAAAACTATTTTTTGGGGAAAGGATTTGCCAAAACTTCGGCTCATTTGTTTTTGAATTCGGATGTCGCAAATGGAAAAGG
>JBAZZJ010000006.1:0-40565 GCA_041658885.1 Minisyncoccota bacterium | reverse complement strand
AAGAGCTTAAACTCGTTGGCTCATTCTTCAATAGGCACGCCGTCGCAGAAACTCTACTCAATTCTTTATAAATTCTATAAAAGAAAATTAGGGAGCGAGATATAAAATCTCGCTCGGGACGAATGTATCGCCTTCACGCGCACGTGTTGGCTTAACCGGTATTATACCTTTCGGTCCAAATCCAAGAAAAATAAAATTAGATACATAATAATCGCTACGCCCTTTGGCCTCGCGTTCTCAATATTCTAATTTTCATTTCAAGACTTTTTCTCTCGCTTCCCTAATCGTAAAAATGGAGCAACTCCAACTAAACTTACTTTGTAAATTTCTTCAAGCAAATCACGCTTGCTCTCTTTTGTTGTAGTCGCATATAAAGAACTCAGTAGAGTTCTGCTCCGACTCCTTGTAGACATATGGTTTCAGGTCTATTTCACTCCCCTCTCCGGGGTTCTTTTCACCTTTCCCTCACGGTACTTGTTCACTATCGATCTCTAAGAGTATTTAGCCTTGCCGGTTAGTTCCGGCAGATTCTCTCAAGCCATTCGTGTCTTGAGATACTCAGGAACACTAACAAAGAAGTATATGAAATTTCGTTTAAGGGGCTATCACCCTCTAGGGCCAAGCTTTCCAGCTTGTTCAACTATTTCATATATTTATAACTTCTCTTGCATAAATGCAACGTTAATGTCCTACAACCCCAAATCTTTTCCGAAGAAAAAATTTAGTTTGGGCTTCTCCCGTTTCGCTCGCCGCTACTAAGGGAATAATTCACCCCATCACATTTTTGTTTCCAAATATTTTGCGCAGTGCGTCTGCCGAACAGGCAGACACCTCGTGGGCGAAGCGCTGCGCCTATAAAGGAAGTAGCTACTCGCTACTCGCACTTCGCGTTGTAATTCAGATACAAAAATGTGACGGGGCAAGATTGTTTTCTTTTCCTCCGGGTACTGAAATGTTTTACTTCCCCGGGTCTACTTCTAGTAGCTAGTTGCTAGTTTTTAGTTGCTGGTTTTTCTAAACTTTTTATTAAGTTATATAATTGCTTTCCGCATATTGTATATTCTGAATAAAGATACTCAAATTTATCTTGTTTTAATAAATTTACATCTTTCATAAATTTTATATTTAATAACATCTCATCATTTGAACCTAAAGAATCTCTTAAATAGTTTATTGTGTCTTTTTTGGATTTATTCCTACCAAAACTTTCTACAATATTGAAAGGAATTGAACGAGATGCTCTTCTTATTTGGTCTGCAAGTTCAAATTTATATTCTCTTGGAAGTTTTAAAGATAGTTTATGAACCTCAAGTGAAAGTTCGTAAGATCTTTTGTATACATCCAAATCTTTATAACTTTTCATATTTATATTTTACCAGATACTAATTACCAATAACTAGCTACCAGATAGCGAGGGTTTACCTCGCTGGGTTTCCCCATTCGGAAACCTTCGGATCAAAGGTTGCTAGGCACCTCCCCGAAGTTTATCGCAGCCATGCCACGTCCTTCATCGCCTCTTAGAGTCAAGGCATCCACCATACGCCCTTAATGTATTTCCTGTTAGGAACTACATAAACCACAATTTTTTGTTAAATCTTTTTAGACTTAACAAAGATTTCTATATGGAATATTTCTATTCCGCTAGATGAAAAATACTTTTAAATCCAGTGCCACGAAAAAGACACTTGGATTTCACCTTTTACTTAACTAATATTTATTTTTCAAAGTTCATTCTTTCTATCGTTCTGTCGTCGTTTTCCACCCCTCCCTACTTTTATTTCCGATTCTAATCACATTTTTAACCAAATAAACTTTCTATTCTCTGGTTACTAAATTTGTGAATTGGTTACAAAAGTAGAGAGGGGTTCTATCAAAATATAGTCGCTTTGCTTCTTATTTTGATGAAAAAAACCGCTTAACAAAGCGGTGGATTAAACGCAAAAGAAAGCATTTTATCTCCGCTTTTCTAGTGATTTCTTATATTCATTCATATTTCTTAACACAATGGATAAGTATATAGAATAATATTTCGTTGTCAACAGTATTAGGCTATGGTTTTTAATATTAAAATTTAAAGAAATATTTTAAACATTAATACTTAAAAACCCTTATTTAGAGCCATTTAAAGAATTTAACAAAAAAATAATTATGGATGAAAAAGCCGTTTTGGTGGTTTTTTTGTTTATTAACACCTTGTTAACACTTTTTCTAAATAAAAAATTGACAATGATGTTCAGAAGACTAAAATCACAAATAGGTGTACTTGTTATACCTATCGCGAAAAGGCATCGGCGCGAGAGTTTGAAAATTCCTAGGATATTTTCTTATTTTATGTCCAAAAAAATTTTGGAACAGATCCATTGTGTACGACACAATTGTATAAGTCACCTCTTTGCGCAAAGATTTGACTTGCTCCCCATTTCAGAGACAACCAAGAATTCCCTATAGACGGGAAATTCGCCAAGCTTAACGGGTTGTCTTCTGGGTGGGGATTTTTATTTTATCTGACAAGATTTCTGCCCATACAAAAAAGCTATTCTAATGTTCTTAAGAACATTAGAATAGCTTTTTACTTACTTTAAAACTACTTTCTAATTCGCGCGAATTAGAAATTTGTAGCTTATTTTATTAAAATATTAAATTCAAAGAAAGTTTCCTTATTTTAATGACCATGTTTGCAATCGGAAACAAAAGTAGGGTTGGATTGACAAAAATTTTGAATAGGAGTAGTTTAGATTTAGATAAGTAGTATATTTCAATAATAAATTAGGAGGTAAAAGATGTTGCGGATTGAGGACATCACAAAAGAAAACATAAAGATTGTTGCCTTTGCAAATCCTGACAGAGTATTGGATATAGTGAGAAAATATCATTCATTCGCTTTTGATATTTTGGAACTATACCCAGAAAAAGCTAAAGAAGTAACTGAGATCGTTCCAAATTTTGCTCCAGTAATAGCAAAAAAATATCCAGCATATGCAATAATAATTGCAGTGGCTATTCCAGACAAAGCAGCCGCAATTGCACGCGAGGTACCAGAAAGTGCAGTAAATATTGCAAAAGCTATTAATAGTAGGGCTTTAGAAATTTGTTCTGAAGTTCCAGAAAAAGCAATGGATATTGCTATTGCGATTCCTTCTCTAGAAAAAGAAATAAAAGATCTTTTTAAACTTAAAGCTTAACAAAAATCGTTTGTCCTTATCGCGGGGACAAACGATTTTTTATTTTATTTGACAAAAATTTTATATAAGAGTAATTTGAAAACAGAAAATAGTTAATTTTAATAATATACACAGGAGAAAATATGGCCAAGGTTATAAAATTAAATATTGAAAAAGCGTTGAAAACAAATCTCAACACAAAAAGATTCAAGAAAAAACTCGAAAAAAATAAAAGAAGTAATGAAAAAATGATGCGGGAAAGCGGAGTAGACAGAAAGAAAGCAATGGAAACTTTTTTTTGATTGATAATTTAATCCTTGTTTGATTTGTTCAAACAAAGATTTTATTTTATATCTAAAAACACTTTCTAATTCGCGCGAATTAGAAAGTGTCTATTTTTTACCAAAAACTATTCTCTTATTCGTACGAATAAGAGAATAGTTTTATTTTGATAATTATGGATGAAAAAACTCTCCCAGAGTTTTTTCATTACTTACGGCTGTCAATTATCTCCTTAGCAACATTCTCCGGTACAACTGCATAATGGTCAAACTCCATGGTTGATGATGCGCGTCCTTCGGTCATTGAACGCAAAGATGTCGTATATCCAAACATTTCTGAAAGAGGAACTTTCGCATGAATAACCTTCAAACCAACTCTCTCTTCCGAACCTTCAATTTGTCCTCTTTTTGATGCAAGATTTCCTGTAATATCTCCCATAAATTTATCTGGGGTCACAATTTCCAATTTCATAACAGGTTCAAGAATAACTGGTTTTGCTCTCTTTGTAGCATCTTGAAACGCCTGCGAAGCTGCGATTTTGAAGGCAATTTCTGAAGAGTCAACGTCGTGATATGAACCATCAAATAAATCTACTGATATATTAACAACTCTGTAGCCGGCTTGGATACCTCTATCCATTGCCTCGCGAACACCTTTCTCAACAGCTGGAATAAATTCTTGTGGGATAACTCCTCCTTTAATATTATTAATAAATTCAAGTCCGTCTGATCTTTTAATATTTCTTGCCAACTTTTTATTTTTCTCTTCTTCCAACGGCATAGGTTTAACTCTTATCTTGACGTGTCCATACTGACCGCGACCTCCTGTCTGTCTTATGTATTTATGTTCTGCTTCTGCTTCTCCTGTTATGGTTTCTCTGTATGCAACTTGTGGTTTACCTATGTTTGCTTCAACATTAAATTCTCTTTTCATTCTGTCCACGATAATATCAAGATGGAGTTCTCCCATCCCTGAAATAATTGTCTCCAGTGTTTCTTGGTCTGATTTAATTTTAAATGTTGGATCTTCGTCTGAAAGTTTTTTAAGAGCAAGCCCCATTTTCTCTTGGTCTGCTTTTGTTTTAGGTTCAATTCTCAACGAAACAACTGGTTCCGGGAACACAATTCTTTCAAGAATTATGGGTTTTGTTTCATCGCATAACGTGTCGGAAGTTTTTGTATTTTTTAATCCAACGGCAGCTGCAATTTCTCCGGCGTAAACTTTCTTAACGTCTTCTCTTGAGTTTGCGTGCATTCTTAAAATTCTTCCTATTCTTTCTTTCTCTCCCGTCGCAGAGTTATATACATAAGAGCCAGATTCAAGTGTCCCTGAATAAACTCTAAAGTAAGTCAGCTGTCCAACGAACGGGTCTGTTTGTAATTTAAATGCGAGCGCCGCAAAAGGTTCGTTATCATCTGCCTTTCTTGTTATTTCTTCTTCTGTGTTTGGATCAATTCCTTTAATTGGAGGAACGTCCAACGGTGACGGTAGATAATCTACAACTGCGTCCAAAACTAATTGAACCCCTTTATTTTTAAGAGCAGAGCCTGTAAATACGGGAACAATATGTCCGCTAATTACTGCCTTTCTCAAAATCTTTTTTAAAACATTAATATCTATTTTTTCTCCTGCAAGATATTTATTCATTGCATCCTCATCGTTTTCAACTATTTTTTCAATTAGTTCTGCTCTAAATTTTTCAGCATCAGATTTTAATTCCTCTGGAATTTCATCTTCCCTTACAAGGCTTCCGAGTTCTCCTTCAAAATAGAAAGCTTTCATTTTCAAAAGATCCACAATACCTTTGTGTTTTTCTTCTTCACCAATTGGAATTTGCATTCTTACTGCATTTTTTGTAAGTCTGTCTAAGATTGTGCCAAATGATCTCTCAAAATTCCCACCAGTTCTATCAAGTTTATTTATAAAACAAATTCTTGGAACACAATATTTATCTGCCTG
Organism: Minisyncoccota bacterium; assembly: GCA_041658885.1. Classification (GTDB taxonomy): domain Bacteria; phylum Patescibacteriota; class Minisyncoccia; order Phycocordibacterales; family 21-14-all-36-13; genus VMGX01. The sequence goes on along the minus strand of JBAZZJ010000006.1, from coordinate 35,163 downwards.
TCTCCAAACTGTTTCTGATTGTGGTTCAACTCCTGCAACTCCGTCAAAAATTACAACTCCTCCGTCTAAAACTTTCAACGACCTCTCAACTTCAACCGTGAAGTCAACATGTCCGGGAGTATCAATAATATTTATTCTATGCTCAAACTCTTTTTTTATTTCATCTGCGGTAATCTGCATTTTTTGATAAGTTGGAGTCCAGAAACATGTTGTTGCAGCAGATGTGATTGTAATTCCTCTTTCCCTTTCTTGTTCCATCCAATCCATAACCGCCTTTCCTTCGTGAACTTCACCTATCTTATGAGAAACTCCTGTATAAAAAAGAACGCGTTCGGAAACTGTTGTTTTCCCAGCGTCTATATGTGCAATAATTCCTATGTTTCTAACTTTTTCTAATGGATAATCACGCATGAAATCTAATATCTTAAATCTAATATCTAATATCTAAAAATCACTTTTTATTTTTCATCGTTATGATGCTTGCTCCTAAAATTTTTGCAATTTCTTCGGTTTCTTTTAACAATTTATCGCCCAATTCAATATCTGTTCTGGAAGTTTCCGTAATTAATTTAATCCACAATATCGTTTCGTTAGCAGATTTTAATGCTATGGTATAAAAATTAATATAATCCTTCTTTGTTCTTGCTGATTTGCCCTCAATAATATTTGCCGTTATCGATGTCCCACTTCTCACTAATTGTTTTGCTAGTTCTCTTGAACTTAAGTCGTTTGGTAAAAGTTTAACAAACTTTACTATATCAACGGCGTATTTATATATCCTTTCTTCAAATCTTTTTTTAAAATCGTTCATTTTTTATAGATTTTAGATCTAAGATTTTAGATTTGAGATTGAAACCTACCAACTGAAATGGGCGAATGCTTTGTTTGATTCTGCCATTTTGTGTGTGTTTTCTTTTTTCTTTACTGCCTCACCTTCTCCTTTGCTTGCAAGAAATATTTCATCGCCAAGTTTTTTGTACATCGGTGCTCCCTTTTTTGATTGTGCTGCCTCTATCATCCATCTCATTGACATAGCCAATCTCCTTTCAGGTCTAACTTCTCTTGGAACTTGATAGTTAGCGCCTCCAATTCTTCTTGAACGAACTTCCATAAGTGGAGAAGAGTTTTTTATTGCTTCTTCAAATATTTCTATTGGTTTTTTTGTTTTATCTTTTTCTTTTAAATAATCAAGAGCCATATAAACTATTTTATTTGCTGTTTCCTTCTTGCCTTCTTCCATTACATAGTTAATAAGCTTCTCAATTTTTACTGAGTTATATAAACGATCTGGTTGTATTGGTGCTCTTTTTTTTATTGGTCGTCTCATGTTAATCTCAAATTTAATATCTAAAATCTCAAATCTTATAATTTAAAAATAAAAAAATTATTTCCCTACTTTTGGAGTTTTTACTCCATATCTACTTCTGGCATTTTTTCTATTTTCAACACCGGAAGCATCTAACTTTCCTCTTACTACTGTATATCTGACACCGATGTCTTTAACTTTTCCAGAACGCAATAAAACAACCGAGTGTTCCTGCAGTGTGTGGCCTATACCGGGAATATATGCGGTTACTTCCATTCCATTTGTGAGTCTTACTCTTGCAATCTTTCTTATAGCTGAGTTAGGTTTCTTTGGCGTCTTTGTCGTAACTTTAATACAAACACCTCTCTTAAATGGAGACGGATAAAAAATTGGTCTATTTTTTCTTGTGTTAAAACCACGCAAAAGAGCAACAGCTTTTGGTTTTTTTGACTGCTTATTTCTACTCTTTTTCATTAACTGATTTATTCTGGTCATTTTTAATTATTAAATTAAAAAAACGCTGTTCGGTATTTGACCGAACAGCATACAATATAACGATTTTTCAAAAATTTTGCAAGTTTTTAATAGTTTTCAAACATTCTTCATATGTCTTAATGAAATTATCTGCTAAATCTAGAATGTTCCTCAATTTTGGAATCAATATTTCCTCTTTTTCTTTCAACTCCTGTTCTACAAAATTCTTACTTCCTGAAAAATTTTCATCTTCTAAAAACAAGCTTTTGATCATTTTATCATCATTTATACCAAGAGCCATACAAATATTATTTATACAGGGTCTAAAGTAAATTGATGACACCACTGGATTGAAAGAGAGGGGTGAATTTTCTTCTTTTATTTTATAAAACCCACCTATTCCTTTTTCGAGAGAATTGCCTTCCTTAAATAATGTGTCGGAAAACATTTTACGGTTAACCTTCAATATTTTATATCTTTCCTCGGTTAAACCGACCTTCAATGATTTTTTATAGTTATCCATTTTTAACTCCTTTTATTTGAAAAAACTGATTTATCTATTTTGAATAATATACTCAAAAATAAATAGGTCAAGCAGACAACCCGGTTAACGCAGAAAAAATCCAATAAACAAAAGGTAATAATAATTTCCAAAGAAAGAAAATGAAAAAGACTATGAGGAATAAGCCGTATCTTTCAAAGAATTCTTTTATATAAACGTATCTACTTGAAAGAAAATTAAATAAGATTTTTGAACCATCTAACGGTGGGATCGGAATTAGGTTAAATATTGCGAGAATTATGTTTATAAATACGATTATTGTAAAAATATTTAAAAAGGAATCGTTTAAAAAGTTCAGAGAGAAATTCAAACGAATTAAAAAACCAAAAATTAGTGCCACCAACAAATTTGACCCTGGGCCTGCAATGGCTACAAGCGCATCTCCGTATTTATTTTTTATATTGTATGGATTATAAGGAACTGGTTTTGCCCATCCAAAAATTGGTCCCCCAGCAATATACATCATTAAAGGAAATATGAATGAACCAAAAAGAGATAGGTGTTTTGTTGGATTAAGAGTTAGACGACCAGCCAATTTTGCTGTTGGATCGCCCAACTTGTTTGCCATATAACCATGAGAAAATTCATGTATTACTACAGAAAAGATTAAAATTATTATTGAAAAAAATGTTTCCATTCCTTGTTTACCCCGTAGCAAAACCAGAATTTAGAATATCTATGAACAATTCCAGCTTATTTATCGGTATTGAATATAGCTTTTAATATTAAAGAATATTTTGCTACTGGGGCATAATACTTGAATAAATTTAATATTATGATAACATAATAAAACTTTCTTAAAAATTACTTTATTAAAATACATTGTTTGATTTTATGTTTTTACTTGTCCCGTTAAATGCAGAGCGTATTTAACTGGGATGATTTAGTGATTTTATGAATTTATTATGGCAAGAAAATGCGCAGTAACCCCGAAGGAAAGCAGAGCTTCCTACGGGGCAAGATGGCAAGAGTTGGTTCTGTTTATATAAAAAAATATTTATGGCTAAACAATGTCAAATAACAGGAAAGAAATCTAAAATGGCTGGTGGATACAGCAATCGTACTCGTGCTACACAATTTAATCCTGTGGGAGTAAAAAGAAGAAAAGCAAATCTTAAGAAAAAGAGAATTTTTGTTCCTGAAATAAACAAAACGATAAATGTGATACTTTCAACTAAAGCAATCAAAACAATACAAAAAAATGGCGCCTATGCCGTTCTCAAAAAAGCTGGGATAATATAATTAAAATTTATTTGAACTTGTTCAAATCTATTCTCTTATTCTCACGAATAAGAGAATATATTATAAATTTTTTATAATAAAATCAAAAATAAAAAAACAAAAGTCGGATTTAATCCGACTTTTTTGTTAATGTTTGTAAAAAAGTTTTTTCAAATTCCTTTTGAAAAATTATGTGCTGGCGATCCTGGACCTGACCCAAGTGGTTTGACATTTGACTCACCCAAATATTTTTTTGCCAGTTTTAGAATAGAAATCACAAATTTTCTAGTTGGCTCATTGGCAAAAGTGTCACCAAACCACACCTCATCAACGACCTTCATCTGAATAAATTGTTTTTCGGCATACATCATCGGTGTAATTTTGCCCGACGGGTCAAACCCACCAAGAATTTTTATCTCTTCCAATGATGGCGAGAGTATAAGTTCATACTCTTTTCCTTTTTCCATTAAGGAATCTATCACTTTTCTGATATAGTCAGAAAACTGAAGATATTTAAAATATTATTTTAAATATAAATTTTCTCCATCAGTTTCAAAAACAATTGTTCCACTTTCAGAGGTTTTTAAAATTTTTGAACCAAACTCATTTAATAAATCAATTACTTCTTTATTTGGATGCCCATATTTATTATCTGCACCTACAGATATAACAGCGTATTCGGGGGAAACAAAACCAATAAAAGACTTTGACGATGAAGTTTTTGAACCATGGTGCCCAACTTTCAAAACATCACTACTTAATTTTTCTCCATTAATTAAAACAAGATATTCTTCAATTTTTTGAGGCGAATCTCCCGTAAATAAAAATTCATTGTTGCCATAAACAAGTTGAGCAACTATAGATGCGTCGTTTGTGTCCATCCCTGAAACATCTCTATCTGGAAAAAGTATTTTTAAAAAAATATTCTCGTCTAAATTAAAAACCATGTTATTTCTCGCAAGAATTATTTTTGAATTCTCATCTTTGACTAAATTTTTTAATATATTATAAATATCGGTGTCAGCACCAACTCCTGGTTCTACAAAGGCAGATACATCGTAATTTTCAAAAACACTTGGAAGCCCCCCTATATGGTCCTTATCTGGATGGCTAATCATAACAATATCTATAGACCTGTCGTGAAAAGGCATTATTTTAGAAAGTTCTCTTAAAACTTTTTTGTCGGGTCCACCGTCTATAAGAATCTGATTCCCGTTTGGGGTTTCAATAAAAATTGAATCGCCTTGTCCAACATCAAAAAATACTACCTTTAGTTTATTTTGATCCTCTTGAGCAAAAACAGAAGACCAAATAAAAAAATTTATAGATAAAAGAAAAATTAAAATTAAAATTTTTAAATATTTTTGAATAATCCTTGGTGTTTTCATAAAATAAAAATTAATAAAGATAAGCAAATTGCAAACTCAACAAAACAATAAAAGTGTGTGACTATAAAAAGCTATTCTAATGTTCTTAAGAACATTAGAATAGCTTTTCCTCTCGATGTAAGTCTGTGACGAACAGATGTAAAATCTTCTTTTTTTAATAGTGCACCAGCATTCAAAAGTCTAGAGGCATGGGCAGAAATCGTCTTAAAATTAACATTTAATTCTTCAGAGATATCAAAAATAGACAAATCTGGTTTTTTAGCCAAAAGTTCTAAAATCTGAATTCTTCTATAATTTGAAAAACCTCTAACAATTCTTTCTAGTTTTTTATATGTACCATTTTCCATAAAATTTTAAATAAGATTAAATAATAAAGACATAAAATATAAACTTATCCCACGTCTCCTTTCTTACTTCGTGTTTATTTTATCATACTATTCTATTGTTCTTAAGAACAATAGAATAGTATTGCGAACAAACCAAAATTTAAAATAACATTAATTGCAATTTATCTTTATCGCTTGTTCTTATTTTTGGAAACCAAAAATAAAATTACTCCATAAATTATATAGATTGAGACCATTAAAATTAATGGAAAATTGTTTATTTGAATTGATGAAAAAGGAAGACCTGCAAAAAAATTAACAACTTTTAATTCATAATCTAATAAAATAAATGTAATAAAAGAAAATGGAAACGCAATTGCAAGGCTTACAAAACCGAGCATGCCAGAAAGAAAACCGAAAAACATTGTCGCCGGTATAAAAGGAAGAATTAGTAAATTTACGGGAAGAGCTAAAAGAGAAAGATAACCCATTTTATATAGAATGAGAGGTAAAACAAATAATTGAGTGGCAACAGCAGAAACAACAAGTTCACGAAATTGAAATTTTGTTGTTATAAATTTAAAATATTTGTAAATTTTTGGAGAAACATATATAAGACCAAATGTCGCCATAAAAGAAAGTTGGAATGAGGAATCAAAAGCCAAAATTTTTGGATTTTGAATTATCATAATAACCCCCGCAATAAATAAGGCACGTAAAACTTCATATTCCCTTCCTGTTATGCGAGCAAGGATTACAAAAACTGCCATTATCCCGGCTCTCACCGCAGTAGCAGAGGCTCCAGTCATTAAAACAAAAAATATTATTGAAATAATCCCAAATGAAAATTTAAAAACGAACGGGAGAAAACTAAAAACTCTCATTATTGCTTCAGAAACGATTGTTACGTTATAACCAGACAAAACAACTATGTGCATTATTCCTGTTTTTCTAAAATTTTCCTGTAATGTTTCACCGAGCGATTCTTCTGCTCCTACGGTTAACCCTCCTAAAAGTGAGGAGTGTGGCTCTGAAATCGTCTTTTTAATGCTTTCTAAAAATGAATTTTTTAACTTAAAGAGATTTTGTCTTATATAATTTCCTTCGTTTGTAGATTCTTTTTCAATTTTTGGATAAAACATTTGATAAAATATTTCATCTTTTGATAAATATGATATGTAATCAAATTCTTCTCCTTCAGTTACAAAATTTTTTGGTTTATTTAAAATTCCATTTATTAAAACCTTATCTCCATAATTAAAAAAGGATGGCGACTCTGTGATTATTAAAATTTTGTCATTTAGCGTTATTTTCTCATCTCCCAATATTTTTTCTTTTAGCTCCACTACAAATTTTGTATTTTTCTCTTTTTCTATTGGTTCGTTTATTATTATTCCATCAACAATAACTTTTTGTCCAATGAAAGAGTCTAAAATTGGGCTCCCTCTGTATTTATCCGCCAAATCAAATCTAAAAACACCCAAAATAAAAGATAGAATAAAAATGGAGACCAAAAGAAAAATCCAATTTTTAATTTCCTCATTTTTTCTAAATAAAAAATACAATAAAAATAGAAAAAGGGATAAAACAAAAAGAAATAGGAGAAAATAATCACCGAAATTAAAAAAGGAGCGAAAAAACACCCCAGATATAAAACCGATTATTAAAAAATAGAAAAGTGAATGAATTTTTGGTTGAACAAGAGTCATTGAACGTTAACAAATCTCAAATATTTCAAGAACAAAAAAATTATGGATGAAAATTGTCGTTTAACGACAATTTTCATTTCTCCATTCATTTATAATTTTTTCTTCATCATTTTTGTCTATGGATTTTCTGAATTTAGCATTCTTTTTTTCTTTTACTCTAGATTCGCACTCTACCCATGTTTCGTGTTTTTTTATAATTCCATCTATCATACTCAAATAAGAGTACGCTTTCATTTTTTTTCTTCCGTCGTCAGTATTGTTTGTTTTAAAATCTAAAATATTTTTTTTATATTTTTCTATCGTTCCTTTGTATAAAACAACCGAGTTTTCTGAAGCAAAAGATGTTGCTACTTCATCTGCCCTTTCGTTCCCAACTATTCCACTATGCCCCGGTAATAATTTCCATTCAATTTTAAATTTATTATTTAAAACAAGTAGTTGTTCCCACAGGTCTTTATTCAAGACGGGATTTTTATTAACTCCTATCCAGCCTCTTAAAACCCAACCACTAATCCACTTTGTTATTCCGTTAAATACATAACTTGAATCTGTGTATATATTTATTTGTGTTCTACTATTTAATACCTTATTCTTTTCTAATGTTTTAAAGGATTCAATTGCGGACGTCATTTCCATTCTGTTGTTTGTAGATTTTTTTTCAAAACCCCCAATCTCTAAAACTTCTTTTTTATCAAAAATGATAACTGCCCCCCATCCTGCCTTACCGGGATTTCCTAATGCCGAACCATCTGTAAAAATAATTATATTGTTGTTCATTTGAAAATTTTAACATTACACAAACAAAATAAAAAGCGGATGATTAATCCGCTTTCAAAACTTTGGCCTTATCGTGGTTATACCTTACTCCTATAACCACAGCAGAACCAACGATGGATGCCATAATAAAAAACCATTTTGCCATACGGAGATGTGTTTCTTTTCCACTCCCAGTACAAGTAATGTCGTCTTTGTAGGAAACGGTCTCCCCACCTGTTATTGAGTGAAGAAACGATAAACCATTTTCTTCGGTATCAACGTTATTTCCACAAACACTACAAATTCTCTTTTTAAAAAAATTTTTCACAATACCTCCAGAAAAAATGAATAAATGAACTACTTTTGATATTAATAATACCACCGGTGCTAAAAAATGTCAATTATTCGTAATCTTAATTGAGAAAATCTACTAAAATTTGATTTTTCAATATTAGCTACCAAATTTATTTTTTGTCCTTTTTCTAGAGACAAACTTTCTTCTTTTTTTAATCCAAAAAAACTTATGGCCTCTATTTTATTTCCTGAAGAATTTCTAAATTCTAACTTTAAATGTTCCATACTCTTTCCAAAAACAGAAGCACCTTCAATTTCTAAATTTCTAAATAAAAAAATCGGTTTTGGATTTCCTTCTCCAAAAGGAGACATCGCTTCTATTTGAGAATATTTTTCAAGATTTACATTGTTGAGAGAGAGTTCATCATCAATCAAAAATTTTTTCGTTTGTGTCGGCATAGTTTGTTTTTTGTTTTTTAGTCTTTCATAAGCAAGATTTAGTTCTTCTTCAAGAAAATGTATTTTTTCATTATTAACAGAAAAACCTCCTGACAGTGAGTGCCCGCCATATTCAATAAAAATTTCGGTTTTCATTTCTGTCATGAGTTCCACTAAATCAAGAACTCCGTCTGACCTACAAGATCCTTTAATAACAGAATTTTCGTCTCTCCCCCACAAAAAAACTGGTTTTTTATAGCTTTCCGTAAGAGTATTGCAAGCTAGTCCAACCAATCCTGGACTCCACCTCGGATTACCCATTACAATTATTCCTCTATCTTCTCTGTGTTTGTAATTCTTTTTTATTTCTTTAATTATCGATGCTACAACTCCTTTTCTTTCGTTGTTTATTTTATTTAAATGTAACGCAAGTCTGTCAGCTTCTACTTCGTCCGTTGTTGTAAGAAGATTAAATGCTTCCATAGGAACATCCATTCTTGATGCTGCGTTTATTCTCGGGCCTATCATAAATCCTATGTCATCTTCCGAAAGTATGTCTTGATTAACACCAATTTTTTTAAGTAATTTAATTAATCCAACTCGTGGAGACTTTTTTAAAACCTTCAAACCATAATGCGCAAAAATTCTATTCTCCCCAACAAGAGGAACCATGTCAGCAATCGTTGCCATTCCAACCATATCAAGAAGCCATTTCTCCCATCCATCATTAATTTCAAACATTTTTTCTTTATTTCCCCGCTTAATCAAGGCTTGAATTAATTTAAAAATGACCCCAGCTCCACATAAATTTTTAAATGGATATTTTTCACCTTTTTGTTTTGGATTTAATATTGCAAATGCTTTTGGAGTATGAGAGTTCTCTAAATGATGGTCTGTAATAATTACATCCATTCCTAATCTGTTTGCCAGTTTAACTTCTTCAATATTTGTTATTCCACAATCAATCGTTATAAGAAGTTTTGTATCGCTTTCTGAAAATTCTTTTATAGCCATTTTATTTAAACCGAACCCTTCTTTATTTCTGTGTGGAATATAATTTATAAAATTTTTGTATTTAATTTTTTTAAAAAAATCGTGAAATGCAACAGCCCCTGGAATCCCGTCCATATCATAATCACTAAAAATAACAATTTTTTCATTACTTTTTATTGCATCTAAAATTCTCTTAACAGCCTTTTTCATCCCCTTCATCAAAAACGGGTCGTGTGTGTGTCTTTCATAATCCAAATTCAAAAAATCTTCCGCATCTTTTGCGGTTTTTATCTTTCTGTTTACTAGAAGTCTTCGTGTTAATTCTGGATAATTTTGTAGTTCTTTATCTGTCTTTTCATCCAATTTTTTGAAAATTTCATATCTCATGTTCGTGATTATAGCACAGACATAAAATCACCAAATCACAAAAACATAAAAACATTTTGAGATTTACATTTTACATTCTATAATGAAATTATGGACTGTATATTTTGTAAAATAATTAAGGGAGAAATTCCGTGCGACAAAATTTACGAGGATGAAAATTTTTTTGCTTTTTTAGATATAAATCCACTTAACCCCGGACATACGCTCTTAATTCCCAAAAAACACATAGAGTGGGTTAATGATTATGAACTATTTGGAGAATATTGGGGAACCGCAAGAAAATTGTCAAAAATAATTCAAAAAGCCCTGAATCCGATATTGGTTTCTTATGTTGTTTATGGACTTGGAATTCCACACGCACACATACATTTAATCCCTAAATTTGAAAACGATCAACATCCGCACGGCCCAAACCCAGAAAAAATTTATAAATACAAAGAAGGAGAAATGAAAGAAACGGCAGAAAAAATTAAGAAAGAATTATAAAAAATGAAATTTATATTTAAAATTCAGGAACCTGCTACCTTTTTTTATTTTTTAGATTCTGTTTCACTTTGGGATATACATACAAGAAAATGGATAAGAGAATACTATGAAAATAAATTTAGTATTACAAAACAAGATAAAAAATTTATCAAAAAATATATAAAAATCAGAAAAAAATATCCTTGGGGTATTTTGGATTCTGATTTTATTCTTGCAAAAAATTTTGATGAGGTCAATAAAAATTTAAATAAGAGATTAACAAAAAATGAATATGTATGTGTAATGGAAATTATAAACTACTTTTACCCAAATATTCATAAAATATATATTGAGTGGAAAAATCGTTTAGAAAAAAGAAAAAATAATTTAGAGAAACTGTCGAAAAAAATCAAAACAGAAAAAATTTTTTCAGAAATAATAAAATTTTATAAATCCAAACATTATCCCGTTGTAGTCTATGTTCATCTACTAATTAACCCATCTGAAAGTCAGAGTGGAGGGGGAGCAAATATAAATCCAAGAAAACATATAACAATAGAGACCTCAAAACTGGATAAAGAAACAACAGAAAATGTAAAAAATAGTTTATCGGTCATTATTCATGAAACACTTCATTTGATAGAGAGTGGCATTGAGAAAAAAGAGTGGAAAAATTTTGAAAAAAGAGTTAAAAAACAAAAATTGAACTTTAATATCTTAACAGAAGCAATTGCAGACACACTTGTACCACATGGCTATTTGGCACAAAAATACAAGCTGAACAAAAAGACAGTTTTTCAATATAAAGAATTAAAAATACCAAACAAAAAAAATAAATCAGAGTACTATCAAAAAACACGACAAAAACTTTCAGCATTGATATACCCTTTAACGGAAAAACAAATGCGAGGCGGTAAATCAGTTTTTGACGATGATTACATTGAGAAATGTATTTTTGAGTTTAAAAAGATGTTGAAAAAATAACATCAACATAAATTGAAAAACCATTCTGGTATTCTGCAGGATACCGGAATGATTTTTGATTGTTTTTTTGAAATCTAATTTTTATCTACTAATTTTAGAATCTCACAAAACTTTTCCGCATCCAATGACTCGTGTCCAATAAGAAATCCGTCTATATTTCCGTTCTTAATCAAGTCTTCTGCGTTACTTAATTCGACAGAGCCTCCATAAAGTATCATTACTTTTTCTGAAATTTTTTCATCAAACAAATCTGCCAGAACTTTTTTTATAAACAATGTCATCTGATGAACTCCACGAGAATCCATCGCGTCTTGAGCGGTTTTTCCTATAGCCCAAACTGGTTCATATGCAATTATTAAATTTTTTAAATATTTTTTTTCTATTTTTTGAAGAGAGTTTTTAATTTGTTCTGAAACAAACAAAAGAAAATCTCCTTCATCATTTCTTTCTTTCTCACCTATACATAAAATTGGGTTTAATTTTGAATTTAAAACTAAATTTACTTTTTTTGATATAAGTAAATCATCTTCTCCTAATGCTCTCCTTTCTGAATGTCCGACAATTACATACTCAACACCCAAATTTTTTACCATATCTATTGATATCTCCCCTGTGTGAGCACCTTCTTCTTCAGAAAAAATGTTTTGAACTCCAAAAGAAATTTTTTTATTACTTTTTGTTTCTTCTTTTAGTTTATTTAGATATATTGAAGGCGGACAAATAACTATATTGGTGTTTTTTAGCGCTTTTGAAACTTTTTTTGTTTCGTTAAAAATCTCAAACGCTTTTTCAAGTGTTTCAGGCTCCATTTTCCAATTAGCTACTACTATTTTTTTACTCTGTAAATTTTTGGGCATATTCTGTATTTCAATTATATCATAATATTTCCACGTTCTCTAAATATGGCTTTAAGTAAGGTTGTTTTATGAGTTTTAAAAAGAAAATTAAAAAACAAAAATCAATTATGGATGAAAAAGCAATCTGGATTGCTTTTTCATTTACTCAACTTCTCCCCAAAAGTTTATATTAAAACCTCCACTAGGACCGCTTAAAAAATTTATATTAGCTAACCCCGATTCATAATTAACTATAGCAGACCCAGAAAGATACATCTTATATGCTGTCGCTTCTTTAGCGCTAGCGCTACCTGTAAATTTAATGGTACCATTTTGAGCATTTAAAATTACAGACCCGGCTGATCCAGAAATATCAATAGCATTTTGAGCACAAAAAGAAGCGTCACAATTACTTGTAGTTACAAATAAAATATAGCTACCGTCTTGACCGGTCCCGTTCAATTGTCCGCTACCGCCGAGATTGAGCCAGCCGTCAGTTACCAAGAGACCGCTACTATGACCATATGTTGATAAGTCTAAAATTATTTTTGCCGAACCGGAAACAATCACATTTCCTTGAACCCAAACGGTTCCAGTTAAATACAATTTTCCACTTCCACTAATATTTAAGTTGCCGGTAATTTTTTTAGGCCCAAGATAAGCAGTGTTAGAGCCTGAAACATTATAATCTCCATTAATTATTCCTCCTGCGTCAGCATCATTTTTCCATTGAGTAATATTGGCTTCCGAAATTGGAAACCCAATATAAACTGGATCATTCTGAAATGTACATGATTTATTATTTCCAGTGCCTGTTTGACAATAAATAGGACCCGTTGCTTCCGTATAGTTTACTGTGTGAGCCTGTGCACTATCTGAACTGCTTGAACCAATATTTAATTGGTTCCACTGACTTCCGGAACTACCAGCAATTAATCCAGTAAATCCACCCAAATAAATACTAAAATAATAATCAAGTCCAGACGGAGTGGTATTATTCCAAGTTCCTCCAACCTGACCGATTTTAGCAATTCCATTTGAATATCCACCGCTTGATGCGCCAATTGTGTAATATTTAGTGCTTGAAGTACCTCCGTCAACAACTAACCAATATGTCGTGCCCACACCAAGCAAAGGATTAGATGAAAAAGTGACATTAATCCATCCGTATGAAGTAGTGATGGTTGAAGCCGAAAGTGTACCAGAAGCAAATATTGTGGTTCCTGGATTTCCGTTTGCATCATTAACTATTTTAACCGTAGCATTATTTGGAGTACTCGTCTTTTTTATATAAAGTTGAATTTTGTTTAATGGACTTTCGGTTGAAACTTTAAAACTTTGAGCAATATCTTGAGTTCCATTTTCATTACCAAAAACAATATTGTTAGCGGGAACGCCGGTGCCGTTTGATTGGTCGGCTATAAATGATGGACTATTGGCCGAAATTGCTGTTCCTGTAATAAAACTGGAGGTGCTACCTATAATAGGACCGTTGGCATAAACGTTTCCATTAATTCCAGAGCTACCTTGTAAATCAATCCCGCCTTGACCAACCTGTACTCCATAATTAAAACTTACTCCACTTCCTTCCGTTAAAGAAACAGAAACTTTTCTAATAGCGTCTTTAAAATCTCCTGAACTACTTATTGTCTTTATTCCCAAACTATCTGTAATAACAGCTGTCCCGATTGCATCATTCATATTTAAACTTTCTGTAGAAGAAACCTGGATTCCGTTTTTTATTCTATACACAACATCTTCTGTAACAGATTCAGCAGAATAATAACTTTTAGCGGAAGAAGATACATTATATTCACCCGAGATTTCTTTTTGAACATTCCACGCAATTCCAGTAATAACAGATAAAGAAATAATAACAAACATTAAAACGATACCTATCATTATTTGTCCTTTTTTGTAATGTGGTTTCATAATTTTTTGTGATTTTGCTTGCCCCGCCTGCCTACCGCAGGCAGGTTAGAAATTTAACACTAAGCACGATTTAAGAATAATGGAAACCGTTAGGTAAATTCATTTTCATACTCTAAAAAAGTTTTTACTCTGATGAATGAACTTCTAATGGGGTGTTTCCTAAAAATCTTTCAGATTTTTAGTTAGTACGACCCCTGAAGCACCGCCGTTATATAAAAATTCTCTGATTTTAGAAAACCAATTTCTTTATCCCTTATCGTAATTTCAATTTTAACAGCTTGTCCTTTTGTGTTATTTATTTTTTTAAATACTAAATTACTTATAAAAGTATTGTCCGAGCTTAAACTTCCCTCTATAACTCCGTTATTCTCTATTTTTAAAATTCCAGAATCAAGAAAGAAAGTCATTCTATCTCCACCAATAATATTCAAGGCGAGTTTGCCGTTTGGGTTATTAAACAAACTTAAGGCATCATCAATACTACCTGCTTTTCTAATTTCATTTACCATTCTGCTAACAGATATTGAAGCAGAATTTTTTATATCTCTTGAAATTTTAAAATTTTTAAAAGTTGTGGAAGTAAACATCATCATGTTTACAATAAAAACTAATACCATGGTGGTTATAGCCATGTATATAATTGTTTCTAAAAGTGAAATCCCATTTCTATCCCCCACTTTTTTTATATTTAACTTTCTCATCTTGTTTAAATTTTTAAAAAATTTTTGTTTATTGCTTTAATCCCAACCAACATTTGCAAAAGTGGGGGATTAATTCCCAAAAATGTTTGTAATGATCATTGAAAGATTTTTTGTTATGACAGAATTGTTTACATTATATGAAACTGAAACATTGGCCTTTTTAGATCCTGGGTCTAAGACCCCAGAAGAAGAAATATCGCCATTTACACCCCTGTATACATTCTCTATAACAAACTTTCTTGTAAAAACATTATCTATTTTTGATTGCGTCGCCGTACTTTGCCAATTGCTACCGTTAAAATAAAGATGATATTCCTGCCCCGAAACAAGTGAATTAATGTTTGTCGTCCAGCTACTATTTCTCATTGATTTTATTGCCTCCAGTCCTTCCTCCGCTAGAAAATATGCTTGTACGTTTTTTGTTCCTAAAATAGAATTTTTTACAAAATAATTAAAAGAAACAACAAAACCCAATACTACGAAAATTAGTACTGATAAACCAACCAACATTTCAACTAAACTGGATCCCTTTTTACCCCCCACTTTTTTTATATTAAATCTTTTCATCTTATTTGAATTTTTTAAAAATTTTTATCGTTTTACTTGCCCCGTTAGAAGTTTAATATTGAAATCAATTTAATTAAGTAATTAAGCCGTTAGGCGAATTCTCTCACAATATTCTAAATAAGTATTTAATCTTGATGAACTTCTAATGGGGTTGTTTTAATTTTCACCAACAATTGCAAAAGTGGGGGGTTAATTTTTTTCAATTAATCCTGTTTGATTTATTTGCAAAACTTTCGTTTTTGATAGGTCAAAAAGAGATATGTTAATTGTTCCATATTGATTAGTTTTCCCTGTTAATTTTTGAAAAACTACATCACTTCCACCTCCATTTAAACTTATTAAAGAAATTTTCGTTTTTTCGTCTATTTTATTTACTTTATTTTCTGGGTTATTTTGAACATAAACACCCCCCTTAAATAAGGTCACAAACCCCTGTTCCATATGGACTCCGTAAAAACTATCAGCCATTGATGAGAGTGTTAAACTTCTTGCTTCTTTTAATAAAGACAGAACTTTTTCAGTAGAATTATCCAAAACTTGTTTTTCGTTGTAGTTGGAAAATAAATTTATTGTTATTAACAAAATAACAATTACAATTGCAATTGATAAAATTATCTCTATTAATGACATCCCATTTTTTTTGTACATAAAACTATATGCTGTTTGTTAAAGAATACATAGGAGTAATCATTGATACGGCAAAAAAACCAAGTGCTACACCAACTACCACCATTAAAAGAGGTTCAATTATAGTAGATATATTTTTTGTTTTTCTTTCCACTTCCTCTTCATAAAAAGTTGCAACTTGCATTAATAAATCTGGCAATTGCCCAGTCTCTTCTCCAACAGAAACCATTTCTCCAACAAAAGCAGGATATAAATTTTCATTGTCTCTAAAAATCTGTGATATTGGTGCTCCTTTTTGGATAGATTTTTTTGCTAAGTCTATAACTTCCTTATAAAACGAATTCTGAAGAACGCTTTTCGTTATTTCCAAAGATTTTACTACATCTACGCCCGACGAAAGTAAAGAAGAGAAAGTGCTTGTTGTTCTTGCAGAATTTATTTCTTTTACCAAAGTTTTAATCATCGGGGTTCTAAGAATAATAAAATCAAAAAAGCGTTTTCCTTTCGGTGTCCTAAAATAAAGATATCCTCCGCCAAATATGAGAATAAAGATTGAAAGTAATAATATGGTATTTTCTTTAAACATTTTACTTATGCCAATAATTATTTGAGTACTAAAAGGCAAATCAACACCAAGCTCCTCAAATGTTGATGTGAGGGTTGGAACAACAAAAATGAGCATTAATATTCCTATTATTATCATTACAATAATAATTATTGTTGGGTATATCATCGCCCCTTTTATTTTTTTTCTTAGATTATTTGACCTTTCCATTTGTCCAGCAATGGTTTTTAAAGAACCGGACAAATCTCCACTTTCTTCACCTGCACCAACCATTGAAACAAAAAGTTGAGAAAAAACATCTGGAAATTTTGAAATGGCACTTCCAAAAGTATTTCCTTCTTTAAGGTCTTTTTCTATACTTTCTAGAATTTTTTTCATTTTTAAATTTTTTGTCTGTCTATTTATAACAGAAATCGCTCTTGCCAAAGAAAGCCCCGCCTTTATCATTGCCCCAAGATTTCTGGCAAACATTATTTTTTCGTCTGTTTTTATTTTTTCAAGAAAACTAAATAGTTTTTTATATGAAGAAAAATTTTTATCTCTTAATTCTTCACTTGAGATTAGAGTTGCTTCTTCGTTTTTTAATTGAGTAAACAAATCAAACTTGTCTTTTGCTTCTAAGACTTCTTCATAAATCTCTCCATCTTTTTTTATAGCTTTAAATTTAAAACGCATAAAATCATGAAATCACTAAAACATAAAAACAATTAATCGCTCGTTATAAACATTTTGATATTTAGTGATTTTATGATTTCGTGTTTTTGTATTTTGTTATTCCGATATCACTCTCAATATTTCCTCTATGCTAGTGATTCCCTGGGCTGCTTTAAATATTCCATCCTCTATCATTGTCATCATTCCTTCCTTTTTTGCCTGCTCTTCAATTTTTGCACTATCAGAATTCTCAATTATCAAATCTTTTATAATCGGCGACATTTTTAAGACCTCATGAATACCTATTCTACCTTTGTATCCATCTTCGTTTTCTGATGACTGTTTTGGTCTATAAAATGGAATTTCCTGAAAATCTGAAACATCTTTTGAAATTACATTTTCCTCTTTTAAAAGCTTAAAAACTCTGTCTAAATCTATTGAAGCACCCAAGGATTTCATTTCTGCATTAGTCAAAAAATATTTTTCTTTTTTTGAATCTAATTTTCTTACTAATCTTTGCCCTACAATAACCTTTATTGTGGACACAATTAAAAACGGCTCTATCTTCATATCAATTAATCTCGGCATTGCTCCGGCAGCAGAGTTCGTATGCAGGGTAGACAACACCAAGTGCCCAGTCAAAGAAGCGTTAACTGCCAGAGATGCAGTTTCTGTGTCTCTTATTTCACCAACCATTATTATGTCTGGGTCTTGTCTTACAAGAGAACGAAGCCCATTACCAAAAGTAAATCCTATGTCTGTCTTTACTTGTGTTTGGTTTACCCTCGGCATTTGATATTCAATAGGATCTTCAATTGTTGAAATATTTACTTCCGGTGTGTTTAATATATCTAAAATCGTATAAAGAGTCGTGGTTTTTCCACACCCGGTTGGCCCGGTCGTTAAAATCATTCCCGTTGTTTGTTTTGTCGCATTATAAATTCTTTCAAGACCTTCTCCGTGGAAACCTAGACCCTCAAGAGTAAAGCCAGACGCTCCCTCTCTCAATAATCTCATTACAACCTTCTCTCCAAAATATATTGGCAAGACAGAGACCCTCAAAGAAACTTTCTGGCCCTCCATTTCAACTTTAAATCTGCCGTCTTGTGGCAATCTTTTTTCGTCTAATTTCAAATTGGACAAAACTTTTATTCTCGCAGAAATACTTGGCCCCGCGTTTTTTGGTAATATCATTGCATCTCTTAATATTCCATCAATTCTATATCTGACTAATAAATCTTTTTCCATCGGCTCCACATGAATATCAGAGGCACCTTGAAGAATCGCGTGCTTCAAAAGAGTATCAACAATTCTTATAACGGGGAGATCCTCTGCCATTTTTTTAAGAACTTTTTCAGAAATTTCTTCCTCTCCGTCTTTTATGCTTTTTATGTTCGCGCCTTCTTTTTGTATAATATCTCCAAATTCAGCTTTAAGGGTCTTCTGATACTGAAGAAGGGCACTTTTTATTGATTCACTATCCGTGAGTCTTGAGAGTATTTTCAACCCAACTTTTTTCTTAACGAAATCTATTGCCGCCAAATCTTCAACATCTAACATTGCAACTTCCAAATTATCTTTGTCTTTTCCAAAAGCAACAATATTGTGATTTCTGGCTATTGGTTCAGGAATCATTAGAAGAGTCCCGAAATCAATCTTTTTATTTTTTAAGCTTACAAACGGAATTCCTAAAACATGTGCATGAATCCTTCTTAGGTCATCTTCGTGTATTAGACTCTTGTTGACAAGCGTTTCCCCAGTACTCTTGCCTTTTTTAAGAGCTTCCTTTTGTGCGTCTTCGAGGTCTTTTTTAGAAACTAGACCCGAATCCAAAATAAATTCTTTTAATTTTTCTTCTGCTATGTGCATAAGTTCATAAAAACACTAAAACACTAAAACATAAGAACGGGATGAGAAAGATTTTGATTTTATGATTTTATGATTTTATGTTTTGGTGATTTTATGATTTTAATTATACCAAATCCATAAAAATTTTTCTGTAAAGTAGTGAATAAAATCCCTCCCTGTTTTTTAAAGACAAGGAGGGATTATTTTGTAAATATAAAATTATTTCGTTGGAATTTGTGACCATGAGGTAATACAATTATTACCAAGACAAAACTCCGTTGCCGTCATATCCCTATTAATCAGCCCATCACCAAAAACAGAAAGTGTATTAACTCCGAGGCTCCCGTTTTTAACTTGATTCACAGAACTTACATTTATTGGAGCAGAAATACCTGCGCTTGGCGGATTTGCTGTTGGACCACTCCACGCAGCATTTGCATAATTCAAACCGACAATCAAAATTGCTGATAAAACAGTTATTTTAATCGCGTTTATGATTTGATTTTTTGTGAATAATTTCATTTATTTATTCTCTAAATTTAATCCTCAAAATAATACTATTTGCAAGGCATTTCATATATGTTACCTCGTGTATAAAACCTGTTTGAACAAGATGAATCAACAAATATTTGTGTTGAAGTAACAGAAGATGGGGAAATAGCTTGGCCACAGGCATAAGAAGATAAATCTGTCATCGTATAACTCGTTGCATACAAACCTGTAATTGGAGACCCTAAGATACAACTTATCCCTGTTGGTGTGTTGGTAAGTTTATATGTAGGATAATTATCATACAACTTAAAATCATTCCCAATAGCATAAAGCTGGTCCGTCCATTTTTTCTCTATAACACCATTACAATTTAGATCCCACGAACCATCATTACCCGCAGGAATCCCCCATGTTGCACCTGGATTAACCCGCACATCTGTATCATTACAATCTGTATTGCCCGAGACATAAGAATAATTATTTCCAACACATGTTTTAAGTTGACCTGTCCCATATCCGTCTTTGTCCATATCTACATAACCGTTTACAGTTCTCCAGACATTTGAGTTATTGTCATTACAATCTATAGCGCTACTACAACTGCTATACCCACTTGGTTGATTACATTCCCAAACAGATGAACTTGCAGTGTATCCATCGCCGTCTGTATCACGACACCATTGTTGTTTTGTGCAAGCTGGTGGAGGTGGAGGTGGAGCAGAACCAACAGTAACAGTAGTGCTACCTTGGGCGGAACCACCTGCTCCTGTGCATGTAATTGTATAAGTTGTTGTTGAAGTTAAGTTTGATTTTAGTTGACTTCCACCTGTAGCAGTTAACGAAGTCCAGTTTGCAGAACAACTTATTGTATTTGTTGATGACCATGTGAGAGTTGACTGACCGTTGTACTCAACTGAAGTTGGGTTTGCAATTAAGGTAACGGTTGGAACTACCGGTTGTGAAGCTTGAGTTATGGCACATGCTTCTGGCCATGAAGATATACAAACTCCATTTGCAAAACAAAATCTTTGAGCTGTTGCTTTTCCTGTGAATAAACCATTCCCAAAAACAGAAAGTGCATTAACCCCCAGTCCCCCATTTTTTATTTGACTTGATGTCCCAATATTTATAGGAGATGGAGTATTTCCATCTGGCGCAGTTGCTGTTGGTCCGCTCCATGCCGCATTTGCATAATTCAAACCGACAATCAGAATTGCTGACAGAAAGGTTATTTTAAATGCACTTATTATTTGTTTTTTTGTGAATAATTTTTTCATATTAATATTTTACCCTGTTAAATAAGACTTGAGACGATTTTTAATAAACATTTTTCCCAAGTGTGTTTTTAAGTATTTTTCTCTATGTGTGGCATCGTCTCGACTTAGACACGCTTCGTAATATACTAATTTTATTGGCATTCTATCCTTTGTTGATTCTACGAGTCCTTTCTTATGTTTCTCAAGTCTTAATTTTAAATCTTTTGTATACCCTGTATAAAATTTCCTATCTTTACTAGATTTTAATATATAAACATAATACATACTACTTACAATTTAAAATTATTTAATGTGGTGAATTAAAACTCCTCTATTTTTATATTTTTATTATCAACATTTAAAATAACATTTACGGTTCGGAGCAGACCACCACTTTCTCCTTGGAGTGTTATTAAATAACTCCCCGTTGCAATTGGATTATTTGCAACAATTTTAAATTCAGAACCGGAATTATAATGCGAACCTGAAAGTAACCCTTTAGATAAAACAATGTTTGCCCCAGATAATTGAGGTGGGAGATAAGAAACTGACAAACTAATCGGCAAAGAAAAATTATTTTGTGGAAGTATCGTGATTGTTGCGGGTGTAGATGTTCCTCTTACTCCGACTATTTCTATATTCCCAGATTTTTGCAAACTGAAATCTGCAGGAACTATTGTAACTAAAACATTATCTTCTTTTTCTTGCCCTAAAATATTTAAACATTTCAACTTAAATTCTGTATTTGTATTTATTGGACCAACATTTTCTTTTGACCCTAATAAAGCTTCGGCATCACTCCATGTTCCAGACCAGGGTCCACTTGAAGTATTACATGTTATTACATTTTCATTTTCCCAAAATAATTTCACCTTTTCTCCAACATTAACAGCTGTAGGAAATGCGTCTAGAGCAACTTTCATTCCCGATCCTCCCAATAAACTGCCGTCATCTACAACGACTCCATTAAAATTAATCCAACCAACAACATCAGAACCCCAGGCATAACCGCCAAATTTTTTAGTTCCAGAATTAAAAGAAACACCAAATGCTGGGCCAGAACCTCTTCTTAAATTTATCCATCCATCCCACCCAAAATAATCCGCTGACAGCGCTTTTGCCCATCCCATTACTTCATTCCCACTTAATTTTGCTTTACAAGTAGCTATAGGACAACTTCCCGAATCGCCTTGATTGAAACTTATCCATCCTATATTATCGCTCCACGCATAGCCTGATAAATCTCCATTACCCCCAACAGAGACACGATAATTTGATGTATTACAAGTATTTGTATTCAAACAACTAAAACTTATCCATCCTATATTGTCCGACCATGCCCACCCTGCCAAATTAAAACTTTCAGACGCCGCATTTGCTTCGTTGCTGTTATTTTCTATTCCTGTATAAAAAAAACCAAACACTACTAACAAACCGATTATGGTTATTGGCACAAAAAATTTTTTGATTTTATTTTGCATTTTAAATAAAAATTACTTTGTTATAGAATCTAAAATTTTAATTTTTTCCTCAATTGTTATTTGTTGGTTTTTTTCACCAGTTTCAGATATTTTTTTTAAAATATCTATTTTTTCTTGCTCTGTATATTTATCAGAGCTACTGCTTTTAACCAACTCATCAAGGATTTTTAATTTTTCTTGTTCCGTTATTAACTTATTTCTTTCTCCTGATGAATTTACAAGAAGTAAAATAACCAAAACGGCTATAATAAAAGACACAACAAAAATAATATTTCTATTTTTGTCTTGCTCTTTTATTTGTTCTTTGTTTTCGTTTTCAAAATTTAGATAATTCATCAATTTAATTATATTCCACTTGGCGTTTTGTGTAAAACGCGATGTTGATAACCCACAATTCACAAAATCATAAAAACACAACCTGCCTGCCCCG
Source organism: Minisyncoccota bacterium (assembly GCA_041658885.1). GTDB lineage: Bacteria > Patescibacteriota > Minisyncoccia > Phycocordibacterales > 21-14-all-36-13 > VMGX01. The sequence goes on along the minus strand of JBAZZJ010000006.1, from coordinate 12,471 downwards.
CCTGTCGACAGGCGGGGCAGGCAGGAATCACTAAAACACTTAACTTTTAAATGGGACGACCTTAAAAGAAAGTTGTTAGGTAAGACATAGCAATTTACAAAAAGTTTACAATGTTAAACCCCGCTTTACTTGGAAGCCGAGCTTCCAAGTTGATATTTAAAAAAATAAAAATTGAAATTTGACTTCAATTTTATTCCACTTGGTGCCCGAAGCGCCAAATTGGGAAAGTTCACTTAGAAGCGAAGTTTTTCAGTGGGGTTTTAAAGAAAATAATTGTGGATGAAAAAGGAATGGAAACAATATATTAGGAATATACATAGAATTAAAATACACAGAGAATACATAGGAGTTTCCTATGTATATTTTATTTGTTATACTTAAAACATGGCTTTAAGAAAACAGGTTTTTGCTTTGGATGAATATTATCATCTATATAATCGTGGAACAGAAAAAAGGATAATATTTTTAGACGAAAAAGATTATCACCATTTTTTATTTTTGATGTATGTTTGCAATACAGAAAAAAGTATTACCTTAAGAAATATTGGTGAATTTTTTGACCGAGAAGAAACAATTGTCGATATTGGAGTTTTTTGTTTAATGCCTAACCACTTTCATATTCTTGTACGAGAAAAGGTGGAAAATGGAATTTCTACGTATATGCGTAAATTATTAACCGGATATTCAATGTATTTCAATAAGAAATATAAGAGAACAGGCAAACTATATGAAGGCGTGTTTAAATCAACCCATATAGATAAAGATAATTACTTAAAATATATTTATTCATATATACATTTAAATCCAGCAAAGCTAGTGGATAAAAACTGGAAAGAAAGGAAAAGTTTAACTTCAATGAAACTTTTACAATATGTTTTTAAATATCCGTATTCAAGTTTAAAAGAATATGAGACTAAAAAATTTAGAACCACAAACCCTTCACGTTTTCCTGCTTATTTCAAAAAACTAATTGACCACAAAAATGAACTGTTTGAATGGCTTAGTTTTGACCATGTGTAAGGTCATACTTACATTACAGAAACACAACATACATACATAGGAGCATACATAGGAGTTTCCTATGTATTACTACATAGTTGCTACATAGGAAACTCCTATGTATTTTCTTTAAGTGAATAATAAAAACCCTACTTGGTGCTACCAGCACCAAGTGATTAATCAAACCAAATTATGTCTTGTTTTGGATTTATGGGGACTGTGTATGTTACTACAAGTTTAGGGTCCTGGGTTGTGCCAGCATTGTCAGCACTAAAAATAGCCATTCGAGTCTCTACGTCAGCCACCCATGCGCCCGTGAACGAATTGTTGATGTCCCAACTGAACTGTAAACTAAACTTTGATATACCTGTTTTAGAAATGTTGCTAATCCCACTTGCATTCAAAGTTATATCGTTATATTGACTTGCAGTGAAATTTGCATAGGTAATTGAACCAAAACTTGTCCTACCAACTTGTTGATAATCGGCACTAACCAAACCTGTGTTTGATGCAGGAGTTGAAGATGCTAAATGCAGATCTGGACTACCAAGGTTATTAGACTTGATTTGAAAATAGCCACTAAAAATAGCAGAAGAAATTATTGCACCAGCACCCAGGGATGATGTGTCAAACAAGATGTATACGTGTCCCAAGGTGTCAAAGTTGTTTGTAGTGGCAGCAGCTGCCAATTGAGAAATAAGATGGAACGTGTCGTCTACCGTAACCCCCGCACCATTTCTTATCGTTGAGAATGCTTCTACAACCGCACTTCTGCGTGCATACCCATCCACAGTACTCGTCTCCGGATCTGCATCCGGATAAAAAGTTCCGACAGTAGCATAGACCTTTTCGGGAGAAAATAGATTAGCCAATAAGGTTACCCCCCCCTCGTTTCTAAAGCATATGTGTCTATGTCTGTTGTGCCGTAGTCAGCTTGATACCATTCTCCTTTTTCATCTTTATAGTATTGTGGTACTCCTGATATTACTTCTAATTGATATGTGATTGTTTGTTTTTTCTTGTCTTCTCCTATTTTGATTGTTCTTGAATGTTTAGTTCTCTTTTCTACTACTTCGTTTGGTTTGTCTTCAATTTTATCTGTCTTGTATGCGTATTTAACTACTTCACCTTCGTATATTACCTTTGTAGGGTCTTGTTTATCGTAGATTTTACCCTGTGGTATTACTTGGGCTCCTATTATATTATCCCTGTCTGTGTTTATTCTTAATGATTCAGGTATTTGTGATAGTTTTACCTGTGTTATTCCATAGTCAATACCGAATACGAGCAATACTATGGCTAATGGTATTAGAAGAGCTTGCAGTAGCTTTGATTTGTCCCAATGCCACCAGCCCTGGGCTGGGCTACCTGTTTGCTCTGTGTGCGTAGGTACGGCAGGCGGGCGGGATGAATTCTGTTTGTTGAGAGTGGGCATAATATAATCTTAAATCTAATATCTAATATCTCAAATCTTTTAAAAACATGAAATCACCCTATTAGAAGTTCATAGAAAGTAAAACATTTTTAAGAATTCGGGAGAGAATTCGCCTGACGGCTTCCTTATTTAATTAAATCGATTTCAATATTAAACTTCTAATGGGGCAGGCAAAAAATACACTTTATTCTTATTTATTAAGTGTATCAAATGTATAAGAATATGGAAATTAATGAAAAAATACTTGTTGATAAGTTAACTTCCCTTACTTGGACGTCCATGTCCAAGTTTAAAATTACCAAGGGTTACCCTTGGTAGTTTTATTCTTGCGGATGGTTTTTAAAAATAAACATTATAAAATCATAAAATCATGAAAACATAAAATCACAAAAATTGTGGATGAAAAATGTCCCTAAGGACATTTTTCATTCTCTTGTATAAAATCCATAAACACTAAATGTTAGGTAATCAACCACGCCAGTAACCGTTCCTACCTCAAGTGAATTAAGTGAGCCAGCTGTATAAATGCTATTAGTGTCTACACTTGTATCTGAAGTTAGTGTTGCGGCACAAGTAACTGTTTCTGAATCAGTGGTTCCACCTGAATTAGAAATATTTATAACAACAGAGGTTCCACTATCAACTGCGCAGTGAATTTCTCCTATATCAAATCCGTCTCTCTGCGGAGGAAGCCAAATTCTTCCACCAGAAATCAAGTCTGGAGAAGTAGATGCGATTGTTGCCCCCCATAATTTTTGCATCGTTGGAATTACACGAGGAGTATTAGCCGTTGTTGTAGCAACCAACAATTGAAAATCTGTTGTATCTAAGGCAATTTCTCCAACGGCATCAACAGTCGGTGTAGCCCCCTGTGGTATTGCAAGTGAACCTGTAAATACTGGATCGGCTAATGTCGCATAGCTTGCAATCGTAGCAAAAGCACCCGTTCCCAATGTTCCACCTGTTCCTATGTTAAGAGTTGAGCTGTCCGTTCCTGCAAGAGTTAGTGTATTAGATACGGTTAGGATTTTTGAAGTGTCTCCACCGGCAACTGTGAATCCAACTGTTGAAGTGGCAAGTGTTAATCCATTAACTGTCGTTGGAGTAATTGCTCCGAGAGTTAGTGTAATCGCAGGGGTGGTTGTTTGTGTAGCAACTGAACCCGAAACTCCATTAGCTGTAACAACTGATACAGAAGTTACTGTTCCACTTCCTTTATTATTAAATGTAGTCCAATCTGTTGATGAAAGACATCCTGTCACTGAACCAGAGGCGGTGGCACAAGTTAAAACCGAGGCACTTGAACCTATAACAGAAATTGGTTGAGATAAGGCAATTGGCGCCGTAGCTGTGAGTGTGGTTGTTGCTATTCCCGTCAAACTATTAGTTCCATTCCAGTAAGCTAAATTTCCATTTGTGCCAGAACCTATTGTGGTAAGATTTCCGCTTGCAGTTCCTGTTAAAGCTCCTACAAAGGTTGTAGCATTTAAGGTTCCTGTTCCACTTGTGTAATATAGGGCAGTTGATGTAGCCATTGTTCTTGTTGCACTCCCGAAAGGAATAAATGTTGGTTCAATATCAAATGCTAAAGTCATATTTCCAGATGAGGTGACGGGCGAACCTGAAACTGTGAGTCCTATAGGGGCTACAATCCCAACTGATGTGACTGTTCCTGAATTACCTGTTGCCCATGTCAAAACTCCAGAACCGTTTGTCTGAAGAAATTGACTTGTTGTTCCATCATCAACTGGAAGAGTTAGTGTATATATTCCTGCGGCATCTGCTGTTTGAACGGTTACCGTTCCTGAAGTTGTTCCTTTTATTAAAATTTTTCCAGTTGCAGTTCCCGCTGTTCCAATTGTTATATCGTCAAGAAATGTCGGAGAGTTGTTAAATACGGCAAGACCTGTTCCTGTTTCATCACTTAGTGCCGCCAATAGTCCCGCAGAGTTGGTTAAAATTGTTTGATAATCAGCTATCGTAGCAAAAGCACCTGTTCCCAATGTTCCACCTGTTCCTATGTTGAGTGTTGAGCTGTCCGTTCCTGCGAGAGTTAGGGTGTTAGATACGGTTAAAGTTTTTCCTGCACCAAGTGTTAGAGTTCCTGTTCCTGTGGTTATTGTATTCCCATTTACTGTACCCAAAGAAGCATTGCCGCTCACTGTTAATGTACCGGCGGTCGTTATGTTTAACCCAATGGTTGTTGCCGCGTTAGCCCCTGTCGCTATAAAAAATATAAAAAGAACTGGTAAAACAATAACCAAAAATTTTTTGTTAATTGTATTTAAAAACATAATTTATTTTTTAAATTATAATGTAAGTAATATAGATAATAACACAAATAATAAACGCAAGGGGAGTAGAAGTGTTAATGAATGAAAAAACGAGAGATAATGATGTTCTACTCGGCACTTGGTGTCTAGGACACTAAAATTGTAATTTGGTAACTAAGACACTAAATTATAACAAACAAAAGACGTTTAGGTACCGCAGTTTTTTACTTGTTAATATAGTATCTAAACTAGGAGTTTAGTAACTTAGTTACTAAAATGATTACTTAGTAGCATACTTAGTGGCCCTGCCACTAAGTTGGGAATTTTTACTTGGAAACCGAGTTTCCGAGTTGGAATTCTCTTCACTTGGAGGCCGAGCCTCCAAGTGAAGAGAATTATTTGTAAAAATCATCCCATCAGAATACAGAAATTAATGAAAAAAAGTGTGTTGATAATATGAAGCTCGCTTTGCTTGACGAAATTTTTCATTCGTATATACTTATCTTGCAAATCTGAATAGTTAGATAGTTGTCCGTTCCCAAACGGACTTTTTTATTCAAAAAAATAAGGAGCAAAGCGACTATATTTTTTGAGAATCCAGCACTTATTTTTTGCATACAAAAAATAAGTGCTGGATATGGAATTTTTTATTATTCACTTCGTTCATAAATAAAATTCATATGTTTGACTTAAAAGTTATAAATTCAATTCTTGACCAATTAGAACAAGAGAGGGGAATACCTCGAGAGAAAGTTGTGGAAGCAATAGAAGACGCTTTGGCTACTGCCTATAAAAAAGAATATGGGAAAAGAGGTCAAATAGTTAAGGCAAAATTTGACCCACAAACAGGAGAAACTGAATTTAATCAGATAAAAATTGTTGTTGACGAGAATATGATAAGACCAGAGGAAGAAGAAAAAGTTGATGAAGAAGATAAAAGAATTCGTTTTAATCCTGAACACCATATTCTCATGGGCGACGCAAAAAAAATAAAAGCCAACGCTAAGATTGAGGACGAAATAATTTTCCCACTTGAAAATCGTGGGGAGTACGGACGTATTTCTGCACAAACAGCAAAACAAACTATTATTCAAAAAATAAGAGAGGCAGAAAAGGTTTCGGTATATGGTGAGTTTGAGGAAAAAGAAGGAAGTATCGTAAATGGAACAGTTCAGCGCGTAGAAAGAGGAAATATATTTGTTGATTTAGGACGAGTAACTGGAATTCTCCCATTTGAAGAACAAATAACTAGCGAGAGATTTAAACAAGGAGAGAGAATTAGAGCATATTTATATTCTGTGGAAGAAACTCCGAAAGGGATTTTCCTTCGCCTTTCAAGATCAAGGCCGGAATTCTTAAAAAAACTTTTTGAAATGGAAGCCCCAGAAGTTGCAAGTGGGGTTGTCGAAATAAAAGGCGTAGCCAGAGAGCCTGGGTCCCGTTCAAAAATTGCTGTATTATCTCATGATGAATATATTGACCCTGTAGGATCGTGCGTTGGGCAAAGGGGGGTTCGAGTTTCAACTGTAATGAGCGAGTTGGGGGGAGAAAAGATAGATATAATAGAATGGTCAGAAAATCAAGAAGAGTTTATTGAAGATGCGTTATCCCCCGCTCAAATTATAAAAGTTGAAATTGATGAAAAAGAACACAAAGCAGTAGTTAGAGTCTCCCCAGACCAACAATCATTGGCTATAGGAAAAGGTGGACAAAATGCAAGACTGGCAAACAAACTCACCGGATGGAAAATTGATATACAATCAACAGAACCAAAACCAAATATAAAAGAAACCAAAGGAGAACAAATAGAAAATGAGGAAAGTGCGCCAGAACAATCAAAAAAAGATGAAAAAATAGTGGAAAAAACTGAATAAAATCCACAGAAAAGCTATCAACAAAAAACACTTACAAGATAAGTGTTTTTTGTTATAATTCCCTATTATATAAGAATAATCCCACCCAATGGAATAAAAAATTCTTTAGAATTTTATTTTGATAAATCAAAATATTCCACAGGGTAAATTTAATTTATGAAAACAAAAAATTTATTTCTAATTGTCATTTTTCTAATGATTTTTTCTTTTGGTATCACAACGGAAAAAGTTTTAGCAGATGAACAAAATGCAACGACACCAACAAATGAATCGTCCGATGATTCTAGTGTCCAAAAAATTAACAACACAACAACGCAAAAACAATCCCCATATTCTCTTATAAAAGAAAGAATACAAGAACTTCAACAAAAAATGAAAGTTAATAATGAACAAAAGATTAAACCACAGATAATAGACAAGATTTGTAGTAATAATATGGAAGAAATTCAATCTTATTTTGGTGGCAAGGTTTTTAATTGTAATAATTATTATAAAGTTGTCCCATCAATTAATCTTGCAGATGCTCCGACTGTTATTTTTGATAAAAACGGAAATATTGTTGCTCGTTGCGATGGGATGCCGTTGCCACCTGGTTCAGAAAAACCAGACCCAAAGGAGTGTAGTTTATCTTGCGAGTCAAAAATTTTGTGTATCATAACACCAACAACCACAAAAGAAATAAATGCTAGAAAACAACCGCTTATAAATGCAGTAAAGTCGGATGTAAAAGAAAACGTAGAAGTAAAAAAACAAGAAATACAAGACAAAAGAGAAGAAATCAAACAAAAATTAACGGAAAATTCAATTAAAAGAATCCGCGCTTATACAGAAAGAATAGTAAACAGATTCATGGCGGTAATTGAAAGATTTGAAATTATGTCCAAAAGAATTGAGACTAGAATACAAAAGATTGAGGATGGGGGTATTAAGTTAGACGAAGCAAAAACAAAATTGAAAGATGCTAATGAAAAAATCGCTTCTGCAAAAACAAAGGTGGGTGAGATAGTAACAAAAATTGAAGAAGTTTTAATAAGCGAAACTCCAAAAGAAATGTTTGGACAATCAAAAGAAGTGTTTAAAACCGTTGAGGATTTAATAAAAGAAACTCACAAATCACTAGTTGAGGTTATAACCATTGTAAAAAATTTTGCATTAGAATTTTCTGATACAAATTCCGAGGCAACAACAACACAAAAAATAGAATAATAAAATTATTAATTAACATTACTCAATATCATGGAAAATAATCAAAACTTATATAATTTTAACCAGCCTGGTCAAACAACACAGATAAAAGAATCACCGTTGAATAAAATGACAACGCCAGAAATAGAACCTCCAAAGACAAAATCCACTGGAGCAATAGTTGGTTCTATTATAATAATTGTAATATTGGTAATTGGCGGTCTTTATTTGTGGGGTAAACAAATAACAAAAGTAGAGAACCAGCAGGCCACAACGCCAGAACAGATACTATCTGAACCAGATCAAGCGTTAGACTCATTAAAAAATCAGAGCACCTCTGATGAGATTAAAAGCATAGAGATAGATCTAAATGCTACAAATTTAGATAATTTAAATAAGGAACTTGAAAACATAAACATCGAACTTGGTTTATAAGAACATTAAATATCTAAAAAGCCGAGCTAATTTTGTCCAGCACTTATTTTGTGCACTCACAATAGTATGCAGTATGCAGAATATTTTTAAAACATATGCAGATTCCTAATTATGAGTTTATGTACAAAATAAGTGCTGGATTGTTGTAGGATTAAAAAGTATGAATACAGAAAAAAAATATGAGGTAAAAATCGGGGAAGAAAAGGAGAATAAAATAGAAATGGAGGTTGAGATTCCTTGGAAAGTAGTTGAAAAACACAGAAAATCTGTCATTGAAGGATATTCTGAAAAAGTAAATATAGCCGGATTTAGAAAGGGTCGTGTACCAGAAAATCTTTTAATTAAAAAGGTAGGTTTTATAAACCTTTTAAGCGACATGGCTGAAAAAACTATTCGTGAAATTTATCCTCAAATAATAGAAGAAAATAAAATAGACGCCATTGATAGGCCTGCAATATCAATAACAAAATTGGCAGAAAATAATCCACTGTGTTTTAAGGTGGCTGTTTTTGTAATGCCAAAAATAAATTTGCCTAATTATAAAAACATCACGGCTAAGGTTAATTCAAAAGAAGAAAAAATAGTTGTTGAGGAAAAAGATGTAGAGGAAACAATTCTTGCTATAAGAAAACAATGGGCTCTGCATGAAAGTCATGAGAGGGATCATGAAAAAGGTTCACATGAACATAAAACAGAAATTGACGAGAAAGATTTACCGGAACTTAACGACGAGTTTGTAAAAAAACTTGGTAAATTTGAAAATGTAGAAGATTTTAAAATTAAATTAAGAGAAAGTATTTTAAATGAAAAAAAACTTCGTGAAAAAGACAAAAAAAGAGCAGAAATAATTGAAAATATTTTAAAAGAGACTAGTTTTAATGTGCCAGAGATTTTTATTGAAAGTGAATTAGAAAAAATGATTGCCAAATTAAAATCAGACGTTGAAAATGCAAAAATAGATTTCAAAACTTATCTCTTGAAAGCTAAAACTGATGAAGAAAAATTAAGAAGGGAGTGGAAGCCTTCGGCAGAAAAAAGGGCAAAAGTACAATTGATTTTGAATGAAATTGGTGAGAAAGAAAAATTGCATCCAACAAAAGAAGAAATTGAACACGAGGTTAAACATCTATTAGAACACTATAAAAGCGCAGACCCAGAAAGAGCCAAAATGCATGTCAAATCGATTCTCTCAAATGAAAAAGTAATGCGGTTTTTAGAAGAACAAAAATAAAACCTTTGGTTTTCATTTTGCTTTTTTGTTTTATTGTCTCCCTTCGGGAGATCTCCCGTAGGGATGATTTTTTGCTTTTTTGATCGTATTGTTCTTGCAAAACGGCTCAAAAAGATTATTATTTAAGCACATTATTGAGTAATTCTAATATAAAAAATTATGTTAATACCTACCGTTACCCCAGAATGAAATTTTCCAAATTTCATACGGGGCGAGAAGTGGTAATATATTATTTAATTAATTTAACAGATTTTTAATTTCAAATTTATATTATGTTAATTCCAACCGTTATAGAAAAATCACAATTTGGCGAAAGAGCTTATGATATTTACTCTCGTCTGTTAAAAGATAGAATAGTATTTCTAGGAGGAACAATTGACGAACATTTAGCAAATATTGTCATAGCTCAACTATTATTTCTTGAATCAGAAGACTCAAAAAAAGACATAAAACTTTATGTTAATTCTACGGGGGGTGACGTTGCCGCAACATTAGCAATGGTGGATACAATGAACCACATAAAACCTGGCGTCTCAACTGTTTGTGTTGGAATGGCAGCTTCTGGAGCGGCTATAATACTTTCTGCTGGGGCAAAAGGAAAAAGATTTTGTCTTCCAAATTCAGAAGTAATGATTCACCAACCTTGGGGCGGAGCACAGGGACAGGCAACAGATATAGAAATAACCGCGAAACATATAATAAAATTGAGAGAAAAATTAAATAAAATTTTAGCAAAAAACACTGGCCAACCATTAGATAAAATTGAAAAAGATGTTGAACGCGATTTCTTTATGGATGCGGAAGAAGCTAAAAAATATGGAATAATAGATGACATAATGAAGAAGAAGTAAAAAATGCCCGTAAGGGCATTTTTTATTTTTTCTCATATATTTTTTATTTTTCTCCTTCAAGTTCTTTGTTCTTATCTTTATTTTCCAAAATCAAATTAAGCGCTTCAAGTGCATATTTTTTATATTCGTTTGTATTTTTGAACTGATCTAAAATAATATCTTTTTCACAAAAGTTTTCATTATTTTCCCCGGCATATTCTCTCCAACTACTTTTCATCAGCTTGGTGTCTAAGTTACCAAATCGATGAGCTTTGTCATTTAAATTTACATATACATTGGTATATAACAACTGTTCGTTAGAATCTATATAAACCGCCTTAAAGGTCCCTTGAAATAGTGACCCCGTTCTTTTGTGTTTTTCATTAAAATATCTAGTATAACCCAATCCTATTTTGTGCATAAGTTTTTCTATTCCTCTATCTGTGATCTGTTTTAAAATAAAATGGTAATGATTAGGGTTCAAACAATAACAAACAAATTCTACCAATTTTATCTTTTTGGTGTCTAAGTTACTAAACTGGTTTTTTAAAAGAGATTTTTCATAAATACTTCCTATTGGTTCTAAGGTATTAAATTCTTTCATACTCTGAAAAAATCTCTGCAAATCATATTTATCAGAAAAAATTTTTCTTTTGTCAACACCGCGATTGAAAATGTGATAATATTCATCGTTTGCAAACTCTATTTTTCTCATGTCCTTATGATAACATGATTTAGTAACTTAGACACCAAATATACACAAACAAGTGTTGTCACTTGAAAACTAAATTTTCAAATTGAGAGTTTGGTAACTTAGTTACTAAATTAATCAAACCAAATTATATTTTGTTTCGGCGTTATGGGAAGTGTGTAGGTTACTACAAGTTTAGGGTCTTGGGAGGTGCCTACATCATCAGCCATACGAACTGCAATTCCATTATTTGTTGAATTTAATGGTTGGTCATTATTTAAATCATGTCCTTCTCTTGTTGCAAAATATGAAATTCCAGTTTTTAATATTTCTCCCAGCCCAGTAGCATTCAATGTATAATCATTATATCCGGTTGCAAAAATTGTGGTATCTATTGTATTACTCAATGCAGTTGAGCCGACTTGGTCATAATCACCTAATACCAATGCAGTATTAGATGCGGGAGTTTTGCCTGAAACAATAACTGTATAACCATTTGCATCATTATCACCATCATATGAGTTGTATTTGTATAATGAAATTATTGCACTGCTTATCGTGGCAGAACTTGTAAGAGAAGAGGTATCAAATAAAAACCAACCCCTATTATTCTGTGCTCTACTGGTAGAATCCAACCAGTAAGAAGTGGCGACATCCAAAATATCAGTGGAATCGTCCAAAAAATGCCCCGCTGTTGCCGTAACTGCTGTATTCCAAGTTGTACCTGTCGTATCATATGTAATACGTCCATCCACCGTACTCGTCTCCGGGTCTGCATCCGGATAAAACGTCCCAGTCGTAGCATAGACTTTCTCGGGATAGAATAGATTAGCCAATAAGTTTACCCCCCCCTCGTCTCTAAAGCATAAGTATCTATATCCGTAGTACCATAATCAGCTTGATACCATTCTCCTTTTTCATCTTGGTAGTATTGTGGTACTCCTGATATTACTTCCAATTGATATGTTATTGTTTGTTTTTTCTTGTCTTCTCCTATTTTGATTGTTCTTGAATGTTTAGTTCTCTTCTCTATTACTTCATTTGGTTTGTCTTTAATCTTTTCTGTCTTGTACGCGTATTTAACTACTTCACCTTCGTATATTACTTTTGTTGGGTCTTGTTTGTCATAGATTTTACCGTTTGGTATTACTTGAGCTCCTATTATGTTTTCTCTCTTTGTGTTTATTCTTAATGATTCGGGTATTTGTGATAGTTTTATCTGTGTTATTCCATAATCTATACCTACTATTAGAAGAACTGCAACTAATGGTATTAGAAGAGCTTGTAGTAGTTTTGATTTGTCCCAATGCCACCAGCCCTGGGCTGGGCTACCTGTTTGCTCTGTGTGCGTAGGTACGGCAGGCGGGCGGGATGAATTCTGTTTGTTGGAGGTGGGCATAATATAATCTTAAATCTAATATCTAATATCTCAAATCTTTTAAAAACATGAAATCACCCTATTAGAAGTTCATAGAAAGTAAAACATTTTTAAGAATTCGGGAGAGAATTCGCCTGACG
>JBAZZJ010000005.1:0-42931 GCA_041658885.1 Minisyncoccota bacterium | reverse complement strand
GAGAGGTTGTTGATGCTATACCACCAAGTTGGATAACTCCATCTGTTGCATTGCTAATAATCTCTCCATTAAGAAGTGTGAGAGTGGTTGTTGTAGCGCCAGCAAGAAATGTTCCTAATCCCGTAAAGCTAGACACCCCAGAAACAGTGAGTGCACCAGTTAGAGCAATAGTACCATCAGTTGCGTTCGTGATTGTTTCACCATTCAAAAGTGTAAGAGAGGTTGTTGATGCTATACCACCAAGTTGGATAACTCCATCTGTTGCATTGCTAATAATCTCTCCATTAAGAAGTGTGAGAGTGGTTGTTGTAGCGCCAGCAAGAAATGTTCCTAATCCCGTAAATGTTGATGCTCCAGTTACTGCAAGTGTACTACTTAATGTTGCAGCTCCTGTTAGAGTTGTAGCACCGGTTACTCCAAGAGTACTACTAAGAGTTGCCGCACCTGTTAGGGTTGTAGCACCTGTCACTGTTAATGTACCACCAGCAGAAACATTTCCTGTTAGTGTACTTACACCCGTAACATCAAGAGTCCCACCCGTTGTTATATTTGTGCTTATCGTTGTTGCGGCACTAACTGTCGCAAAAACAAACATAAAAGATAAGAACACTGACAAAATTATTGAAAGTGTTTTATCTTTTTTAAAAATATTTTTCATATCTTATTTATTAACCCTGTGAAATATTTTGATTTATCAAAATAAAATTCTAAAAAATTTTTACTCCACGGGGTAAACTATTAATAATTAGTAATAAAAGAAGTCCGAACCTAATGTGAATCAAAACCTGGCACTAGCCTTAAAAAGCCCACTCGACTTTTTAAGTATCCGAGGCTATTTAAATTATAACCTTTATAAAAATAAAATATAAAAATATGTGGATAACCCCGTTAGAAACGACGGGTGGCAAGCACCTTGTTTCTAACGGGGCGGGCCCCTTGCAAAATATACTTTGCATCCACGGGATAAATCCTATTAAATCCTGCTACGACAGGAATTTTGTCCACGACAAAATTATTTAACAGGATAAACAAAACCCCCTCGCAAAAATGCGAGGGGGTTTTGACTAGTATTCGTTTGGTTAAACGAAATGACCTTACTAGATTTTTAAATTTTATTAATTTGCTCTTGTGAATACCTGAACTGGGAAGTTGCTTCCTACTGATGGGAAGCCCGGCAAACCATATCCGTTTGTCCAGTCAAGTTTATTTTCATCAGCAGCTGTTGCTGTAACAGTTGTTGTTGATGAAGGTGACCAAATTATGTTGTTCGTTGTTGAAGCTGTTGAAACTCCAATCTTCTGTGCTGCAGTACTATATTCACCCATCAATAATGCTATTGAAGGATATGCAGTATCTGCGAGAAGAGCTAAGTTCAGTGTTTCTGAAACAGCTGCAGTATCTACTACTGCATCAATCCTCAAGGCAAATGTCTTTGAACTACCGGCTGAAACTAACTTAGCCGCTGAAGTTGCGTCAAATACAATTTCAACTGCGTCAAGTGTGGCACCAGCTGTCTCAACATCTGTAGCATTTACAGCTGTTGCGTTTACCGCAACTCCATCACCATAAAGTGTGAAGCCGGTTACCGCACCTCCGGTTGTAGCAACTGAAAATGAAAACTTCTTGAATGCTATATCTCTTGAGCCAGGGTTTGTTACCTTGAACTTGTAGAGGTCTGCGCCTGCTGCAAGAGCACCGCTGACACTCAATATTTCTATTGAAGGGACACTGCTGAATACTCTAACACCATTTGTTGTTACATCTGATGTTGTACCGCTTGAAATTGTAGAGCCCGAAGCTACTCCTGTAGCATAGTTACCATTTAGACCGACATTATTGCCGTCATAAGTAATGCCCAAGAATGCTCCATAACCGCCACTTCCTGCCGTACTTGTTGTGTTTGTATTAGCGTCGTGCGTAATCAAACTACCTTTTACAACAATTACTCCAACTTCACCCTTCTTAATTGTGACAGTTGATGTCAATGTTGATGTAGCGTTGTCTGCGTTAGCAAGACCAAATTGAGCTATACCAACTTGAGTATTTCCATTCCACAATGTCATTTGTTGACCTACTAAGTCTGAAGGCGAGTTAGATGCCGTATTGCCTAACTGCAATGCAACTTGTCTTAGAACAATGTCCTCTGTCAAGCCAGCTGTGAATCTAAATGCAGCCAATGGAACATCTGTTGTTCCCGCTTGAACAGCTTTGTAGTTATAAGCGCTTGAAGTATCAGCCACAACTGTGTATGAACCGCTTGTTGCTGCTGTCATTGCTATACCTGTTTGATTTGCGGTCATTGTTTCTGTAACTGTCTGACCGCTTGTCAAACCTGTTGCTCCTGTGAATGTTGAACTATTGTCTGTCAAACCCCAAGTATAATCACCTGAAGATGCTGTTGAAACATTACACTTTAATGAAAGTGTCTTTGATGTTCCTTTAGAGATTATAAGACCCGTTCCATCAAATGTGAGTGTCTGATCTCCTATTGCTGTAGGGTTCTTAGCATTTGAACCTGTTGTTAATGATTTTGCTCCATCATATAACTGACAGTTTGTTAAATGTGTAGCACCGCCTCCAATAGCGATAAAGTCAGTGATGAATGAAGTTAATCTTATGTCCTCGCCTGATTGTGAACCATCAAGAATATATCTTGCGAACTCAAATCCTTGCTGGCCTGCGATTACGTTCTGTGCAACAGGTTGAGTTGCCTGACTCATAGCCAACGCTCCTGCTTTAACAGTCATTGTCAAACCTGAAACTGCTGAAGTCGGAGCTGGTGTCAATGAATTTCCAGTTGTTTGTCCTGTTACTGTTGTCCAATTGCTTGAAGGTGTCGTAGAAGCTGCTACTGTATCATTGCTTACAAATGCAGTTCCTAACTTACCTTTCAAAACAAGATTTGTTACTCCAACTGGGAATGTAACTGTGTCTGTGAATGTGATTGTTCCATGCGCTGAATCTGTAGCTGTGCTTACGCCATCAACCGGACCTGCCAAAACGGCGCCGTTTTTATCTACCATTGAGATATTTGTGATATTTTCCGCCTCATCTCCTGTTGCCAAAACATTGAATACCATTGAAGCAACTGAGATTGGTTCTCCTTTTACATCAACGATGAAACCTGCGAGTGGTTGATTAGCCAAGTTAACAGCAATATTCTGTGCCGCAACTGTAGTATCCGAGCTAATTGTTATTGTTCCCGATGATACTGTAACTTGAGCCGCGTCATACCAAGGGTCTTCTACCGAAGAGAATGCTGCTGTGTCGTCTGTAGGGTCGGAAGTTCCTGTTTGTGGAGGAATTATTCCATATCCATATAATTGGCCCACGACATTAACATCTGTTCTCTTTGCGAGGTCAAAGTCAATTGTTCTTCCTGAACCGCCAATTACGTCTCCCTTTATGGAGATTTCTTTGGAGAATCCTTTGTCTATTTCAATACCTGAACTAAATGTTGATGTGTAGTATTTACCATCTGAGCTTACGACTACATCGTATGCCGTTCCATCAACATATGTTTTTAGATTTGCAAGGTCTTCTTTTGAAGCTGAACCCGTTTGATTCCATCTTATAGAATTCAAATTTATTTTTTCAGCTGAACCTGCTGTAACTCTAACAGCAGAATATGTATAACCGGTCGTGCCAACTTCCTTTGTTTGGCTTGAACCTGGGTCAACACTTCCTCTCTGCATTGTTACAGAACCAATTGCCAATGTTGCGTTGATTGTGTGAAAGGCACCTGTTATTGGGTATGTGCCACTTACTGTTGCTGAAGTATTAACCACAACAACATTAAATCCTGCAACCTGGCCAGCTCTTGCATCATTGTTTGATGCCATATTGCCGGCGATTGTCATTGTTCTTGATTGACCTGCTTTAACTACAAAATCTTCAGACAATGTCGTCTGGTGATTTGAGTTTAGTGTTTTTGCAATACCAACTTGTGTTCCATTTTCGTCAAGTAGAACTACTCCCGCAAAGTTTGCATCTGCTGAAAGACCTACTCTCTCAACTACGATGCTATCAACTGTAACATCTCCATCTGTACCAGCTGTGAGGGTTACCTTTGTGAAAGGCAATCTTGCTGCACTTTCTGGTGCAAGAGATGCTGCTGGTTGAACTGGGCTTGATATTGACAAACCTGTTCCAACGCTTGGTGTAGTTGTCGTTGTTGTTGTTGTAGTTGTTGTTGTCGTTGTTCCTGCTACTGCTGAATATTTAGCTCTTGAAATAGAACCAAAGTATCCTGCTGCTGGAGAAACTCCGTTAGCTGTCTGCCATGCTGAAACTGCAGCCTTTGTTATTGCCCCAAAGTATCCTTTAGCTCCTGTGTAAGTGAAATATCCCTTGCCTTGCAAATATGTCTGCAAACAAGTTACATCATCACCCTTAGAACCAATTGTTATATCCTTTGTGAACGTACATGCTGTTGTAGTTCCTCCTTGCATTGTTGACAACTGTGCTTGTAGAGCAGAAATCGTAGCTAACAAACTTTGAATTTGTGCTGCGAGTTCATCAGCTGTTTGAGCTTGTGCTGGTGTTGCAACCGCAACCATACCTAACATAAAAACTCCTGAAGCTAAACCTACAAATCCAGCTGTTACTTTCGCAAAACTAGAATTTTTAAATTTACTCATAATAAAATGCGTTAACAATTTTTTGTGGAAACAAAAAATTTTGTTAACACAAGCAAACTGTTTTTCGACTTATAAACTTATAATTGCTAATAATTAATTTTTATTGATCGTCTTCAACATTTTTAAAAATTTTAAAAATGTAAAAACAATCTGACGACTACTCTGAAATCCATCGACGTGATTTTCAAAATAGCTCTACTTTCTTTGAATCGACTAATAATAAAAACAGACCAACAAAAACTTTCTACTCCCACTAAGGTTAAGTGGGAAATTTTTGGTTTTCAAAGTTCTGTTTTGTCTTGTCTTGTCTTTATATGACCAACAAGACAATCTGGAATTCGTTTTCCAGAGAATCCCCAAATCTTGTTATTTATATAACAAACAAAAACTTGGTGACTCTCGTAAAAACAATTCACCACTTTCTATTAATCCATATATTTGTCCTTGTAAAACATTATAATATCTGGCTCATTTTACAGCAAAATTCTTTGTGGATAACTTTACCCTGTGGAATAAAAACCCTTTGGGTTTTATGGTGCTAAAGCACCATATTCCACGGGGTGAATTCATAAAATCATAAAAACACTAAAAAGGCACGTTCGTATAGTCTCATTTTTTGTTAAGAAAGTCAATAAGAATAAGCCTTATTTGACAAAGTCATTTTTTATTGGGTTAATTGATAAAAATTTAATATCTCTATTAAAAAGCTCCCGCAAAGTTTTTAAGTTATATCTGGTAATATTTGCTCCATCTTCTTGTCCCCTCTCTCCTAATAGAGCCTTCATTAACCATCAGATTTAGCTCTCTCTGTATGGTTTTTTCACTATAATCAGGCATCAATTTTGTGGCATCTTTTATAGTTATGAATTTATTGCTCTTAACTAAGGACTTTATCAGATCTCTTCTCTTTTCCTTTGTTTCTAATTGTTTAGGACCGGTTTTTCTTTTAATAATTTTTTTCTTTGAAGTTTTATTATTAAAGGACATTTTATAATCATTTTTTCTAAAGGACATTTTTATACCAACATTTTGACGTTCCTTCTTTTGTTCATATTGGGAATCATTTATAGGGCCTTGATAGGGTAGCAAACTTTTTTTATTTGTCTCAAAAAAATCACTATTAAATAAAATTTCAGATTTTGTTATTTTATTGTCGTTTACATAAATATTTGCAAGATTTTTTATTTCTTTTTCAAGAATTGAATGGTTCATTTCAGATATTAATCTGGAATCTTTTGAAACATTTAAAAGGGATATAATACTGGAAATAGATCTATCTAAATTCAACAAAGGTCTAACCTCTGTTGAATCAAAAATTTGCCTCATATGATTAATTTCTGATAGCAAAAACACAGATTTCTTTCTTAAAATCTGTTTCATTGGATCGTTTGAAGGAAATAGATTAGTAACCAAATATATGGCTGTAACAATCTTTTCGGCTTTTTTAACCATAAAGTTTAAATATTGGCTCTGTTCAAAGACATTTATGTCTTCAATGTCTTTTATGTTTTTGTCCTTTTCCATATTATTGTCCTTTAACTTAAATTGTCCTTTATTATATATCGGACATTTTAATTTGTAAAGGACTTTTAAAAAATTAAATTCCAAATCTAAAGCACCAAATCCTAAATAAATTCTAAACACTAAATACTAAAACCCTTTTTCAAAATATTTTTTGAATTTTGGTTATTAGAATTTTTGATATTGTCCCAGTACCACAACAAGTTGGCTACGGGATAAATTTGTAATTTGAGATTTGTAATTTGGAATTTGGTGGGATTGTTTTAAAACCTATTAAACCCTAATGTTTTGAACCATTATTTTTGACAGCTATCTGACAGCAGATTTAAATTTACATTTTTTCATTATTAAAGACGTCCTTATTGTGTTAAAATGTTTATGTAAAAATTTCAATTTATGACAAAAAGAAAATATAAAAATACTGAGAAGCCTAAAAAAATAAAAGTTGCGAGTCGAATAGAAAAAGAAACTGTAAATACAATTTGGGCTATATTGTTTTTTGTTCTTGGTATTATATTTGTTTTATCTGCCTTTAATACAGCTGGCGAGGTCGGGAAATACATTTTAAAATTTTTTAATTATTTATTAGGAATAGGATATTTTCTTATTCCATTTATTTTGTTTGTTCTTGGGGTTTCTTTCATTAGACCGCTCAAACCAGAGCTGAAAGTTTTAAAAATAATAAGTTCAATTGTTTTGTTTATATCTGGTTTGGGTTTAGTTGATCTCTTTTCAAAACAAAAAGGTGGTGTTGTTGGAAATTTGATTTCTCTTCCCTTTTTAAAATTTTTTGATTTCTATGCAAGTGTAATTATATTGTTTGCTTTGGCAATCATATCTTTTGTAATTATTTTTGAAAAAAAGATAACCCTTGAATCTCTTTTGTTTTGGAAAAGATGGAGTAAAGATGGGGATGTAAATATAGAAGAATATGAGGATGATGAAACTGAAGAGATTTTAGAAGACGTTGAAATAGAGGAACCTGTTGAAAGTAAATTTAAATTAGGGGGACTTCTTGGTAAAAAAAATATAAAGAAAGACGAGGATGAGGAAGAAATTCAATTATCCCCAAACCTAACTTCTTATAAAGAATACGTTCCTCCTCCATTATCACTATTGCAGAGAGATAGGGGAAAACCAGATGTCGGAGACATAAAAGCAAATTCAAATATAATAAAAAGAACTCTTCAAAATTTTGGAATAAATGTAGAGATGGATGAAATTTCTATAGGACCTACTGTGACGAGATATTCTCTAAAACCAGCAGAGGGTGTTCGTTTATCAAAAATACTTGGACTACAAAATAATCTTGAACTGGCGCTCGCTGCTCACCCGGTAAGAATTGAAGCGCCGATTCCTGGAAAATCACTTGTTGGAATTGAGGTGCCAAATACAGCAAAAACTACCGTAGGTCTTGGGGGTCTTCTTTCCTCTGCAGAATACAAACAGGCACAAAAACCTCTTACAATATCACTTGGAAGAGGAATATCTGGAGATTCACACTTTGGTGATTTGTCAAAAATGCCCCACTTATTAATCGCCGGAGCAACTGGTTCTGGAAAATCAGTGTCTATACATACAATAATAAACTCATTAGTTTTTAGAAACTCACCTGAAAATGTAAAATTCATAATGATTGACCCAAAGAGAGTTGAGTTAACACTTTATAATGGAATCCCACATCTTTTGACACCGGTCATAACAAGTCCCAAAAAAGCAATTTTAGCTCTTAAGTGGGCAGGAAAAGAAATGGAAAAAAGATATGACCTATTAGAAAAAAGTGCCGTCAGAGATATCCAGTCATATCATAAAAATATACTAACACCGGCCGTTGAAAAAATAATAAACAGAAATGACAAAAATATTAACGAAGATGTTGAGGCGATAGAAAAAATGCCTTTCATAATAATAGTAGTGGATGAACTTGCAGACTTGATGCACATGTATCCGCGGGAGCTTGAATCAGCTGTTGTAAGACTGGCACAAATGAGTCGTGCAGTTGGAATACATTTGGTACTTTCAACACAAAGACCATCTGTTAATGTCATTACTGGATTAATCAAGGCAAACATTCCCGCGAGAATTGCACTACAGGTTGCTTCTCAGGTTGATTCTAGAACAATACTTGACGGTGCTGGAGCAGAAAAACTTCTTGGTTCAGGAGATATGCTTTATCTTTCCGGTGAGATGTCAAAGCCGGTGAGATTGCAATCTGCTTATATATCAGAAAAAGAAGTTAAGTTGGTTGTAAAATATTTGAGAAAAGAATATGAATACGAGGTTCCAGACGAAGTCGATATTTCTTCTACCGAACAAAGCAACGCTTTGTTTTCTACAAGTTTAGATTTTAACAATGAATCACTTGACAATGACGACGACCTCTATGACGAAGCAAAAAATATTGTTATGAGAGCGGGAAAAGCCTCGACTTCTTATTTACAAAGAAAATTAAGAATCGGGTATTCAAGGGCTGCGCGACTTATGGACATTTTAGAAGAAAACGGTGTAATTGGACCTTCAAGTGGTTCAAAACCCAGAGAAGTACTTATAAAATCAGACGACGTTGGTTTTGGAGAAGATGAAAAAGAGTTTGAAATTGATGATAATAATGATTTAGAAAGTAAAGAAAACGAAGATGAAAAATACTAGCTTTTTGGTGCAAAATAAATTAAAACGAACAGGGATTATTTTGGGAATACTTTTTGCAATTTTTATAGTGGTGTACATTTTTTTTAGATCTTTAGATTTTATACAAGGACCTTCTTTATATTTAAATGAGCCGAAAGACGGAGCTGTTTACAAAACTTCCTTAATAGATGTGAGTGGAGTTGTAAAAAATGTGTCAAATATAGATTTGAATGGAAAACAAATTTCAATAAATAAGAACGGGTTCTTTAATGAAAAATATATTTTAGCAAACGGGTTGAATAAAATTTTATTCACAATCACGGATAGGTTTGATAGAAAGACAGAGAAAATTGTAAATATTATTTTAAAACCGCAGATTGACTCCAGTACCACAGAGCTACGCTCTGGCTACGAGGCGGGTGCAGATAAAACGCAGATTTACCCCGCCAAGGGCGGGGTAAACACAGATTTTTAAAAATGTTATTATGTTAATATAATTTTTAATAACTTTAATTTTTTAAATATCATTTTTATATATTTTAGATATTAGATTTGAGATTTAAGATAATTTTATGGCCATAAAAAACAAAAAAAATAGTAAACCAGAAAATAAAAAATCAATGAACGAGAACACGATTGAGGATACATTGGCACAAATAAAAACAAAATTTGGAGATGAGGCAATAATGAAATTAGGAGATAAACCTAGGGTTGATGTTGAATCTATATCAACCGGGTCTCTTGGTCTTGATATGGCGCTTGGAGTCGGTGGATTACCCCACGGAAGAATAATTGAGATTTTTGGCCCAGAATCATCAGGAAAAACTACTCTCACCCTACACGTTATAGCGGAAGCACAAAAGAAAGGTGGAATTTGTGCATTTATAGATGCTGAACACGCAATGGACCCCGAATACAGCAAAAAACTCGGCGTAAAGATTGAGGAGCTTTTAATTTCACAACCAGATACTGGGGAACAAGCCCTTGAGATAGTTGAGTCCTTGGTAAGAACGGGAAAAATTGATGTAATAGTGATTGATTCAGTCGCCGCTCTTACTCCAAAGGATGAGATTGAGGGTGATATGGGTGCTCATCATGTTGGAAAACAAGCTCGTTTAATGTCACAGGCGTTGAGAAAACTCACGGCTATCACTGCAAAAAGTAAGACAATAGTTATATTTATAAATCAGATAAGAATGAAAATTGGAGTTATGTTTGGAAACCCAGAAACAACTCCGGGAGGAAATGCTTTAAAGTTTTATGCATCTGTTCGTCTTGATATAAGAAGAATTGCTCAAATTAAAAAAGGTGAAGAAATAATCGGTTCTCGTACAAGAGTTAAGGTTGTAAAAAATAAAGTTGCCTCCCCTTTTAAAAATGCCGAATTTGATATTATGTACAATATTGGAATTTCAAAAGAGGGTGAAATTTTATCTCTCGGAGAAAAATATGGATTTGTAGAAAAATCTGGTTCATCTTATTCTTATGGAGATATAAAATTAGGACGCGGGTATGATTCAGCAAAAGACTTTTTGAAAGAAAAAGAAAATAAAAAAATTGCAGACGAAATTACTAAAAAAATAAAGACGAAAATTAGAGAGGAAATATAAATAAAGAATTTCTAATTACTAATTACTAATGAAATAAAAAAATAACCGAGTTGTTTGAAAAAACAACTCGGTTTTTGTTATTTTGGTACCCATTTAATTATAGAAAAATCGTACAAGGTACAGTATTTTCCTATCTGCTCTTGCACGGCCTTAAAAAGATTGTCTAAATTTATAATGAGAGAAACACTTTCACTAAAATTAACACTCATTATTTCATTCGAACTTGTTAATATTCTCACGGCATAGCTTGCCTGAGAAAACATTCCCCACCTTTTTGGATATTCTACAATATTGAGAAATTCCCAATTTTTTCCATTCCATTTAAATTTCCACACCATGTTATTGTAATAAACATCCTTAATAGAATTATCACCGACAACATAATTTACGTCGGTTAGTTTTTTCTCTTCGCTTTGTGTGGTTGTAGGAATCAAAATTAATATTGACAGCACAACAAAAAAAAATAATAATGCTGTTTTTGAATTATTGATTTTACTTGTCATTTCGACACCTGTTTTTGTTAAAAAACTGTTATTTAATTTCTGTTATTATAATACACCCATTATTAAAACTTGTCAACCAAGCACTTATTTTTTATAAAAAATAAGTGCTGGATTAAAACATAAATAAAAATAACCGAGCTGTTTGAAAAAACAACTCGGTTTTTAGTTAATAAATATAAAAGAACTACAATCTAAACAATTTTTTTAAAAAAGAACTAAAAAAAGAACTGGCGATTGAGAAAAAGGAAATTTTTTCTTTTTGTATATCTTTTACAGATTCCTCTTCATGTTTTTCAAATTCCCGTGAGGAATTCGCCACAAGCGTTTTATCCTGAGCTATGTCGAAGGAAGTTGAGGGACTTTCTATTTCTTCACTTATTGGAACTGATAATTTTAGCGTTTCTTCTTCTTGAAACATATCCATAGTCTCCGTACACCGCTTCGTCCCTCTTCTTGAAACACTTTTATTTATCAAAATCTTTCCGTCTGGAGTGACTACTTTATCTGAAATATTTTCAAGAAGTAAAGATTCCTTGTTAGAAACGATTTCACTTTCCGAGATATTTTTTTCATGGTCTTTATTACTCTCCATTTTTTTGAGAATATAAGCCATGTTTTTTTCTCCACGAAACGTTGCCCAATATAGAGCCTTATCCAATGGGTGATCAAGAGTGATAAAAACAACATTTCCTGTTTTTACTCTCGCCGTTCTCCCGCTTCTTTGTATGCGCGATCTTTCTGTCATTGGCATTGAGTAATGAACTACTGCATCAACCTCCGGAACATTAAGGCCTTCTTCTATGACGGAAGTGGAGATTAGAAATATCAATCCGCCATCTTTAAGTTTTTCTATCGTTTCAAGTTGCTTTTTTGGATTTTTTTGTCCGCCAAAAACAACCTCGGAAATTGGAATTTTTTTATTCATAATTTCCTTAATATATTCTCCTGTCACTTTTTCCCCAATAAAAATTATAGTCTTCATCTTTAAACGATAAAGATATCTTGCATTTTTTATTAGAGCCAAAATCTTAGGATGTTCATCCCTGTGTTTTTCCGCCAAGGAAACTATTTCTTGAAAAACTGGCGAAGCAAGAATTTTTTGAGATGCCTTTGTTTCATCTTTTTTTATTTTTTCAATATATGTAAGAAACGTTACATAACTTTCCATAATACAAACCGCATATGCATATTTCAATTTACGATAAACTGCATACCACATTAATGCTTTCCATTTTTTTGGTTCGTATTGTGGCATCACATCAATAGATTTTCCTATCATCTTAAGTTCTTTCTCCCTTATAGTTTCATAATGGAGAGTTTTTTCTAAAATTGATAGTTTCCCATCTAAAAGATATTGACCTAAATCTTCTCTTTTTCTTGCCAAAAAAATATTATTTTGTTCCAATCTTTTTTCAACTGCAGAAAAAAGTTTAAAAAAGTGTTGTTCAATTGTAAGAAGAGCCTCGTCTGGCTCTGCAAAAACAACATCTTCTAATTTTTTAGGAGTTTTAACTTCAACTCTTATAAAATTAGAGATTTTGGAACTTTTTTTGAGTTTTTCAATTTTTTCTTCCGTATTACCCGGAGAAGCAGAAAGCCCAATAATTTTTTTGTTATATTGCTCCGCAAGCTCGGCAATTTTTACATAATCATAATTGCCTTGAGAATGATGGAACTCATCCATCACAATGTCGTCAAAAAATTCTATATCTGCAATTCCCCTCCTAATGTCATTCATAAACATTTGAGGTGTTGCAAATATTATTTTTTTTCTCTTGTCATACCATTTACGATCTTTCATTTTAATCCCACCAATAAACACGGCTGTTTGGGTTGACCCGTCTGGCTCAACTTTATGAAAAAGTTTTTCGTGTTGGTATGCCAGGCTCCTACGTGGAACCAAAAAAAGGACTCTGTGATTTTCATTCTCAGTTTTGTGTATGAGAATATCAATAAAACTAATTGGGGTCTTCCCGGTTCCTGTATCTGCAATGATTCCAACATTTCCTGTTTTTAAAATATCCAGGCTTTTTATTGCTGAATCAATGCGAAAATTCTCAAGCTCTTCTTTCCTCGCCACTTCCTTTGGAGACGAAAGGGAGAGATTGAGAGCGCGAATTTTTTCTCTTGTATAAAGAGAATTGTTCTCGTTGTCTTTCATTTTTGTCTCCTATTAAAATGTTAAAGAAATTTTTGTCTACTTAAGAAATACCACAACGGGAGATAAATATCAATGTTTGAATCTTTCAAAATTTCTGATAGAATGTTTTAGAAAAATAAGGAGCGAGGCGACTATATTTTTCTTAAATCCAGCCCCATTTTTATGTTTTTGTTTTTGAATTTTTGAGATAAAAAATTTCTTCAAATTTTTTAATCTTAAAATTCTTTACAAAAATACAGAAATGGGGCTGGGTGATGATTTTTATATTCGCTTCGCTCATTAAAAATCAATCATGTTAGAATACAACGAAATAAAAGAAAGAAAATACATTGAATTTGAAGGAGATCCATATGAAGTACTCTCCTCTCATGTTTTTCGTAAACAACAAAGAAAACCAGTTAATGCAACTAAGCTAAGAAATATGATAACTGGAAGAGTTGTTGAATATTCTTTTCATCAATCAGAAAAAGTTGAGGAAGCCGATTTGGAAACTAAAAAAATAAAATATCTTTATACCAATAAGGGAGAATATTGGTTTTGTGAAGAAAAAGACCCAAGTAAAAGATTTACTCTACCGGAAAGTATAATTGATTCAAGAATAAAATTTATAAAACAAAACTCATTAGTTGAGGTACTATATTTTAAAGATAAAATTATAGGATTAAAATTACCAATCAAGGTTGAATTGAAAGTTAAGGAGGCACAACCTGCGGTTAGAGGAAACACGGCACAGGGTGCAACAAAGCAAATCATTCTTGAAACTGGTGCGGTGGCTATTGCCCCATTGTTTGTTAATGAAGGAGATATAATTGAAGTAAACACAGAAACTGGAGAATATACAAAAAGAGTCGAACAATAATTCGACTCTTTTGAAAAAAATAAATTTAAAAAAGCAGTTTTGACCGCTTTTTTAATAAAAACAAAAAAAATTACTTGCCCCGTTAAATACGAAGTATATTTAACTGGGGTGGATGAAAAAGCAACTTGGGTTGCTTTTTTTAACAAAAACAAAAAAAATTACTTGCCCCGTTAAATACGAAGTATATTTAACTGGGGTGGATGAAAAAGCAACTTGGGTTGCTTTTTCATTTACCTTGCAATAAAAGGCAGAAGACCCATAAATCTAGCTCTTTTAATAGCATTTGAAAGTTCCCTTTGGTGTTTAGTACATACTCCACTTTTCTTATGAGAAACTATTCTTGCGTGAGAATCCAAAAACTTTTTTAAAAGTTCTGTGTTTTTATAGTCTATATATTTAATATTGTTTTTTGAAAAATAACACTGATTCATCCCGTTTAGAAGCAGGTCGCGGTCAACCGCACTCTGCTAAATTAAATTTGTTAATTTGGAATACTATTTTTACTTATTTTTTAAACCCGTTTCTTTAAACCGTGACTGCGGCTTCTAACGGGATTCATGATTTTTATAATTAATTATGGCTTTAAAAGCTCGAAATATGAATTAATTCTGACACGATTCTTCAAAATCTCATTTAGAGATTTTAGAGTTAGAGCTTTTAAAGTTAAAATGGTATATCGTCTGGATTTATTTCATCCGCAGGATATTGGATTGTATCTAATTCTTCTGGGGCCTCATCTTTCTTACTTTTTTTAGAGAAACCGGTGCTGTTTCCGCCACCCGCGCTATTTCCAGATTTTGGACCAAATTGAATTCTGTCTGCAACAATTTCTGTCCTATATTTTTTAGTTCCATCTTGAGCATCCCAACTTCTTGTCTGCATCCTTCCTTCAACCATTACCATACTTCCCTTTTTTAAATATTGAGAAACGGTCTCTGCCTGTCTCCCAAAAACCACTATATTATGAAAATCTACATTCTCTTGCTGTTTTCCTTCTTTGTCTTTCCACACTCTATTTGTTGCGACTGAAAATGTTGTGACTGAAATCCCAGATGGAAGAGCCTTCATTTCTGGGTCCCTTGTTAAATTGCCTATAACGAAAGCTTTATTGAAATACATAATATTTTTACCTCGTGGAATAAAAAACTCTAGTTTTTATGATGCTAAAGCATCATATTCTACGGGGTGAAATTAACTATTAAAAACTTTTCTAAAAATGTCGTGGGCTTAAAACCAACACTTTTCTTTAAAAGCCTGTTGTGGCTTTTAAAGTTATCTTATTACTAAATCATCTATTGTCTTGTCTAATTCCTCTTTTGAGACCTCCTTTCCAATTTCTCTCTTAACAGATTGTTTTCTCCTTTCGTTATTTCCTATTGAAACCTTTTTAGTTATAACAAGAGTGTTCTCTTTAACTGTTTTCACAATTATAAATCGTATTACATCTTGATCCTTTATAATTTCTTCATTAATTTTATCCACAGAGAACGGACTTGCTTCAAATTTTATCCAAGAAAAATATGCATTATCATATTTTTCTTTTTTACCATGAAATGATTTATACATCGTATATTCCAAACCTTTTATTTTTGGCCATTCTTCTGAAATAAGTGAACATTCATTTTTTTCTAGAGTTTTTTTTATTGAAGAGAATTTATCCACAACTTTATCTTCTGAAATATTAGAGTTCAATAAAAAACCAAGCTCATAAACTCTTTTTTGTTCGTTATCCATATTTTCTTCCGTGCCAATTTTTTTAATATCTTGTTCTTTTTTAGCCTTTTTCATGGGTTAGAGAATAACATAATTTGTTGCCTGGAGCAACATATTTCATTGTTTTATGGCTAAATTGTTAAATTGTTAACTTAAAGGTATTAACAGCATTTCGAACCATTTGTTTCTTTGTAACTTCAATATCTAATTTTTTAATTTCTGCAATTTTTTTGACTATTTCTTTTATATAAATCGGTTCATTTCTTTTTCCTCTAAACGGTGCCGGGGCAACAAACGGTGAATCACTGTCGGGCATTATTTTTTCTATTGGTGCATATTCAATCGTTTCATTATAATCGTTTGTGAATGTTATTACCCCAGAAAATGAAATTGCAAAATCAATATCAAAAAATTTTTTAGCTATATTCTTGTCCCCTACAAAAAAATGTATGTTTCCTTTCAAATTAGGGTTCTCTTTTTTGTATGAATTTAAAATATCCAAAATATCATCATAAGCGTCGCGAGAATGAATCATGAGAGGTAAATCATTATTAATTGCAAACTGAATTTGTTTTTCAAATAAATTTTTCTGTCTTTTCTTTTCGTTTTCTGGTTCTCCTTTTATTCTAAAATAATCTAATCCACATTCTCCTATTCCAACGACCTTTGAAACCTTTGAGAGGCTCAACCCCTCATTAGAGGTTGAGCCTCTTAATAGCTCTTGAAAATTTTCTTCATCAAAATCTTCTTTGTTGTCATTGGGATGCACGCCGATTGTTGCCCAAATGTTTTCATGCTTATTTGCGAGTTCAACACATTCTTTTGATGTTTTTAAATCTGCTCCAACACAAATAGTCCCAATTTTCTCATCAATCATTTTTTTAATCACATCTTCCCTGTCTTTATCAAAATCAGGAAAATTAAGGTGAGAATGTATATCAAAATAGTTAAATTCCATCTTATTCTTTTCTTAAAAATAGAGGCTCTGGCATTTTTTTGTCTTCAATAATTTTTTGAATTTTTTCTGCAGTTTCTGGCATTACGGGTTCAAGTAATTTTGCAATTTTGTACAAATCAAAAACTAGTTCGGAAATAATTTCTTTTGCTTTTTTCTCGTCTGTTTTGATAAGTTTGAACGGCTGTGTCTCAGCAATTTTTTTATCCATTTCACCTATTCTATTCCAAATCAAATCAAGAGCCTTATTAAATTCAAATTTTTCAAAATAATTTTTATATTCTTTCAATTCAGAATCAGAATCTGATTCCCAAATATTTTTCAACTCACTAACATCAAAATCTACGTTGTAGTTAATGCGCATTTTAACAACCCTGCTCACTAAATTTCCTAAACCATTTGCAAGACCTGCGTTATATCCTTCTTTAAATTTCTCCGCAGAAAAGTTCGTATCTTCAAAGGGATGAACATGGCGAGTTAAATAATATCTAACGGCATCAGTCCCATATTCATTAAAATAGTAAAATGGGTCCGTAATTCTTCCTGTGTTCCCTGCACTTTTGCTTATTTTTTCTCCTGTTTCTGTAAGAATAAATCCATGAATCATTATTTGTTTTGTTGTCGGCAAACTCGCAGAGAGCAACATCGCCTGCCACATAGCAGATTGCTGTCTTAAATTATCTTTTCCTGCAAACTGTATTCCGGGCCAAAATTTTTCAAATTTTTTCTTATCTTCAGGCCAACCAAGTGTTGAAATATAATTTATTAGGGCATCAAACCAAACAAACATAACTTGGTTTTCGTCTTCAGGAACTGGTACTCCCCAAGGCATTTTTTCTTTTAATCGGGAGATACTAAAATCCATCAAACCATTTTTAACAAATGATTTTATTTCGTTGAATCTAAAATCTGGGACGACAAATTCTGGATTGTTTTTATATAAATCAAGTAATACATCTTGGTATTTTGAAAATCTAAAAAAATAATTTTCTTCTTCAATTATTTCCAACTCTCTGTTTGGATGCATCGAACATTTACCGTTTACAAGTTCTGAATCGGTTTTTTCTAATTCACAGCCAACACAATATTTGATTTTGTAATTCTTTTTATAAATGTCTCCGCTTTTCAAACACCTATTCCAAAACTCTTTCGTAGCACTTAAATGATGTTCATCTGTCGTTCTGATAAAGGCATCATAACTTAAATTGAGAGCTTGTTTTAAATCATCAAATTTTTTAGCATATTTATCAACATATTTTTGTACACCAACCCCTTCTTCTTGCGCCTTCTTATAAATTTTTAATCCGTGTTCATCTGTCCCAGTATTAAAAAACACATCATATCCTTCTAGTCTTTTAACACGAGCAACTACATCTGCTTGAACAATTTCAAGAGCAAAGCCGATGTGTGGCTCGGCGTTTACATAAGGTAGAGTCGTAGTTAAATAAAACGATTTTTTCTCCATGTTTTTTTATGCGAAAATTATTTAGAAATCTCTGCTTCCATTTCTTCGTACAATCTTTTTTTTCTTATATCAAGGTCGTTTGCATATTCCATAAGAATTGAAACTATTGGTACAGATAGTAACATACCTATAAATCCCGCAAATTTTGCCCCAACAATAAGGGCTATAATGACAACGAGTGCCGGAACTCCGACAACCTTTTTTACAACCAATGGATAAATTAAATGATTTTCAAATTGTTGAATAATTATATACAAACCTATAACCATCAAGCTCAACGTAATACCCCCGTCCAAAAACGCAATCGCAATTGCGGGTATACTTGATAAAATCGGACCAAAGAGAGGAATTATTTCAAAAGCTCCTGCTAGAAGAGCAAGAATTAAAGCATTTTCAATTCCGAGTATAGTGAGTCCTAAATAAACCAAAATCGCAACAATCAGAGCCAATATCATTTGTCCCTGCATCCACCTCCCTATCTTTTTTTGTGATCTGCCCCAAAGGTCTATTATATATTTTTCGTGTTTAAAAGGGGTTACGATTCTCAAAAAATTATGTATCCCCTTCTCTTGAACAGCCAAATAAAATGACATTACTATAACTAACATAAAACTCAGCGCTCCACCAAACACCTTACTTAAAATACCAACTACGCTGTCCGAAAGATTTGATACAAGAGTTTGAAGTTGAAGTATTATTTCTGAGAGAGAGATTGATTTTGAAAGATTTCCAAGAGCGCTACCTGAGTCGACATAACCACCAGTGAGATCAAAATTCAGCGTCTTTGTAATCTCTGGCATTTTTATAATCACGTCTATCGTTTCGTTCAAGACAGGAGGAATAAAGAAATAGAGTATTACAAATATAAAAATAAATAAAGATAAATAAATTATTATGACACCTAACAATCTCGGAATACTAAGCTTTTTATTAAACCAGCTAACTGCAGGTTCAATTGCTGATGCTATAACAACAGCGGCAAATATAATAAAAAGAAGGTCTCTTAAAATATAAAGGCCAACAAACAAAAGTCCTATTACTATTACTCTAATAATAGTTCCAGAATCTATCCTTATATTTGTTATTTCTTTATCTCTGTTTGTATGCATGTTTATTCAACTATTTTAAAACATAATACCACAACGTTATTTAATTACTACATCATCTCCATCCTTAAATTTTGAATCTGTTTTTAGTCTCGTCGTTAATTGTTTCCCTGTAATTTTTATCTCTGTGTCTGTAAACGTGTCCATGCCTGTAAATACTATATTGTCAACAAGAACTGCAGATGAACCAATCTGGCTTGAGCTAGGAGTAAGTGCTATTTGAAACTGAACTTCCTTCGCTTCCCTTGTGTATCCAATTCCTTTGTAGATATCACCCACACTCCATTCAACCTCCCCACCAACAGGATTAAAACTTACTTTTTCTTCTGACGGAACAACGGTCCCCATCCATCTTATATAAGAAGGAAGAACCATCTTTACTTTTCCACCAGAAACATCATTTATTGAATTTGAAAGAGAAATAATAACTGTGTAAGTAGTCTCGCTCCCGACCTTGGGCGGAATTGGGCCGTTATTTATAAGTTTTCCTGAATAATAAACTGGTCTTGGGTTTAAAGAAACGTTTGAGGAAACTTTGATTTTTCTTGTTGTAGCAGATGTAATAATTCTTGACGTACTTCCAGATTCGGTTGGTTCCGTTCCGTCTATTGTCACATAAATATTTATCTCCGGAACCCTTGAAAGTGTATCCTTTACGTTATTCAAGGTTCTAAAACTAAAACTCGTATCCCCTCCGTCTCCTGATTCCAAAACTCCGAGCCCACTTATATTTCGTTTATCCCAAGTTATAGTATTGTTTGCAGAATTATAAAAACCATTCAATGAAGATATGGAAGATTCATCAATGATGTCGCCGTCTAATTCTACTTTTAATACTGCATCCGTTATTTTTGTTTCTAAATTATTTTTCCACGAAATATCTACTCTCACCGTTTCTCCTGCACTCGTTATTTGGTCTTCTAATGAAGAATCTCTGTTTACACTCATATTCAAACTTATAAAAGATTTTTTGATGGTTATCTGTTCGGAATAAGTTATAAAATTTACTTCTATTGTTTTCTCGTCGTTGTCTTTTTTTACCCCTACATTAAATCTAAACGTTCTTTTTTCACCATCTTGCCCATTAATTGCACCGCTTATATAAATTGTTTTTTTCTCTAAAGGATTTAAACTAATCTCCCACAAATTATCTCCAAAAGAAGAATTTGGCGTTGATTTTCCGGGTTTAAAACCAAAAGGAAATTCCGCTTCTAAAAGAAGATTTTCTATTTTGTTTTCTGAATTAGATTTAACATCAATTTTAAACTCAATTTCTTGCCCAGAATTTATTTCTTTAGGAGAAGAAACCGCAAGAGATACTGGAGAAGCATTTATCTCTATTTCATATTTTTTTTCTTTATAAAAAATAGCGTTTGAACCAGGAACGCGATATTCTATCCCAATTTTTATTTCTTTCTTAGTCCCCTCCTCGCCAAACAAAACAGATTTGGCAACCGTGCTTTTTTTCTCTCCTGATTTTATTGTTTGAAAAGATTGTCTGTCTCTCTTAAGCACATTCTTTATATTTGATGAGGCTCTAGTCCCCTCTGGATATTCAATCAAAAGGTCGGCTGTTTCAAGGCTCACAGAATTTTTATTTAAAATATCTATTTCAAGAGTTAAAATTTCTCCTGACCCTATTGATACTGGACCTGAAAGTTCTATGTCTATATTATCTGAAGAAATACTATTACCACCTCCCGTGAGGGAAAAGAAAGCAAAAACTCCAGCAAGAAAGAGAAAAATTATTGACGATATAAATAGTTTATTTAGTGTAAATTTTTTCTTTTTACCCATAATATTTTCTATGTTTAACTTATTACTATCTATTTCTTTAGACCCCCACGTAGGTTTTAAATCAAACTCTTTTGGTTTAAGATTTATATTTTTCTCAGTTTTGTTCAAACTTGCCTTTCTAGAGTAAAGGCGGCTTTTTAAATTTTCTATTCTACTCTTATAGTTCCCCGTTTCCATGGAATAATTATAGCATCAAAATCACTAAAGCATAAAAGCACAAAAACATCAAAACGCAGTTAAAAAAATTAAAAACAAAAAATATTACCTGCCCTGTAAAATCTGAAAGATATTTTACCGGGGTAGATTTGAAGCCTCTCCAAGAGGTTTCAAATTTCCGCCATTACTAAATTTATCTCTTTTAACATTTCTTTTTTAATTCTTTTTATATTGTTCATTATCTCATCGCTAAAATCATCATCTTTAAGTAAATTACCAAAATTTTTATTTTCACCAAGATAACCAGACGCATGTAAAATCTTCATGACCGTCAACAGCTCAGCAGAGCTTAATTTGTCTTTATTGTTTTCATTTTCAGTTTTTAAAAATTTGTAGAGAGATTTAACAACATCAAAAAAAATAGGCTCTTTTTCTTCTTCAACTAAAAGTTTCTTAACGAGAGAAATTACTCTTATAAACAAACTAAGTTTTTCTTTTTGACCTATAAAATTATAAAAAACATTTTCTATTGGAACGGCGCTTGTTATTTTCCAAATTTCCTTTCCTTTTACAAGTGATATTTTTGAAAACGATAATGTTTGAAGCCCAAACTTTTGTTTTGATTCTACCTTACAAACACCTTGTGCCGTTGCTTTTATTAACCCAAAATCTCTAGTTAAAATAAAATAAATCTTATTGGATTCTCCAAAAATCCTGTTTTCTATAATTAATCCATCTGTTGTGTAGATTTTGTACATACAAACATTAAATCACCAAATCACTAAATCACTAAATCATAAAAACATATTACTAACAAAATTATACACTGTATTTCCTGTGGTATAGAAAGAAAACTATCCCCCTATTTCCTCCAGGGGCGGACAGGCGCTACAATTAGAGAATAGAAAATTGAAAATATAAAAACAAAAGTTGACAAAAACGGCAAAAAGAATAGAATCAGTGAAAAGTTCAATACTTTAAAAACCCTAAACGAGTTTTTAAAGAGTCGTGCCAGTTTTTTAAAATCAATAAACAAAGGAGAAATAATGGCTGAAAAGGAAACAATAACGCTTAGTTTTAAAAACGCAACAAATGTATTACTACCAAAAAAGGTGGCAGATGAATTGGAGGGGACTAAACTTGAAGTCAGTCACCATTACTCCGATGTGTCAGTTTTTATATTGAGTTCTCTTGTTAGTAATGATTCGGTAATTGCTCTGAACATCAAAGAAGAAAAGTTTCAGATTCGCAAGTTTGAATTGCTAGATAAACTTGAGAAAAAAGGGTTTGATTTCTCAAAAAGATGGATTGAGGAAAATATACCGGGTAATTATATTTTAATAACAAACGATTGCGTTTTGCAATGAACAAAAGCGGTGGTTACCAAACCACCGCTTTTTTAATTTTTGAATATTATGAAAGAGCCACGATATCTCTGCTATAGCAGAGATATCGTGGCTCACTTAAAACTTTGAAATCAACACAACCACCATGGACAACCCTCGAATAATTCAGATCTTATTTAAAACTGTGTTTAAACCACTTTTACTTGGATGCGGAGCACCCAAGTAAAGATTATAAGATCTTTAATCTAAAATTTATTTTTTCTGTTTTAAGTTCTTCCCCATCAAATTCACTCACAAATTTTATTTCTTTAAGTCCCGCAGTCTTTTTTATCACGCTTTCAAATTTTTTTATAATTTCTTTACCAGACTTATTGGAATTAACTTCTAGAGAAACTATGTTTTGTGGGACAAGTCCTTTTGTTTTTCTCATATCTTGAATTTGTCTTAATAAATCTCTCATAATTCCCTCTTGAATCAATTCATTTGTTAATTCAAAATCCATTTCAATATCATCTTCTTCTAATTTATCACTGAACGAAACTTCCTTCACATTCACTTCGTCTTTTATTAACTCTAAATATTCACTCGCATCCTTTAAAGATTTTTTACCAAACTTTAACAATTGCAATGGCTGACGAACTTTTATATTTTTTGTCATTCTTCCGTCTAAACCAAGTGAGATGATTTTTCTTGTTTCATACATCAATTCTTTTTCTTTTTCATCTATCAATTTTTCATTTGCAACAGGATAATTTTCCAAGTGAACTGATTCCTTTTCCCCGCCAATTTCTTTGTAAACATTTTCGGCTATAAATGGAGTAAATGGAGCAATTAATTTACTTAAGTTTAATAAAACAAAACCAAGACACTTTTTAGCATTCTCTTTATCTTTTTCATTATCTCCTTTAAATCTCTCTCTAGACCTTCTTACATACCACTGAGATAAATCCATTATAAAATCATCAATTTTCCTTGCGCTCGTAGTAATACTATATTTTTCAAGATTTCCATTAACATCTTTAATCAAAGAATTCATTGAATTTAAAATCCATTTATCCAAAACATTTTCAAAATCTTTTTCTTTTATATCTTGAATTTTTGTTCCATCGGCAAACATTTTATAGAAACTAACTACATTAGAAAGTGTCATAAAAACTCTTGAAGATTT
Organism: Minisyncoccota bacterium; assembly: GCA_041658885.1. Taxonomy (GTDB): domain Bacteria; phylum Patescibacteriota; class Minisyncoccia; order Phycocordibacterales; family 21-14-all-36-13; genus VMGX01. The sequence goes on along the minus strand of JBAZZJ010000005.1, from coordinate 19,303 downwards.
TTTAAGAGCTTCTTCGTCAAAAAGAATCGGGTCTTCGGGTTGATTAACTGTATACAAATACCAACGTAATCCGTCCGCACCATATTTATCTATCATTTCTGCAGGATTTACGATATTTCCCAAACTTTTACTCATCTTCTTTCCTTTCTTATCAAGTAAGTGTCCTAAAGAAATTACATTTTTATATGGCGCACCTTTACCTAGAATTGTTGAGACAGCAAGAAGTGTATAAAACCAACCACGAGTTTGATCTACTGCTTCTGAAATAAAATCCGCTGGGAAAAGTTTTTTATCATCAATTAATTCCCTACCCTCAAAAGGATAATGAAATTGGGCAAAAGGCATGGCCCCTGAATCAAACCAACAATCCATAACATCTGGCACCCTTTTCATCTCTTCACCACATTTTTCACATTTAATTTTTATTTCATCAATATATGGTTTATGTGGGTCGTCTAATTTTTTACCGCTCAATTTTTCTAATTCCTCAAAACTTCCAACAACAATGGTGTGCCCGCATCCTTTTTTTATATCTGTGTTTACCCCGCCTTTGGCGGGGTGAATCTGCGATGCATTAGTACATTCCCAAACAGGAATAGGCGTCCCCCAATATCTTTCCCTTGAAATTGCCCAATCTTTTACGTCTCTCAACCATTCTCCAAATCTTCCATCTTTGATGTGTTCCGGTATCCAATTTATTGTCTGATTATTTTTTATTAAATCTTCTCTTAAGGCACTCATTTTGAAATACCACGAATCTTTTGCATAATAAATTAACGGCGTATCACATCTCCAACAAAAAGGATAGTCGTGCGCGTATTTTTCAACTTTATATAAAATATTTCTTTCGTCCAAATCTTTAACAATTTCCTTCTCTACGTCTTTAACAAACCTGCCCTGCCATTTTGGAACAAGTTCATTAAAGGTACCATCCAAATTTACGCTATGAACTTTTGGTAACCCAATTTTTTCTCCCAATTCATAGTCATCAGCTCCATACATCACAGCCGTATGGACTACTCCGGTTCCATCTTCGGTAGAAACAAAATCAGCTAAATAAACTTTAAATGCATTTTTTGCGTTTGGTGTTTTTTCTGTGACAATTCCCGAAAAAAGCGGTTCATATTCTAAACCAACCAAATCTTTTCCTTTCATTTCTTTAAGAATTGTATATTCTGAATTTCCTAAAATTTTTTCTACCAAATTTTTACTTAAAATAAGTTTTGAGTTTTGAGTTGTGGTTTTGAATTTTGAGTTTTGAGTTTTGAGTTCTGCCAAGACATAATCTATATTTTCTCCAACGGCTAAAGCAATATTGCCAGGCAACGTCCATGGCGTTGTCGTCCACGCCAAAATGTATTCATCGTCTTTCCCTTTAATTTTAAACTTTATATAAACAGAATCTTCTTTTATGTTTTTATAACCTTGTGCTACTTCATGTGAAGAAAGTGCAGTTCCGCATCTTGGACAATTAGGAACAACCTTATAACCTTTATATAAAATATTTTTCTCGTGAGCTTGTTTAATTATCCACCAAAGTGATTCTATATAATTTTTATCGTATGTAATATATGGGTTTTCCATATCAACCCAAAAAGCAATTCTCTCAGTCATTTTTTCCCAATCTTTTTTATATTCCCAAACACTTTCTTTGCATTGTTTATTAAATTCTTCAATTCCATAACTTTCAATTTCTTTCTTTCCTTGCAGTTTGAGTTTCTTTTCTACTTCAAGTTCAACTGGCAAACCGTGTGTATCCCAACCAGCTTTTCTTAAAACTCTGTAGCCTTTCATTGTTTTGTATCTTGGAATCAAATCTTTAAAAGCACGCGCCTCTACGTGGTGTATCCCTGGTTTTCCATTTGCAGTAGGTGGTCCTTCATAAAAAACAAAATCACCCTTTGGTGAAGGTTTTTCTAATGATTTTTTAAAAATTTTATTTTCTCTCCAAAACTCTAAAATTTTCTCTTCATTTTCCGCAACGGCTGATTTTTCAGTCTTTTTTTGTTCCTGCATAGTAGTAATAATTTAACACATAGGATCATTTGTTTCCAGAATTAAATATTTTCAATTTTTGCTTTCTTCTGTTAGAATACGGAAAGAAAAAAGGAGAATATTATGTCTACCAAAAAAGTTCATTATTATTGTAAAAAATGTGAAACACACGGGCTTGCGATAGTACCAAAAAGTTTCTCTGAAGCTGACGTGATTATGTTTATATTTGACAAGCACGCAAGTCCAAATAATAATTGTACCCCCAAAAGAGATAATTTTGTCTTTTCAAATTCTTTTGATACTTGTTTAAAAAAACAAGGTGGTTTAAGTGTCCTGTTTGAATCAACGGGGAGCAGGCTTATGAAAATGATGGCCCATCAAATTTAATTTGACATTTTCTAGTGAGCTCACGCAAAAATTTATTTTTGTGATGAGCGAACAACGAAAACGCAAGAAATGTTTTAGTATTTCTTATAATTCCTAGCGAGTTAACAAATGAAAGCCCCATTTTCGTTTGGCACGAGTGACGGAATTACACACCTGTTATCGTTTTGTGACAATGTTTACATCTTTTCAGGTACTTTTATGCCGAGAAGTTTAAGGCCGTTTTCTAAAATTATGGAAACGGCCTTTGTTATTGCCAAACGATATTGAGAATCTTTGTCATTTCCTATAATTTTATTTACAGCATAATAAGTATTAAATTCTGCGGCCAATTCAATTAAATATAAAACAAGATAGTGTGGGGAATATTCTTCTCCAGACCTTTTAATTATGTCTGAAAATCTGTAAATCATCCTTTCTATATTATTTATTTCTTTTCTGTCTGAAACTGCTTTGGGTTTTTTGTCGTTTGTTTTTGCCTTTTTAACAACTGATTTTGCTCTCACACATGTATATTGAAGATAGGGTCCGGAATCTCCATCAAAAGAAACCGACTTTTCTAAATCAAAAATTATATCTTTACCCGCTTTTTGTTTTAATATTGAATATTTAATCGCAGATATTGAAACCATTTCGGCAACTTCATCTCTTATTTCTTCTGGCAAACCGCTTTCTTCCATTTGTGGTCTTACTCTTTTATAAATTTCATCTATTACAGATTCGGCCGTCATAACCTCCCCGGTTCTTGATCCCATTTTCCCAACAGGCAATCTAAGCATCCCGTGACCTATATGAACAGTTCTTTCGGCAAATTTGGGGTATATAAAACTCATTACTTTAAGTAAAACTTTAAAATAATCATTTATTTCATTTCCTGTAACAACTAAAGATTTACCGTATGAATATTTTTTGTATTTTATTTTGCTTAAACCTAATTCTTTTGCCTCGTATGTTGGAAGCCCTTTTGAATTTCTAAAAACGCGAGTGTGAAGACCAAATTTTTCTCCTTTAAATATAATCGCATTATCACTTTTTTCAAACACTCCCTTTTCCAAATATTCATCAACGAGCTTTCCACCTAATTTTGCTGTTTCACTTTCAAAAAAATAATAATCAAATTCTGTACCCAGTCTTTTATAAATAGTTTCAAAATAATCTAAACTTGTTCTTCTTCCCCATTCATAAAACTTTTTAATTTCTCCCTTTTTACCTAAATATATTTCTGTATTTATTTCTTCTATTTCTTTTTTAATATTTTCGTTAGTTTCATAATTTCTGGCTCCCATTGCATACGCCATGCCTAAAAATTTTGCCTTATCTTTTGGGTCAAGGCCCTCTTTGGGAATGTTCCCCTTCGTCTTATTAATCCCCCAAACAGCTTTTGCAACGTGCATTCCTACATCTCCTTGATAATTTGCTCTTTTAACTTTTGCTCCGCAGAATTCAATTATTCTTGAGATAGCTTCACCTATTGTATTACTCATTAAATGCCCAATGTGAAACTCTTTAAACGGATTCGCATCTGTGTATTCAACCATTGTTTTTTGCTTCTTTAAAAAATTCATTCGCCCATAATCTTCTCCATCGTTTAGAACCTTTTTTACAGAATCAACAAAAAAATCTTTTGAAAAATAAAAGTTTATAAAACCACCGCCAGCGACTTCAATTTTTTCAATTTCTTTTGGTTTGTTTTTTATTAATTCTTTTTCAATTTCTTCTGCAAATTCAACAGGAGTTATGTTTGTTTTTTTGTTTTCTTGTTTTTTTGTTTTTTTGATATATGTTATGGCAATATTTGTTGAATAGTCTCCGTGTTCATAAATGGCCGGATGTTCAAGCTCTATTTCCTTTTCATCAACGTAAATAGACAGACCCAAAAGAGCTTCTTTAATTAAATCTCTTATTTTCTCCTTTGTCATTGCATTTAGTATACAAAAAAAACGGGTATTTTCATACCCGTTAACTTTTTAATTAATGAGCTATTTTCATCTATAATACACAAATTCCCGATTTTTTATTTGAAAGTTACACTTGAAAGCCGAGCAATAGAGTTGTTAGGCAAGACCTCATAACTTACAATTTTTACAACTTTCACTTGGAGGCCGAGCCTCCAAGTGAGTTATTCCGAATAAACCCAATTCAAAACATCATAATTAAGTCCGACAGGCGGAGTAGATGAACCTGTTGTAAAATAATCCCTGAATGCATTTATATTTGCATTTACTCCGCCTGTTTCGTATATTGCAACAAATATATTGTCACTTATATTGTTATTATTGTTTAAATCATTCATATAACTTTCAACCTGATCTTTTTCTGTAATTGTAGTTATGTGATTTTTTAAAGAATGTCCCATTAACAATGTGGAACTTCCGACTTGTCCTTTGTAAATCTCTCCATATGTCGCGCTTGTTCTAAAATCTGGAAATATGTATGTGCAAGTTCCAGACACTGGAGAGTAAGTGAGCCCTTCCTGAAATGAGTGGACATAAGGGCTACATAAGTACCCAGACCCGTTTTGAGAAATGTTTGCGCTGTTTCTGTATTTTGGTGTTCCGTTTATTAAACCATTGTTCGCATTCGAACCATTCTTTTTGTATGTATTGTTTGAAGTCCAGTTGGTACTTAATGTTCCACTTGTATCAGGATTTTTTCTTTCCATTGTTCTATATTCAGTTGATGTAGTACCAGCACACCAATTTTCTCCGCAATCTTCAAGATTTGGAGTCTTGTCTATTGTCGTAGTTGCAGTTCCTGTTGAATAAACAAGAGATAAAACTTCGCCCGAGTTTCCTAATCCAGAACCTTCTGAACCGCTAAATGGCGTTATTAAATCTGCAACAACATTAATTGTTGTGTCGTCTGTTCTCTCAATTAAATAAAATGAATTTGGCAATATTGTTCCTGAAAGTTTTATGTATGGAGTTCCGTCTTGAGCAAGAAGTGTAAAGTCAGATAATTTTATTTCTACAGAACTTCTATTAAACAATTCTATCCATTCATCTTCTATAAGAGTTGCTGATGTCCCCGACCAAGCTATCTCATTTATTATAACTGGCATTGATATTGATGTCTTAACATTTTTAATACTTGATTCAGTTCTGTTTTCTGTAATATCAATTGCTTTTACTTTTATTTCATTTTGTGAATTTTCTGGAATTGTTATTTCTGTTGTAGTTGCAGTTGTGGTCGTTGCCAAAACATTGTTTAAATAAATTTCATAAAAAGAAATGTTTGTATCACTAAAATTCCAGATTGGATTTACTTTTGTTGTTGGAACTAAACATTCACCTGCAACCGTGCTTATTGAATATCCGCATTCTGTTATGCTAAATGAATTAAAAACTGGCGCCTGGGTATCAACAAAGACCGAAAATTCTGTCACGGAAGATGTCGCATAATTTGTGTTGCTTGCAACAAAATTTATAGTAGTTGTTCCTTGTCCAAAATTGTTTAATGTCATTGACCAATTTTCACTTCCATCAGCTGTTGTAGTTGCATTTGAAAAATCATTTGATACTAAAAGAGTTGATGACGCTGTGCCTGAAAATGTAATTGTATTTGTTGCAGATTTATGTGGATTTGTGACGGGGGTTGTAATGGTTGGAGAAGTTAAGTTTTGAACTATGATGGTTCTTGTGATTTCATTTGCCGTGAGTCCTTTTGAATCTGTAACATTATATCTAAGCGTATACGTTCCAGCTGTGTTAGTATCAATATTTCCTGTTTTAACAATATTAGATGTGATATTCCCATCTTCTGTATCTGAAGCTGTGGCTCCTGCGTCTGTATATGTGTCATTTTTTGTAATTGTTATTACTGCACTGCCTGTGAGTGTAATGACTGGACGAGTGTTTTGTACTGATGGCGTACTACCACCGCCTCCCCAACCACCGCCACCACCAAACCCAGGATCATATTTGGGGGTAATTGGTACTGGTTCTTGAATATTACTGTTGTCTTGTATTTTTACTTGTTGATTGTCTTCTGTGGTTCCAATGAGAGAGGACTGGGCTTCTTCCACACTATTATTTTGCTCCTGTAGATTGTCGCTTTTCGTCCCAATGGATAGCCTGTCCGCCTTGGGTGGAATCGGCCTTGGGCCGACTTGCTCAATTATATTTTGTTCTTGTAGTTTTGTTTGCCCCGTAAAATCCGAAATATATTTCACTGGGGTGGTTTGAAGATTTTCTGAATTCTGTTCTTCGTTGTTTTTTTGAATGACATTTATAACATTCGCACTTTGATATAAAGTTGAACCAAATAATTTCTTTATTGAATTTCTGTTTTTATCAAATAAAGCCATTGTGTCTTCTTCTTCATTAACTTTATCAAAGAAAAGAGAGACGACACCAGAAGCATGAAGAACTGCTTGTTTTGAGAGAAGAGACCAATTATTAGAAGTCACAAAATTATTTTTATCTTCTAAAACATATTCTTCCCTAAATCCTGCTTTTGAAAAAACAAAGGTTCTTTTTACTTCCAAAATTGGCATTTCTTTTTTAAAACCAAATTTTCTTAGTATCCCATCTTCTGTTCTTATTTCTTTTATGCTTAGGTTATTAATATTTGGTTTAACATATTTTTTGTCAAATATTGTATCTCCACTAAAAAAATTATTATTTGAATAATTTGCCATACTAAAAAAGAAATCAAAAAGTGAAGAAAATTGTTTTTGTTTTTCTTTATTTTCTATTAGTTCTTCCGAAATATCGTTTATAGTATTAATGTCATATTTTCTCGCATATGTTTCATAATAATCTCCGTTTATGTGTTGGTCATCTCTTGTATGTGCCGGTAAGGACATGTCTTCAATCAAGTGGAGAATGTGTCCGAGTGTTTTTAATCCCCTTTCTTTATCTCCCCATACATATTCATAAACGGCTCTGTCAAAAGAATAATCCGCGTCAGAGCTATATAATGACAACAATTTAGATAGAAGAGCATATTGTGGGCTATACATAGCTTGAGCGTTCGTGTTTTCAGCCCAATCATAAGCTGGCAAAAATTTACTTAATAGTCCTTTGTTATATATTGGGTCATAAAAATGATTTACTGTCCTATATACTGGTTTGTCTTCTTCCTTGCTTCCCAACATAATTATTTCTTTTTCCTTATCTGAAATCTCTCTTTTGTTTGATTCGTTATAGAATTCAATAACTTCCTTTGTTATAGCTCTGTGTGTTTCAACGCCGTATGAATAAACATCGTTTGAAAAAACGAAGTTTATTAAAAATACAATTATTAAAATTATAGATTTTCTATTTTCCATAATTTAGATTCTGAATTAAGAGATAATCTAATTTCTAGAATTAAACTATTATTTTCTTTTTCTATTACAGAAATAAAATATTCACCGACACTAGATTTTTTACTATCAAATTTATTAGAAGAATCTCCTATTATATCCACAAATGTTTTGATTCCCCCACTTTCTACCCCTTGTTTTAAATCTTCTTTAATTTCATTCTGTTTACTTAATACAAAATACCTTGAGGCTAGTTCTGTGTTTCCTGCTTTAAGAGCCTCCACAAACAAATTAAGTGTTTCTTCTGGCGTTTTGCCCCCATAAGTATCTTTACTCTGGGCCACCTTGTATTCTTCCAGATAATTCAAATAGTCTTCCTGTGAAGTAAAGCTATCCTTGTCTCTTACAACAAATTCTCTATCTTTTTGAAAAACTAAAAAATATAGAGTAAGCAAAATTACAATTACTAAAATAATTAAAATTAAAATTAGATTTTTTTTATTATTCATATTTTTATTAGATTAAAATTTTAAATCCAACTTGGAGGCCGAGCCTCCAAGTGAAGGCAGAAAATCAAAAAAATTAACTAGGGAAATTATACAAGAATTTCCGCGCCCTTGGTGTGAAGACTGGTGGATAATTAGTGGATAACTCTTTTTACACTTCCCGTCCCTATCGGGTCATAAAGTATAAAAAAATAAAAATGTTTTGACAAAAGTTTCATTTCTGGTATCTTCAAGAAAGATAAGAACATTTAAAAAAACCAAAAAAGGAGTATTAAAATGTTGACCAATAATGATAGGGATATTGCTGTAAAAGAAAAATCTGAAGAGATTGACCAAATAACAAAAATTTTGGAAGATCGCGAAAAAGATTTTGCGCAGTTAACCGAAAATCTAGAAAAATTGGAAGAAGTTCAAACTGCTGTACAAAAAATAATGGGTTCATTTTCGGAATTATACATTAAACAACTTGTGACAGATGCTCACAAAAAAATAGCATCTGAAATCAAGAGTTTTAAAGAAACCAGAGAAAGTTTTGATGAGCTCATTTCACGTTTGGACAAAATGGCAGAAGTAGATGTAGTTGTCGGGGCAATTGAAATCGCAACTAGAGACATAAAAGATTCTGAGTTGTCTAAAAATTTAGACAAATTGGTATCTTATATCAAAGAAAACGGAACCGGCGATAATTCGTTGGTGTTGCTTTCAAGGGCTTCTTGGAAGTGGTAAACATTCCAAACAAAAAGACGAGAGTAATCTCGTCTTTTTCCTTGCCCCGTTAGAGGTTTAATACTACATACGATTTAAGAATAAACAAAGCCGTTAGGCCCGCCCAAGGCGGGCAGGCGAATTCGCTTGTAATATTCTAACAGGCACTCAATCCTAATGAACTTCTAATGGGGTATTTTTTTGTCCGCGTAAGTCCGCGTTTAGTCTGCATTTTTAGTCAGCGTTTTACTTCACTTCCACGCCCATTGACCTTGCAGTCCCTTCAATAATTTTCATTGCGGATTCAATTGTGCTTGCATTTAAGTCTTTCATTTTCTTTTCCGCAATCTCTTTTATTTGAGCCTTCGTAATTTTCCCAATTTTATTTGTTAAATTTTTTCCTGACCCCTTTTCAACCTTAATTGCCTTTAATATCAAACTTGCAGCTGGCGGTGTTTTTAAGACGAAAGAAAAAGTTCTATCTTCGTAAACAGTGATGTCTGTAGGAATTATGTCTCCTATCATCCCTTTTGTTGCATCGTTGAATTTATTTATAAAGTCTCCAATAGGAACTCCCGCTTGTCCGAGCGCCGGTCCAACTGGTGGGGTTGGTGTTGCCTTCCCTGCTGGAATTTGCAATTTTATTTTCTTTAATATTTTTTTTGCCATAATATTCTAACTTAAATCACTAAATTCAAATGCTCATTCAGAGCATTTGAATCCATAATATTTTTATTTTTAAAAACACAAAACCTTTTTAATCTGCTCCTTAAACCGCAGATTAAATTATATTCTTTTAATCTGTAAAAAGTCTAACTCCACAGGTGTCTCCCTACCAAACATTGGGATCAAAACTTTTATTTTTCCTTTATTTCTATCTACCTCTCCAATTTTGCCTTCTAAATCCTTAAACGGCCCGTCTACAATAACAACGGAATCTCCGGTTTGCAAGTCTATGTTATGTTCAACTGTTTCTGAACCCATTTTGCTAAATAATTCATTTATTTCTCCCTCTTCCATCGGAGTTGGGTGAACTCCTGTTCCTACGAATCCAGTAACTCTTGGAGTATTTCTAACAACATACCAAGAATCATCATCAACAACCATGTCTACAAGAACGTATCCGGGATAAACTTTTTCTTCTTCCTCAACCCTTTTGTTTCTTTTTACTTTTACAACTTTTTTTACAGGAACAATAACATCAAAAATTTTGTCTTCCATACCAAGAGATTCAGCGCGTTGTTTTAAATTTCTTACAACTGCGTTTTCATAGCCCGCGTACGTGTGTATCGCGTACCAATGTCTTTTTCCATCTGTATATTGTTTGGACATAATAATTCAAAAAATCATAAAAACATAAAATCACTAAATCAAAAAAATAAATTACAGAATGAAGAACTCTAAGATTTTTGAAAAAATAAAATCAAAAAATCCAAGATAAAGCGCAACAGCAAAAGATATAACTACAACGATGATTGTAAAAGTTATTGCCTGTTTTCTTGTTGGCCAACTCACGTGTTTAAACTCTGCCTTTGTATTTTTTAAATATTCAACTAATTTCATCCCATTAGAGATCGGAAATATTAATATTTCCAATAATTATTATTTATAATTGTGAACTTTTTATTTTATAAACTCCATATTAAATCTCGCGTAGATTTACAAACTTTATCTCTAACGGGATTTATGTTTTGGTTAAAAAAATGCCCCACAGGGCAATATAAATACTACTCTTTTACCATAAAAAGTCAATTCACCCCGTTAGATCCCAAACAACTTTGCTTTAATATCTTCCTTCATAAGAGTGTTTAAATATATAAACTTTATATCATTCATCATAACTGAAACGCTCGTTGGAAAATGTCCAAATGTACTATGTCCAACATCTTCATTTGCTATTTCTATATCTGGTTTATTTTTTCTTGCTATAAAATTAAAATCTTCAACATTTTGGTGACCAAAAATAAAATCATGTTTAGCTTGAACCATTCTTGTTTTTTCTGGTAAATTATCCAGATAGCTTGAATACCTGCCGGGAGATATTGTTAACCAAAAAGTATTTAACAAGTTCATGTCTATTTTACCTTCTATTTCTTTTGCTATTTCTTGTGTCGCAACTCCTTTCATGACTGAATCAGTAAAATTATCAGCTACCATATGAAATACGGCGAAATCAAAATATTCCGGAGAAAAAATCGAAGCCAAAACACCTCTCAAAGAACCTATGCTGTATGTAAACAAACCAACTTGTTCATACCCAAGTTTATCTTTTAGATATTTAGCCATAAATTCTATATCCAAAACATCCTGCCTAGTTTTAAAAATTGTTTTTCCTATATTCGGCGATACCGATTCATAATCTGCGAGGCTGTCATCTCCAGGATTTAGTCCTCTGCCTGCAGGAATATGAATTAATGTTGTTATTGGTAAAAGAGTGTCTCTTATTAAAGTAACCCCATAGTCATATAATTTAAGTTTGCCTCCCCAGTGCATTACGTGTATTAAAGCCACTTTTCTCCCTGCTCTATTTTCTGGTTGTGAATCATATTTAAATCTTGCAGTTTCTTTTTTGTTGAGTATTGAGGGAAATGTTATAAAACCATCTTTAATTTTTATTTCTTCGTCTTTTGGTAATTCCATTCCGTCTAAGCTTATATATTTTCTAGGATTTTCAAACCAATCATCAACAAATTTATTTACATTGGACCACAATATCCCATCGTCTTTGGGATCTTCAAGACCAAGAAATTCTAAACCAAAACTAAATGGTGGAACCATGTCTGGCCCACAACATTTTGTTGATTCTTCGGTCGCCTCTTGTGTTTTCTCTAATTCCAACGCGTACCATTCTTTTTCACTTTTTTTTGACATTGAATTTAATAATAAAACAATTAATAACAAAATCACTCCAATTATGATTCTCCTTAGAACTTCTTTAAAATAGAATTCATATTTCATCTTTAAAAAATATTACTTGCCCCGTAAAATCTGACACTGTTCTTAAAAACCTCATTGAGAGGTTTTTAAGTTACTTTGTCTTAGTGTCTTTTCCTCCCATCAAAAGCAACAGAGCCGGAGCTATAAATATTGAGGAGTATGACCCTGCAATGACTCCAACTATCAAAGTTAAGGCAAAATGTTCCGTTGTACTTCCACCAAATATATATAACGAGAGCAAAACAAGAAATGTTGTAAAAGATATATTAAATGATCTTACATAGGTTTGATTTAAGCTCTTTCCTATCGTGTCAGCAAAAGTTTCTTTAAAATTATGCATTTTAATATTTAAATTTAAATTTTCACGAACCCTATCAAAAATTACAATTGTGTCACTTATTGAATACCCGAGAATTGTGAGAAGCGCGGTAACAAAAAGCACATCAACTTCCGCTCCTGCAAATTTTCCGAGGACAACAAAAACTCCTGTCGGAATTAAAATATCGTGAAAGAGGGCAATTATTGCGATAATTCCATATTTCCAAGAAGAAACGGGTTTTGAAATTTTTCTAAAAGCAAAAGCTATAAATAAAATCGTCATTAATATTACTACAGCTATTGAAATGTAGGCCTTGTTTTTTAATTCTTCCCCAATCATCGGACCAACAGAATTAAATCTTTCTTCAATAATTTTTTCCGAACTGTTTAAAGAAAGTGTATTAACCAAAGCTATTCTTTCTTCTTCGTTTAAATATTTTGTTCTGGCAATGTATCCATTTTCGCCTATTGGACGAACCGAGTAATTTCCTATCGCCAAATTACTTATTCTATTTTGGATTTCTTCCGTACTTGGTCTTCCGTCGGGGTAAGAGACTTCCAGAATTGAACCACCAACAAAGTCTATCCCCGGTTTAAGCCCCCATGTAAAAATTAAAATGAGAGATGCAACAACTAATATTGTTGTAAACGAAAGAAATATTTTTCTGTATTTTATTACAAACATGTATTTAAAAATGAATGTTTTAACCTTTAAAGCCTGCGCCAAACATAAATCTTAAAAACCGACCCGGGCTCTTTTTATAAATTGATAACAAAAATGTTCTTGAAATCGTAATCGCGCTTATCATACTTACCAAAACTCCTATTCCAAGAACTAGTGCAAAACCCCTCACCATAGATGTTCCAAACCAGAAAAGAACAACGGATGTTATTAATCCTGAAATGTTGCTATCTCTAATTGATAACCACGCTCTTGAAAACCCATTTTTAATTGCTTCTTCTGCGTTATCTTTTCCTTCGTTAAATTCTTCCTTCATTCTTTCAAAAATCAAAACATTTGCATCAACGGCCACACCGACAGATAGAATAAAACCTGCTATACCTGCGGCCGTGAGAACAACTGGAATAAATTTAAATAAAGCCAACATAATTACTATATACATACCAAGAGAGACAACAGAAACAAGCCCGGGAAGTCTGTATAAAAGAATTAAGAAGATTGATACAAAAATTATTCCTAAAATTCCGGCAGACACGCCCTTGTTCAAAACATCCTGCCCAAGAGAAGCGCCGATGCTATTTGTTGAAATTAATTCTATCGGTACTGGTAATGCTCCGAGATTTAAATTCCTTACAAGTTCTTTTGCTTCGTCAGCCGTAAATCTTCCGCTTATTTGTGCGTTCCCATTTGGTATTTCTTGTTGTATTACAGGGAGAGAGATCGGTTCACCGTCCAAAAATATAGCGAGAACTTCCCCAATATGCTCCTTTGTAATTTTTGCAAACAAATCAGACCCTTCTGTATTAAAATTTAAAGACACGACTGGTTCGTTTGAAAGTCCTCCTTGCTGACCAAATTGAAGTTGTGCGAGTTTTAAAAATCTTCCCGTCAAACCGGTATCAATGAAGGCTTGGCTTGAAATTTTATTATCTTTCTTTTCTTCTTCCGAAGGAACATAATTTTTATCAACTAATTTGAATTCAAGAAGGGGTGTTTTTCCTATCATTTCAACTGCTTTTTTTATGTCAGTAACCCCCGGCAATTCAACTATGAGTCTTTTTTCGTCAGAATTTCCCAAACCACCGTTTTCAACTTGGATTATTGGTTCTGAAACTCCAAATACATTTACTCTTTTTTCTACAACATCTCTCAATGCTTGCATAGATTCAGAAACTTCCGCCGTTGCGAGTTTTGAAACATCTGCTCTATATATAAGTTGAGTTCCGCTTGCCAAATCAAGGCCTAATTTAAAATGAGATTTAGAATTTGGGTTCGTTTCGCTGTCATAAAGAAAAAGGCCGACCGATATGCCGGCAATAAGTAAGATTAATGCAACTATTCGTATCTTCCACATTATTAGAAAGTATAATGATTTTAAATTAAATTACAAATTGTTTTTATTCAATAGAAAAAGATTTTCAAATAATTTTGCTATAGTTATTGGCCCAATTCCACCCGGAATTGTAGAAAAAATAGATGCTCTTGAATCACATTCTTTGTCTATATCCCCGATAATTTGGCCGTTTAATTCGCTTGTTCCTGCATCTATTAAAATAACACCATTTTTTATCATCGTTGGTTTTATTAAATTAGGAGAACCTGCGCCTGAAATTATTATATCTGCCTTTCTTGTATAATTTTCTAATACATCACCTTTTTCTAATGAAATTACTTCGGCTCCTGAATTTTTTAACCAAATTGAAATTGGTAATCCAACTAATTTTCCCTTTCCGATTACAACTATTTTTTTACTCTTTATCTCCACTTTATGTTTCTTAAAAATTTCTACCACTGCGCCAACAACCGGGGGCAAAATTTTAGATTTTCCTTTTTCAAATAAATCAAAAGATTCTTCTCCTAAAAAATCAGGATCTTTTTCTTTTGAGATTAAATTTAAAATTGTTTTTGAGTTTATATGTGATGGTAAAGGAAGTTGAATAACAATTCCGTTTGTGTCTTTGTCAGAAATTATTTTTTTGACTTCTTTTTTAAGGTTTCCTTCCGAAATTTCGTTTGAAAACTTTTTTACAAAAGACTTTATTCCAAGTTCATTTGCAAATTTTTGTTTTAAACTAACAAATTTATTTATCACTGAATTTTCTCCAACACATACAAAAATAATATTCAGCTTTTTACCGATTTTAGAAATTTTTTCTTTGAGAGATTCTTTTATCTCATTCGCAATTTCTCTTCCGTTAACAATCATAAAAAAATTAATAAATTAATTTTTAAATTCTCAATATATAATTACTAATTCCTAATGAAATGTTAAAAACGGAAAACATTATTTTTATTTTGAATTAGAAATTTCATTAGATATTAGAAATTAGAAATTAGAAATTTCTTACTATATTCCCGTTCTTGAGATCAAAACCTTTATCGTTTTTAGGGCAACTTTAAAATCAAGGAATAAGGATCTGTTTTTGATGTAATATAAATCATAAGAAAGTTTTATTCTTGTTTGATCAGATTGAGCTTGAAATTTCGGAGGGGCGTCTTGATAAAGCTGTGCCCATCCAGATAATCCTGGTTTTATTAAATGTCTTGCCTTGTAATAAGGAATTTCTTTTTCATAAAGACGAGCAAGGTCTGGCATTTCTGGTCTTGGCCCTATCAAAGAAAGGTCTCCAGTTAAAATACTCCAAAATTGTGGAAATTCATCAATCCTTAATTTTCTCAAAACTCCTCCAACCTTGGTCACATTATTATTTTTTGAAGAATCCAAACAATTTTTTCCTTTGTCATCGTCGTGCATTGTTCTAAATTTTATGATTTTTATTTTTTTATTATTTTTTCCGATTCTATCCTGTTTAATAAGTATTGGCCCTCCGTCATCAAGTTTTATTGCCAAAATTACAAATGGATAAAAAACTAAAGATATTATTCCAAGTATTAAAGATACGACTATGTCCATCACACGTTTCAAAATATCATAGACAGCTTTTGGGTGTGTTGATAGATTTTCCAAAAACCAGCTGTGTTTTATTAAAGAAACTGGAACTCTATCAAAAATCTCTTCATAAACTTTATATAAATCTACAAAACGTGTTTTTGAAGAGAATATTAAGCTATAAAATCCGGAGAGCATTGATTCAAGCTTTTTGTTTTGCATATCAACTATAACTAATGATATGTCTGAATTCTTTATAAAATCCAAAACTTTTATTTGAACTTCTTCTGAGCTGATTTTGTCTGGATCAATAAGGCCTATTATTTTAATGTGGTATCTTTCGTTATTGTTTATTTCCTTTTCCAACTCATCAACATCTGCTCCACTTCCTATAATTATTCCATCTTCTCTTTTTGTTTCCTTAATCAAAAAAACTCCATAATTTCTCCAGAGTGAAATCAGAATGAAAGAAACTATTAAATAAATAAAAAGATTTGTTTTTGGCGCAATTCCAAAATAAGGAATCAAATAGAAAAATAACACCGCGAGTGCGCTGTTTGTTATTTGTGCGTTTAAAATTATACTTGGAAGTTTATTTTTTAAAATGAGAGTATGTTTCTCATAAAGTCCAAAAATAAAAAATATGAAAATCCAAACCAAAAATAATATTGAGAATGGAGAAATGTGTCCACTTAAGGTTATTCCACTTGGTATTTCAAAATATCTTAAAAAAAGCGCAATCCATAGGGATGCAAAAAATATTACTAAGTCGCCCAACAATAATACCGCCGGTTCTTTTCTGTTAGAAATATACATGCTGATACATTATACAACAAAAAATCAAGAAAGCAAAAAAACAACAAGGTATGAAATCATAAAAAATAAAATTGCCTATAACTCACATTTACGCCATAGCGTAAATATGAGTTATAAATAAAACCATTCTCTAATTCCGTTGGATTAGACAATGGTTTATAAATAAAAAGTGTGTTGTTTAAAACAACACACTTGATTAGTTTTAATTCTGCTGAACTTCTAGAAGATTTTTTTGAAACAAAATTTTTAAATTTCCCCACCCTCCCAATATGGTGGTTATGAGGAGAAAAACAAAAATTGTTCCAAATTTTACTACAATTGGAATTGGATCAATTGTTTTGACAGAAAAAATCAGATCCGTAAAATTCCATAGAAATAGTATCCAAAAGAATACTATTATTCCGGAAAACAGTTTTGTTTCTTTTGAGCCGTTTATTTGTAAACCACACAGGCCTACAAACAAAAGCATAGAAAAAAGTATTACCATTACTTGTAAAAACATTGGATACCTCGTTTTTATATCTGTGGGAAAAAACTACTTAAATTCAATATAAATAATACACCCCATTATATTCTTTGTCAAGAGCTGAAAAAATCCTTAATTTAAGCTATCATTCAACCTGTGAAATATCCTTCTAAAAAAGAGAGGAAAATAAAAATAATATTTGTTATAACCAAAGCGTCTTGGGGTGGGGCCCAGAGATATGTTTTCGATTTAGCGTGTGCGTTAAATCGTCCTGAGCCTGTCGAAGGAGATTTAGCTACAAACTTACCAAAAAATGAATTTGATATTTCTGTTATTGTCGGTGGAGAAGGTCTGCTTAAAGAAAAACTTCTTGAAAATAAAATAAGAGTTATTCCCCTTCCTCAAATGGAAAGAGATGTAAATTTATTTAAGGAGATTCAAACATTTTTTTTGCTCTTAAAAATTTTTATAAAAGAAAAACCAGATATTGTTCACTTAAACTCATCAAAAGCTGGCGGACTCGGTGTATTTGCAGGACGAATTGCTAGAGTTAAAAAAATAATTTTTACGGGTCACGGTTGGGCATTTAATGAAGACCGTAGTTTGTTTTCAAAAATTATAATCGCTATTTTACATTGGTTCACAATAATTTTGAGCCATAAAACAATTGCCGTATCCCAAAATACAAAAAAACAAATAACTAAAGTATTGCCGTTCGTTTCAAAGAAAATGGTTGTTATACATAATGGTATTAAAAAGTTAGATTTTTTTTCCAATGATGAGGCCCGTGAATTTTTATTTCAAAAAACAAGCTTATTTGGAAAAGATATAAATTTGTGGAGCACAAAAACCGCTTGGATTGGAACAATCGCAGAACTTCATAAAAACAAAGGTATTGATATCGCAATAAAAACAATTGAGAAGCTCTCACAGAAATTTAAAGAACAAAAACAATCCCTCGTTTATTTTGTAATTGGCGAAGGAGAAGAAAGAAAAAATCTTGAAAAAATTATAAAGGAGAAAAAATTGGATACAGAGATTTTCCTGATTGGAAATATTGAAAACGCTTCAAAATATTTAAGCGCTTTTGATATTTTCTTTTTACCTTCAAGAACAGAGGCCCTTCCTTACGTCTTGCTTGAATCTGGGGACGCTTGCGTTCCTGTTGTTGCAACACATGTCGGTGGTATTTCTGAAATTGTGGAAGATATGAAAACAGGAATTTTGGTTGATAAAAATGATGAAGAAAAAATGTCTGAAGATTTTAGTAATGCGTTATTGTCATTATTAAAAGACGGCGAATTACGAGGGAAAATGGGTTATGATTTAAAAAATAAAATTGTTAAAGAATTTGGTTTTGATGAGATGATTAAGAAAATAATAGAAATTTATAAATTAAAAACCTTCGGGGAAGGTTTTTAATCCATAATTTATTTTTTACAAAAATAAAACGCTTACACCTCAGTGCAAGCGTTTTTTGTAGATTCTTTGCGTTTCATTTCTTTTAGATTGTCCACTAATAGAAATATCTCCGCAATAATTATAATGAGTAGAAATACTATATGCCTTGATTCTGGAATTTGGTCAGACGTCAACATTATAATAGTTGTTATTGCAGAAAATATGATCGCCCCTATTCGAGCATAAATTCTTCTCTTTAGATTTTTTGCAAGAGCAGCATAAAATACAAAAAAACCTAAAAACAAAAAAGATACAATTATGATACCCATTTTAATTCTCCAAATTAATTATTAGTTAGTTCTCTAAACTTGTTTGTAAAAACAAACTTAGAGAACTAACTAAATTTTTTAAAGAACTTTTGTCAAACACCCGATGTTTGACAAACTTTTCTGTTTCGTCCTTTGGGACTCATCAGGTGAAGTACTCACTTCACGACAGAATGAGAGAGCCAATACACTGTCTAGATTTCGAATCGCAAATTGGTAAATGAAATCCTTATGTGTGTACCGGTTCTCTCGGAAAAAATTAATTACTTACTCCAACAAACAGAAAATGGACATACCCAATATACAGAATAAGAAAAAAGAAAAAACTCCTAAATACCCAGCAACCTCCTTTTCTCCTATCGTTAATGTTATTATTAACGATATGGTTGCTACAAGAAAAAGAAGAAAACCTATAGACAAAACAATATTAATCGTTGAGGACTTCATGACAATTACTCCTTCATTATTGTTGAAATTTATTTCTTAGTTAGTTCTCAAAAATTATAATCGTTTGTAATTTTTGAGAACTAACTAAATTTTTTAAAGAACTTTCTGTTTCGCTCTGCTTGTCCCGCCTTGGCGGGATTGAGCTCATCAGTTGAGATACACATCTCAAGACAGAAGGAGAG
>JBAZZJ010000004.1:0-52875 GCA_041658885.1 Minisyncoccota bacterium | reverse complement strand
CCCCCTTCCTTTTTGCCCGTCCGAGCTTAAAAGTTTTTTAAAATTCGGAATTCGGATTTTCGTCAAAAAAGGTTCGGATTTTAACCAAAAGGCACCGCCTTCGGTTCGCCGAAGCGAACCTACGGCGTGATGAAGTCCGCCAGTAGGATCGCGAAGGTGACAATAAAAATTTATGTATTACATTTATAGTTTAAAATGTAAAGATGGATATTATGTCGGTTGCACTGATAATATTCAAGAAAGATTGGACAGACATCAAAAAGGAAAAGTACCCGCAACGATGAGCCGTATACCAATAACCCTAGAATTCTATTTTGCTGTTGAAGATAAATATAGAGCTTTTGAATTTGAGAAGTACCTTAAGACAGGATCGGGTTGTGCATTTATAAATAAACATCTGATTGAAAATTAAAATCTATTTTATGAGATACAGACATTCTGTTCTTTTTTCTTGACACAATTATACAGAAGTGATATCATTTGCATAGATTCTTAACAAATATAAACTTTAATAACTGGAGG
The DNA here is from genome assembly GCA_041658885.1 of Minisyncoccota bacterium. Lineage (GTDB taxonomy): Bacteria > Patescibacteriota > Minisyncoccia > Phycocordibacterales > 21-14-all-36-13 > VMGX01. The sequence continues at coordinate 52,353 of JBAZZJ010000004.1, read as the reverse complement.
TTTTAAATGAATAAAATAGAACTTTCAATGGAAGAAAAGTTCCATTCCGAATCAGTAGAAATAAGGACAATTCTCCAATCTAAAGGGATGAGAAATGCGATGTCTTTTATTGGCAGATTTCAAGCGTTTGCATTAGTTCCTTGGGCAAAAATCTTCTCGTCAGGAACACCTCATCAAAATGGTTATCTTTATTGTGACTCACCGGTCAATAGAAAACTACTTGAATTTATAAGTAGATCTTCCATAATAATGATTAATGTTGGGCACAAAAAAGGTTCCCTATATAAAGAGAACGGGGAGGATATTGTTTGTAAAATTTCTTTTATGTATTCCAACAGAAAAGTATTTCAGGTTACAAAGCTTGGTTTTAGTTTAGAGGAAGGAGAACTATTTTCAACCTCATATTCAAACTCATAGAATATGTTGTGGGTCCATCATTTGATGGACTCTTTTTTTTGACTATTCGTTTATTTAGACATACTATAAATACAGATTAGAACATTAAAAGGAGCACAAAATGGCTAAAGAAGAAAAAGAGAAACTTCTTTTTTACGTTGAACCCTTAGACCCCGACACTAATAAAGCTATCTCCCAAATGTTTATTGATTTAGGAGCCACGCTAGAAAAAAAGCTTTCAATAAAAAGTGAAGATAGAGAATCTCCGCCAACCCCCGTTTGGGAGTGTGAGTGCAAACACGCAAAAAGAATTGTAATGGCCAAAGAAATGCTCGGTTTAAAATTTAAGATTTGGCTATTAAGTTCTGATGGGAAATTCCTAGATAGGCGTGGTGAATTTTTCTTTAAGGGTTATTTATAGGGCCTGTGAACTGATTTTTAATTTCACAGGCTTTTATTATTTCATTTAAAATTCGTGATATAATTATTTATATGAATCCCCACACTAATCTTAATTTCGTTTGAAACAGATTAGTCCATAAAATAGAATAAGTGGTGGATTTTGAAATAAACAAAGAAACCACAGTAGTAGAGCATCCCAGTAGTAGAACAAGTTTACTACAGGATAAAAAGCTCACTACGTGGCAAGCAAACAAGGTCAATATTATTAAAATTAAGATTAGTGTGGGGATGAAAACAAATAAAAAAGGTTTTACCCATACACTAAATTTGATTTCAAATAAATTTAATGCATCGTTTTTTGTACATTGTTTAATAAATTAAAAAAATATTTTTATAAAAAATATATGAGTAAAACAAAATCAAAATTAGTGTGTGGGTTCACAATTTTAGAATTATTAATTTCTGTGGCTATTATTGCCATGTTATCAGCAATAGTATTGGTTGGAGTGTCTTCAATAAGAGAGAGAGGTCGAGATGCTAGAAGATTATCAGATGTAAACGAAATACAAAAAGCGCTAAACCTATATTTTACAAACCATAATACATTTCCTGTTTTTCCAACAGAAATAACAATAACGGGGGAAGATCTTTTTTCTGTCGCTCTTGAGAATGAAAAACTTATAACCGCAGTCCCTGTAGATCCGATGCCGACCTTTGGTTCATATAAATACCAATCAAATTCAATAGGAACAAATTTCTATCTAAACTTTTGTCTTGAAACAGACACTATCCTAAAATATACAAAAGGTTGTAATAATAGAGTAACCCCTTAAATGGACCAATCAAATGATAAAAAAATAATTAGATGGAGCGCTGAGGAATTTGAATATTCTGAAAAAAGTGTTGACTGGTTTTGGGCCGTCGGGGTTGTAAGCGTTGGTTTTGCTGTCCTTTCAATATTTTTAGGAAATCTGCTTTTTGCGCTTTTGATTATAATCAGTGCATTTGCTCTGTCTATGCAGGCCGTGAGAAAACCAAAAGTAATAAATTTTGAAATAAATGATGAAGGAATAATTATTGATAAAAAATTATATATATATAATACTCTTGAATCTTTTTGGGTAATAAATAAAGAAAAAATAATAATAAAATCAAAAAAAGCTGTCGTTCCTTTTTTAATCATTCCCCTCCAAAACATGAATCCAAGGTCCGTAAGAGAATATTTACTTAAAAATTTAAAAGAAGAAGAGATGTCCGAACCGTTTGGACAAGTTGTGATGGAGAAATTAGGATTTTAAAATTTATTCAGACTTTAATAATTTTGTTGTATATTTAAATAAAAAATGTCCCAAAGGACATTTTTTATCCATACTTGAAAATCTCTGGGGGAGGTTTTTAAGAGTAGTGCCAGATTTTAATCCGTATTTTTTCGTGTTTTTTAGTCCTCATAGTTTAACGGATAAAACGCAAGCTTGCGGAGCTTGAAATCGGGGTTCGATTCCCTGTGAGGGCACTGAAAATAAATACCCATTTTTTTCTGGGTATTTATTTTTGGTCTAGGGAATCGAACCGTTTTTTGTAAACAAAAAACGTGGGGTTTGCTTTTGCAAACAAAGGATTCCCTGTGGGGGCACAAAGCGTTAAGAAAAACAAATTTATTTGTTTTTTTAGCTTTGTGCGAATTTTGATATATTGCTAAGCAATTTCAAAACTCCGGGCTTTCAAAAATAAATACCCAGTTTTTCTGGATATTTATTTTTGGTCTAGGGAATCGAACCGTTTTTTGTTTACAAAAAATGTGGGATTTGCTTTAGCAAACATTCCCTGTGAGGGGAGCCGACAAAAAAATGGAAAGGAAATTTTTGGTTTTGCTTCGCCGTTACCAAATACAGTTTATCACAATATCTAAACTTTGGATATTGATTATTTAGATAGACCATAGTAGTATATGACTAGGTCAATAAGAACAAAGGAATATGCCTATTTCGTCGAGCGATTGCGGAAAGCTCGCGAGGAGGCAGGATTGACACAGGTTCAAGTTGCAAAGAAATTAAAGCGACCGCAATCGCATATTTCTAATGTAGAATCAGGACAGCAAAGGGTTGATGTCGTCGAGCTTCAAGTCTTTGCGAAGATGTATAATAAAGATATAAATTATTTTATAAAATAGAGTTATGAAAAAGTATATTCTAGCGCTCATGCTATTCGTCGGTTTGTTGTCTTTTTCTGCGTCAGCAGAAGCAAAGACTGTTCGCGTAAAAGGATATTATAAGCCTTCAACCGGTAGTTATGTATCTCCTTCTTATCGAACATCACCAAATAAATACAAATTCGATAACTACTCAACGAAAGGAAATTATAATCCGTACACTGGAAAGAAGGGATATTCTAGTCCATACAAAACCTACCGTTTTCGCTAAAAAACGCGGAGAAATATTATGGAGATAAAAAAGTTTTTATCAATATTGTGGCTAAAAAATATAGTTTTGTTAATTTGTGTATACTCCATCTGGGTTATGATTCTCGGTGAGTTTTTGGGTGGCTATGGCGATGACAAAATATTTTACGCTGTTCCCGCAACCATTTTAAGTATATGGATTTACAAAGATCAAGCTCGGTCTAAGCAATAATTTATGGCAGAAAAAGGCAATGGATGGATTCTTATATTATTAGTAATTCTTTCTATTTGGTTTTGGAGAGATCATCATAATCTCACTAGCCGAGTTGAATCATTGCAAGATGAAGTCGCTGATTTGGATAACAAAGTGAACTCGTATTCTGATGCCCTAGATCAAGCAAACTCAAGCATAGAAGATGCTCAATCTTATGCGTGGAGTTCATACGATGATATGGGCTATGCCTTAGATAATTTAGAAACTGTTGAGCCGTAATATGGTACAGAAATTTTCAAAAACGAATAAGATAATTTTTCCAATGATTGGTGTACTCCTTTTTATGGGAGCATTTTTTACGCAGGAAAAAGTTTATGCCTATGGTGATTGTTCCGAATATGGGTTTATGGCGACATATGATTATTTGAGTGGCGGTTGCAAGTGCATGAGCGGTTATGTTTTTGGAAAAGATTTTTTGGGACAAACTACTTGCGTATCTGGAAGTAGTGTTTGTTATGACAAATATGGTTATGGTTCACAGTACGACTCATTAAGTGCTTCTTGTGAATGTTCTTATGGGTATGTATTTGGTAAAGACTCTATTGGCCAGACTTCGTGCATATCAGAAGATCAGGCCTGTAAAAACCAATATGGATACAATGCTCAAAGTAGTTATGGGGGCCAATGCGGATGCTCCTACGGCTATGTTATAAGTGGAGGACAATGTACTTACGGCAACACACTTTGCCACTCAAAACACGGACTCTATTCTAGTTATGATGATCTTTCTAAGAGTTGTGAATGTGATAGTGGGTACACTTTTAATGACTCAAACCAATGCGTTGAAAAACAGAATAATGTTTATTTTACACTTAAAGAACTAGATACGGATGAGCGGAGAGCGATTATTAAAAGTGATTACGATTATAGATATTATTTGATTTCATATAACTCTGGCTGTTATTCATCTTCATTCAGAAGGTATCTAAATCATCAGATAATTGTAAATCTTGGTACTGACTTTGATTTGGATACATGGGACAAAATTGTATTACAAGATGACAATGAAGTTTGTGATATAACTCGAGTTGAGAGAGCAGATTCTAGTACTACACTAGAGCCAGAGGAAGAGGAAACTTTTTATTTTATCCCCGAATCTTCCGTCATAGTTCCGCCAAGACCAACTGAGAGTCTTACTACGCCTGTTCCCAAAGTTAAAAAAGAATTTCAATTTGATGAAACAAAAAAGAAAAATTTTGAAGCTAAGCTTTTTGGTGAAGTAAATGCATCCGCGGCACTAAGAAAATGCCCTTCTACAACGGAATGCGATGTTGTTAGATATTTTAATCCAAAAACAAAAGTGGATATTCTTGCAGGCTACAATGGTGAAGAGTGGTATCAAATAAATACTACTGACATCAAGCCAGTGTTGTCTGGGTGGATGCATTCTTCAATAGTTAGTAAAGTCGTGCTTCAAGAATCTAGCCCACAGATGACCGAACAAAAAGAAAACGATGGCAATGTTTCTGAAAAAAGTACTGCGAGCGAAAAAACGCAAAAAAATGCACCGTGGTATAAAAAAGTATTCAGTTTTTTCTCTAATCTTTTTAAATAAATGAAAAATCGCATTTATATATTGGTAATAATATTTTTTATTTCTGTTGCATTAGGCCCAACGGATGTTTCTGCTCATCGCTCTGGGTGTCATCGATGGCACTCCTGTCCTTCTGACAGTGGTTCGTATTCGTGTGGCGACGCGGGACATCCTTGTTCCTATCCAACCTATCCAGCGAGCGGTGGTGTTGTGTATCCGCCGAGTGGCCAATACAAAGATTGCTATGATTGTGCGTGGAAATCCGTTTCAACGAGCGATTCAAGAGCATGGAAAAATCCAATGCAAAAAGGCAGTCGTGGGGTTGATGTGATAAATCTTCAAAAAGTGCTAAATAAAGAAGGAGTATATCCCGAAGCTATTTATAGTGGCAGTTATGGTATCTTAACCGAGCTTGCTGTAAAAAAATTCCAGACAAAGTATAATATTGTGAGTGAAGGCAGTCCCTCAACAACTGGCTATGGTCGGGCTGGCTGGGCGACAATAGCGAAATTGAACGCTCTGTATACATCGGCGAGTTTCTAACAATGAGTAACATTCAAAAAATCATAGGAATAATTGCTGGCGGAGCCATTATCGCTTCGGGTGCTTACTTCTTAAATCAATCAAGCAATTCAGATACGCGCGATACTGATTACTCAACTACGCGCACCAACCTTTCAACTGGTAAAGCTGATAAAGATTGCACCGATTTCTCGACACATGCAGAGGCACAGGCGTTTTTTGAATCCCAAGGTCCCGGCGACCCACACGGCCTAGATCGAGATGGTGATGGACTTGCGTGTGAGACACTACCATAAAATTATGAATAATAACAAAGAAATTGAAATAGTTGCACTAAAAAAAGAGATGAGTGAGGTTGGCGAGAAAAATATGAGCAAAGAAAATAAAGCTCGTTACATTGACTTGCGCCACAAACAGAAATCCGAAAGAAAGATGCAACAGGAAAAAATAGAGGCAGAATACAAGAAGCCAGTATTAGGGAAATTTGGGATACTCTGGGGTTTGATACCATTCATCATCATTGCTTTGATTGTTTGGATGATTATGAGCGTGAGTTGGAAAGACTACAAAGGTGATTGTGTTATTGGTCAGGACCCTAGCAATCCGAATTGTTTCGATAGTAGCAGTGGCATTGGTCATCCTCTTTGGAATAATTAAAAAAATATGGAAAAACTAAAACAATATAAATACATACTTTTAATACTGCTTATAATTTTAGGATTTGCTTTTTATTGGTTTGAGTATAGACCAACCAAAATAAAAGAAATGTGTTCAGCTGAAGCCCATATGGGTTTGAGAATACTAGCAGAGGCCAATGATAATAAAAGACAAGAAATGATAAATAACTATTATTATGATTGCTTAATGAGATTTGGATTAAAATAAAAAATGAATATTGAAGAAAAAAGAAAAATTGCATTCAAGATATGGAACTGGGGAGCGCAACCTGTTAAATTTGTGCGTGATTACTTACGGGAAAACGATAGTATGGACGAGCCACGTCTAAGATCGCATTATATCCTGCTATCTTACGGATTTGAAATGATACTAAAATCTAGAGTAGCGATGTTATTAACTGTTCAAAACAAAGATGAATTGAATGAGAAGCTACAAAAACTTGGCCATAATTTTGTAAAAATTTCAGATACTCTAGGAAGTGAGCTGAAAAACATAGGGGTAACAAAAATTGAATTAAAAATAGCCAAATGTAATAACCCCCAAAATCCAGATGATGAATATGGCTATTTTATTATTGAAACTGTGGATGGTAAAAAAATCAGCATAGAAAATTTTACCGATATTAGATATGGTTGTATAGGAGGAGGTATGCGTATTGTAGATAATGAGGAACACAAAAAAATTATAGACTACACAACGGTTATACTCGAGATATGGAAAAAAGTAAAAACAGCCAACGACAGTACGCGCTGAGAATATTTCTTTCCGCTTTATGAGTTACCACCGAACTCGGTCGGAGGCACGAAGTTTAGAGCTACCACCAAACGCGGAGCGTGCGCATTAGTCCGGTTCTTGTTCAAAATAGGTTCGAGCAAAGCAGAGCAATACAGCACTAGTAAGGAAAAATAAAAAACCCGCGAAGTGCGGGTTTTTTATTTAATATTAAGTTTTTTTGCAAATCTAGATTTTTTTCTTGAGGCTGCATTTTTCTTTATAATCCCCACCTTTGAGGCCTTGTCTATCTCTTTATAAACCCTCGGTAAAAATGCTTCTGCTTCTTTTGTTTTCTTTTCGGAAAGAAGTTTTTTGTATTCCTTAACCGCTGATTTCATTTTGTTTTTTCTTTCAACATTAAATTCTCTCTTTCTTCGAGAGCTTCTTAATGCTTTTTTTGCTGATGATGTTATTGGCACGCTGGTATTGTCTGGTTAATTTTTAACTATCAAATACTATCAGAAGGCTTCTATTATTTCAAGTTCTTGCTTATTTTAGAAAAAATACGAAAGTTTAATCTCCCCAATGTGATTTCATGATTTAGTGATTTTATGATTTAATGTTTATGTATGATTTCTCAAATAAAAGGAAAATTATCTTACAAGGGAACTGGGTGCGCAATTGTTGATGTATCTGGGGTTGGATATAAGGTTCACACGACCCTTGATGAAGTAGCCGATTTAAAGGAAGGAGATAACGTAGTTTTCTGGACTCATTTGGTGGTAAAAGAAAACGCTTTGGATATTTACGGTTTTAAAAACATAGAAGATTTGGATTTTTTTAAACTTCTCATTGGTGTTTCTGGTATAGGCCCAAAATCTGCTATGAATATACTAACAATCGTCGGTGTCAAATCTTTGGTCTCTGCTATTTCTTCTGGTGATATATCTTATTTAACAAAAGTGTCAGGAATAGGACAAAAAAGTGCCCAAAAAATAGTTATTGAATTAAAAGACAAAATAGAAAAACATGGTGGAGATACTGCCGGTCTAAACAAAGAAGACCTAGATGTTGTAGAAGCATTAAAATCACTCGGATATTCTATGAAAGACATAAGAGAATCAATAAAAAATACCGAAAAAAATATGAGTACGAGTCAAAAAATAAAGTTTGCTTTAAAAAATCTAAACAAATGACATGCTTGATAATTTTTTGTATAAAATAAAAAAAATTCTTCCCACAAAATTATTTAGTTTTCTACAACCAATTTATCATTACATTCTTTCTTTTTTTGCTGCATTAATATATAGATTCCCGTCAAACAAAATCACTGTTGTTGGTGTCACAGGAACAAAAGGAAAAACGAGCACGATAGAAATAATAAGCGCGATATTAGAAGAGGCTGGTTTAAAGACGGCGTTGGCTGGAACTCTTAGATTTAAGGTTGGAAGCGATACAGAAAAAAACGATTATAAAATGACAATGCCTGGGAGGTTTTTCATACAAAAATTTTTAAGAAGAGCTGTTAAAGAAAAATGTAATTATGTATTGTTGGAAGTTACTTCACAGGGGATAGCTCAGTACCGACATAAATTTATAAATTTTGACGTTATAATTTTTACGAATCTATCTCCAGAACATATTGAATACCACGGTTCTTACGAAAATTATCTTCAAACAAAATTAAAGGTTATAAAATCCTTGGAAAAATCAAACAAAAAAAGAAAGGTAATAATTTCAAACACCGACGACAAAGAGGGTTATAAGTTTTTAAACGCAGATGTCCAAGAAAAATATCCCTATTCAAAAAGAGACGTGGAGCCTTATAAAATAAAAAAGGAGGGTTTGGAAATTACCGTTGATGATATAAAAATTGAACCAAAACTTTCTGGAGAATTTAATTTATATAATATTGTCGCAGCTATAAAATTTGTAAAAACTCAGAAGATTCACACAAATATAATAAAATACGCCCTTGAAAAATTTTCCGGAATAAGAGGCCGGCTAGAAAAAATAGAGGAGGGACAAGATTTTACGGTGATAGTTGATTACGCTCACACTCCAGACTCTCTTGAAAAAGTTTACGAGGTATTTCAATCATCAAAAAAAATATGCGTTCTTGGAAATACTGGCGGGGGAAGAGATAAGTGGAAAAGAAAAGAAATGGCTAAAATAGCAAAGAGACATTGTTCACAAATAATTTTAACAAACGAGGACCCTTATGATGAAAATCCATTAGAAATTGTTTCTGTAATGAAAAAAGAAATTGGGGATTCAAATTGTCAGATAATAATGGACAGAAGAGAAGCTATAAAGAAAGCCCTTGAACTTGCTACAACCGGTGATGCAGTTTTAATTACCGGAAAAGGAACGGACCCATATATTATGGGACCAAACAATACAAAAATCCCGTGGGATGATGCTTCTGTTGTGAGAGAAGAAATCAGAAAATTGCTACACAATTTTCAAATTTCTAATTCTTAATACATAATTGTTAATGAGATTCCCAAACATAAAAAACAATAAAATCTGATATAATAAAGCCATTATTCTTAATTTTTGTTTACAGATTTTAGATATTAGATTTTAATTTTGAGATAATATTATGCAAGCCTTAAAAGATTTCAGTTGGTTTTTTGTGATACTACTAGCACTCGCAATAGTGTGGGTTTTATCTGGTGGACCATATAGCGAATCAGCAAAAAACCCATTTATAAAACCACCGAGCCCCCTAGATTCTGGAGACACTTATGGATTTGGGCTTTTTCCTGATACAAAAAGTGGCACAAGCACTACGAACGGGACTGGATTTGGAACAACTTATGGAGAAGGTCTTTTTTCTGGAACAAAAAGTAATGCATCTACGGGAACGGAAAGTATAAGTGAGCAATTAAAAAATATAGGAACGGAGACCGCACAAATTAAAGAGGAGTTAGAAAAGGCGGAGGAAAAAACAAACAAATCTGAATATGCTGATTTAATAACAATTTCTCGTGCGGGAGCAATGTCTATTACCCCAGATAGAGAATACCTGGAAATTTCGTTATCAAAAACAGCAAAAAATAAAGTAATTATCACCGGATGGACTTTAAAAAGTTTGATGTCTGGTATTTCTGTAAAAATTGAAGATGCGTCTTGGTTACCGAGATTGGGTGGTTCAAATACAAAAAATACGATTGTTCTTTCTCCGGGAAATAAGGCAATTATTAACACGGGGAGGTCACCAATTGGAACATCTTTTAGAACAAATATATGCACGGGGTATTTTTCACAATTTCAAAGTTTTTATCCGTCTCTAAAAAGAAATTGCCCCGACCCAAGTGAAGACATAGAAGACAAATACTTGAGCGGACCAAATGCTTATAATGACCAATGTCTAGATTTTATAGACAGAATACAAACCTGTAATATAAACACAAGTTCTCTTCCTCTAAATATGCAGTCGCAGTGCCAAGATTTTGTAACAAAAAAAATGAATTACAATTCTTGTATTGATACTCATAAAAATGACGAGGGTTTTTATGGAACCGAGTGGAGAATTTATCTCTCTCGCGATACAGAATTATGGAAATCAAAAAGAGAGATAATCCAACTTACTGATGGAATTGGAAAAATTATTGGAACGGTAACATACTAAAATCTGCTAAAGCAGATTTTAGTAATTTCTAATATCAAATTACTAATTTCTAATGAAATTTTAAATAAAAACCCCGATTTAATCGGGGTTTAATTTTTATGCAGCGAGAAGGATTTTAACCTTCTCTAAAATTCCGTCGGTGTGGGACTTAACAAATGTCCCGGCCTGGTAATCGTTTATACAATACTAGGTTGTTACCGGATTGTTTGGATCTCTTGAGATATCCGAACGAAATTCTTTTTTTAATTCTTCTTGTTTGCTAAGCCAGTAACTTGCCGACTTAGTCCAAATTCCAAAAACATCCCCGAGAAAAACATCAGCAGCAGTGACTTGTTCTCCACTTTTTGTGCGGTTCATTCCATACTGACAACGTCCCGCGTTATGAAGATGTTTTTGTAGAATTTCAAGCGTTTCAAGAACTTCATTCAACTGACCATAATTTTTGGCCCGCAGAACTGAAAGCGTCTGACTAAAACCCCCAGAATCCTGAATGGGTGAAACCACTTGAAATAGTTTAACAATCGCCTCAACTTTATTTGGCATTGAGGCAACAAATTTCACTTGTTCCCCAAGAGCCTGAAGTTGTAAAGCAATCTTTTCTATGTCCTTTTTGGGTGACATAAAAAAAGATTTTAAAAAAGCAATTACTTTTTTCATTATTACTCCGCTTTTTGTGAAAGAAATAAATAGTCTTTTCTAACTATTTTCTGTCTATATGATAGCACAAATGATATAAGAAGTCAAGAAAAATCATTTTTTTAATTATATGGTTTAAGAGAGTTTGTTTATGGCCGTCTTTTAACTCTTTTCACTGAGAGGCCTTGCCTCTCAGTGAAAAAACTTTGTTGATTAGATATTTAAAATTCTAAACAAAACCACCCCCGCAGATACTGACACATTAAGTGATTCCTTCTTCCCTTTCATTGGTATTTCGGCAATAATGTCACATTTATTAAGAATTGATTTGGGGAGCCCGTTTACTTCGTTACCGAAAATAAAAACCGAGTTCCCTTTCCAACCAAGGGCTGGTCCATCTTTGGTGGACACTTTTTTATAATCAATCGATTTTTTTGATTGTTCAACTCCTATTATTAAAACCTTTTCTTTCTTTAATTTTTTAATTAAAGTGTCTATGTTTTTTACTTTTTCCCATTCAATATTTTTTTCAGCACCAAGAGCTGTTTTTGAAATTTCTTTAACTTCCCTTCCAAATCTATCTACCGGTGCAGGTGTATAACCTGTTAAAAATATTTTTGACACGCCAACCGCATCTGCCGTTCTAAAAATAGAACCAACATTATGAGTGCTTCTTATATTATGAAGTATTAAACAAACTCGTTTATCTTTAATATTTGATTTTTGCTTTTTGATTTTAATAGTCCGCCCGGTCCCAGTTAAACAACTTTGTTTAACGGGATAAATAGGATTTTCGCCCCACGGGCGCAGGTGAATTTCGATCTCGTCCTCGTTAAGCTCGGACTCGATAACGAAATTCCTTTCAAATCCTACACGCAAGTGAATAAATTCACTTGCTCTCATTAAAATAATAAAGCGACCTTAGTTTGTCCGCCCGGTAGGATTTGAACCTACGACCGTCTGCTTAAAAGGCAGCTACTCTACCAGACTGAGTTACGGGCGGATATAACAAAATAAAAATATAACAGAAAAACAAATCTTTTTCAATTTGTTATTATTTTTTAAAAAACAATTACGGATCTAAAATCTCCATTGAAACTATAAACACAAAAATATTGTGGATGAAAAAGCAATTTTGATTGCTTTTTCATTTAGATCTCAAGTAAAAACTTTTCTATTTCTAAACCAAGGTCTTCTGTGATTCCTCTTCTTATGTCGTGGTAAATTGAAATTAATTTTGAAGACATTTCATTCAATTCTTTTTCAGAATAATTTTTAGAAAATTCTTTTGCTTTCTTAAAAACAAATGGGTTTAAATCAGCTTCTGCGCTTGTTTTTGATGAACTGGATAAAATCATTGTTTTTATTTGCCAAAATAATATTCCATGTATTTCTTCTGGTACTAGCCCCTCCTTGAGAATTTTCTGATATTCCGCCCATGCTTTCTTTTTATCTCTTCTTCCCAGTGCGTCGGTTAAAGAAAAAGGTTTGGCTCTTTCTGCAATTTTTCGTTCTGTTTCGTTAAATTCTTGTGTTCTTTGGCTATGTTTTTCTAGTTTTGTAAGTGTTTTTTTATCAATTTTTTCTTCTAAAAGAACAAAAATATTTTCTGACTTTGATATCTCTTTAATTTTCTCTAAAATAAAGTTCCTATTTTTTTCATTTTCAAAAACTTTATCAAAAAAAACAATGTACTTATTTTCAAACAACCCTCTCCCTTTCAAGGATTCCTCAACAACCGCCTCATCAAAGTTTTCTGAATCTAGTCTAAAAAGGTTTGAATTTGGTTTTTTAACAAGAAGAGAGCTGGTGAGATTTTTCACTTTTTCTCTTCCTTTTTTGAAATCTGTTCCGTAAATTAAATAAAACATAGCAATAAAATTTCTTCAAAATTTTATAAACTTCAAATTACTAATTTCAAATTTCTAATGAAATGAAACCTTTCAAATTTTTAAACATTTCATTATATATTAGTAATTAGATATTAAACATTCGAGAATTACTCCGTAATTCTCTTCATCTCCCCCCAATTGTCACCAATTGAAACGTCCACCAAAAATTTTATTCCGTTTGTTTCTTTGCTGTCTAAAATGTTCTCCATTATTGTTTCTATTTCTGGATAAATTTTTTCTACCAAATCATTTTTTATTTCGTAAACCAACTCATCATGAACCTGAAGTAAAAGATTACAATCATTTTCAAGTTCTTTTTCTTTCAAAAATTTTTCTGTCCTTCCCATAGCTATTTTTATAATGTCTGCAGCGGTTCCCTGTATTGGAGCATTTATTGCGGTTCTTTCAACCGCGGCCCTTATATACGGAAGTTTTGAATTTATTCCCTCATAATATCTTTTTCTACCAAAATATGTCTCTGTGTAGCCTCTTTTTGATGCCATTATTTTTATCTGCTCCAAATAACTTGCAACTCCAGAAAACGTTTTAAAATAATTATCGTAAAAATTGTTTGCCTCTTCTCTACTAGTTCCTAAATTTTTCTTCAGAGAATTTACACCCATTCCATACAAAACTCCAAAATTTATAATTTTTGCCTCTCTTCTCATTTCACTAGTAATTTTTTCTTCGGAAACACGAAATATTTTAGAAGCGACTGCGGAATGAACGTCCCCGCCCTTTTTAAAAACATCTGTGAGATTTTTATCGCCAGACAAAAGAGCCACTACCCTTAATTCAATTTGCGAGTAATCAAAAGAAACTAATTTAAATCCTTTTTTTGATACAAATATTTTTCTTACTTCATTTCCTAGTTCAGTTCTAATTGGAATATTTTGTAAATTTGGGTCGTTTGACGACATTCTTCCGGTTGTTGTTCCTGTTTGTATAAAACTAGCGTGTAATCTTCCGTCCGAATCAACCATTTTAGGAATATTATCTATGTACGTCGTCAAAAGTTTTTGTAGTTCTCTGTGTTTTAATAATTTATCAATAATTTCGTGTGTATCACGCATTTTTTCTAGTTCGGATTCCTTTGTTGAATAATTTCCTGTCGCAGTTTTCTTGATTCCCTTTGTTTTGATTTTCATTTTATCAAACAAAACTTCACCTAATTGTTTTGGTGAGCTTATATTGAATTCCATTCCAGCCATTTTCCATATCTCCTTTTCAATCTTATCTAAGTCTATGTGTATTTTTTTTGATAAGCTTTTTAAAAGTTCCGTGTTGATTTGAATTCCTCTTTCTTTCATCTCTTTTACTATCAGGACGAGTGGGAGTTCAATTTCTTTATATATTTTTTCAAATCCTTCTTTTTTTAATCTCTCAAAAATTATTTTTTTTGTTTTTTCAAAAGAGGTCGTACCCGCAAAATTTAAAATTTCATCTAGTTTAAGGTTTGTTTTGGTTGAATCAATAAGCCAAACCGCCAGCCCGACTTCTTTTATTTCCTTTTCAGAAATGTTTTGTAGGCTTGCCCCGTTAGAAACGGGGTGTACCACGCCCGTCGTTTCTAACGGGGTTTTGTTCTTAAATATCTCCAAAATCCTTTGCCAGAGACTTCTAAAACCAAGTTCGTCAAAAAGTTTTTTTATTTTAGTTAAATCTATAGATTCGGAAACATCCTTTTCTGGTAAATCAAATTTTTTTATTGCGTCTATTCTTATTGTTGCCAATATTTTTGAGAAAATTGCTTCTTCTTTTCCTTTTTTCAAAAGTTCTATTATTCTTTTTGTTATTCCGGCTTTTTCAAATTCTTCTTTGTTTTTATTTAACTTTTTATAAATATTTTCAATTGTTCCAAATTTTTGAATCAAAACTGAAGCTGTTTTATCTCCAATTCCTTTTATTCCAATAATATTATCCGACGGATCTCCACGAAGTCCTTTGTAGTCCGGCAATAACTTTGGTCCAAACCCAAATCTTTCAAAAACTTTTTTCTCATTATAAATAATTGTATCTTTTATTCCCTTCTTTAGTGTATAAACACGAACATCTTCCCCGTCAACAAGTTGAAGAGTGTCCATATCGCCTGAAGCAATTATTATTTCATTGTCTCTTTCGTTTTTTAATTTATCAGCAATTGTTCCAAGAAGATCGTCCGCTTCAAATCCTTCTTTTTCATAAATAGGAATATCAAAAGCTTCAAAAATACTTTTTGACCTTTTTATTTGTTTAATTAAATCTTCGTCTGTCTTGGGTCTGTGTGCTTTATATCCTTCATAAACATCGTGTCTGTGTGTAGGCGTTGGAAAATCATAACAAGCAATTATGTAATCTGGTTTGAGCTCATTTATTATTTTTAAAAGCATCATAGACAACCCATATAAAGCTCCCGTTGGTTCTCCTTTCGTTGATGTGAATTCGGGCAAGGCATGATATGCGCGATGCAAAATAGCGTGTGAATCAAGTAAAACTATTCTTTTCTTATTATTTTTAGACATTCTGTGTTTCAAAATTGTATCAAAAAAACCACGGATCTGCTCATTGAAATCTGACTTCAATTTGGGTATAAAAACGACCTGCAAAGTAAACTTTGCAGGTCAAGAGAAAAAGGAAAAAGGATTAAGGTAAAAAATTAAAGAAATAGCTGACGAGGACCATCATCCGGACTCGTGCTGTCAACAACACCCCCACCACCAGCAACAGCATACAGCTCCGCACTGCCACCAAACCAAGAGCCGAACACGAGATAACCGCCGATCCATAAAGATGAAGTTCGTGTCCATCCGACTTTGTCCATGAAATAACCTTTTGTGTATTTGTGGAAACCAGTCATTCTCAAGTATTCGCGATACTTTGCGAATGTTAGGTTCTCTGCAACTGCCATGTCATATGATTTCCTTCTGTGTTTGTCGTCTGGTTCGTCTTGTCCTGTGTGAGCAAAGACGACTAAACCGGATTGGGTTTTACGAAGTTGCAGTTTTTCAGATTCTCTGTCAATGTTTTCAGAAACCGGATTTTTGTACTTGTATAGATTTACCGGTGTTTCTGGTTTGTTAAAGAATTTCTGTATGCAATCCATGATTTCGTCCTCATTTTGAGAGAGGTCGTCAACCATAATTGCTGGGAAATCCAGACGTTCTGGAAATACGATTTTCGAAAGGTCCAGCGTGATTCCATATACTTCCTGATAATATTGTTCAAGAAGTGGGAGTTGGGTGAGGATGACCAATCTAGTTTTTGTTATAAAATTCAGACAATTATTTTTAATAAAATTGCTTAAATTTTGTCTAGCAGATTTATTATCAATAACCTGCTGAAAGTCTTTTAGAAAAATGCCTTCTTTTTCCATTAATCGAAAAAGCTTGGCAGTTGTTCCTAAAACACTGCTTGCACTTTGGGTTGCGATGTTTTCTTTTGACATCGGATGCCTCTTTCTTTTATTTTTAAATTGTTATTTAAAAGAACTTGAATTAACACAAATTCTCTGTTTTTAATAATATCATACTTTGTTAAAAAGTCAATTTTTTATTTTCTGTTTTAGTGATTTAGTGATTTAGTGATTTAGTGATTTTATGTTTTTATGATTTAGTGATTTTATGCTTCTTGTATTTTCATCAATAAATTCAAATTTTAATTTCAGTATATTTTTTGGGAGAATGTCAAAAACATTTTCAGGCCACTCCATTAAAATTAGGTTCTTTGGGTCATTTAAAATTTCCTCAAATCCAAGACTTTTTAATTCCTCACCTTTTTCTAATCTATAAGCATCTATGTGAATTAATTTTTTAGGCCAATTTTCTTTTTCTATTTTGCTTGCTCTGTTAAATAATTTTGACAAAGACAAAATTCCCGCTTTGCGGGATTTAACAGGGTAAATTTTTTCAATAACAAAAGTTGGGCTTGTTATGTTTTCTTTTATACCAAGATTTTGAGCAACAAACTGAACAAACGTTGTTTTTCCTGAACCTAAATTCCCGTGTAAACCAACTACAACGGCTTTCTTGTTATTCTTTTTTAAGTCCCACAAAAAATCTCTTGCAAAATTTTCTGTTTCCTTAAGGCTTTTAGAAATTATTTCCATTGTTAAAATAATATCACCACAAAACATCTACAGAAAGTATCTTTTTGTGTTAAAATATAGATGTGTATTTCAGTGTTTTTCCAAAAAATAAGAAGCCCCGCCATTTCTTTGAAAAAGCGGGGTAAATGGAGCGACTATGTTTTTTGTGAACCCAGCACTTATTTTATAAAAAAGTATTGTTTTATAAAATAAGTGCTGGATGATGATTTTTATATTCGCTTCATTCATTAAAAATCTATCATGATCAATTTCAATGAAAAAGAACAAGAAAAAAAACTGATTGAGATAAGAAGGGCTGAAGAAGAAGATCTCGCTCAAATTCTTTCTCAAAAGTACCAAATTCCTTATCTTGACCTACTCGGCATACCAGTAAATCCGAACGCCCTTATGATAATGCCAGAGGAAGACGCCAGAGGTAGTGGCTTGGCTATTTTTTCAATCGCCGGAAAAAATATAAGCGTTGCTTTGTTGTCTCCAGAAAATAAAAAAACATCTCTGGTGTTAGAGCAATTAAAAGAGCAGGGATATAAACCGAGTTTATTTATAGTTTCTAGAAAAAGTCTGGAAAAAGTTTGGGATAGATATAAGGAACTAACATTTGGACATGTTAGCCAAGCTGGTGTTTTAGATATATCAAATGATGATATTGAAAAATATATAAAGGAAATAAAAACAATTGATGGGGTTAGAGATTTAATTCACAAAATAATTTCCTTAGAAAAAAATAAGAGGGTCACCCAAGTAATTGAGGTCATTCTTGCTGGGGGTTTAATTCTTGAAGCGTCTGACGTTCATATAGAGCCGGAAGAAAATATAATAAAAATAAGAATGAGACTTGATGGTGTGTTAATAAACATAGCCGATCTTGATAGAGAAACTTATAAACTACTCCTGTCTAGAATTAAACTAGTGTCTGGTCTTAAAATAAGTAGAAATGAAAATTCACAGGACGGTAGGTTTAGTATACGCGTACAGAAAAACGAGATTGAAATAAGAACATCCACATTACCAAGTGAGTATGGCGAATCTATCGCCATGAGAATACTTAATCCGGAAACAATTGCTCTACCGTTGGAAAAACTTGGAATGGACGAACTTCTTATGGAAACCGTTGAAAAAGAAATAAAAAAACCAAATGGAATGATATTAAATACCGGCCCTACTGGTTCTGGAAAAACGACAACTTTGTATGCACTTCTAAAAAAAATATACACAACCGATATAAAAATAATCACGATAGAAGATCCGATTGAATACCATTTACCAGGAATAACACAAACACAGGTTGAAAATGAAAAGGGTTATACTTTTGGAAAAGGTCTGGTTTCCTCTTTGAGACAAGATCCAGATGTGATAATGGTTGGAGAGATCAGAGATAAGGAAACCGCTGAAACAGCGATAAACGCATCTCTCACGGGGCATCTCGTTCTTTCTACTCTACACACAAATGCAGCGTCTGGAACGTTTCCAAGGCTTATTGATTTAGGAGTGAAACCACAAATGCTCGGCTCGTCAATCAATTTAGCGATGGCACAAAGGCTTATAAGAAGACTCTGTGTTTATTGCAAAAAAAATGTTCCGACAGACCAACAAACAACTGAAACTATAAAAAGAATATTAGAAGAAATAAAACAAAAAGACCCAAGAAGAAAGATTCCTTCGTGGGATAACAAATCTGTTTTTATTTCTGTTGGATGTGAGAAGTGTAATCAAACTGGGTACAAAGGAAGGTCGGGAATATTTGAAGCAATTATATTAGATGAAAATATTGAAGATATTATAAGAACAAATCCAAGCGAAAGAGAGATAGAAAAAGCGTTTTCAAAACAAAGAATATTAAGCATGAGACAGGATGGGATCATAAAAGTTTTAGAGGGAATAACTGACATGAATGAATTACAGCGAGTTATAGAACTCTAGACGCCACAAAAATGTGCTTTAAATTTACAATATTCTTGTTTGATTTTGTGTTTTTATGATTTTGTGGTTTTCTGAGTGTTTTTGACAATAATCGAAAAATCTTTCTTTCTTTTTATAAACTTTTACTCTTTCCTAAAAAAAGTATAATGCCTTTAGATGTCTACAAGAGTTTTTATTGAAATAAAAAAATTCAGCTAACAAATCTCTAAGTGATACTTTCAAACGTGCGTCCAAAAGCTGACATAATTCTGTGGATAACCCCAGAAAACTGAAAGTTAACCAGAGTGTCCACGAACCGTGTCTAAAGTCCGAATGGACTTATCACTTAGAGATTTGTGAGCTGAATAATCTCAAAAAATTAGATATATTATAGTCTATCACATAATAAAAATATGTCAAGTATTAAAAAAATCCAAGAAAAAGAAGTAAAAAAGGTGCCGTTTGGTGATATTTCATTAGACCAAGCATTAAGGCCCTCAAAATGGGACGAATATATAGGACAAGACCCTATAAAAAAGAACCTGAAAATCCTTCTCACTGCTGCAAAAGAGAGGGGCCATTCTCCGGAACATATACTTTTCTATGGTCCGCCGGGTTTGGGAAAAACCACACTAGCCCACCTCGTGTCAAAAGAACTAGACGGCAATATGAAAATTACTTCCGGACCGGCAATTGAAAAAGTTGGCGATTTGGCTTCAATTTTAACAAATCTTTCAGATGGAGATATTTTGTTTATTGACGAGGTGCATAGATTAAATAAAATAATAGAAGAAACCCTCTACCCTGCAATGGAGTCTAGAGTCTTGGATATTATTATAGGAAAAGGTCCTTCCGCTAGAACAATACAGCTTGAACTTCCATCGTTTACTTTGATTGCGGCAACAACAAGAGTGGCCCTTCTGTCTTCCCCGCTTCGTTCGCGTTTTTCTGGGGGAACATTCCGGTTAGCTTTTTATAATGAGGAAGAAATAGAAACAATTTTGAAAAGGTCGTCAAAAATTCTTAACATAGAAATAGACAGAAACGGATTAAAAGAGATAGCAAAAAGAAGTCGCTTTACTCCAAGAACTGCAAACTATCTTTTAAAAAGATGTAGGGATTACGCGCAAGTAAAAAAATGCGGTTTAGACGAGGGTGTGGTAAAAGAAGCGTTGCTTTTGTTAGAAATAGATGAAAAAGGACTAGGTTCTGAAGATAAAAAAATTCTTGAAACAATAATTAATAAATTTAACGGTGGCCCTGTCGGTTTAAATACAATTTCGGCTTCAATAATTGAAGAACAATCAACAATAGAAGAGGTTCATGAGCCTTATTTAATACAAATGGGATTTATAGAAAGAACTCCGAGAGGACGAGTTGCCACAAGACTAGCCTACGAACATCTTGGGTATAAGTTTCCAGAAATAGAACAGAAGAAGTTGCTTTAAAAATTTTTAAAGCGACTTCTTAATTCCTAATTTTAAATTTCTAATTTCTAATGAAATTCAAAATACAAAAATTAAACATTTTCATTATGTATTAGTAATTAAACATTATTAATTTTTTACTATTTATGTCCGGTCATAACAAGTGGTCAAAAATAAAAAGAAAAAAGGAGGTTTCTGATTCTCAAAAAAGTAAGGTTTTTTCAAGGTTGGTTAAATTCATACAAACAGAATCGAGAAAGGTAAACGGCGATGTGAACGCGCCCGGATTAAGATCTGCAATAGAAAAAGCAAAAAAGGAAAATATGCCAAGCGACAATATAGAGAGAGCTATAAAAAAGGGGGCTGGCGGAGAGGGGTCTAATCTTGAATCAATAACTTATGAAGCTTATGGTCCTGGCGGTGTCGCAGTAATAATTGAAACATTAACAGATAGTAGAAACAGGACTTTCGCTGAAATAAAACATATTCTGTCAAAAAATAATTCTTCCATTGCACAAGTTAACGCCGTGAAATGGGCTTTTGAAAAAGATGATAGCGGTTGGATACCGAAAGTCCCAACAGAAATTTCAGAAGAAGATTCACAAAAATTAGAGAAACTGATTGAGGAATTAAAAGAAAACGAGGATGTTCAGGATATATATGCCAATCTAAAATCTCAAATCTAATATCTAAAATCTTTAAAAAATGATTACGAGAAACAAAAATGAGAAAAAAATATTTAGAGTTTTGTCAATAGATCCGGGATATGAAAGACTCGGTATTGCTGTTTTAGAAAAAAAACAAAAAGAAAAAGAGATTTTATTATATTCAGAATGTTTTAAAACATCTTCAAAACTGCCATTTGAGGAAAGACTACTTTTGATAGGAACAGAAGTTAAAAAACTTTTTAAAGAATTTAAACCCGATGTTTGTGCGCTAGAGAAATTGTTTTTTAATACAAACCAAAAAACAGCTATGATGGTCGCTCAAGTTCGCGGAGCAATTATTTACGAGGCAAAATTAAATAATATAAAAGTTTTTGAATATGGCCCATCAGAAATTAAAATTGCCATAACTGGGTATGGAAAAAGTTCAAAATATCAGATTACAAATATGGTAAAAAAACTTATAAAGATAGACAAGAAAATTTTATATGACGATGAGTTTGATGCAATTGCTGTTGGTTTGACTTGTTTTGCTTCTGAAAAAAAATTGCGCTGATTTTGAGCCATATTTTAGAATTAGACAAGTTTAAATACAAAAAACCCTTGACAAAAAGACTAATCTTTGCTATTATATAAGTAGAAATTATAGGTAGTCTCTTGATTTTTTAAAAATTTCCTAAAGGAGGAAAAAAATGAAAAAGGTATTAACGTTCGCGTTTTTGGTTTTTATAACCATGAACTTCACTGGGTTTGTGATTTTTTTACTCTCCTGGGCTGGTTTTTTTAACTAGGAAAGTGTGGTCGGCATTTTAATTGCCGACCTTTTTATTTTCAGAAGTAGGTGGCGTAGAGAATAACAAAGGGTCGTTAAATAAATTTCTTGCAGGGATTTATTTTGTTGAGAGGTTAATACTAAAACTAATTTGTATTGGTTTTATTTAATAAGGCAAGAGTTATCCACATCTTAAGTGTGTTCCATTTGCAAAAAGAAGTTTTTTTGTTAAAAATATAAGGGTTCGTTAATTTAATATAAAGAACGAGCCAAAAGTAGGTCGCTAAAATAAAAAATAGATTCACCCCGTGGAATAATCAATCGGGGTTTAGAGAAAATAAAAAAATATTAGGAATCCTAAAATTATTAGTTTAATCGGAATTATTATTCCACGGGGTAAATATGTTTGAAGAAGAAGAAAAAGAAAAAGATGAAATAGAGGAACCAGACCTTTTTGGTGTTGGTCCATCTGTGGAGGATGATGAGGTTGAAAAAATTGACGATCTTGAAGAATTGGAGGACGACGAGGCCTATATAAGCGAGTTTGATGATAGTGATAATTTTTAGAAAAAACTGAGAGGTTGAGCCTCTCAGTTTTTTCATATCTCTATTTTTATAAATCTGTGTTTTCCTATTTTAAACACGGCTGTTTTTTTTACAATATAATTATAATCTTTTATTTTTTCATTCTCAGACAGATTAATTATTGAACCAGAATCAACAAGCCTTTTATATTCTGATATTGATAAGATAACTTTCTGTTTAATTAGTGTTTCGGACAGTTTTTCTCCGAGCATTGCTTTCGCGGTTTGTGTTTCTTGAGGAATTTCTTTTTTGCTAAAAGTTTTTACAAAGTATTCTTCAGCTTTTTCGGCTTTATTTTTATCATGATAAATAGTGACAATCTCTTTTGCGAGTTTTATCTTTATATCTCTTGGATTTAATTCTTTATTTTCAATTCCTTTTTTAATTTTTTCTATTTCAGACATGTCTAGTGATGTACAAAGTATAAAATATTTTGTAATCAAATCATCTTTTAAAGACATGATCTTACCAAAAATTTCATTTGGCTCGTCCACTATATTTATAACATTTCCTTTTGACGTGGACATTTTCCCGCCATCGGTCCCCTCCAACATTTGAACTGTTAAAATATTCTGTTCTTTCTGGTTGTATTTTTTTTGTATAGCCCTCCCTGCCATTAAATTAAAGAGTTGGTCGGAGCCCCCTATTTCAACATCTGCCCTTACCACAACAGAGTCATACCCCTGCATTAGTGGATATAAAAATTCTCTTAAAGAAACATCTTGTCCTCTTTCTAGTCTTTCTTTAAAATTTCTCCTATTTGACATCTGTTGAACAGAAAAACTTTCCGCAAGTTCTGCAATTTCTTGAAATTTTAATTTTTTTAACCACTTACTATTAAATTTAAACTCTGTTTTGGACAAATTTATTATTTTTCCTAATTGTTTTTTGTAGTCTTTTAGATTATTTTTTATTTCTTTTTTTGTGAGCATTGGTCTCTTTTCAGGTTTGTCGGAAGAATCCCCTATTTGTGCCGTGAAATCGCCAACAATTAACACAATTCTATGTCCGAGATCTTGGAATGCTCTAAGTTTTCTAAGAACAACCGCTCTCCCTATGTGAATTTTTGGTCCTGTTGGGTCTATTCCCAATTTGATTCTTAATTTTTTACCAGAGTTTAATTTTTCCTTTAAATCATCCAAAACAAAAACACCTTCCACGCCCCTGTTTAAAATTTCTTCTATTTTTTTGTTGTCATTCATAGATATATTATAAAACACTTTATCATAATCGGTCTAACATGTCGCGTTTTTATACGTTATAATTACATTGATGAAAAAGAAAAATATTAGGTCAATAAAAAAATTAATCAAGCCCACAGCCGTAGTTTTGATATTTCTTTTGGGTATTTTTTTGTTGTGGATAACAACTTTTAAATTACCGGACCTAAACACGTTTGAGAAAAGACAGGTCCTTCAATCAACAAAAATATATGACCGAACTGGCAAAATTTTACTTTTTGAAATAAACAAAGATAAAAAAAGAACAGTCGTTCCACTTAGTTCTATATCAAGACATTTAAAAAACGCCACCGTCGCAATAGAAGATGCCGAATTTTACGAACATGATGGAATAAAATTTAGTTCAATAATAAGAGCTGTGCTTTCAAATATAATTTCTCTAGATATGGGACAGGGAGGATCAACAATAACACAACAGGTTATTAAAAACTCCTTGTTAACATCAGAAAAAACGGTAACGAGAAAACTAAAGGAATGGGTCCTTGCGTTGAAAATTGAGCAGGCGATGAGTAAGGATTCTATTCTAGAACTTTATTTGAACGAAATTCCATATGGGGGAAGTCTATACGGTATTGAGGAGGCCTCTAATGCATTTTTTGGTAAAAGTTCACAAGATTTAACTCTTGCCGAGTCAGCTTATCTTGCCGCACTACCACAAGCTCCGACTTATTATTCCCCTTACGGAAATAACCTCAAAGGATTAGAGGAAAGAAAAAATCTCGTTCTCAAAAAAATGTTGGAAAACAAATTTATATCTGAGGAAGAATATAGTTTGGGAAAGAAAGAAAAAATATCTTTCCAGCCGAGACAAGAAAAGGGATTGAGAGCCCCACATTTCGTATTCTGGATACAAGAATATCTTGAAAATAAATATGGTATAAAAGCGGTTGAGGAAATCGGACTAAAAGTTACTACAACCCTTGATTATTCTTTACAAGAAAAAGCTGAAGAGATTGTAAATAAATTTGCAAAAGAAAATGATGAAAAATTTAATGCTGAAAACGCATCTCTTGTAGCAACAGACCCTAAAACAGGCGATGTCTTAGTTATGGTTGGTTCTCGTGATTATTTTGATAAAGAGATTGATGGGAATTTTAATGTTGCACTCGCCCACAGACAACCTGGTTCTGCATTTAAACCTTTCGTCTACGCAAACGCATTAAACAAAGGATATACCCCTGAAACAGTCGTTTTTGACTTACAAACGGAGTTTTCCTCAGAGTGCGACCCAATGGGCAAACCTCTTTATAGCGAGGCTGTTTGTTATATGCCGGTGAATTATGATGAGAAATATCGCGGTCCAATATCATTAAGAAACGCGTTGGCTCAATCAATAAACATACCAGCAATAAAGGTTCTTTATTTGAGCGGAATAAACGACTCGTTAAGACTTGCCAGGGACATGGGTATAACGAGTTTGGAGGGGGCGGAGAGATATGGATTAACTTTAGTTCTTGGAGGCGGAGAGGTCTCTCTTCTTGAAATGACTGGGGCATATTCTGTTTTTGCAAATGATGGGATAAAAAACCAAGTCAGCGGAATTTTAAAAATTGAGGACGCCAAAGGAAATATTTTAGAGGAAAGAACACGTTCACAAAAAAAAGTTCTCCCAAAAGAAACTGCTAGGGACATAACAAGTATACTTTCTGATGAAACCGCTAGAGCTCCAGCGTTTGGAAACCATTCTTTTTTATATTTTTCTAACAATGAGGTGGCCGTAAAAACAGGAACAACAAATGACTACAAAGATGCCTGGATTGTTGGATATACCCCAAATTTATCTGTCGGTGCATGGGCAGGAAACAACAACAATACACCAATGGAAAAAAAGGTTGCTGGATTTATTGTTGCTCCAATGTGGAACGCATTTATGCAAGAAGCATTAAAAAGTAGGCCTAATGAATCTTTCAAAAAAAATGTTACAAGTGTTGATTTAAATAAAAAACCAGTGCTACGTGGTTTTTGGCAGGGAGGAGAATCATATTTCATTGATAAAATATCTGGGAAGTTGGCAACAGAATATACCCCAGAACAAACAAAAGAGGAGAGAGTTATAAAAAATATACATTCTATACTTTACTGGGTTGACAGAAACAATCCTCTAGGCGAAAAACCAAAAGACCCGCAGTCTGAACCTCAATTTGTAAGATGGGAATATGCTATAAGAAATTGGGTAAAAGAAAATAATATAAAAGAAGAATCCTTGTCGGTCATACCACAAGAAAAAGACAACGTCCATGTACCAGAAAATTTTCCAAAGATTTCTTTTTCTTTACCAAGAAACATTTTTAATAGAAACGAACAAATCAACATAGAAGTAACCCAACAAAAAGGACCATACCCCGTTTCAAAAGTTGATTTTTATATAAACGACCTCTACGTTGGTTCATTAAATAAAAAACCTTTCACACTATCCTTTACACCGGACGACATAAGTTCAGTAAAAGAAAACAATGAGATTAGAGCTGTTGGGTATGATTCTGTTTTTAATTCTAGTGAATTTAAACTTTCTTTCAAAATAAATTGATATGGATTTCAAAAAAATATCAGATTTATTAAATAAATATAGAGAGATATTACCAAGCGACAAAATAACAAAAGACGCTGTTATTTACGTCTCTTCAAATTTTGGTGTTGATTTAAAAAAAGAAAATATAAAAATAAGTAGAGGTATTATCTATATAAATTCAGACTTCATTACAAAAAGTAAGTTGTTTGTTAATAAAATAGAAATAATGAATGGGCTAAAAAATATTCTTGGTAAAAAAACACCGAGAGATATTATATAAATCTAAAAAATTAAATCTAACATCTAAAATCTTATTTTCTCTTTCGGATTTGAGATATTAGATTTTAGATTTGAGATGATTCTACCTGTTCATTGGCATCACTAAATAAAGAAACGTTCTGTCCCCAACACCTCTAACAACCATTGGTTTATCTTGTGACAACTCAAAAGACAAACTGTCCGTGTTTATTGATTGTAAACAATCAATGACATACTTATGATTGAAATTCATTTCTATATTCTTTCCTGATATAGCAGCGTCTATTTTTGATACGTTTTCTCCAACGTCTGGATTTTTTGTATTTATTTGGAACGCCTTATTTTTTGAATCAATTTCTATTGTTATTTGATTAAATTTATCTGAAAAAATATTTGATACCTTAAGTGCGTTTACAATGTCTTGTTTTAAAACAACTGCGTTTGATGTGTGTTCTTTTGGTATTATTTGATTATAATCAGGAAACGTTCCATCAATTATTCTTGATGTTAAATAAATTCCGTTTGAGCTGAAAGATATTTGATTATCACTGAAATTTATTTTTA
Source organism: Minisyncoccota bacterium (assembly GCA_041658885.1). Taxonomy (GTDB): domain Bacteria; phylum Patescibacteriota; class Minisyncoccia; order Phycocordibacterales; family 21-14-all-36-13; genus VMGX01. Next base: position 25,266 of record JBAZZJ010000004.1, on the reverse strand, counting down.
CATCTGCATTTAGTGGTTCAAAAATCCTTATTATTTCACTTATATTTTTATGTGGTATTAAAATTGGTTCAAATTCATCTATTTTTTTTGTTTGTACCTTCTTTTCGGCGAGTCTGAAGGAGTCCGTCGCAACAAAAACAATTTTTCCACTATCATAATAAATATAAACGCTCGACAATTCCGGTTTCATACTAGAAGGCGATGCGCTGTACCACACTGATTTTAAACCAAGAATTAGATCGTTAGAGTTTATTGTTATAGATTTTTTATCTGAAACAACAGGAATTGTTGGAAATTCCTCGTATGGATACGTCTTTATTTGTGTATTTGTGTGGCTTGTTGAAACAAAAAGTTTGTTTTCTTTTGCTTCCAAAATTACACTTTTTTCGTCATATAAATTACCTAAAAAACTATACAAAATTCCTGCAGGAACGGCTATAACCCCCTCTTTTTTAATTTTTACAGGTATTGTCATTTCAACACCTAAATCTAAGTTAGTTGCCCTTATTGTTAAGATATTATTTTTTGCAATCAAAAGAACACATTTTAATATAGGTAATGTTAAATTTTTTCCAGTTATTTTTTCTGCCTTTGAAATTAACTCCTCTAATTTATTTTTTATGCATTCGATTTTCATTTTGGTTTAGCTTAAGTTATTAATAAATATTCTTTATAAAATATATTTTTATTATTATATGTGTGTTTATGTTAATAAACGAATTTATTGTTTAAAAATAAAGTGATTTTGAAATGTTTAAAATTTTTATAATGTTTATATCTGTTGATTAGTAAGTATAGCTTTTACATAGACGATTTTTTATAAGGTTTTGTTTACATATTGTTCTATACTTGTTTGTAAATTATTAACAGCTTTATCCCCCACTTTTCAATACCACTTTTTGTAATTTTATAGACATTTAACACATTTAAATTTAAACAAACCATGTTATTTTATTTTTATAAAAAAGTGGGGGATAAATTATATCATTGACCTTATTTGATTTATCTCTTGTAAAAGGAAATTATCCACCTTTAAATCCCTTTTTATTTTTTCATAAGAGTGAATTACTGTCGTGTGATCTCTCCCACCAAGTTTTTGTCCTATTGTTGGGTATGGAATATTGAAATCCTCTCTTAAAATATACATTATTATTTGTCTCGGTTTAACAACATCTTTTTTTCTTGTTTTTTCATATATACTTCCCTCTTCAATGTTATAAAAATCGGTTATTATTTTAACAATATCTTTTATAGGAACTGTTCTTTTTGATCTGATGTTGTTTCTTATTAGATTTTTTATTTCTGATAAAGAAAGTTCCTTATCTTTTATTCTAGACTGACAAATAATAGAATTTAAAGCCCCCTCCAACTCTCTTATGTTTGTATCCATAGACGATGCTAAAAATTCAATAGTTTCATCTCCGAGATGGAAATTTGCCTGATTTATTTTTGTTTTTAATATAGCAACTCTTGATTCATGGTCCGGTGCGGGAATATCCACAATCATACCAGCGTTGAATCTCGACTTGAGCCTGTCTTCCATGTTTGTTAAATAATTTGGATGCATATCTGATGAAAAAACTATTTGTTTGTTGTTTTCATATAAAGTATTAAATAAGTGGAACAGTTCTTCTTGTGTTTTTTCTTTGTTGGACAAAAACTGAATGTCGTCCATTATTAAAACATCATATTTTCTATATTTTTCTTTAAAAGCGTTGACTTTATTATTTTGTATTGAGTTTAAATAATCAACAACAAACTTTTCAGACGTTAAATAAAAAATTTTATAATTTGGTCTGTTCTTTTTTATTTCATTTCCGACCGCTTGTATAAGATGTGTTTTTCCATGTCCGGTTTTTCCATACAAAAACAGAGGGTTATATGCTGTTCCTGGATTTTTTATGACGGCTTGAGCCGCTGCGTGTGCTAGTTCATTAAAAGGACCAATAACAAAAGATTCAAAAGTATATTTTGGGTTGAGATTATCTTCTTTGTTTATATATAAATTATTTAATGGAAGCTTATTTCCTATATCAATATTAACAGAGTTTTGTTTGTCGTCAGTTTTTTTACTTGCTCTGTCTTTTGTGACAACATATTCAACAGACCTAACGGTTTGTACAATATTTCTCAACGCCTTAAGAATTATTTTATGATATTTTTCAGAAAGCCATGATTTTACGAACTCGTTTGGTACCCCGACAAACACAACCCCGCCATCTTCTCTAATGACATAAGTATCTTTGAACCAGGTATTAAAAGAAGCCTTGGAAACGGCCAATTCTATCTCAACGAGTACATTTTCCCAGAGTTGTTTTGTGTTCATTTTTTAATTTTTAATAAAAGAGATTCGCCCAGTGGAATATGATGCTTTAGCATCATAAAACCTGAAGGTTTTTTATTCCACGGGGTAAATTTAATAAAGTATTTTTATATTATATACTAATAAATCTTTTTAAAAACTTGTTTAATATTATGATTTGTGTTAATAATATGTGTATAAGGTGTTAATAAGTGGAAAATAATTAGAAGCCAGATTTTATAACAACATGTCAACAACATATAAACCAAAAAAGGCAAAAAGAAGCAAGACTCATGGTTTTTTGAAGAGAAGTAAAAGCAAAAACGGAAAAAGGGTTTTAAAAGCAAGAAGAAGAAAAGGAAGAAAAAAACTATCGGTTTAGAACTAATGGTTTTCAAAATTTTTAATACCCAATATCTGATATTAAATGTATAAATTATTAAATTCTATTACTAATCAGGGTCTTTAGGTGTTTTTTTGATTAAATATTTCATTAAAAATTAGTAATTAGAAATTAGAAATTTCTTTTTTATGCTTTCCTCAAAAAACAGAATAAACAAAAAACTTTTTGACGAGGTATTCAAAAAAGGAAAAGTATTTAATAGTAAATTCTTTGTCTTAAAACACCTTCTCGTTAAAAAAGGAAAAAGGTTTGCATTTGTTGTTTCGTCCTCTGTTTCTGGGAGCGCTGTAAAAAGAAATCTGTTGAAAAGAAGAGGAAAATATATTTTAGATTTAAACAAAGACAAAATTAAAGAAGGAACAGCTCTCATTTTTTTATTTAAAAAAGAATCTCTAAATGCTGAATTTAAAGAAATTAAAAAAGATATACTGTTTTTATTAGATAAATTATAAAAAACCAAAAAATTATAAAGTTGAAATTGAACCAGCAATAGGTTAAAATGTCTAAATGATTTCTTCAATATTTAATACATTTTTCTACGAACCCCTTTATAACGGGTTGATTTTTTTGATGACGAACATTATTCCATGGGCTGACATAGGAATAGCAATAATAATTTTTACAATAATAATAAAACTCATTCTTTTTCCGCTATCTGTAAAAGCAATAAAAACGCAGGTTCAAATGAAGGAGATTGAGCCGGAAATAAAAAAGATAAAAGAAAAAAACAAAAATAACAATCAAAACCAAGCCGTTGAACTGATGAATTTATACAAAGAAAAAGGAATAAAACCCTTTTCTGGTTTTCTTTTGATTTTTATACAACTCCCAATAATTTTAGCGTTGTATTTTATTTTTCTAAATGGGGGCTTGCCTGAAGTAAAATTGGATATATTATATCCATTTGTTTCGGCTCCGGAGTCAATAAACATAATGTTTCTTGGTTTGGTTGATGTTACACAGAAAAGTTTGGTCATAGCAATAATAGCCGGGATAACACAATTTTTCCAAACGATGATTTCTATGCCAAAAAAGAAAGAACAAGAAACAAAAGAACCAAAAACATTTAAAGACGAGATGATGAAGAGCATGTCAACACAAATGAGGTATGTGCTTCCTCTCGTTGTGTTTTTTATTTCTTATAAAATATCAGCCGCGGTTGCTATTTATTGGTCTGCAAGCAATCTTTTCCATATTTGTCAGGAGCTCTATGTGAGAAAGAAAATCAAAAAAACAACCCCATTGGAAGTTCATAAAGGGTAAATGTTTTATCAGATGTGTATGAAAACGAACCCGCCTAACGGCTTAATTTATTATTAAATCCTATTTATTACCAAACTTCTAACGGGGCAAGTAAAAAATAATGATTTGGTGTTTTTGTGATTTTATGATTTACTGAACGTTATGGAATACAAAGAGATAAAGAAAATAATAGAAGAAATCTTAAACAAAATACCTCTAGAGTTTTCAGAAATCAAAATACTAGACGGTGAAGTAGAGGGGTGTAAGAAATTTGTTATAGAGGGAGCCGACACAAGTCTTCTTATAGGAAGAGATGGCGAGAACCTTTCGGCTCTTAGTCATGTTGTAAAAAAAATAGTGTCCAAAGATGGCGAAGACTTAGTAGAAAAATTTTATATAGATGCCGGAGATTACCATAGTAAGAAAATACAAAAAATTAAAAATATTTCTCTCATGATGGCAAACAGGGCTAAAACGTTTAAAAGGAATATTGAGTTAGACCCGATGACTTCATATGAGAGAATGGTTGTTCACTCAACTCTTTCAAATGATAAATTGATTAAGACGGAATCAGAAGGAGAAGGAAAAAATAGAAAAGTTATTATAAAATACATTCAGTAAAACTGAATGTATTTTATAAAATGTAAAATGCAAATCTCAAAATGTAAAATGACAGTTCAAAATGTCAAAATCATTGTCTCTTACCTTTAAGTGTAATAATACCAGATGCGATGATATTTGATATTTCTGTTAATTCTTTTAATAATTTTTCAATACTCTCAATACTTCCTTTACCCGTATCTTTTAATAGAGACAGCCACACTTTTGATTCGTTTGATGATTTTAAGGAATGTGTAAAGAAATTTATAAAATCTTTCTTAGAACTAGCTGAATTTGCTTCAATATAATTTGCTAAAACACTTGTACCGCTTCTCAATAACTGTTTTCCCATCACACTACAGGTAGAATCTTTTGGTAAAGAATCTATAAATTTTATTAAACTCAGTACCCATACATACAACCTTTTCTTAAATTCATTTTTAAACTTTACATTGTCATTTTGCATTTTGATTTTTCAATTTTGAATTTTTTTAGTCTCCAATTATTTCAGTTGGTTCGGATGTCATGTCTATTCCCCACAAGGAGTAGTCTTTTTTGTTTGTAAAAATTAAGTAGTCTTCATTTTCATTTAACATCAAATTTATTGTGTCTACTGACGAAGCTGAATATCTTTCAGGGTCAACGACAACACTGCCCAAATTTATTTTTGTATCAAGTATCCAGATAATGTCATCAAAGGAAACGATACCCTGATACCAATCGTCCGGGTATTCCCCATATGGAATTGTTTTTGGAACAGCGCAATAAACAACAGAGGAATCTTTTTTGCTCCACACACATTTTTCTGGGAGAGTATTTAATTTCAATTTAGTTTTTTCTTTTGAACTCATATTATATGAATACAGACCAAATGAATTATTTAAACTCTCTGAATACAACAAAGAAGAACCATCGCCTTTTCCTAAAGTAGTCAGACCATTTATATCACTAAGAATTTTTGTTAAGGTTCCATAATTATCAAGCCTATAAACAAACCCGCCAGTTTTATATGTAGGCTTTGTTTTTAAAAGAAAATTATTTCCAAACCATTCAACGGCCCATTCCGTTAAAGGAGAATTAAAGATTTCTGAACCATTTTTTCCATTAAATTCAGAATTTACAACCGAACTACTCCCCTGTTTTTTTATTATGTAAGCAATATTTTTTCCAGCGGGTGATACTGACAAATCAGTAATATTTTTTTGTAAGAAATAACCATCAAGTTCGTATAAATCTCCTTTCAAATCTTTAGCATTTTCTTTTTCTTTGAGTTTTGCAAAGTAAGTTGTTATATCTTCATTATTTTCATCTAAATATCTGGCAATAAAACCATCTCCGCTTTTGTTCCAAGACGTTTCATAAACTTTTGGTATAGTTGTGTTTGAGATTCTTACTTGTTCTCCTGACTTTGTCCAAGTTTCGTATATGTGTCCAGTCGCTCTGTCCACATATCTGATCTTGTCTCCTTTCTCTTTATTGCCCGTGCTTATAATTACTCCGCCAGATACTGGTTTTTGAGAAATTTTTCTATATTTTGGAACAGGAAGATTTTCAGAGTCGTCAGTTATTTCTGTTATGCCCGTAGAACCACCCGGAGTTCCCTGTCCTCCCGAAGGAAATAGTCCAGTTGTTTCGGATGGGACGAACTCACTTGTCGGTGTGGCTCCTCTCAAAAAGAAATAATAGTAAATCAACCCAGCCAAAATTAGAATGGACACAATCAAAACTATTATTATTTTTGTGTTTTTACTATTCATAATTTAATTACATGCACCAAATCTCACGTGCCAATGTGGAGAATTGTTCCACTCATAACGGAACATTGCATCAGGATTTTTTGTGCAAAATTTGTCAAAATTTCCTGGCTTAAAAGGCCCACCAATTCCAATCTTTGAAACAAACTGGTCTAATTCAGCCGCAGTACCCTGCTCATAACCACCGTCAGCTTTATGTTTCCAATATTTATCTGTGTGTTTTAATATAAAATAATTAAAATTTGTTTTTACATCAGCACCGCTCAAATCAGTGGAACTTAAATCAACATCTCTTCCAAGCGTCTCCTCCTTAAAAAATGTCGGTCTGTGATATGTTGGATTTTTATCTACATATTTTTCTCCTCCCCCGTGTGGCCACCATTCCGTTCCACCCGTTAATTTTATATTGCATTTTCCACTTAATCCTTGCTTACCCAACCAATCGTCACAGTTTTCTTTTAGGGTGGTTAAAGAAACGACGGTTGAGACATATAATCCACCAACATTTGTACAACCGGTTTGTCCAACTTGTTCACATTGGGTATTGTTTATAGTTATACTACCCACAGTTAAAGCATCTCTTATAATTTTTTCGCCGGAAACTTCGTCAATAAGCATTTTATTTAAAACATAATCGCTACCTCCCCACGGAACCAAATAACAAGCATAAGTTCTTTTAAGAGGGTCATCCCCCATAACAACAGATTTTCGCGCATCCTCGCATTCCTTGGCTGTTTTATAAGGACCTTTTTGTTCCACCGTATCTAATGTGGGACCGCTACCCGTCATTTTATTGATTTCAAATTGAAAATATAAACCAGGACCCGGAAATTTTACAAAACTATTATTAATGGTGGTTCCAGTGTCAAAAAAATCCTTAATTGCTATAGGGTCATTTATTCCTGCCCCCGGTGTTATACCTGTTCCCGGTCCGCTTTGTAAGCAATAATGATTGTTTGAACCGGTAGCTGTGGTTGAAACACAGCCGGTTTTGGAGATACACAAATTTTCTGTTACATAAGGTCCGTAATAAGGACCATTTGTTTCAAGTTGACAGAACCAACCACCATAAAGTATGAGGTCAGAGTCATCAATTGTGATGTCGTCAATTTTTAGGTCAACACTTAAAATGTTTGGATTTATTGTATTTAAAAACAACCAAGAACCAATTGTTAGAAGCAAACCAAATAGAACAGCATTAATTCTTTTTATAGCATCTTCTTTTTTCCCGACGGCTTCAGCCGTCATCCACTCCAAACCGGCGACCATAAACAAAACAACAGCCAATACTATTGATATGCCAATAACTATTTTATAAAGCCCTGTTATATATGTTCCTAAATTTGTAACTTTTGCTACCCCCTCAACAAGATTTGTTGTCCCCGGCAAAGGAGAAAGAGGTTGGTACGAAAAATTGGCCGATACAAAAGTAAAAAATATAAAAAAAACAAAAACAAAAGAAAGCATACCAAACAAAATTTTACTTATTTTTTTATGATATTTCATGTTTTAATTCTAAGATTATTAAATTCCAAGTCATATTGTTTTGTATTTTATTTTTTTCATCCCCCACTTTCTATCCCCCACTTTCTTTTACACTATTTGATATTCTCTTCTTTAAATGACTAAGCCCTTGTTTGTGTTGTTTAAGTTTTTTCTCTCTATTTCTCGCATCTAATTCTGAAAAAAATGCTTCATAATAAATCAATTTCCACGGAACATCTCTCTTTGTAGAAAAAACTTTTTTAGAATTGTGTTCACCAAATCGTCTTTTTAAATTGTTTGTTGATCCCACATAAAATTTACCACCTTTGTTTCTTAAAATATATAGGTAAAACATACTACAGAAAGTGGGGGACTAAAAACTCAAATAAAAACCTAACTCACTTTTTTGAAAAGGACTCTGCACCCCATTTATTTCTATACTAATTTTTGAAGAGCCACTTTCTGCTGGTTTGATAAAAACCATAGAATCATCTTTTGAATTTACCACCTTTTCGTTTACTCTCCATGAGTAATCAACCCCCGCGCTATTTCTTGTTGAAAAGAAAAATGGATATGCACTTAACATTATTTCATTATTATACAAAAAGGTGTTTTTAAATGTAGTATTAAACAAAATTCCCAGAAGAGGGTTGTTTTCGTAAACGACAATTTTTGGTTCAGAACTTATTAAAGTTATTTGTCCGGAAGCGGACGACAAACTATCAACGGAACTAACACTGACCTCAATTGTTTCTTTGGAAGGAATAATATCTGTTTGAAACACATAGGTATTTTTTCCAAGACCTGACAAATCTTCATAAACCTCATCTTTTATTTTCCACTCATAAATTAAATTTTGTGATGAAATTCTAAAACCATCAGAATTTATTAAATGAGGAATGGCGACAATTTTTATAATTGAATTTACAGAATCCAACGCCTTTCCTTTATAAAAAGGTGGCGTATAAGTGTACGCTTCCCACAACATATCAATGTCAGAAGGTCTTATTTCTATATCTTTATAAATGATGTTTCCATCTTGTGTTTTTATAACGACCCCTATTTTGTTGTTATTTCCAACGAAGCCAGTCTTAAAACGGAGTACTTTTTCTCCAACACCCTTTAAAACTATTTTATTGTCCAGACTCCATGTAATTTCGGCTCTGTTTAGATCTGCCGGGCTATCTAATGTTAAGGAGATGTTTTGATTTGATGCTGGATTTTGCGGGCTCACAATTATGTTTGTTTTAATATCTGTCAAAGAAAATTCAGCTTTAGTTATACCAAAAGAAACCATAAAAATGAAAACCACAGCCAATGCACATTTGAGAATTTTATTATAAGATATCTTATTCATAGAAAAATATTACCATAAATTTAAATTTCTTGTGATGCCAATTCTTCTTTTGCCTTTCTTATAGCTAAAATCTGTGATGGGTCCGAGGTTATTATTTGGTCCTCTGTATAAGAAGCTATTACCTTAATTGCCACATGCTTAAGACCGGCAAAAAATATTCCCTCCCCCACATCTGATTCAAGTAAAAGATATTTTTCTTCATCTGTTAAATTAAATATTTTCTGCAAAGCATCAATTGCAGTGGGCGATTGTTTTAATAAAAGCTGTATAGACGAGTTTGTTATTACCGGAAGACCATATGGCGATTTCAAAAAGTCACCAACGTCTTGAGTTATTGTTGCAAGGCCTAGATAATATTTTCTTCCCCTCTTAGCCATACTGAACAAAAAAGACGCCGTGTCCTCGGATTGCATCATCCACCACGCCTCGTCTATTACAAGTAATCTTTTCTTCAACTCCTTTCTTCTTATGGCATTCCAAACGTAGTGCATAACCAAGTGCATTGCAACGGGTTTCAATTCATCCTCCATATCACGGACAGAAAAGACAACAAACTTTCTGCTTATATCTATGTTTGTTTGTTTGTTTATAAAACCAGACCATGTTCCTTTCGTATATTTACTTAATCTGTTTAAAAGAGATTCACTCCCTTCAATCCCAGCAAGAACCAATTCAAAATCTGACAATATAGGAGGTGATATGTTTGCAAAATTAGAATCTGGGGTAATGTCTTTTAGTGCATACGTTTCGGTTAGGGCTTTATCAATAATCCCGTCTTCTTCAGGGGTTAATCCTCCCAACATAATTCTAAACAATCCGACGAGATTAACTATTTGTGACCTCAACACATCTGAAGGCGACTCATCCTCTCTTGATATAGGAAGGTCAAATGGGTTTATATTATTTTCGGAATTTAAAGAAATATTAAAATATCTTCCATTCGTTGCTTCCGCCAGATACTGGTATTCTTTTTCTGGGTCTATAACTATTACATCTACATCAAACATCAACGACCTCAAAATTTCCAACTTCGTTGCGTATGATTTTCCAGAACCAGCCTTTGCAAATATGACCGAGTTATAGTTTTCCATAGAAAATCTATCAAATAAAATTAAACTGGAGTTATGCCTATTTATTCCGTATAAAATTCCTCTATCAGACGTTAGGTCAAAAGAAACGAAAGGAAACATCGTAGAAAGAGGTGAAGAATTTAACTTGGAGTGAACAGAAAGAAGGTCTTTTGATATTGGAAGCGTGCTCAAAAAACCGTCTTCTTGTTGGAACAACGCTGGTTTTAAATATATTAATCTAGATTCAAGTGTTGATTTTATTTCTGATTCAATTTTATCTAACTCGTCGGAATTTTTTCCATAAATCGTTATGTATAGACCGACGTCAAAAAGTTTCTCTCTCGCCTGAAGCAAGCTGTCACGCAATGTTTCTAAATCTTGATAGGCAGTATCAAGTCTTGGGTCTCTAACAAACCCTTTTTCGCTTCGTATGTTTATTTGACTTTCTACTTCCGCAACTCTTTTTTGAAATTGTTTTAAAATTTTTGAGGTGTCTATTGGATGAATAAAAACCGAAACATCAAACATCCTGTCTAAGTTAACTATAGTAGAAAACCAATTGTCTGAAAGAAATCTTGGATAAGATATTACAAAAAATGTTCTTGCCAATTTGTCACCAAGAAAAAGTTCTTTTGATGTTATTTTTAATGCTGACGGCGATATTATGTCTTGCATTTCTAAAACACTTGCCTCATAAATCTGACGAGGCAATATTGGTTGGATATCTATGTCCACTGGTTTATTTTTATTACTTTTTTTGAAAATGTCTAGAATGCTCATAAAAATTAAATTAAAAATCAAATATAGTCATAAAAACACAAAATCATAAAAAAACACAAAATCACACTTTCTTTTTATCCAATCTTTTAATTTCTGACCACAACATTGCACCAACCTCCTCTGCCACAGCTAATATTTTTTTATATTCTTTCTCGTCAATTAATTTTTCTTCTGAACAAAAGCTTAATAGGTATTTAGATTCTTGAAGCGAACCGTAGGATATTTCTAAAAAGTTTATATGAACTAAGTTTTTTCTTCTCGCCCATCCTTCTATATAATTTAACACAACCGACAGGGACGATCTTCTAATTTGGGATGTTATTCCGTATATCTCATCTTTTGGAAATTTTTTACTTAAATTATAGACGCCGTGGGCATATTCATTCATTTTTATTTTTAACTTTTCTTGAAAAGTATCCATTTTGTTTTTGTGATTTTATGATTTAGTGATTAATTGATTTTTATGGGCTTTTCTAGATCTCCTGGATTGAAAATTTTGTAGAATAACTCTACTAATTCCTCTGTTCCAAGCCTTACAACTCTAACGCCCGTTCTTATAAGTCCCTGTTCTACGGTTGCGATTCTTTGTTCCAACTGGGTTTCGTTTTCTTCAAAAGAAGTTTTTTCTTCAGCAAAGTCTTTTTCTTTAAAAATCCCAGATATTTTTTTAGAGACATCTATCACCGGAGGCGTATAAGGAATTACAACAAAAAAGTTTTTTGTCATAATATTTTCGTTTTTTGTAAAACTTTTTATGAACTCAACATACTCTCTTATTTGAACCTTCATTAAATCACTTATTTGTTTCTCATATCTGTCCTCTAGGATTGCTATATATGGTCTTATATCAAGTTCTCTAGATTGAATAAAAAATTGTAAAGAAAAATCAAGAGAATTTAAAAAATCTTGAAACTGGGTGACTATCGCGGTTTGTTCGTCTGCTGATTTCAAAGCAAAATTAAGAGATGAAGCCATCAGGACAGCTCTCATGGAGCCATCTTTTAGGACGACGGTGTCATTTCTTATTTCCTTTATAGGAACAAATTCCTGTGATGATTTTGATGTTTGTGAAGCCATTTGTTTTAATGATTTAGTGATTTTATGTTTTTGTGGTTTTGGTTTTCTTGATTTGCGTAAATGCTCTCCTTTATTCCCAAACTCCACGACAATTCTTTTAACTTACTTTCTGATAATTTTGGGATGTGTTGTTCCTCATATTTTTTTTCTGGTGAAATTTCTTCCTTTATATTCTCTCTTTTTTTCCATATATAAAGTTTTGAACTTGTTAAGTATTTCAAAGCAGAAGCCAAAACGAAAATAAAAGGTTTATTGTTTACTTTATAAAAAGCCAGGGCAACCGACAAGAGAGCAACTGGAAGTATAAAAATTATTGCAAAGAATAAAGGCAACACAGAATACAAAACAAAAACCAAACCCGCTCCACCAGCAAGATAAACGAACTGCTTAAACGTAAGCGGTCCAAATATTTTATCTTCTACATCAATAAATTGTGGAACCTGGTATTTCATAATATATAAAAAAGCAATAAAACAAAAAAACAAAAAAGCAACAGTCTACGAACTAAATATTTCTATCATCTAAATGTTTCATCTCTCTCCAAAGCATGGCTCCAATTTCCTCTGTCAATTTTGTTCCAAACTCACATTCTTGTTTGTCTAGATATTTTTCTTCTTTGCAGAATTCTAACAAATATTTTGATTCTTTTAATGACTCGTATGATGTTTCCAAAAAATTTAATCGAACCAATGGTTTTCTTCTAGCATAACCCTCAATATAATTTAAAATAACTGACAACGATGATCTTCTAAACTGTGAGGTTGTTCCATATATTTCTTCCTTAGGAAATTTTTTTGTCACCTTATAAACAAAATGAACATATTCATCCATTTTTCTTTTTAATGTTTCTTGGTACTCGTTCATTCTTTTTCTTTGCTTTATTGTTTTTTTGTTTTCTTGCTTTCTTATCTCCCTATTCTAATGGCTCTTTGTATGGGTCTACGTGTCTTATCTTGTTTTCAATCTTTGGTGGATTATTTTGTTCAAGTACAATCTCCTCTTTTGGCATATTTACAATTCCTCCCATCCTGCTTTTAAAAATTGAATCTTCCTTCAACAACTTTTGATTTAACTCTTCTGTTGTCATTGTACTCGTCTGTGTGGGTATCTCATTTTGGTTTTTTGTTTCCAGATTTGCTTGCCCCGTAGCTCCCGGCATGGTGGGAAGGTTCGGGGAGATTTTAGATTTTAGATTTGAGTTTAATGAAGAAGAATTTTCCTCAAATAATCCTTCTTCATTTTCATACATCTTCCTCAACGATTCTCTTATTGGTTCAAAAATTTCTTTATTTACATCTTTTGCTAATTCAACAACTTTTTCTCTCGGCAGTTTCAATTTGTTTTGAAGTCCGTCAACAAAATCTTTCGGATTTTCTATTCCCAACATAACCATTGTTGCCTCGTCAGAAACAATCCCAGCTTCATCTACATGTAACCCATTTCTTTTTGCAATTTCTTGAATTTTTTCAGCGACTGCAACAGACGAAATAGCTTCCTGCACATTTTGCGGCAGTTCCTCGTAAAGTTTTTCTAACGGATTTTTTTCTTCGTTTTGTTCTGTGTTTTCCATAAAATTATTTCCTACTCTTCTTTGTCCTCTTTGTCCCACTTATCTTCTTTTTTGTCTCCAGCAATGTCTCTAATAATATCTTTTAATTCCTCAGTTTTTTCTTTCTTCTCATATTTTCCCGTGGCATCCTCTATCTCTTTTTTAATAGTTTTTAGTCTTTCTTTACTGTCCTTTATTTTTCTTTCGTTTGCCTCTATTTTTTCTTTTAAATCAAGCATTTCTCCCTGTTTTGTTGCCCATTCCGTTTTCCTGTTTTTTACCTGATTCAAGGTATCAGAATCTCTTTTAATTTCTTCGTTTAAATTTTTTATTTCGTCATCAGTTACTTTTTTATTTATCTTCAAACCAGCTTCTTTTTTAATAATTTCACCTGCTTGAACTTTTTTAGACATTTTTCCTAATAATGAATTTGGGTCAACCCTCTGTCCCCCCGCCCAAATTGGTTTTTGTAGTACATTTTTAGCATACGACCTTTTTTGTTCATCTGTCATGTCTTTTACATCACCCCTCTGTTTTTCTACCGTTTTTTCAAATGATTTTTTAAATCCGCCCTTACCACCCGCTTTCCCAAATTTAACTCCTTTAACCAAACCAAGACCAGTTTTACCAACTCCAGTTGATCTCACGTCAAAGCTCCCACTCTCTGTTTTCTTTAAACTCTTTAACGCCAAATTGGCCCCAAAACCCTTTATTCCTCCTTCAGACTTAGCACCAAGCAAACCCTTTTCCGTTTTAGCTAACATCATTGATGCTCCTCTCCCCAAGCTTGCCCTACCAGCCATCGCTAAACCGCTAAGTGTTCCTGCACCCAAAAGTCCGACACCAATTTTTCCTAACGAACCGGCAAATCCGACAACCTTTCCTCCGAGCTCGCCACTAAACTGTTTTGATAATTTTACAGCAGTCAAAAGTAATCCAATTATAATTACAAAATTAAAATAATAAGACATTCCTATTTCTGCGCCACTTGTAGGCGAATTACTTGATATAACATTAAAAAAATTATTATTTTCTACCAACCTCGCTATAACATAAAAGAAAAATAAAAAGACAGGAGCCACAAGAGTTTGGCCTATTAAACTATTCCACCATTTTTTTGATTGTTCTGCAAATTTTGGTGATAAATTTCCAACGAATCCAATAGGTGACAATATTAGGAGAATAATAAATGTAATAATACGAACAATAAAAAGTAAAGTTGCCGCGCCTATAGCATATATACTCAATCCCATAACAAACGTTCTTATTCCAACCGAGAGAAGGGCAGTAGAACCAAACCCCGAAGGCGCGTATAATTCGGAAACCTTAATCGCATTCATTATCATTGTGCCGAGCCCACCCGTCCCGCCACTTCCAGCTTTGATTGCGCCCCTAAAGGCGAGGGCAACTATATTTCCAGCATCTATGATTAGACCTGTTATGTAGTAACTAAAGTTTATAAATATTGCGGCTATAACCAAATTTGCCAAAATTTTTTTATCAGCGGAGCCAGAAGTTCCAAGCATTGTGTTTATGGCTATATACAAAAGTAAAAATATAAAAGAGAGATTTATTAAATCACGAACTATAGCCCATCCATCTTTTATTCCTTGGAGGGAGCTTATGATAGATGTACTTAAAGAAAAAGTTATAACTTGGTCAAACAAATTTCCTACAACAACTAAAACCCACGAAAGAATTGGCATCCAGACAAACTCAAGCAACCAACTCAAGACTTGAAAAGCTATCTCTGCCACTGCGCCTGCTGTGAAACCAACAATATCTAAAATACCTTTTATGGCTCCGCCTGTAATATCCCCAAACCAACCAGCGTGTGCGATATTTAGTCCATCAGATCCAAAAGGGATAAACAAAAAGAAAGATAAAACAAGAACTAACCCCGCCATTCTTAGGAGATTTTTTTTATGGAATAATCCTGCGGAGTATGATGCTTTAGCATCATAAAACCTAAAGGTTTTTATTTCACGGGATAAATTTTCAATAATTTTCTTCATATACTCTTATTTTTGATTTAACCGCGGGAATTTATGTCATCTTTACCTACAGTATACCCATGTATATATCCAAAATAATAACCGTCCTTTTTTCCGTTTTCATAACCCTTTTTAGTAGGCTCTCCGTTTGGAAGGCGGTCTCCTATGGGTAGAGAACCAGAATTGTCATTACCACCAAACGCGTCACTATAACCCGCATCATAACCAAGTTGTCCTGTTTCACCATAACCAATCTCATAATCTTCCTCTGTTCCAACATAAGAACCGCCACCCTCGCATATTCTAAGTCTTGTTTTCACAATAGAATTTTCTGATTCAATCTTTCTCTTTTCATCATTTGCTTGAGAAATTTGTTCATCGGAAATACCAACCATCTCACTGGTTTTGTTTAGTTGGTCCAAGAAATATGTATAACCAGACGAACCACTTCCAAAATCCTCAAATGAATTTTTCCAAAGTTTTATGTCCTCAATCATTTTTTCTGCAATCAATATGTCTGAAATTATTTGCAATCTCTGTTTTTTTCTTTCCTCTATTTGAGAATTTATTTTACCCGCTCCTTCAGATCCAACGCCATAACATTTGGACAGGTCATCAAATGTTTTTGCTATAGGAACGCTTCCATAGTTTTTGTCTAGATTATTGAAAATGTCTCCCTCCAACGGTATTCTTATTTTGGCTGGCGGAGTATCACCAAGTTTTACCCATGCGCCAAAATCTTCCTGATCACCGGGCTGATCTACAAACCATTTTAATACTCCTTTAGACGCAGTATCTTTAGGATGTTTTGTGCACTCTAAAGTTGTCCATTTTTCAAATCCGGAATTTTGTCCTTCTATTACGCCAAACACCTTTTTTCTTTCTGAATTGCTTTCTCTTTCTGCGGGGAAACATATTTTGACTGGAGTAGCTAAAAATTTTATTTTTGGGGTGGGCCATCCAAAATCAGATAAGTAACCATTTTTGTCGTTTGTATTATTTAATGCAAATCCGCTTTTCTCACCGTCCCCAGTATTTCCCATTTCATTCGGTTCAAAATAAATGTCTCTTCCATCATAAGTTGCTTGTTCTTTCCACTCAAACAATACACCATCCCAATCAATTTTTCTCTCAATAAATCGAGTCGTTCTGTCCCTATAAATTTTTTTCTCAGTTTTAATTATTCCTGCCCAATCAAAACTGGTTGTCCCGATTTTTTCGCATGAAGACGAACTCCAAAAATTATCACTTTCTGTTACAACGGTATATCCTTTTGTTCCGACACTTCGTCTGTCACAAAAACCGCTCACAGCTTTTGCAACAGAATTTTCTTTTTCCGTTGGAGTCATTGAAATTGCTGGGCCCCACTCATATCTGATGTGTGTTTCACCTTCTTTAATATTTAGACAGGTGGAGTTTTTCCAGAATGGAGTTGTTGTGCTTTCCGCCGTCACGTAAGAAGCAGGAAGCAAAGAATCTTCAAGGGTCTCACACTTCACTTCTTTAATTAAACCGGTTGCGGAGTCTTTTTCTCTGTAATGTATATCATCTCTCCACGTAAAAGGTTCCCCCGTCCAGTCAATTTTAGTTGAGCGGTCTTCATTGTAATATATTCCAGCCGTCCATTCAAAATCATTTCCAGCCCAATTAATTTTTTGGTTTATTTGTCTTGAAGGTCCCAATTGTACACTAGTGAGTGCGAATTTTCCTATAAGCTCAAGGGACGCCTTTTTAATACCTACATATTCTTGAGTTTTTGATGTCATTCCATCAATCATGTCTGATATTCTTCGTTTGGTATTATTTATACTGTCTTCTTCTCCACTTGTACTACCTTTACCGCCCAAACCTACCGCGTTGAAACCTATACCCACCAATCTTGCTATTAAAGTTCCAATTATTTCATCAATTTCATCACCCAAAGCTAATCTATCTCCACTTAAACCAATCGCGTCACTAAGACCTGTTTCAAGAAAACTTCCTGGGGTTTCAATTTTTGTTTTTCGTGTATCCATTCCAACACACGGTGGAGGATTCCCAGTAACAAGAACCCCCGTATCTTCTTTCGTAATAGGATTTATCCAATGCCCAAAACCCCCAAGAAAAGGATTCCCATCTTTGTTGGTCAACGAGGCCACTGCAAATTGTGTACACTCCCCCTCTGTTTTTTTCCAAGAAATAAATCCTTTTCCCCAATCTAACTCTTTTTCGTCAAGTAATTTTATACCGCCTATATAGGCTTTAGCGCTAGCATCAGCAGAGACAATTGCTCCGTAAGGGTTGTTGATAGGATTAACCGTCACATTGACCCATCTCTCCCATCCACCATTGTTGAAATTTTGTGTGAAGTTGTTGTATGCTCGTTCCATATTTTCTTTTGTTTCTGTAAACGTGCAATAGTTTCTATCTGAATAAGCATTGCTTTTGTATTTTGTTCTCAAATATCCCTGTATGCTTACTTGAAAAGGACTACAAAAAGAAGGAACCTTTTGTTGAATAAATTCTCCCAAAGCCCTGTCTCCAACTTTCTCAAAAAAACTTTGTGAATTAGTTACAAAGCCACCGGTCTTTCCACCTCCCGGACCCGTATAATTATTTCCAGTTATCCAATTTTTGGCCTCGCGTGTCATTTCTGCAGTCAGAGCGTTTATAAATGCATATGCAAGAGGGTCTAAAATATAGTCTTTTACCCACAAAGCTATCTGGGCTTCATCAGAACCAATACCAAAAATAGCCTCTGCTTTTTGTGGTTTATATAAAAACAAAGAAGGAGCAACCATTGAAACAATTAATACAAAAACAAGAAATTTTTTACTTTGTGAGATAATTTTGTTAAACATATTTACTTTATAAGATATTTTAACAAGTTAAAATATTTTATTTTATTAAAATCTATTGAAACGCACCATTTGCGAAAATGTACCCATCCTCGCCCGTTTTATAGACAACTCCTTTTTTTTGAAAATATGAAGTGATTGAACTATTAGTATTTTCTAATTTGGAAATAGTATTTTGAAAATCTCCTATAGCAATAAGTCCCGAAAGGGGGTCTTCAGTAGACCTATACACACCCAAAAACATTTCTGCAACACGACTTGCTCCATTTATAAAATCCAAATGTGAGTTAACGGCGCTTTTTGGGGTGGAAATTTTTAGAGATTCGTTTATCATATTTGAATATTTTTCAACTATATCTTTTAGAGCCACTAGACCGCCAACATCTTTTGTTTCTACAGATTTTTTGAGCAAAGGAGCTATCTCAAGCATGTTTATTTGAGGGTCGTATTTTTTTACAATTGCGCCCATATCATTTCCATATTGTTTTATAGAAATAGCATCATCTGAAGTTGATATTTTAATGTCAGCCATTGTGTATGTTTTGAATGGAAGTTTTAAGGATGTTTCTCCTAAGACAGATTGCATTAATGCTTCCTTTGCCGATTCATCTAAAATTCCATCGTTCAAACTTTTTTGCAAAACATACTGCATCAAAAAACTTTCCATTAATTCGTCTGTTTTTGAAACTTGATTAAATTGTAAAGAAGAATCACCAACTGTTCCGCTCAAACTTTTTATTTCTTCCTCGGTAAGCTGGTCATTTGGGAAAGGTTTGGTTGGATTTCTATTAATTTTTACTTCCTCCCCGTCTAGTGTTCCGTCCCCGTCTGTGTCGGGATTTTTTACATCTGTTTTCCAAAGAGCTTCTTTCCAATCAGCCAATCCGTCCTTGTCGGTGTCTAATTCCTCAACATTATTTTGCTGGCTTTCTGAAGGGTCGTTAGAAACCAAATTTTCATCTTTATTTAAATTTTTAATAAGCAAAATAACCGCTATTACTAACAGTACTATAACAAATAAGATTATGAATTTTTTACTAGGAAGAAATTTCAAAGTTTTTGAAATTACTCATTAGAAAACAACAACGTTTTCTAATAAAATTATAACAGAAATATTATGTCAACGCTCTATTTTGTGTGGATTTGTATAAATCTCACCCACACCTTCTCCAAACCCAACTTGGAAACTCGGTTTCCAAGTGGGTAAATCACAATTTTTATTCTAAAAACAACTCCTGAACATTTCCCTTTGTTTCTTCTGCCACATATTCCCTTTCTCTTTTTTTATTTTCTAAAATCAAATCCAAGGATTCAAAAGCATATTTTTTATATTCATTTATATTTTTAAACTGATTTATAATAATATCTTTCTCACAGAAGTTTTCTTTATTGTTTTCAACATATTCATCCCAGCTGCCTTTCCACATCAACTTGGGTGCTCCGCACCCAAGTTGATGAACTTTAAAATTCAAGTTTACATACGAGCTCACATATAACAGTTGCTCATTTGAATCTATATGAACCGCCTTAAAACTCCCCTGAAATAGAGCTCCTGTTCGTTTATATTTTTGATTAAAATATTTTGAATAGCCACCACCTAATTTATGCATAAATTTCTCAATCCCTTTTTCTTTCACTTGCTTCAAAATAAAATGATAGTGATTTGGATTTAAACAGTAACAAACAAACTCCACCAACTTGGGTGCTCCGCACCCAAGTTGGGGATTTTTGGTTTTTTCAAAAGAGTTTTCATATATACTCCCTATTGGCTCAATGGTGTTAAATTCTTTCATACTTTGAAAAAATCTCTGCAGATCATATTTATCGGAAAAAATTTTTCTTTTATCAACTCCACGATTAAAGACATGATAGTATTCGTCGTTTGCTAGTTCTATGTTTCTCATTTCAAAAACATTATATCACTTGGGTGCTCCGCACCCAAGTGAAAAGTGCTTTGCTTTACTATTTTCATGTAAACAATTCTACATATATGTTTTTCCAATCATTCAAAGTTAAATTTTCTGCTCTAATGTTCTCTGAAATTCCAATTTTTTTGAAAACAAGATCTAAATTTTTTCTATCTGACAAACCACTCGTGGATAAATTTTTTATTAAAATTTTTCTTTTGTGTGCGAACCCTGTTTTTACAAGATTAAAGAATTTTTTCTCATCCACCTTTTTAAAAAAGTTTCTCGAAATATTATCAATAAGCAAAACAGACGAATCTACTTTGGGTTGAGGTTTAAAATATTTTTTTGAGACATTTTTTACTATTTTAGGCTTCCCATATGCTTTTACGGAGATAGATAAAATACTTTCTTTTTTATCTCTCGCCACAATTCTTTGGGCAACTTCTTTTTGTACCATTAAAACCATCAGTTGTGGCTGATATTTAGTTGTTAAAAATTTTTTTAATATAGGCCCCGTTATGTAATAAGGTATATTTGCGACAACTTTATAATCGAAATCTTTGTAAAAAGATAGTATTTCAGGCTCAAAATCTAAAATGTCTTCCCCGAGTATCTCAAGTCTATTAGCATCAATTGCATCTCTAAATTTTTCTTTAAGGTAAGGAATTAGTTCCCTGTCTTTTTCAACAGCAACGACCTTCCCAGCAAAAATTATCAAGACCTCTGTTAAAAAACCTTTTCCCGGTCCAATTTCTAGGATGATATCATCTGCGTTTACATCAGATGCATCACGAATAGCCGTTCTCACGGAGCCAGAAGTTAAAAAGTTTTGCCCAAGACTCTTCTTTGCTTTCATAACATTATTAAATCACAAAACCAGAAAATCATAAAACCAAGACAATCCGTTTTTGGTTTTGAGCTGTGGTTTTGAGATTTTAGTTTTGAGTTTTGAGTTATTTTACTATCCACACCCCAACCTTTTCTAGATTGACTTTTTGAACCCAAAGGCATATAGTCTATCTTGTGTTTGATAGTTAGCGGAATGTAAAAGATTGGAAATGGCTTTGTTGAGCCGTTATACCGAAAGAAAGTTCGATTATACGTTAAAAATAGGCTTATTTTACTCAAAAAACAAATCCCGGATTCCAATTCGGAAGGTTTAAAAAAGTGGAATCAGGGCCAAAACACTATATTTTTTAGGCTTTTCTTTGGAAAGTCTCTTTTGCTTTTAATAACAGCCATATTTGTTTATTTGCCCCTAACGGCTAATGCAGGCATGATATCCTTTATTTATGGGCTTTTAAGCGAACAAAAGACATCACAAACAGCTGAAATTATAGAAAGAGGCAATCTTCAGAACATGGCTCTCCTTCACGCGGCTCTCAATAACGACCCAAACCCAGCAAAAGGAGGCGGGGACATAACCATTGTTAATGGTGTTGCACTTTTGTCCGAAGCTGGGCCATCAGGAGCAGTGCAAGAAGAAATCGGGGGGAGTACATCAGACCAAATAAGTATTTATGTTGTTAGAAAGGGAGACACCCTTTCTCAAATAGCAAATATGTTTGGTGTTTCTATTAACACAATAATTTGGGCAAACGAAATAAGTAAAGGATCTGCGATTTCTCCTGGGGATACGCTTGTAATTTTGCCGATGTCAGGAATAAAACACGAAATAAAAAATGGAGATACTCTAAAAAGCGTTGTTAAAAAGTATAATGGAAATCTTGAAGAGGTAATGAGATACAACGATGTTAGCGAAAATTCTGCTCTTGCAATCGGCGATATAATTTTTATTCCGGATGGAGAAATACAGCAAATACGCACCACAACGAGCTCGGTTGTTAAATATTCGGGTGGGCCTGTTTATAAAGGTTATTATATAAATCCAGTTCCCGGGTCAATAAAAACACAGGGGATTCATGGTTATAATGGAGTTGATTTAGCTTCCGCACCGAATACCCCGATTGTAGCTTCTGCCGGCGGAGAGGTTGTTGTAGTTAAAAATTATGGATGGAATGGCGGATATGGAAATTATATTGTAATAAGACACAATAACGGAACTCAAACTTTATACTCACACAATAGTAGTAACGTTGTTTCTGTCGGACAATGGGTTGTTCAAGGGCAGGTGATCGGGTATGTTGGTTCAACAGGAAGATCAACCGGTTCACACTTACACTTTGAAGTTCGTGGCGCGACAAATCCGTTTTAATTAAAAACCTCCGGGGGAGGTTTTTAATCCACAATATTTTTTATTTTTAATCGGCAAGATAAAGCCGTTTTTTTGTTTTCTATAAGAAACCGATTTTTAAATTTCATTAGAAATTAGTAATTAGAAATTTGAAATTAACGAATTATTAAAATTAAAAATTTTAATAATTCGTTTTTGGTCTATACTGCAACGCCTCCATAATGTGAGGCGTTTTTATTTTTTCATCACCATTCAAATCTGCAATTGTGCGAGCAAGTTTTATAACACGATGATATGAACGAGCAGACATTCCTAATTTTTCAGCAGAATTATTTAATGCCGTGCGAGTTTGTGAATCCAAATCAATTAAATTTGTGATGTCTTTTGCGGACATGTCGGAATTTATTTTTACTCCTTGCACCGCCACCCCAGTACCATCAGCCGTTGGCTGAGCTACGGGGTAAATCTTCTCAAATCTTTCTTTTTGAATTTTTCTTGCCGTTTCAACTCGTGAACGAATTTTTTTTGACTCCCCTCCGCTTCCGCGCATTGCTAATTTTTCGTAATCAATCTTTGAAACCTCCACCCACATATCAATCCTATCAATAATTGGTCCTGAAATTCTTTTTCTATATCTATCAAGTTCAAGTGGAGAGCAGACGCACTCTTTTTCAGTTCCAAAATTTCCACACCTGCATGGATTCATCGCGGCAACGAGAATAAAATTTGCAGGAAACATAGCAGACCCACGTGAACGAGAAATATTTATTACCCTGTCTTCAAGAGGCTGTCTCATTGCTTCAACAACTCTACGATCAAATTCTGGGAACTCATCCATAAATAAAACTCCTTTGTGTGCGAGAGTAATCTCTCCCGGTCTTGGAAATGTTCCGCCACCAACCATAGAAACGTAGGACGAAGTATGGTGAGGAGAACGAAAAGGTGGGTTCGTTATTAAATTTTCAGATAAAGTTCCAGCAACAGAATGAATACTCGTTACCTCTAAAATTTCATCAAAATCTAAACGAGGCAAAATATTACAAAAGGCCTTAGCCAACATAGTTTTTCCAGTTCCCGGTGGGCCGTACATTGCAATGTTGTGACCACCCGAAGCGGCAATCTCCAACCCCCTTTTTGCTGTTTCTTGTCCCTTTATATCTGAAAAATCTAAAAGCGCATCAGGTTCTTTATAAAAAATTTCTGTTTTTGTTTGTGGAGTAATTTCTGTTTTTATTTCTTTGTTCAAGTGATCAATAACTTCTTTGAGAGAGCTTGCTCCAAATATTTTTATCCCATCAATGAGTCCTGCCTCGCTCGCATTTTCTTTTGGAACAAAAATTTCTTCGAATTTGAGCTCTTTTGCTTTTAAAACAAGCGGAAGTACTCCACTTATTTTTCTTAAATCACCATTTAAAGATAATTCGCCAAGAAACATTTTCTTTTCAGTATCAAAATTTATTAATTTCACGGCAAGAAGATACGCGAGAGCAATTCCTAAATCAAAAATAGGTCCTTCTTTTTTAAGTTGAGCCGGTGCGAGTGCGATTACAACTTTTTGATTCTTCTTTTTTGGAGATGGAAAACCAGAATTTTTTATTGCAGCGGAAACTCTGTCACGAGATTCTTCAACTGCTTTGTCTGGAAGTCCGACGACTGAAAAAGAATGAAGACCTTTAATAAGGTCAACTTCAATATCAATCAAGTGTGCCTTGAGTAGTGATGTTTGTGCGGAGTAAACTTTTGAGAAAGACATAATAAAACATTTTATTCTAAAATGTTTCAAATGTAAAATGTATATCAAAATTAAAATTCTTTTCGCTGTGTTTTATAAATATTTTCTCTATGTTTTATTGCTAATATTTTTACTATATTTTTCTGAACCTTAAAAACAACACGATAATCACCAACTCTTAATTTTCTATAACCCTTTAATGAATAACGCAAGGGCTTCCCATAAATTTCGGGGTAAGTTGTGAGTTTGTTTTCAATAGATTCTTTAATTCTAATTTTCCATTCTTCTGACAGAGACGGGATGTCTTCTCTTGCAACGAGTTGGTGATATTCAATTTTATATTTTATATCCACGCCTGTTTATGAGATAAAAATTTTGAATTTTTCTTGTCTCTTTCGCTAACAATTTCATCTAAAATTTGATCTTCTTCTGATTCTATCGCAATTTGTACCAAATGCGCAATTTTTGTTGCTTGTGGCACTTGGTCTCTTTTTGCTAAAGTTGATAAGATTTTATCAGCATCTTTAGAAATACTAATATTTACTCTTTTTTTTGTTGTAGTCATGTTATTTTTTTATTTATAATCACTTGGACATTCAGTGTTCAAGTAATAGTTTTATATTAAACAAAAGTGTATCATAAGTGTATCACTAAATCAATCCTATTTTATCTGCAATTAAGTTATTGAGACGATATCTTTTCACTGGGAGGCTAAGCCCCCAAGTGAAAAGATATAAACTACGGCTCTATTAAGCCGTATTTCATAATTAAATAAATTTAAATCCAGAAACTACTTGACAAGCGGTATATAATTGTGCTATCATATAGGTAGAATATTGAAATAGATTTTTGGGAGAACATTGGAGAGGCCACAACATTAAAACTAACCGACCTCTCCAGCGTTCTCCCAGAAAGGTTAATACAGAGAGATTCAGATAACCGAAATTGGTTATCACCAGCTAATTGGGTTGGTGTGACGC
>JBAZZJ010000003.1:0-58570 GCA_041658885.1 Minisyncoccota bacterium | reverse complement strand
CAATAATCGGTTCGAACTCGCCGCCAAATTCATAAATACCGTAAAACAAGCCGAAATTATCGCTTTGCAAGAAAATCCCGAACAGGGTCGGGATTTTCTAAAAAAGATTGGTTCGAACTTCCGTTTGAGCGGGCAGAAATTGTTTTGCGATTTCAAAAATCCGTTCAAAATCCTTGCCGAAGCCGAGCCCCGCCTCTGGCGGGGCGAGGCAACAATCGCCCAAAAATCGTATTTTGAAAATTGGCGGAAGGTAGAGGACTCGAACCTCTAAGGGCTTTCGCCCGCTAGTTTTTCCTGACCCCGTTATATTTTTAGAAATATTTTTTTTACCACAGCGCGGAGGAGGCGAGATTCGAACTCGCGATGCCTTGCGGCATACTTGTTTTCAAGACAAGCGCACTAGACCAACTATGCGACTCCTCCGCGCTAATGTAAATTTTTTTAGATGTACTACAAGATTTTTGAAAAATTATGTTTGAAAAAATTATAACGGGGCAAGCGAGTACCTTACCATTCGGCGCAACCCTCCGTGTTCTTTTATAAAAGGTGTTCTTCGTAATGACAATTTGGACAAATGATTTCTAAATTTTCTAACCGATTATCTTTTTTATTTCTATTTTCTTGCTCCGTGAAATCTAAAAGTTATTTCACTGGGGTGGATTTTTTCTTCCAATAAAAAAGATATAAATAATATCTAATATTGCTAATGTATTTAAAACAAGCAATACAATAAACCACCGCTTATGATCTTTTTTTGCTGCTAACCAAAGGGCATATCCCTTCCACGGGATAACCCATAAAATTAGCAACAAGATAATCTATGGATTTTGTTGTAACAATTCCATATTTATAGATATTATCAGAATAAGTCTATAAATCAAAGAATTTCTTTGACTTATTTTTTTGTTTATGTTATTATTAAAACAGAAAAACAAGGGAGCCAAAGTGCAAAAAATAAAAGACTTTTGTCAAACACACGATGTTGGGATAAGCCTAACGATATGGGTTTTGTTAGGAATTATCATCATGTTAATTATGTGAGAGGCCATACCGTTAGAAAGGTGTGGCTTTTTTGTTTTATAAATCACAAATTTAATATAATATTAGGATAATGAAAAAGTTTCTCGGTATAGATTATGGCTCAAAAAGAATAGGAATTGCTATTTCTGATGAAGGCGGAAAAGTTGCCTTTCCAAAAACTATTTTAAACAACGACAAAAAATTATTTGAGAATTTAGAAAAGATAATTAAATCAGAGAAGGTTTCAGAAATAGTTTTAGGAGAATCGCTAAATTATACTGGGGAGAAAAATGAGATAATGAAAAAAGTTGAAAAATTTAAAACAAATTTAGAAAAAAATTTTAATTTACCAATTCATTTTGAACAAGAATTTATGACGTCAATGCAGGTGAGAAAAGAAAAAATTCACCCTGTTAAATCTCGCAAAGCGAGAATTTCGTCAAAGGCGAAATTATTTAACAGGACAAGTATTGATGATTCCGTTGCAGCAATAATTTTACAAAGTTATTTAGACAAAGATCATAAAATCACCAAATCATAAAAACACCAAAACATAAAACAAAGCTGTAAAATAATGAATCCCCACACCAATCTTAATTTCGTTTAAAACAGATTAGTATATAACTTAGAGTAAGTGGTGGGTTTGAGATAAATAAAGAAACCACAGTAGTAGTAGAGCAAGACCCACTACATGGCAAGCAAACAAGGTCAATATTATTAAAATTAAGATTAGTGTAAGGATGAAACAAAAAAAGGACAAGACGAACGTCATTCAAAAAGCAATAAAAAAAATTGTTGGGATTTTTATTTATCAAACATATCTTTTGCAATTTCAGGATTATTCAGTATCAAGATTTTTAAGAGACATAAAGAGTTTTTATTTAAGCCGGTTCAAGGTTATATCTGGCAAAAAAGTAGAATGGACACCAAAAGCAAAATTAGTTTTTTCTTCATCAGTCTTTTTGTCTTTGATTTGTATTTTCTTTTTTAATTTAAGTACATTATTTTTATTTCTTTTGATTTTGATTTTACCGTTCATTTTTTTTGTTTTCTTGATTGTTTCTGTCTTAATTTTTTGTCCTTTTGATTTTATTTTTAAACATATAGTTATTTTTTGCGCGAGAGTAAAAATTAAAAAATACCGTAAAAATATAAAAATAATTGCTATTACCGGTAGTTATGGAAAAACTACAATGAAAGACGCCGTTAGTTTTGTTTTATCGGAAAAATTTAATGTTTTAAAAACAGAAGGTAATAAAAATACAATTTTAGGCATTTCACAGATCATAAATAAAAAATTAAACGAAAAAATACAAGTTTTTATTATTGAAATGGCCGCGTACAAAGTTGGGGAGATAAAAGAACTGTGTGATTTAGTATTAAAGCCAGACATAAGTATTTTAACAGGAATCAACGAGAGTCATTTTGAAAGATTTAAAAGCATAGAGAACACAATCAATGCAAAATTTGAAATAGTTAAAAATTGTAAAAAAAATGGAACAATAGTATTGAACGCAGACAACAAGTTGATTACTGAAAACTTTAAAAAATATTTGAAAGACCAAAAAATTTATTTTTATAGTTCAAAAAATAATAAACTTTCAAATTATAGATTTGGGGAGAAAATTTTTTATGAAGATGGTTCTGGAATATATTTTGAAATAAAAGATGAATTTGAAAATCTTGGAGAAATTAAAACATCATTTTTATCTGATTATATAATCGGAATAACAATTTCTTGTATGGTTGTCGGAAAGGAACTTGGAATGAATTTTGACGACATAAAACAAAAGATAGAAAAACTTCAACCCCCGGAACATCGCCTCCAATCAATAAAAGCAAAAAATAATATTCTGATAATAGATGATAGTTATAACGGGAATCCGGACGGAGTTAAAGAAGCAATAAATACACTTTCTTTTTTCTCTGGCAGAAGAAAAGTTTATGTAACACCAGGACTAGCAGAGGTTGGTAAAAAGAACAAAGAATTACACCTGGAAATAGGAAAAAAACTTGCGGGAGTAGCCGATCTTGTTATTTTGGAAAAAAATGAGGCATGTAGATTTATTAAAAAAGGACTTTTAGAAAATAAATTTCTTGAAAAATATATAAAAGAGTATGATTCAATTTACGAAGCCCACATTGATTTAGATAATGTTCTTTTGAACGGAGACATTGTTTTATTTCAGAGAGGGAGAAATGAGTTTTTGTTCAAGTGGATTGAAATGATGAGGAAAAACCCGGACTAAACGCGGACTGTCTATGTTTTATGTGATTTTATGATTTTACCTGCCCCGTTAGAAGTTTAATACTAAACACGATTAAAGAATAAAGAAAGCCGTTAGGCGAATTCGCTCACAATATTCTAAATAAGTATTTGATCTCAATGAACTTCTAATGGGGTGATTTTCATGCTTTAATGTTTATATGATAACTTTTGAAGAATTTAAAAAATTAGATATACGTGTAGGAGAAATTTTGTCCGCTGAAAAAATTCCAGAGACGGACAGGCTTATAAAACTCCAGGTTGACCTTGGAGAAGAGAAACCCCGCCAGATTGTTGCAGGTATTGCTGAATTTTTTCAGCAGGAGCAAGAACTTGTAGGCAAACAGATTACTATTTTGGCCAACCTTGAACCAAGAATAATTAAAGGCCTTGAAAGTCAGGGAATGATTTTGGCGGTTAAGGACGACGAAAATCTGGGTTTATTAATTCCTTCAATAAAAATAAAAAACGGGAGTAAGGTATCATAAAAATAAAATGGAATCCCTTAAAATTTTAGACCCACATTTTTTAATCAGCGTGGCTGGATTAGTCGGGGTTGTTGCAATTGTCTTTGCTGAATCCGGTCTTTTTTTTGGTTTCTTTCTTCCGGGCGACTCTCTTCTTTTTACGGCAGGGCTCCTTGCCTCACAAGGATATTTTAATTTTTGGTTTTTACTTTTTGGTGTGATAATTGCTGCTATAAGCGGGGATAGTGTGGGGTATTTTTTTGGTAAAAAAGTTGGACCAGCAATTTTTAAAAAGGAGGACTCAAGATTTTTTAAGAAAAAATATGTTGAAAAAGCACACTCCTTTTATGAAAAACATGGAAACAAAACAATAATATTTGCGCGATTTATTCCCGTAATCAGAACGTTTGCGCCAATTGTAGCCGGCGTAGTTCAAATGAATTATAAAAATTTTTTTATTTATAACTGCATAGGAGGAATTTTTTGGTCAATATTAATGGTTGGTGGTGGTTTTATTTTGGGCGAGATGGTCCCTTCTGCAGAAAAATATTTAATGCCAATAATAATATTTATTATTGCGACCTCTTTTATACCAGGAATTTTAAAGTTATTAAAACACGGCAAGGGGGCCTCTCAATAAATGTCTTATATTTCTATTAATAAATTGTTATAATTAAAGTAAAGATATAAAGTCTCACGTCGTTTAAATTACAAGAATGAGATTCAATAAAAAAAATAGAATAATAGATCGTATTTTTGGATTTCCACCACCAAGATTTTTAAGGATGTTAGCCGTTGGTGTAAGTATTTCTGATCACTCTGTTAAATTAATGGAGTTGGTGCATTTTGGTACTCATTTAGAAGTGGGGCGATATGGAGATATCCCAATTCAGGAAAATGTGATGATTTATGGGGAAATAAAAGATGATAAAAAATTAAAGGAAATACTACAATCTGTTAGAGAAAAATTCGAAATAGACCTTGTCCACGTGGCGGTTCCGGAGGAAAAGGCATACCTTTTTGAAATGGAGTTACCACAAGAAGCAATTAATAACATAAGAGAAAGTGTTGAATTCCAAATAGAAGAATTTATTCCAATTTCTTCAAAAGAAACAATTTTTGATTACGAAATAATAACCCCCGAAAACAAGGACGGAAAAATAGAAGTTAATGTTTCTGCAATCCCAGAAAAGTATATACAAGACTATCTAAATATTTTTGAAGGGGCGGGCATGATACCAGTCTCTTTTGAAATAGAGGCCCAGGCATTAAAAAGAGCGGTTGTTTCTCCAGATGACATGGGGACATATATGATTATTGATATAGGGAGAACAAGAACAGGAATTTCAATTGTTAGTAATGGATTTTTAAGGCATACATCAACTGTTTCAATCGGAGGCGATGCATTAATAAGAGCGATTCAGAAACAACTTAATATATCTTTTGAAGAAGCAGATAAAATAAAACAAAAAATAGGCTTTATAAAAAATGAAAAAGACGTTGAATTATACAGAGCCCTTACAATCACAATGTCCGCACTAGAAGAGGAAATAAATAAACGATATTCATTTTGGAATGATCACCCAGAAAGCAATAATAAATTAAAAAAGAAAATACAAAAAATAATATTATGTGGTGGAAATGCTCATACCCCGGGCCTTAAGGAGTATTTATCATTAAGAATCAAAACACCGGTTGAAATAGCAAACGTTTGGAGAAATACGACGTCGTTTGATAATTATATTCCTGAAATAAGTTTTAATTATTCTTCCGGATACGCTTCTGTTATAGGGCTTATTCTTGGAGAAACAAATTAATTTTATGTCCAACCTACTTCCAAAAAAAGAAAAAGAACTTCTTCAAAAAGAATATTTTATTCGTTTGGTTATAGTTATCTTATGGTTACTGACAGGAAGCACTCTCTTGTCTATAGGATTTATGGTTCCTTCCTATGTTGTTTTGGAAGTTAAGAAAAATACAGCAGAAGAACAAATAAATTTACTCAATGAATCAATACTAAATAAGAATAGTGCAGAAACAGAAAAAAAATCAAACACAATAATAGTAAAGGTTGAAGTTTTAAATAAACAAGACAAAATTTCTCTAGCAAATTTTGTAAATAAGATTATAGAAAGTAAACCAACCGAGGTGCATATAACCGATTTTCTATATAACAAAGTTCAAAAAAAAGACACAGCGGATAAGGTCATAACCATTAGAGGAACGGCAGACGAAAGAGATTCTTTATTGAAATTTAAATATGACCTCTCTAAATCGGGTCTTTTCAAAGAAGTAAATCTTCCTTTGTCTAATTTAACAAAAAATGAGGATGTTGATTTTCTAGTTAACCTAACACTTAAAGAAGAAATAAAAACAAATTAATTATGTTTCCGTTACAAAAAACAAAAAGAGCACTAATCATATCAATCCTGGTTTTTTTTATTGTTTTTTCACTGAACGCGTTTTTTGTGTTTTTTATTTATAAAGAAAGAGATGTTGTTTCAGAGATGAAAGAGGGCTTTATTACGGAGTTAAAAAAAGAAAAACAACTAAGCTCTATAAAAAATTTAATAAAAACAACAGAAAAAGAACAAACAAATTTAAATTTATGTTTTGTTGCAAACGATGCCGTTGTTGATTTTATTAAATCAATTGAAACAATGTCTAAAAATGCGGGTATCTCTATGAGCATAAAGTCTGTTGGGGTTAGTGACACAGAAACGATAAAAGAAATTCCGGTGGAAACATTAATCATTGAATTTATGACGGAAGGCTCTTGGGTAAACACTTACAACTTTTTGTCCGCAATAGAAAATTCAACATACGAGATAACAATAGACCAAATGTCCATAGATAAAATTTCTGATAGCGTAACAGGAAAGAAAACATGGAAATCTGTTTTTGTAATTAAGGTTATAAAAATTTAATAATATGAAAATTTCTGATTTCAAAAAATGTATTTTAAACAGTTTTCTCTCTGGAGAAAGAAAATTTGGTTCGAGTTCTAATTTAAAGAGAGATTGGAAAGCAGTAGTATTTATATTTTTGGCCATAAACATTTTTATATTAGTGTACAGTTATTATTTCTTCTTTAGAACAATCTCTGACGATATTTTTGCAGTGAAACAAAATGAAGAAATAACAGTTGATTTTTTTAACAGGAACAAATTAACAAGAGGATTAAATATTTTTGAAAATAAAGTTGGGTGTTCTCCAGAAATAAAAGAAATAAATTTTAAAATTTCTGATCCATCGGAATAAATGAAAAATGTCCCCAAGGACATTTTTCATCCATAATTATTTTATTTTTCCTTTCTGGTGCCCTCGGGGGGAATCGAACCTCCATCTAGGGATTAGAAGTCCCTTGTTTTATCCATTAAACTACGAGGACATTTATCATTTTGTGAGCGATGGAGGATTCTCTGATTACATACAGCTTGGTGATTTTCTCGTTTTGCTTCGCAAAACATAGAAAATCCTTCGAATCCTCACGTAAACAAATAAATTTGTTTACTCATCTAAATTGCAAAACAAAAACTTTTACAACAAAGGTGTTAAGTTTATGTTTGTGGGCGATGGAGGATTCGAACCCCCGGCCTTCTCGGTGTAAACGAGTTGCTCTAACCAACTGAGCTAATCGCCCACTATCTAAACGATTTCATATTATAATAAAAAACACCATTAAACAACTTTATGGTAATATAAAATCATGGATTTGCTGAATGAAATAAAAGTAATATATGAAAATGAAAATTTTGTTGCTATAAACAAGCCGAGCGGGCTTATGGTTCATGATGACGGAAAAACCAATGACAAAACCTTATGTGATTGGATTTTAAAAAATTATCCTCAAACGGAGAACATTGGTGAACCAACAAAAACTTCCTCCGGAAAAATAATAAAAAGGCCCGGGATAGTTCATAGATTAGACAAAGAAACATCCGGCGTAATTTTAATTGCAAAAAACCAGAAAACATTTGAATATATCAAAAAACAATTTCAAAACAGACAAATTAAAAAAACTTACATCACTTTTGTTTATGGAGAAATTAAAAACATGGAAGGAACAATAGATAGCCCAATTGGAAAAAGTAAAAAAGATTTTAGACAATTTTCATCAATGAAAAACACAAGGGGTGAATTGAGAGAGGCAATAACAAAATACAAAGTTTTAAAGAAAAACAAAGATTTTTCTTTTGTTGAAGTTTATCCTAAAACCGGAAGAACACATCAAATTCGTGTACATCTGAAGTCAATAAATCATCCAATAGTTTGTGATAGTCTTTATGCGCCAAAAGGTAAATGTCCTGAAGAGATAGGGCGTCTTGCCCTTCATTCCAGTTCAATTGAGTTTAAAGACGATAAAAATGTTTCATTTAAAATAGACGCACCAATACCAGAAAATTTTGAGAACTTTCTTAAAAATCTTTAGTAATAATTGCGATTTTTAAATGTTTATGTTAAATTATGTCGCATTGTTATGGCAGAAAAAACAGCTAAAAAATCAGAAATTAAGATTTCCCCAGTAAATATTGAGGAAAGAAAAGCTCTTGGTATTAAGGCCGGAGATACAATTCGTGTATGGCAAAAAATCCAAGAAAAAGGAAAAATAAGGCTTCAAGCATTTGAAGGGATTGTTCTTGCTAGAAAGCATGGGAGTGAGGCAGGTGCGACATTTACAGTAAGAAGAATTGTAGACGGGATTGGTGTTGAAAAAATTTTTCCGCTATATTCTCCAGTGATAGACAAAATAGAAATTGTTAAAAGAGTTAGAACTAGAAGAGCAAAACTTTATTACATAAGAGAAAAAGTTGCAAAGGAGATTAAAAAACAAATGAGAAAGGCCAGAATGTCAGATTTAACAACGAAGAGTGAAACAGAAGAAAAAAAGAAAAAAGACGACAAAATTTTGGAAGAGCAGAAAGAAAAAGAAACCCAACAAACAGACTTACCTGCGCAGGCAGGAGAGACAAAAAATATTATGGATTAAAATCGTCCTTAGGGACGATTTTAATTTAGAAATGTTTGATTATAATTATGTAAATAAAAACAATGCGCGGGTGGCGAAATGGTAGACGCGCTACCTTGAGGTGGTAGTGCCGAAAGGCGTGGAGGTTCAAATCCTCTCCCGCGCACACGAATAAATGAGCATAAAGAGGCGGACAATTTTTCTCCAAGGGAGCGTCAGTATTTGTTATTACACACATTCTAATATAATATATTTTATATGGCGACTATAGTTTAGTGGTAAAACCTCAGTTTGTGGAACTGAAGTCGAGAGTTCAATTCTCTCTAGTCGCCCCGTTAGAAGTTCATTAAGACTAAATATTTTTATTTTTTGAACTAATTGCAGATGTTCTTGCTAAGGAATGGTCTCTTGGTAATAGATCTATTTTCTATGCAGTTCTTGCTTTAGTTTGTTATCTTTTAGCCAACTCTTCTTGGTTAATTGCGCTTAAATATGGCTCTGGTCTTGCTCGTGGAGCAGTTGTTTTTTCTATAGCGTCAGCCATACTAGCAACGATCATTGGTCTCGTATTCTATAAAGAATCTCTAACATTGGTTCAAATGGTCGGAGTTTTTATAGGCCTAGTTTCTTTAGTGCTTATTTTTTGGGAGTAAATTATTCCACACAAAATTTGGACTTTTATATTATTTATAATATAATGCCCTCAAATTAAATTTGTAGTATAAGAATTAAATTTATAATACAAAACGGTCGAGAATTACAAAAATAGAAATATAGAAAACATGAATAAGACATTAATAGTCGTTATTGTAATCGTTGTTTTGGTTGTTGTTGGATATTTGCTTTTCTCAAGCTCAACACCAGTAGATACAAGCGATACAACAACAGATGTAACAACAAATGTTCCAGCTGATGTAACAACGGCCGACACAACAACAAATACACCGGCAGTAGATACAACGGAAACACAGACACAATAACTTTAAAATCTCCAGTGAGATTTTAAAGAGTAGTGTTAGATTTTAATTCAAAATTAGTTTGTTAAAAAACAGGGCTTCTCTCTGGCCCTGCTTTTTTGTTAAAAAATTAGAAAAGATATATAATAATTGTGATTATAAGATAAATTATTTTTTTAAATAATATGAATACACTTTTTGAAAACAATAGAGACAAAGTATCAAAAGCGGTTTTTGCGTTTGTTGTCATAATCTCACTCTTTTTTGCAGTTAAGGTTATAAATGAACTCAAATCAAGTAGTTATATTGGAAGAGAGGGCGGAATGCAGAGCACAATCTCTGTAGAAGGGAAAGGAGAAGTTTTTCAGATGCCAGACATAGCTACTTTTTCTTTTACAGTTAGTCAAAGATCACAAACCGTTAAAGAAGCACAGGAGACAGTCACAAAGAAAATGAATAATGTTCTTGGAGCATTAAAGAAAATGGACATTGAGGAAAAAGATATAACAACCAGTGGGTATAATTTATATCCAGAATACGAATACCAACAAATAACATGTTTCGCTTATCCCTGTCCAGAAAGCAAGAAAATTTTATTAGGATACACGGTTAGTCACAATATTTCTCTCAAAGTCAGAGACTTAGACAAGGTTGGAAGTGTTTTGAATGAGTTAGGAGGATTGGGCGCGACCGACATAAGCGGTGTAAGTTTTTCAATTGACAAGGAAGATAAATTAAAAGAAAAAGCTCGTGGTTTGGCGATAGAAAATGCAAAAGAAAAAGCTGAAGATCTTGCAGACAAGCTCGGAGTAAAACTCGTGAGAGTAATAAGTTATTATGAATATGGCGGACCTGTTTACGCTAATGTGAGTATGATAAAAACAGAGAGTTATGGAATTGGAGG
This sequence comes from Minisyncoccota bacterium, assembly GCA_041658885.1. Taxonomy (GTDB): domain Bacteria; phylum Patescibacteriota; class Minisyncoccia; order Phycocordibacterales; family 21-14-all-36-13; genus VMGX01. The sequence goes on along the minus strand of JBAZZJ010000003.1, from coordinate 47,988 downwards.
AAGTGCGCCGGTGCCAGAAATTCCAACAGGGGAAAGTAAATTAGTTTCAACTGTGAATATTACTTACGAAATAAGATAAAAATCTCAAATCTCAAATCTCAAATCTAATATCTAAAATCATCCAGCACTTATTTTATAAACAAAATAAGTGCTGGATTGACACAAATTTTAATTAATATAATATATAGACACCAAAGAAGCAGGCGGTGAATACACAATAAGTCCTGCGGAGGTCGATTAAGCGGTCTTTTCTTTGGGCCGTGTTTTTATTTAAAAAATAAAAAAATAAAAATGGCTATAACAAAAGATAAAAAGAAAGAAATAGTATTAAAATTAAAAAAAGTCTTTGATGATGCAAAAACAATAGTTTTTGTAAATTTTCACGGACTCAATGTTAGTGATACTACTTCAATAAGAAAAGAACTAAAGAAAAACAATATTGGTTATTTCGTTGCTAAAAAAACATTGGTTGGAAAAGCTCTTGATGGAACAAAATTTGAAGGAGAAATTCCAAAACTTGATGGAGAGCTAGGGCTTGTTTATTCGGACGACCAATTATCTCCAGCAAGAGAAATATATAATTTTACTAAAAAACACAAAGAAAAATTATCAATTCTCGGAGGAATTTTTGAAAACAAATTTCAAAACAGAGAAAAAATAACTGAATTAGCACAAATACCGGATATGTTGATTTTGAGAGGAATGTTTGTAAATCTTATAAACTCTCCAATCCAAAGGTTTGCAGTTGTTTTGAATGAAATTCAAAAGCGATGAACGAGCTTTTGAATCCACCCCAGTAAAATATACTCTTGGATTTTACGGGGCAAGTAATGTTTTTTCAAAAATTATATTTACTCGCTGAATAATCATTATTAAATAATAACTTAAAAAATATGACAGAAGAAAATAAAGTAGAGAAAGTTGAAGTTCCTGCAAAATTTCAGAAATTAGTTGATGAAGTTGAAAAAATGTCAGTTTTGGAGCTTAACGAACTTGTAAAAGTTTTGGAAAAGAAATTTGGAGTATCTGCATCGGCAGTTGCCGTTACTTCAAACGGAGGTTCTGTTGGAGCAGGTGAGGAAAAAGAAGAAAAAGACTCCTTCACAGTTGAATTAAAATCGTCTGGTGAAACTAAAATTGCTGTAATTAAAGTTGTGAAGGCACTTTTCGGTCTTGGTTTGGCAGAAGCGAAAGCTCTTGTTGACGGAGCACCAGTTACTCTAAAAGAAGGGGTAAAGAAAGCAGAAGCGGAAGATATGAAGAAACAAATAGAGGCGGTCGGAGCAAAGGTGGAGCTCAAGTAATCACTAAATCACTAAATCATAAAACCAATTCACTTGGGTGCTCCGCACCCAAGTGAAATTGAACAAACCACGGCTTAATTAAGCCGTGGTTTGTTGTCTGTTTTATGGGGCGGTGGGTAATAAAAAACGCTTGACTTTCTATATAGGATATGCTATCATATATACAGATGATAAGCTCATTTACATTAACCTGCGAGTAGCCACAGCTAAAAAATTGTAAATTTGTTTGTAATTTTTTAGCTATGGCTACTAAACAAAAAGCCAAGCTCCTACCTCGGATTAGAGGTTAAAACAACAATTTAGTTGGAGGTTTAAGATGGAAAATGCTGAAAGCAAATTTGCTTCAAAAAATCTAACAGTGGGTGAAATAAATGCCATTGTTAAAAAACTCGGCGGTGAAGAAAACGCCAGAAAATTTTTACGCGATGAATTGGTTGTTTCTAAACCAATTTCTCAACAAATCCTCTTCGGTCGTCTGAAAAAGGTTATATCAAACATTTATCTTGAACCAACCGAGCATTTTAACACTCGTGATTTCTTCAAAACAAAAAACGATGGTGGAATCTTCGCTTACGTAGATAATGATATTTTCAACTGGTTTGAAACGGAAATACATAACTCCCCTGTTAAGGAACTGGCGAGTTACGAATTTACCGAAAAAATCACCGAAGAGAACATTGTCGGTGATGCAAAAACCAATGAAATCTACGAAGAGGTTGATTTTGCACACATCAAACAGGTGTGTGAACGCCACATTTCAAAAGGAGAGAAACTCCTTCAAGAAAATTGTAAATCAAACCTTTTTTGGGTTCGAAACAAAAAGGGTGAGCTTTGCAAGGTGAGCGTTTGGCTGAATGATGACGGTTGGTACGTGTATGTCATCGGGTTCTACGCTCGGAGCGGGTGGGGTGCTGGTGGTCATTCTTTTTTCCGCAACTGAAAATTAGATTCTTTGTGTCTTTAGACACTTTGAATCTTAAACCCTTTGAATCTTAAAAATTCAGAGGGTTTTTTTATTATTTTTTGCATATGGCGGGTTTTTTAAATAGTGGTAGAATGACTTTATATGGATAGCTTATCAAAACTATTTGACGGAATAAATCGGGTTAAAATAATGCGTCTTTTTCTGTTTAATCCTTCGGATTCTTATGACAAAAAAGATGTTGTAAAAAAATCTAAAGTTTCTATGAGTACGGCGAATAGTATCATGAGACAAATTGAAGAGGCCGGTATGATAAAAAGAAAAATATTTTTTAAAGCAGGAAAAAAGAAAAATAAAAAAATAAAAACAAATGGTTGGATTTTGGACCCAAATTTTCCACACCTGATATCTTTGCAAAATCTTTTGCTAAACAAAGAACTACTCACTGACAATCAAATAATTAAAAAAATACAAAAGACAGGGAAAATAAAATTAATCGTTTTGTCAGGTGTGTTTGTAAACAGAATGGAAGATAGCAGAGTTGATATTTTAATAGTCGGAGATAAGATAAACAAAAATTCTCTTGAAAGAGCTGTTCAAGATATGGAATCACAAATAGGGAAAGAGCTCTCATACGCAGTTTTTGATTCAAATGAATTCTGTTATCGTTTGGATATATGTGACAAATTGGTAAGGGATATATTGGATTATCCTCATAAAAAAATACTAAAGAAAACAGACCTGGTTTGACTAGAACCTAGAAACTAGAAACTAGAAACTAGACTTATCCACACGGACTAATCCGTTAGACTATCAAAATGATATTATTTAGTAGATCTTCAAATAGGTCGTTTTAAATTATTTTGGTCAAACTTATTAACATTATTGGTTTTTTAGTAATAAAAATATGATATTAAACACATGGGGAAACGTTTTAACAAAATCGTTTCAAGATCTATGGATTGGAGTAATTGATTTTATTCCAAACATTGTAATCGCTTTCATAATATTTCTTTTAGGCTTGTTCATAGGATCTGTTTTGGGGAAAGCTGTAAATCAGGTTTTCAAATCTTTGAAGATTGACAACGCATTGAGGAATGCAGGTTTTGAAGCACCTTTCAATAAAGCAGGTTTTAGTTTGAATTCCGGTGCATTTGTTGGGGGTCTTTTGAAATGGTTTGTTGTAATCGCATTCTTAGTAGCATCATTAGATGTTTTAGGACTCGATCAGGTAAATGTATTTCTTCAGGACGTAGTTCTATTGTTTTTGCCTAGAGTAATTGTTGCCGTTCTAATACTTCTTGTAGCTGTTGTTATTGCTGATGCAATGCAGAACGTTGTTACCGGAGCAGTTAAGGCAGCAAATGTAAGGTCATCAAAATTCTTGGGTGCATTAACAAAGTGGACAATTTGGATTTTTGCAGCATTAGCAGCTTTGTTTGAACTCGGTATAGCCGTTACGTTTATTCAGACATTATTTACGGGAATTGTTGTTGCTTTATCACTAGCCTTCGGTTTGGCATTTGGTTTGGGTGGCCAAGATTCAGCGGCTAAATATCTTGATGGAATAAAGAAAGAAGTAGGGAAGAAAGAATAAAGAGAATAGAAGACATTTAAACTGCCCATCTTCTAAAAAGGTGTGGCAGTTTTTTTAACCACTTTGGAATTTTAGACATATAAGGACATTTTCTATTTTTTGTATATTTGATAAAATGTTATTAAATATCTTCTACAACCATGTATAAATTAAAAGACCAATTTTACACAAAACCAAGCATTGCAAAGTATTGTCTATCCAATTTTGAAAAAGTTTCAAAAAAAATTGGTGTAAATTTAGACGATTATACTTTTATTGAACCATCTGCTGGGTGTGGCTCTTTTTTTCAACTCTTGCCCAAAAATCGTAGAATAGGAATTGATATAGAACCAAGACAGATTTCTGGGATTGAAAACAAAGGAATAATAAAGTCTGATTATCTTGTGTGGTATCCAAAAGATAAAAACAAAAAATATGTTGTCGTGGGAAACCCACCCTTTGGAATAAGAGGGAAACTCGCACTGGATTTCATTAATAAATCATATCAATATGCGGATATGGTTGCTTTTATATTGCCGCAACTTTTTAATAGCGATGGGAAAGGAGTAGCCGGTAAAAGAGTTTTTGGCTACAAATTAGCACACAACGAACATCTACCATCGGATTCTTTCATGTATCCAAATGGAACGGATATTAAAATCAACACCGTTTTTCAGGTTTGGACAAAAATAAATATTGAAAAAATAAAAACAAAACCGAGAATGACATGCAATAGTTTTGTTGAAATCTATTCTTTATCAGACGGCGGAAAGCCATCAAACACTAGAAATAGAGACATGATAGATAAATGTGATATATATTTACCATCCACAACTTTTAATGGAATGAAAACCTACAATTCTTTTTACAACCTACCACACCAAAGGGGATATGGTATTGTGGTTAATAAAAACAAAAAAGAAATAAAGACACTTTTTAAGAAAATAAACTGGGAAGAAGTTGCTTTTTTATCAACAAATTCAGCACTTAATTTGAGAACAAGCATTATTCAAGATGTTTTAATAAATAATGGTTTTATAGATGAAGAAATAAATTTATGGACATAAGAAACATTGTTTTAGATAAAATAAAAGAAATTCAAACAAGAAAACCAAAATCCAATTTTGTTTGGGATGGCAGTTTGTATCAAGATATTCAACGTTTGACACTTGATGATAAGGGTCAATTAGGAGAGGAAATAACAGTTGATATTTTGAGAAGTTTTAATTGCAATATAATTTTTGATTCAAGCATTACAGATAAAGTGAAAGGTCATGACTTAATATCTAATGATTTAAAAATAGAGGTGAAGCTCGCAACAATTACAGTCGGCAGTGGATTATTTCAACATGACAATCTGCATCCACAAAGAGATTTTAATGCAGTATTATTTATTGACATCGCACCAAATGAAATATATTTGACCGCTGTACATAAAGGAGATTTTGTTTGGAAAGACATGACAAGAAGAGAGAATGGACTTTATAAATATGATTTTAGTATAAAACACATAAAAAATAAAAATATACCAAAATTAAAAAAATACAAAACAGGACTTGTTAATTCAACACAAGATTTTTTTGATGTTTATAAATGGTTAGAAAAAAGTGATAAATAAATCAGTCCACATATTTTTTCTTGACTGCTTTAGAATTTTTGTTATTATATAAGTCAACGCTCTTTAGCGTTTTTTGGTTTGCGCAAGCTAAAAAAGTATCTAAAAATTATTATAAGATTTAATTAAAAATAAAACATGACAGAAGTATTTAATAGATCAAAACCACACATTAACGTAGGAACAATAGGCCACGTTGACCACGGTAAAACTACTCTTACAGCGGCTATTTTGAAAACTCTCAATATGGTCGGAGAAGGGTATAAGGGTCAAAATAAAGGTATAAATGATATTGACAATGCTCCAGAAGAAAAGGAGAGAGGTATTACAATTGCATTAGCACACGTTGAGTATGAAACAAAAAATCGTCACTATGCTCACGTTGATGCACCAGGACATGCTGATTATATAAAGAACATGATTACCGGAGCTGCACAAATGGATGGTGCGATTCTTGTTGTTGCCGCATCAGATGGAGTTATGCCACAGACGAGAGAACACATTCTCTTGGCAAAACAAGTTGGAGTTCCTAAAGTAATTGTTTTCTTGAACAAAGTAGACCAAGTGAATGATAAAGATTTGATTGATTTGGTTGAGGAAGAAGTTCGCGAGCTTTTAACAAAGTATGATTTTGACGGAGCAAATGCACCAGTCATAAGAGGCTCAGGATTAAAGGCCCTGGAATCAAACGATATAAATAGTGAATGGTCAAAGAAAATAATGGAATTGGTGGATGCACTTGATAATTACATTCCAATTCCTCAAAGAGATGTGGAAAAACCATTCTTGATGCCAGTTGAAGATGTCTTCTCAATAGAAGGAAGAGGAACTGTTGCAACAGGAAGAATTGAAAGAGGAAAAGTTAAGATAGGAGAAGAAATGGAATTAGTTGGTCTTAAACCAACGGCAAAAACTACAGTTACAGGAATTGAAATGTTTAATAAATCACTTAATGAAGGAATAGCAGGAGATAATGCTGGAATTCTATTAAGAGGAACAAAGAAAGAAGACATAATGAGAGGACAAGTTATTGTAAAACCAGGATCAGTTACTCCTCATACAGAATTTGAATCAGAAGTTTACATTTTGAATAAGGAGGAAGGAGGAAGACACACACCATTCTTCAGCGGATATAAACCACAATTCTATATAAGAACAACTGATGTTACGGGAGATGTTACCTTGAAAGAAGGAGTTGAAATGGTTATGCCGGGAGACACAGTAACATTCAAAGTAAAACTTATAGCACCTATTGCCCTAGAAGAAAAACAAAGATTTGCTATTAGAGAGGGAGGAAAAACAGTGGGAGCAGGAGTTGTTACAAAAATTATTGCGTAAAAAATAGGTTGACATAGGAAACAGATTTTTATCAAATCTGTTTCCTATAAAAAACCTTTGTTAATTAAAAAAGGAAGGATCCCGCAGTAGAAAATGGCATCAAAAGGAAATAATATTAAGAGCGAACAATTTTATTATGAAAAAATTATCAAGCATTAATAACAAAAATAGTGATACTCTTTTAGAGTAATGCCATTTTTCACTACAGGATGGAAACAACAAAAACAACAAAAACAACAAAAACAACAAAAACAACAAAAACAACAAAGACAAAAAAAGTTTTGAAGAAGAAAGAAGAAAAAGAGGTTTCTCAAAAATTGAGAATAAGAGTTAGAGCATATGACAGCAAAATATTGGACATATCTGTAAAACAAATTATAGACACGGCGCTTCGTTTTGATGCACAAGTAAAAGGACCGGTTCCTTTACCAACGGAAATAAAAAAATATACCGTTAATAGATCAACTTTTATTTTTAAAGACGCGAGAGAACAGTTTGAAATGAGGGTTCATAAAAGACTTATTGACATAATAAATCCTGAAGCTAAACTGGTTGAGGCGCTTACAAATTTGAGTCTGCCTTCGGGAGTTACAATAGACGTTAAAATGATGTAAAAGGTCTTTTTTCAGAAAAGCTTATTAGACCGTCTAACAGGCTTTATTTTTTTGATTTATGAAATTCATGCTCGGAATAAAGAAGAATATGACACAGATTTTCACCGAAGACGGAACAGTTTTTCCTATTACAATATTAGAGGCCGGACCAGTTGTTGTTTTACAAAAGAAAAGTAAAGAAAAAGATGGATATAACGCGATTCAAGTTGGGTATGGTGATATAAATCCAAAAAAACTCACAAAAGCAGATTTAGGAAATAGAAAAAATCTGGGAAATTTTAGACATCTTTGTGAATTTAGATTAAAAAACGAAAAAGATTTAGAAAAATATAATATTGGTGACAAATTTGATGTTTCGCTTTTTGATCTAAATGAGAAAATAGAAGTGTCAGCTATCTCAAAAGGGAAAGGTTTTCAAGGCGTTGTTAAAAGGCATGGATTTGGAGGTGGAAGAAGAAGTCATGGACAAAAACACTCAGAAAGAGAACCGGGTTCTATTGCAGCAACCGGTCCACAGAAAGTTTTAAAAGGAACAAGAATGGCTGGGCGTATGGGAAGCGATAGAATTACTATTAAAAATCTTAAAATAAAAGGAATAGATAAAGAAAATAATTTAGTTTTTATAAACGGCGCAATTCCCGGGAGAAGAGGAACATTAGTAGAGATAATTTCTAATATCTAATCACCAATTTCCCCGTCTTCGGCAGGCAGGTAATGAAATTCAAAATATCCCCAAGGATATTTTGAATCCACAATTTATTTAAAAAACAACAAACTAAACATGGAAGCTAAACTTTATAACAAAAAAGGAGAAGAAAAAGGAAAAATAAAAATTCCGGCTACTATTTTTGGTCTAAAATGGAATTCAGATTTAATTTATCAGGTTTCAACTTCTTTGATGTCTAATGCAAGAGAAAATATAGCACATACAAAGAACAGAGGTGATGTGAGAGGCGGAGGAATAAAGCCGTGGAGACAAAAAGGGACTGGAAGGGCAAGGCATGGTTCAAGCAGATCTCCTATTTGGAAGGGTGGCGGGGCTACCTTTGGACCAAGAAATGATAGAAATTTTTCCAAAAAAATAAACAAAAAAATGAATATTAAAGCTCTTTATGTCTTGTTTTCTAAAAAATTTGAAGACAATGAAATTTTGTTTGTTGATTCTGTAAAATTAGCAGAACCAAAGACTAAGGAAGCAAAAAATATTTTATCTAGTTTTAGTAAAATCTCTGGTTTTGAAAAAATTGTTTCAAAAAAGAATAATTCAGCGTTGATTATTTTGGGGGGAAAAGATATAAATACAACAAAAGGATTTAATAATTTTGGAAACACAGAAACAGTAGATGTTAAAAATTTGAACGTTTTAGATTTATTAAAGTACAAGAATATAATTGTATCTGAACCAGAAAAAAGTATAGATTTTTTACTTTCAAAGAATACAAAAAAAGAAATTTCAAAAATTTAATTATTAATTTCCCCGCCTGCGGCAGGCGGGTAATGAAATTTTTAAACAAGAATTTATAATACTTTTTAAGCATTTAACATTTAATTAGAAATTAGAAATTGTGATTTAGAAATTTAATTTATAATATGGCTTTATTTAAAACAAAAAAAGATTTATCTGCGAAGGCAGAAAAAGTTGGGTCAATAGAAAAGACAAAGAAAATTTCTGTTAAGAAAGAAGAAACAAAGGTTTCTGTAGGCAAACCAAAAGAAATGAGAGACACAATTTCTCGTGGAAATTTATTTTCTGTTCTCAAATATGCACGAGTTACAGAAAAGGCAACAGATTTATCACAAAACCATAACGTATATGTTTTTGAAGTTGATAAAAATACAAACAAACAGGAGATAAAAAAAGCTATAAAAAATTTTTATAGCGTGACACCAAAGAAGATAAGAATAATTAAAATTCCCTCAAAAAATGTTATTTCAAGAGGAAAGAGGGGTGTTAAATCTGGGGGTAAAAAGGTGTATGTTTATCTAAAGAAAGATGATAAGTTGGAAATAATATAATTTCTAATATCTAATTACCAATTTCTAATGAAATGTTAAATGTGAAAATAATTAACAATGAATCAATGAAACAATACAACAATGAAATCATATAAACCAACAACGCCGTCACAAAGACACACATTAACACCATCTTTTGGTGATGTCTTGACCGTATCTAAATCATTTAAAAAATTAACCAAAGGGATGAAGAGGGGCACCGGCAGAAACAATGCGGGGAGAATAACCGTACGACATAAGGGAGGTGGGCACAAAAGAGCATATAGAGAAATAGATTTTAAATATGATAAATTTGATATTCCGGCAAAAATTGAAACCATTGAATATGACCCAAACAGATCGGGGCACATAGGATTAATTTGTTATTCAGACGGAGAGAGAAGATATGTTTTATTACCCAACAACGTGAAAGTGGGTGACAAAATTATTTCTTCGGAAAAAGCAGAAGTAAAAATTGGAAACAGATTACCGCTATCAAAAATTCCTGTTGGAACATTTGTGTATAATGTTGAATTAAAATACAAAGGAGGGGCTAAAATTGCAAGAAGTGCGGGGAATTATGCCGAAGTCGTTGCTAAAGACGCAGGTCATGTGAATATAAAAATGCCTTCAAGTGAAATAAGACAAATTTCAGAAAAAGCATGGGCATCTGTTGGAGAGGTTGTAAATCAAGAACACAAATTAAGAAATTTCGGAAAGGCAGGAAGGTCAAGATGGTTTGGTATAAGACCAACTGTTCGTGGAACTGCAATGAACCCGGTTGATCATCCACACGGAGGCGGTGAAGGAAGACAGGGAAGAGGAACGAGAAGAGCGAAATCATTATGGGGTAAACCAACGGGAAAGGGACAAAAAACCCGTAGAGCCAAGAAATATTCAAACAAGCTAATTATTCAGAGAAGGAAAGTTGGGAAGAAAAAGTAAGGCGCAGACTAAATATGCAGATTTACCTTGCCACGGCGGGGCAAGCGCGGACTCACGCGGACAAAAAAATCACTTGGGTGCTCCGCACCCAAGTGATTTTGTAAAAATAAAAGGCCGAATTTAATTCGGCCTTTCCGTGATTTACAAAATTTACTTTTTTAAATTATCCCAGAGAATTTTTGAATTTTCTTCTAATTTTGTGATCCCACTCTTGGTTCACAAAAAAACGCCCCACAACTAATTTCATAAGTGTGGGGTTAGAAGTTTCTCAGTTTTTGGTTTTCTTTTTTATTTTTCATTTATTTTTAGGTTTTGATTTTTGAGTTGCAGATTTGAGATTTTAGTTTTGAGATTTGAGTTTTTTTATTGACTTTAAACCCTATTTTGCTATTATTTCAGCCAAGCTCGGCCGAGCTTTTTTGATTGCATAATCGGCCTTATTTATAAAAATGACTAGATCAGCAAAAAAAGGACCATACGTTGACCCAAAACTTTTGAAAAAAATACAAGGTAAAAAACCCGAAAGTGTTGGAGTCATAAAAACATGGTCAAGAGATAGCCAAATAGCACCAGAAATGGTTGGTTTTACGTTTGGGGTCCATAATGGAAAAATTCATGTGGACGTTTTTGTAACCGAAGACATGGTTGGTCACAGATTAGGGGAGTTTTCCCTAACAAGAAAATTCGTTAGACACGGAGGTAAGATGCAAAAAGAAATAGAAATTAAGAAGAAAGAGGCAGAAATAACAGCAGCAAAGGCGGCAAAATCTTCTATAGAAGATAAGAAATAATAGTAGAAATATAAGAAACATAAAATAAGATAAGGTAACAAATTACAATGAAAGCGACATTAAAACAATATAGACAATCACCAAGAAAAGTCAGACTAGTGGCTGATTCAATTAGGGGTAAAAGCGTAAACAAAGCATTAGCCGAACTAAGGTTTGTTTCAAGAAGAGCTTCTGGTCCTATAGAAAAATTATTGAAGTCTGCTGTTTCAAACGCAGAAAAAAATTCAAATAAAGACAGAGAAAAACTTTTTGTAAAAGAAATAAGAGTTGATGAAGGTATAACAATGAAAAGAATGATGCCAAGAAGCAGAGGAAGAGGATTTAGAATAAATAAGAGAGCAAGTCATATAACTTTGGAACTCGGAGAAAGACAGGAAGCAAAAAAACAAGAAAGTAAAAAAACACAGGAACCAAAACACAAAGCACAAGCAAAACACAAAACAAAAAACGAAGAAAAAGAATTGGAGAAAAAACAAACGAAAGTTGTTAAAAAGGAAAAGGCATTAAAAAATAAAAAATAATTTTTAAGATTTGAGATTTTAGTTTTAAGATTTAAGATAAAAACATGACCCACGTAGTTCACCCATACGCACACAGATTAGGAATTATAAGAGGATGGAAATCCAGATGGTTTGGCGTTAAGAAAAATTACAGAGAGATGTTGAAATCCGATGTACTTATTCGTGAATATCTTGAAAAGGTATTAAGGAATAGTTATGTTAGTTCAATAGAAACAGAAAGAAATCAAAAATATTTGAGAATAATAATAAAAACCTCAAGACCAGGAGTAATAATTGGTAGAAGCGGAGACGGAGCACTCAAATTAAAAATTGGAATTGATAAATTTATAAAGAAAAACAACCTTTTGGCTGGAGGAGAAATTAAAATTGATATTGATGAAGTAAAATCTCCAGAGTCAGATGCAAGCATTGTTTTACAAATGGCGAGAGAAGGTCTTGAAAAAAGATTACCATTTAGACAAGTTTTAAAACAAACAATAGATAAAGTGATGGCAAACAGAGACGTTCAGGGTGTCAGAATAAAACTCGCAGGCAGATTAGGTGGAGCGGATATGGCGAGAAGAGAGGGAATTAAAAAAGGAAGAATTCCACTTCAAACATTAAGAGCTGATATAGATTTTGCAAAGGGAGCGGCAAGATTGCCATACGGAGCAATAGGAATAAAGGTCTGGATATATAAAGGGGAGATTTTCTAAAAATTTTCAATTTTTAGAACAATTATAAATTCCCAATATCTAATTTATAATGAGAATGTTTAATTATAAAAATAGCACAACCAAAAAATTAGAAATTAGAAATTAGAAATTAAAAATTTAAAAGATATGTTATTTCCAAAAAAAGTAAAACACAGAAAGTGGCACAAAAAAAGAACGAACCCAGATAAAAAAACAATTGAATCTAGGGGGACCACGCTTGCTTTTGGCTCATATGGTCTAAAGGCAATGTCTGCGCACAGATTAAATTCAAATCAAATAGAAGCTTCAAGAAGGGTTGCGAAAAGAGCCAGTGGAAAAACAGGAAAAGTTTGGACAAGAATATTTCCTGACAGACCATACACAAGAAAGGCCGCCGAGGTAGGAATGGGAAAAGGAAAAGGGGAACCAAAAGGTTATGAGTTTGAAGTAAAACCCGGCAGAATTTTATTTGAAATAGACGGAGCAACGGAAGAGGTAGCAAGAGAAGCATTACGAAAAGCTGGAAAAAAGTTACCGTTAAAAACAAAAATAGTAAGCAGGTAACAACATGAATCCCGTTAGAAATTCAAAAGCGATGAATGAGCTTTTGAATCCATAATATTTTTTACAAATTTACAAAACAAACAATAAAATGAAAAACGAATTTATCAGAATTAATAACAAAAATAACAATACTCTTTAGAGTAATGGCATTTCTCACTACAGGATGAAAGAGATAAAAGAAAAAACAGAGATTGAATTAAAAAAGATGCTTTCAGAAAATAGAGGAGCATTGAGATCTTTTAGATTTTCTGGTTCTGGGGGCAAAACAAGGGACGTAAAAGAAGGAAGAAATTTAAGAAAAAATATTGCACGTGTTTTAACAGAAATAAATTCTCGTTTGTTGAGTGATAATTCATCGGGCAGAGAAAGAATAAAACCAATAAAATAATTTTGATTTTTAAATAATTTAAGAAAATGGAAAAAGAAATTTATCCCCCACTTTCTAAATGTAGAAAAAATGAAAGGGATAAAAACAAGAAGAGTAATTTATTATAAGAAATTGTTAAATAAAAATATAACATGAAAGTGGGGGATGAAAAAAAGAAAAAAACATTTAAAGGAAACGTTGTTTCAAACAAAATGAAAGACACAGTTGTTGTTTTGGTTAATAGATATGTGAAACATCCAAAATATAAAAAATATTTTAAACAAAGTAAAAAATATAAAGCAGACGATAAGGGGAACAAAGCAAATGAAGGAGATGTTGTTTTAATACAAGAATGCAGACCAATTTCAAAAGACAAAAGTTTTAAGGTCATTGAAGTAGTTTCAAAAGGTAAGGCCGGACTAGAAAAGGATGAAACTATAGAGTAGTTTTTTATTGTTTTTGTGATTTTTAAAAATAAAAATTAAATTTATGATTCAACCAAGAACATTAGTAAAAATAACAGATAACTCAGGCGGTAAAATAGGCCGTATTTTCAAGATACTTGGTGGTACAAGAAAAAGATATGCAAGAATAGGAGACATAGTGATTTTGTCTATACAGACAGCAGAACCAAGAAAAGATGTAAAAAAGAAAGAGGTTTATCAGGCCGTTGTTGTTAGACAGAGACAGCCACTAAGAAGAAAAGATGGTTCTTATATCCGCTTTGATGAAAACTCAGTTGTTATTTTAGAAAAAGATAAAAAAGATCCAAAAGCTGGAAGAATTTTTGGTCCAATTCCTCGTGAAATTGCTGACCTCGGATATCAGAAAATAGCTTCTCTTGCTCCGGAAATCGTTTAGAAAAATAATGAGCAAAGCAAATATATTTTTCTTAACCCCGCCCCACTTTTCTGGGAAGGTGTAAGTAAAATATAATTGGAAAAGAGTTATAAAATTTAAAAATAAGATTAAAAATTATTATAAAAAAGTGGGGCGGGGTGATGATTTTTATATTCACTTCATTCATTAAAAATCAATCATGATAAAAAAAGGAGACAACATAATAGTTATAACAGGAAAAGACAAGGGTAAAACTGGAAAAGTTTTGCATTCAATTCCAAAGAGCAATTCTATTGTTATTGAGGGTATAAATATTGTAAAAAAACACCAAAAATCAAAGAGCCAACAACAAAAAGGCGGAATAATTGAGAAACCGATGCCAATACATATCTCAAATGTAAAAATAGAAGCAGGAAGTAAATCGGCCCGAGGCCGATCGTCCTTGGGACGAACAACAAAAACAGATAAGACAAAGAACAGATAAAAATTATGCAACCAATAAAAGAAAAACAAAAAAAAGTTTTTGAATTGATGAAAAAAGAATTCAATTATAAAAACTCAATTCAAGCTCCACACTTAGTGAAGATTGTTGTTAGTTCCGGCGTGGGTTCTCTAAAAGATAAAGATAAAATAAAATTGATAGCTGATCGTTTAGCTAAAATAACAGGACAAAAACCATCAGCACGTCAGGCAAAAAAATCAATTGCATCTTTCAAGTTAAGACAAGGAGATGTCGTTGGTTATCAGGTAACACTAAGGGGGAATAGAATGTTTAACTTTTTTGATAGATTGGTAAACATAGCTCTTCCAAGAACAAAAGATTTCAGAGGAATTTCAAAAGAGAATCTTGATAATATGGGCAATCTCACAATAGGGATTAAAGAACACATTGTTTTTCCGGAGACTTCCGACGAAGAGTTAAGAGATGTTTTTGGTCTTTCTTTGACTATTGTTACAACGGCAAAGACCAAAAAAGAAGCAGAATCTTTTTTTGAAAAAGTAAACTTCCCATTTAAGAAAGACGAGCAAAAAACGAAGTAATATATGGGTAATTTATTGACAGGGAAGTTAAAAATTGTTAGTATTAAGGCCCTAAAAGGCTCAAAAGCCTTTTTTGCTTATTAAGATAAATTTATGGCAAAAAGATCAGTAATAGCGAGAAGTCAAAAAAAACCAAAATATTCTTCAAAAATAGTGAGAAGATGTTTTAGATGTGGAAGAAAGAGAGGTTATATGAGAGACTTCGATCTTTGTAGAATTTGTTTTAGGGAATTAGCCAATGAAGGTAAAATTCCAGGAATTAAAAAATCATCATGGTAAACGATCCAATATCAGATTTTATATCAAAAATTAAAAACGCAACTCTTATAGAAAAAGAGGAGGTTTCTATTCCTCATTCAAATTTGAAATATTCAATAGCAGTTCTTTTATCAAAAGCTGGTATGGTTGGTGAGGTAAGCAAAAGAGGGAAAAAGATAAAAAAAATAATTGATATAGAACTTTTATATAAAAATAAAAAATCAGTAATTTCAGGAATTCGACGCATGTCAAAACCATCAAGAAGAATTTATTTGAAGGTTAATAATGTTAAACCGGTTAAACAAGGGAGAGGTTTATTGGTTCTGTCTACGCCAAAAGGAATTTTAACAGACAAAGAAGCAAAAAAAGAAAAAGTTGGCGGAGAAGCATTATTTAAAATCTGGTAATGACTTTGCCCACAATTGGGAATTTAATTTCTTGAGTTTCCAATTGTGGGTGCAAAACATTATCCCCCACTTACTTTGCAAAAATATACGATGAAATATTTAAAAATAAAATCAGATGAATATACTCTAAACAATATTAGTTCGAATAAGGTCGTACAATTTGTTTGTGTGTCACCTACAATATTTATCAACAAAGTAGGTGGGGGATGCTCAATTTCATTATTCACTTTGTTCATATAAAATTGGCATGTCACGAATAGGAAAACAAGAAATTAAAATACCAGCAAAAACAGAAGTTCTTCTGGAGAATGATACCGTTAGAGTAAAAGGACCAAATGGAGAACTTTCAAAAAAGGTTAGACCAAATATTTCCATTGAAATAAAAGAAGGTAAGGTTATTTTAAATAAAAAAGATGAGACATTGGAGTCAAAAGCTTTGTGGGGTACATATGCATCGCACATTATGAATATGATAGCCGGGGTTAATACCCCATTTCAAAAACAACTTATTATTGAGGGAATAGGCTATAAGGCCACCTTGTCAGGAGATAATGTGTTGTTAAACATAGGTTTTTCGCATCCAGTCAATGTTAAAATCCCACATGGGTTAAAGGTTTTAATTGAAAAAGGGTTAATAACAATATCTGGGAACGATAAGGAAGCCGTAGGACAATTTGCAGCAATTATAAAATCAAAAAAGAAACCAGAGCCATATAAAGGAAAAGGAATAAGATATGTTGGTGAGGTTATTAAGAGAAAAGAAGGAAAGAAGACGGTATAAATTCAAAATCTCCCCATGGAGATTTTGAATAAATTTATATTTTTATGATAGGTAAAACAAAACAAAAAGAAATTGGAAGAAAAATAAGGCACAAAAGAATTCGTGCAAAAATTTCTGGTACAAAAAAATGTCCACGTCTTTCTGTTTTTAGATCAAATCGTTATATTTATGCACAACTTATTGATGATGAAAATGGAAACACGATTGCTCAATCTTCATCGCAAAGTTTAAAAACAAAAGGAAAGAAAAATGTAGCGACAATGGTTGGAAAAGATATTGCCAAAAAAGCCATAGATAAAAAAATTAAAAAAGTAGTTTTTGATAGAGGGGGATATATTTTTACGGGAGTTATAAAGGCCGTTGCAGAAGGAGCAAGAGAAGATGGTTTGATTTTTTAATTATATAAAATTATGACAGAAGAAAATAAAAAAGAATTAGACAAAAGCAGAATAAGGACAACTCAAAGTCCTAATGAAAAAGTTCCGCAAACAAACAGAAGAGGGAAAACTTCAGATGAAAGACACTTCAGAAAAAATCCTAGAAAATTTGTAAAGAAAGAAAGAGTAAAAAATGAGTTCAGTCAGAAAATCTTAAACATAAGAAGAGTTACTCGTGTTGTTTCAGGGGGAAGAAGGTTTGCATTCAGTGTTGCGATTGTTATTGGAGACAAAAACGGGTCAGTTGGTATTGGGACAGGAAAATCAACCGACACATCTTTAGCAATTGAAAAGGCAACAAGAGATGCAAAAAAGAGCATGATTAAAGTTCGTTTAGACAAAAACATGTCTATTCCAACAGATATAAATGCCAAGTTCTCTTCATCTATAGTGGAAATGAGGCCGAATAGGGGCAAGGGAGTGTCTGCGGGTAGTGCTGTACGTGATGTTATAGAAATGGCAGGCATAAGAGATGTAACGACAAAAATTCTCTCAAGATCTAAAAATAAACTAAATATTGCTAGAGCGACAATAAAGGCACTTGAATCAATAAAATAATATGCAGTTACATAATTTAAAAAGAAATACAATTAGAAAAAAAATCAGAGTTGGAAGAGGAGGAAAAAGAGGAAAGACCTCTGGAAAAGGACACAAAGGACAAAACGCAAGAGGAACTCCGAGGCCAGCTATTCGTGATGTTATAAAAAAGATTCCCAAAAGAAGAGGATATAATTTTAAAGGTAGAAAAGAAAAACCAATAGTTATAAATCTAAATTTGATTGATAAAAAGTTTTCAGATGGTGAAACAGTGTCTTTTAAGACATTGTCCGATAAAAAAATTATAAAACTTAGAAATAGTAAGATTTCAAAAGTTAAAATTTTGTCTGATGGAAATATAACAAAAAAAATAATAATTGACGGGTGTTTAGTTTCAGAAAAAGCGCTTGAAAAAATAAAAAAAGCAGGAGGTGATATAAAATTAGTGCAAAATGCAAATCTCAAAGTAAAAAATGACAATGTTAAAGTTAAAAAGGTTAAGAGCTCAAAATAATTTAATTTTGCATTTTAAACTGTCATTTTACATTTTGATTTTTAAATTTTAAATTTATTATAATGGAAAAATTTATAGAAAAAACAAAATTAGTTTTTCACGATAAAATTTTAAGAAAAAAAATTTTATTTGTTCTCGGTGCATTTATAATTTTTAGAGTATTTGCGTCCATTCCTATTCCGGGAATTGATTTAGCCAATCTAGAAAGATTTTTCTCACAAAATCAGTTTTTAGGTCTTCTAAATATTTTCTCTGGAGGAGGACTTTCAAATCTTTCACTAGTTATGTTGGGGGTTGGGCCTTACATTACAGGTTCAATTATAATGCAACTTTTGACAATAATGTTTCCTAAATTGAAGGCAATGTATCATGAAGAGGGAGAGGCAGGAAAGAAAAAATTTACACAATATTCTCGCTTACTAACATTTCCATTGGCTTTGATGCAAGGTTATGCATTTTTAACACTCCTGCAAAAACAAAATGTTATAGGCCAATTGGGGACATTTGATATTGTTTCAAACATATTAATAATAGCTGCCGGTTCGGTATTCTTAATGTGGGTTGGGGAATTAATGACTGAATTTGGAATAGGAAATGGGGTATCACTTCTAATCTTTGCGGGCATAGTTGCCGGCCTCCCGTCACACATAAGTCAATTATTTTATACTTTTGAAGTGTCACAAATTCCAATATATCTTGGTTTTATAATTGTTGGAGCCCTTGTAATTTTGGGAGTCGTTATTGTAACGGAGGCGGAAAGACCGATCCCGGTTACTTATGCGAAAAGAATAAGAGGATCAAAAATTTATGGAGGAATATCAACATACATTCCGTTAAGAATAAACCAGGCAGGAGTTATGCCAATAATTTTTGCACTTTCAATACTTTTATTTCCCCAAATGATATTTAGTTTCTTAACAAGCGTTCAAAACGCAACAATTGTTGCTGTTTCAAATTTTGTAATGAAGATACTCACGAACCAATTATTTTATGGAATTTTATATTTCATTTTAGTTTTTCTTTTCACTTATTTTTATACGGCGATTACTTTTGACCCGGATGCAATGGCAACAAATTTACAAAAAAGTGGAGCATTTATTCCAGGAATAAGACCAGGAAAAACAACCTCAGAATATATTGCAAAAATTATTACGAGAATTACTTTTGTTGGAGCGCTGTTCTTAGGTGCGGTTGCAGTTCTTCCTATAATAATGCAATCAATTACAGGAATTACCACACTCACAATAGGGGGTACTGCGCTCTTGATTGTGGTTTCAGTTGTTATTGATTTAATTAAAAAAGTAGACGCACAGATTGCGATGAGGGAATATTAAACAAATTTTTGCTAGCAAAAATTTGTTAATGAAAAATATTTAATTTCTAATATTTAATGTAATACTCAATTTAAGTAAAAAAACTACGGAGGCAATGCATCCGTAGTTTTTTTATTTGTTTTTAACATTTCATTAGTAATTGAAAATTAGAAATTTTTTGTACACTTGCATTTCTATCCTCTTTTTGTATTATATAAATAAGTATAAAACCATTGTTCTTTTTAGGTGTTTTTATTAGCAATTTATTAGTAATTTTAATAATTATAAATAATATGAGTAAAACAATTTTGTGGGTTATAGTGATACTAATAATTCTTGTTGGGGGGTACTTTTTAATCACGGCTCCAGCACAGGAAACAGGTCCGATTAAGATTGGGTTTATTGGGCCATTGACTGGTGAGTTGGCGAATTATGGTGAGAACGCACGAGCCGCCGTTGAAATAGCAGTAGAAGAAATTAATGCAGAAGGAGGAATTAATGGTAGAACACTAAAGGCTGTATATGAAGATGATGTTTGTAATGGGCCAGGAGCAACGAATGCTGTTAACAAGTTAATAAATGTAGATAAAGTACAAGCAATTGTTGGAGGTCTTTGTTCACCAGCAACCCTTTCGGTTGCACCAATTGTAGAAAAAGAAAAAGTGGCTCTCATATCATACTGTTCAACGGCTCCTGATATAACAAATGCTGGAGATTATATTTTCAGAGATGTTCCATCAGATTTATTTCAAGGCAAGGTTGCTGCGGAATATGCATATAATACAGTTGGGGCAAGGAAAGCAGCTGTTGTTTATATTAATAACGATTGGGGGGCTGGTTTAAACAAAAGTTTTACTGAAGCATTTGAGAAATTAGGCGGTAATGTTGTCGTTTCGGAGGCATATTCTCCAGAGAGTAAAGATTTGAGGACACAATTAACAAAAGTTAAATCTGCAAAAGCTGATTTCTTATATTTTCCAGCATTTCCTGATGGGACCACTGTTGGTATAAAACAAATAAAAGAACTAAAGATAAATATTCCTATAATGGGAGCTGATTCGTGGGATGGTGCAAAATTATGGCAGGATATTGGTTCTTACGGAGAGGGCGTTGTATTTACGGCTGCCGGGACAAACACAAGTGATTCATTCAAAAAGAAAATGGCAGAGAAGGTTGGTAGTAATGAGATAATTTATTGTAGTAATTATGCGTACGATGCTACTAAAATATTTGCTAAGGCCATGTCTGCAGTTGGAACAGAAGGAGAAAAAATCAAAAACGCCTTGTATAATATTGTGTATACAGGTGGAGTTGGCAGTTCAAAGATTGAATTCGATCAAAATGGAGATACTAAGGAAGCAAATTATTTCTTTAAGACAGTAAAAAATGGAGAAATTGTTTTAATGAAATAATAGAAAATGTTTTCTTAAAATAGCTTTGATTAAAAAACCACCATCCAGGTGGTTTTTTGTTGACCGGTTTTTGATTGACTAATTTTTGATTGAGTGATATAATAAATTAAGAAAATAAATAGAGGTGTACTTTGGAAAAAATTTTTGCTGCGATCACTATGGTTTGTATGAGTATTATTTTTTTCTCTTACTATTCATACACGACTTATAAAGGAAGATCACAACCTCCACTTTCATTTAGTCTAATAATAT
Organism: Minisyncoccota bacterium; assembly: GCA_041658885.1. Taxonomy (GTDB): domain Bacteria; phylum Patescibacteriota; class Minisyncoccia; order Phycocordibacterales; family 21-14-all-36-13; genus VMGX01. Next base: position 26,970 of record JBAZZJ010000003.1, on the reverse strand, counting down.
GGGCGGGGGTTGTAATAAGCTTAATTTCCTTTCTGGCCTCTCCAGAAGGAAATATGCTCACGGGCATAACAAATCTCTCGGACTCTGTCCTATGTGGCTTATTTGTTATAGTTGTTTTCTTTTTTTCAAAAGGAACAGCTGATCAAAAAATTAAAAAATTTGAGAGAAAATATTTAGTTGGTGTCGTTATAATTATTTTATTTTGGATAATTACAAACAATGCAACAATTACTAATATTGTAACTCAAATTCTTTTAATTTATGGATATGCTCCAATGATAGAAAAGATTGTAACAGAGAAAGAAAAGACAGAATCCGAAAAAACATGGTTTCTGTCACTAATAGTTTGTCTTTGTAGTTTATGGCCTGCTTCATTAGGTAATGGATTCTTACCATATCTTTATTCTGGTAGAGCCATAGTAATGGTTAGTTTGATTATCTTTTTAATTCACAAACACGAATTAAAAAGACAGAATCTTTCAAAAAGTCAGGTATAAAATCCTGACTTTTTTATTTGAAAAATTGACTAAAAATTGTATAATTCAGTCATGATTTGGTGATTTTGTGATTCCCGTCTGCAACGCTATGCATAACATTGCGGGCAGGTAGTGATTTCAAAAATCTTGATTTTTGTTTATGGATATAATTCCCCAAATAATAATAAATAGTGTTATAGCGGGAGCGATTTATACGATAATCGCTCTTGGTTTTAATCTTATATATAGCACCGTTAAATTTTTTGATATAGGGTATGGTGTTTTGATGACCATTGGAAGTTATGTTGTATTTCTTCTTTTCAAAAAACTAGGATTTGATTTTTATTTAAGCATACTTTTTGGAATCGTAACGTCAGGATTAATTGGTTATTTAATTTATAAAATTGTTTATTATCCTCTCAGAGCAAGAAAGGCATCAAACATGGTTCTTCTTATAGCTTCTCTCGGTGTTTTTATTGTTCTACAGGCAATCATAGCAATTTTATTTACAAGTCAATTTCAGACACTAACCTTGAGTTCCAGTGTTCAAAAAATTTATGAAATTTTTGGGGGATTTATCACACAAACCCAAATAGTAATTTTTATTACATCCGTTGTTTTAGTTCTGGTTGTTGCTTTGGTTTTGAAAAAAACAATGCTTGGTAAAATGATAAAGGCGATTGGAGACAATGAAGACGTTTCTAAAATAGTTGGAATAGATACAAGAAAAATAATTGGGTATGTATTTTTGATTGCTTCTTCAATAGCAGGTGTCGCTGGAATTTTGGTCGGATTAGATACGGGTATAGAACCAACTATGGGTATGTCTCTGCTTTTAAAGGGGGTTGTAGCAACAATAATAGGTGGAATAGGGAATATTTATGGTGCGATCATCGGAGGTTTTTTTCTTGGGTTTATTGAGAACTTTGGTATATGGCAAATCTCTGGTGAGTGGAAAGAAGCAATCGTATTTGCGATATTAATAATATTTTTAATTTTTCGTCCACAAGGAATATTAAAGAAATAATGACGTGGAATACATAATACACATTTTAATATTAGTAGGAATTTATGGAATTCTTGCGATAAGTTTGAACCTTATAGTTGGTTATACAGGACTTCTTTCTGTTACCCACGCCGCATTTTTTGGAATAGGAGCATACGCGGTTGGAATTTTAATGACATCTATAGGAGTCAATTTCTTTTTGGCGGTTCTTTTAGGAATAATCTTTTCTTGTTTGTTCGCTCTTTTAATAGGACTGGTAATGAGCAAATTTAAAGATGATTATTATGCGTTAGCCTCTTTTGGTTTTAACATAATTGTTTTTAGCATATTTTTAAATTGGCAAAAATTAACTCGCGGACCTCTTGGTATTCCTGGAATTAAAAGACCGGAGATTTTTAATTTTATATTTTCTTCAAATTTACATTTTCTTATTCTTGTTTTAGTTGCACTCCTATTAATTTATTTTATTTCGCACTTTATTGTTAATTCGTCTTTTGGTAGAGTTCTTAAGGCAATTCGTGAGGATGAAAATACAATACAAGTTTTTGGATATAGGACTCTTTATTATAAATTAGCGATATTTGTTATTGGTGCTGGGATGGCCGCTGTTGCAGGAGGATTATTTGCTTCTTACATAACTTTTATTGACCCATCAAGTTTTGTTTTAATGGAATCAATATTTATTCTTTCAATAATAATTTTAGGGGGCCTTGCAAATAATAAGGGAGCTTTGATTGGTGCAATATTTTTAATAATTTTGCCAGAGGCCTTGCGTTTTGTTGGAATGCCGTCAGATATAGCAGCTCAAATGAGGCAGGTAATTTATGGAGTGATTTTAATATTATTAATGCTTTATAGACCAAAAGGATTGCTTGGGGAATACAAATTGTAATCAAAAAATATGGATTCAAAAAGAAATAAAAAAATAGTTAATTTTATAGGACAGTTTCGCACATACTCTCTTCTTGATCTCGCTGTCTTATTAGTTGCAATTAAAACCCCGATGCTGATATTCATTGGAGCAATTTTATTACACTTAGGTTTTATTGCTTTTCTTGAAAATCAACATAAACATTCATACAGAGAACAAATGCCCGCGTGGGTTTGGATGGTCTTAACTATTCTCGGGGTAGTGTTTTATAGGAACGCGTGGATGTTTGGTTTTATATTATTTGGATATTTATATACAAATAAAAATAAAAAAAATATCGGGTTGTTTGCTCCTTTAATAAGAGGTTTACAATGCATGTTTTTGATTGCAGGGATAACGGGTTTCGGTTCTGTATTTCCTTTATTCGTCTTGGTTCTTATGTTCGTAAGGAATTTCTTAGGAGATGTGCGTGATGTAAAAAAAGATAAACAGGAAAATCAAAAAACTTTGCCAATCTTAATGAAATTTAATACAAATAAAAACTATAAGTATATTCATCTTTTTGGAGTGATTGGTACAACAATTGTTTGGTGGCTGTTTTCTTCAACCCCAGCAATTTTTCTATTCGCAGTTATTTTATTGGAGACATTAACCTATGATCTTACATCGCGCTAATAAAATATGAATACAATTTTAGAAACCCCAGTAGCAAAGTTAAAACTTGCTACGGGGCAAGCAAAAAACTATGAGTGAAATATTAAAAATAGATAAATTAACAAAGTACTTTGATGGTATACACGCCGTTGATCATTTATCTATTTCTATTGAAGAAGGAAAGATAACAAGCATTGTTGGACCAAACGGTTCAGGAAAAACCACTCTCATAAATCTAATAAGCGGAGTAAAATCAATTGATAGCGGACACATAATAATAAAAGGAATTTCATTATCAAAAATAAAAACACACGAAGTCTCGTCATTTGGTATTACTAGAACATTTCAAAATATTAAACTTTTTGAACAAATGACAATCTTAGACAATATACTTGTTGTTATTACAAAAAGAAATTTATGGAGTGCTCTTTTTGAAAAACACAAAGATTATCATCTAAAACAAGCGGAGGAAGTTTTAAGAAGGGTTAATTTATGGGAGAAAAAGAACGAATTGGCGGTGAATTTGTCATACGGTCAAAGAAAGTTATTAGAAATAGCGAGAGCCATTTCAATGGATGTGAATATATTTTTATTTGACGAACCATTCGCCGGGCTTTTCCCAGAAATGAGAAAAACCATTGTTTCTATAATTAAGGAACTAAAAGAACACGGAAAAACAATAATTTTAATTGAACACAATATGGATTTAATTCGTGAACTGTCAGATCGTCTGATTGTTATGGACGAGGGGAAATTATTAGCAGAAGGAAATCCAGAAAAAGTTTTGTCTCAAAAAAATGTTATAGAAGCGTATCTTGGTGAATAAATTCACCAATCTAAAATCTCAAATCTAAAAAATTAAAAATTTAAATTAAACATGACAAAAGAAATATTGTTAAAACTAGAAGACATAAAAGTTCACTACGGTGGAGTTCATGCTCTTGATGGTGCCTCAGTTCAAATAGACGAAGGGGAAATAGTTGCTCTCATGGGTCCAAACGGTGCTGGAAAATCAACAATTTTAAAAGCGGTTTTTGGTCTCGCGCCAATTTTGTCTGGCGATATTTTTTGGCATGAGAAAAAAATAAAACCAGTTTCTTACAAAATTGCAAGAATGGGAATTTCCTTTGTTCCTCAAGGAAGGCAACTGTTTCATAGTTTGACGGTTAAAGAAAATTTGGAAATGGGTGGAGTTATTGTAAAAGATAAAACTGAATTAAAAAGAAGAATTGAAGAAATTTTAGAAATTTTTCCGGAACTTAAAAAGAAAATGAAAGAAAAATCAGAGACTCTTTCTGGTGGGCAACAACAAATGCTCGCTCTTGCTCGTGGAATAATAACTGACCCGAAAGTTTTACTTCTTGATGAACCAACGCTTGGTTTGTCACCAAAATTAGTTAAAGAAGTTTTTGCAAAAATAAAAGAAATTAACGAGAGACATAAAACTGCAATTTTTGTTGTTGAACATAACATCAAATCACTTTTAGAAATAACAAGCAGAGCGTATGTTTTAGATAAAGGTAAGGTTGTTGCTCATGGAAGTTCTGAAGAAATAGCCAAGAGTGACATTTTAGAAAAAGTATTTTTAGGTAAAAATTAAAAAAAACAACCATACGGAGGCAACGCCTCCGTATGGTTGTTTCTACTAATAATTTAATTCTTCACCAAAATTTAACCATTCAAAAAGTTCTTTCTTATGTTCGTTTGGTTTTTTAAAATAAACAGGAAATTTTGAAGGTTTTGTAATTCTAAATTTTAAATTCAAATATTCTTTTAAACTCGAATAAGGATAAGAAAAAATGTAATTTAATAAACGAATAGTATTTTTGGTTTTATTTTCTTTCCAGTTTTTGTCTATTAATTTTGCGGGATTTAAATGTATGTATGAATATAAATATTTTAAATATTCATCACTACTTACATAATTTGATTTAAACGTTCCTTCATATAATTTACCTGTTCGTTCGTATTTTTTATTAAAATACATTGAATAACTAGTCATTAATTTGTGCATATATCTAGAAATTCCACTCTCTTCTTTTTCACGAACGAGAATGTGAAAGTGATTAGGCATTAGACAGTATGTTCCTATGTCAATTATAGTTTCTCCACGATCAAAATTTTTACCGATATTTCTTAACTCTATACTTTTTGTGGTATTACAGATGTACATTAGAAATAAAAAATGTTCATAATCTTCTTTGTCTGAGAAAATTATCCTTTTTTCTGTCCCGCGATTATATAAATGATAGTATTCATCTATAGCAAAAGATTGTTTTCTTAAAGCCATTTGTAAAGTATAACACAGAGCACTACGGAGGCAACGCCTCCGTAGTGCTCTGTTTTCGTAGTTTGTTTGGCTTAGCTTGTATTTTCGTGTGATTTTTTGTATTATAAAATCAAGTAATATTTATTATTAACTTATTAATCAAAAAATATGGCTCAAAATAAAGTAATTTTGTGGGTTGTGGTAGTTTTAATAGTTTTAGTTGGTGGGTATTTTTTAATAACAGCTCCGACAGAAGAAGAAACGAGTCCGATTAAGATTGGGGCAGCATTTCCTTTAACTGGTGATGCATCAATTTGGGGAGAAGTAGCATTGAACGGAATAAAGCTTGCAGTTCAAGAAATTAATGATGAGGGTGGAATAAATAATAGAAAAATCGAATTGATTATGGAAGATACGAGAAGCACTTCTAAAGATAGTGTTTCAGCAGTATCAAAATTACAAAACATTGATAAAGTAAAATCTATTCTTGTGGGTTGGTTGGATGTATACCAGGGAGCAGAATCGGTTTTAAAACCAAATACGCTTATGATTTCTCCTGACGCTGGTATCGAGGCTGTTAATGGTGTAAAAATACATCCGAATGTATTTTCAACATGGTATCGTACCCAACCCAAATCAGAATTAGCAATTAAGCATATGGCAAATTCTGGTGCAAAAAAACTTTATATTATTGCTCAGAATGATTCTTACTACACAACTGCAGTTTCTTACATGGAAGAAGCGGCAAAAAAATATGGAATAGAAATTGTTGGTAAAGATATGTTAAATCCAGGGACAGACATTCAATCAATATTGGTAAAAGTTGCAGATAAAAAACCAGATGTCGTTTTTGTTGCTCTTTATGATGAAAAAGAGAATGTTGGTTTTTTGAAAAAAGGGAAGATTTTACTTGGGTCAAAAATTGTTGTTTATGGTGATGAATTTGTTCAACAAAATTATACAAGAACTGATTACAACAAAGATTGGTTTGAGGGATTTTATTTTTATGGTCCAAAAATACCAAACATTAAGTTCTTTAATAAATATAAGTCTGTTTATAATGTAGATCCAGTTTTTGGAGCAAGTACCGCGTATGACTCTGTTTATATAATTGCAAAAGCAGTTAAAGATAATCCAAGTGATCTGGATTTATATATGAGAAAAACAAAATTTGACACGGTTAGTTATGGAACAGTTACATTTGATACTATAGGAGGGATTACAACACTTGAAAATTATTTTGTGATGAAACAAATAAAAAATGGTGTTTCTGTGGATATAAAATAATAAAACGTAAATTAAATTTAACAAAATCCCGTGGCTAATCCCCTGGATTTTGTATTTTGGCTATAAATAGCGTATTATTAACCCTATTAAATCCTGCAAAGCAGGTCCGCCCATGGCGGAATTTAACAGGGTAAATATATGACAAATATAATAAAACCGGAAACATTTATATTTATAGGCCCGTCTGGATGTGGTAAGGGAACACAGGCGGAGCTTTTGATTTCATATCTAAAAGAAAATGACCCACAAAGAAAAGTTTTTTATTTAGAGAGTGGAGAAAAAATTAGAAATTTTATGAATGGCGAAAGTTATTCAAGTGAACTTTCTAGAGAACTTTATGAAAAAGGAATTCTCCAACCGGAATTTCTTGCAGTTTGGGTTTGGTCCGATATTTTGATTGAAAACATAAAAGGCGGTGAACATTTGGTTGTAGACGGAACCCCAAGAAAATTAAGGGAGGCAAAAGCATTTGATACAGCTATAAGATTTTATAAAAGAGAAGGTACCCATGTTATTTTTATAAATGTTTCTCGTTTGTGGTCAAAAGAAAGACTCGTAGAAAGAGGAAGGGCTGATGATAAAATGAAAGGAGATATTGAAAAGCGATTAGGTTGGTATGAAAAAGAAGTTACTCCAACTATTGAATATTTAAAAAATGATCCAAACTATAAATTTCATGAAATAAACGGAGAACAAAGTATTGAAGGTGTTCACAACGAAATTCTCGCTAAAGTTTTTAAATAGTTTTTGTTTTTATGATTATAAGAAGTGAAAAAGAATTGGAAATTTTAAGAAAAGGCGGAAAGCGCCTCGCTTTTGTTATGTCTGAATTAGTTAAAAAAACAAAAGTCGGAGTTTTTACCATTGAATTGGATAGTCTCGCTTATGATTTAATAAAAAAACAAGAAGGAGAACCCGCATTTTTAAATTACAAACCAGAAAAAAATTCTAAACCATATCCTACAAGTGTTTGTGTTTCTATAAACGAAGATATTGTTCATTGTGTTCCGACGAAAGAAAAAATAATTAAAGACGGAGACATTGTTTCAATAGATTTGGGGATGAAATATAAAAATTTAATTACAGATATGGCTTATACAATTGGAGTTGGCAACATTGATAAACTTGGCAAAAAATTAATTGAAACGACAAAAACGGCTCTGTTAAGCTGTATAAAAGAAGCAAAAGTTGGGGGTTATATCGGAGATATAGGTTTTGCAGTTGAAAAAACTGCAAAGAAAAATAAATTTTCAGTTTTTCAAGAACTTGTTGGACATGGAGTTGGGCGTGAGCTTCATGAAGACCCTCTCATCCCAAATTTTGGGATGAAAGGAAGAGGAAAAAAATTAATTGAAGGAATGGTTTTGGCAATAGAACCAATGATTGGAGAAGGAAGCGGAGATATGGTTTCGGGGCGAGACGGTTTTACTTATAAAACAAAAGATGGGAAAAGAAGTGCACACTTTGAACATACAATAATTGTAACAAAAAACGGACCAGAAATTTTGACGAAGAATGAAAACTTAGTATATTAGAGTAATTATTATTTATAAAAATATATTATGATAAATCCAAAAGAAGAAAGAACATTCGTTATGGTTAAACCAGATGGAGTTAAAAAAGGTTTGATTGGTGAAATTATAAAAAGATTAGAACAAAGAGATTTAAAAATAGTTGCTCTTGAAATGTTTCAACCAACAAAAGAAGAAATTGACAATCATTATCCTAAAAGTAAAGAATGGATAACTCGTTTAGGGACAAAAACAAAGACAACCTACGAAAAATATGGATACTCAACCAAAGAAGAAACAGGAACTGAAGATGATTTTGAAATAGGCCAACTAGTTAGAACCTGGCTTTTAGATTACATGACATTGGCTCCGCTTGTTAGAATGGTTATTCAAGGAATTCATGCGGTTGATACAGTCAGAAAAATTGCTGGAGTGACACAGCCATATTTAGCAGACATGGGGACGATAAGAGGAGACTTTTCAATTGACTCACCAATTCTTGCTAATAAAGAAAAAAGAGCGACAATGAATTTAATACATGCGTCTGAAACGCCGGAAGAGGCAAAACATGAAATAGAACACTGGTTTGGTAAAAATCCACCAATTTTTGATTATAAAAGATTCGGAGTGGATAATTAAAATTCATAAAATCACCAAATCATAAAATCATAAAAACAAAAGTCACCTTATTTAATGGTAATAATTTGAAACGGCTTTGACTACTATTTTTTTTCGTTTTGCTTTGTGGTTTTGAGTTTTGACATCTGAATTTTGGGTTATAATTATAGAGGGTTGTTTGTTGAAACTAGTCCACAATAGAGCTTAAGGGAGTCTTATATCTTAACAGAATTAATTTCTGTTTTTGCGGACACCCACTTGTCATTTCGGCGGGCTCTTTTCACAAACAATCCCAACAAAAAAATCTGCATAAGCGGATTTTTTTGTTATAATTATTAATGTGAAAAACAAAATCTTTTTTAGTATATTATTTTTATTATCTTTCGCGATTTCCGTATTAAATATCTATGCAGGTAGATATTTTTGGTATTGGAGATTTTCATGGTTTGATTTACTCATGCATTTTACTGGCGGGGTTACTGTCGCATTAATATTATTGTATTTTTCAAAAGCCCCGGGTTTAAAAGAAAAAATAAAAACAGCTTCTTTCATTCTTTTTTCAACAGTTTTTATTGCAATAATGTGGGAGGTAATGGAGTTTCTGTTAGATCAAAATCTTTTTGGTAAAAATTATTTTTTTGACACAATTACTGACATTTTTATTGCATTGGTAGGAGCAACGATAATCTCTATTTTTTCTGATAAAATTAAAATTGTTAATTCAAAAGAGGGAAACTAAATAAATGAAAAAATCAAAAACAGAAAAAGTAGGGGATAAAAATCTAAAAATAACTTTTTATGGCGGAACCGAATCAGTAACTGGAGCCAATTTTTTATTGGAAACAATAAATAATAAAAACCAAAAGAATTTTAAAATTTTAATTGATTGCGGTCTCATACAGGGAGGAGAAGAAAAAGAAAAATTAAACAGACTCCCGTTTCCTTTTGACCCAAAAACAATAGATTTTCTTTTTATAACACACGCACATTTAGATCATATAGGAAGAATTCCAAAATTAGTTAAAGATGGTTTTAAGGGCAAAATTTATTCAACACCAGCTACAAAAGAACTTTCGGAGTTAAGTTTTGAAGATGCCATTAAAATAATGTCCTATGAATCAGATGATAAATACAGACTTTACTCCATTGAGGACGTTCATAAGGCTTTATCAATGTGGGAAACGATAGATTATGCAAACAAGAAAGATTTTGAAGAGGGTTTTTCAATATTTTTGAGAGACTCGGGGCATATTCTAGGGTCTTCAATAGTAGAAGTTTGGTATGAAAATGAAAAAATTGCTTTTACTGGAGATTTGGGTAATTCCCCATCTCCACTACTTAAGGACACGGAATTTCCAAATGATGCTGATTATATTGTAATGGAAAGTGTGTACGGGAATAAAAACCACGAAGAAAAAGAAACAAGAACAAATGAATTTAAAAAAGTTGTAAAAAAGGTTATAGAAAAAAAGGGAACACTTCTAATACCCGCTTTTTCAGTTGAAAAATCACAAATAATTTTATCTGAATTAAATGATTTGATAGAAAACAAAGAAATAGAATCCATCCCTGTTTTTCTAGACTCGCCGTTTGCAATAAAAGCGACAGATGTTTATAAAAAATATTCAAATTACTTTAATCAAGAAACACAAAATAAAATTGATTCTGGTGATAATATATTTAATTTTCCCAAATTGAAATTCACAAAAAAGATGGGTGAATCTGAAAATATAAAAAATACTCCAAATCCAAAAATAATAATTGCTGGAGCCGGTATGTCTATGGGAGGAAGAATTTTATCTCATGAGATTGAATACTTATCAAATCCAAATACAACAATATTATTTACAGGATTCCAAGTGGCCGGAACGGTTGGAAGGCAGATATTGGATGGGGAAAGAAGAATAAAAATTCTCGGTAAAGAAATAGATGTAAAAGCAGATGTTAAACAAATATTAAGCTATTCAAGCCACAAAGATTCCGATCATCTTGTTGAATTTGTTGAAAAATCAAATAGCGATAAACTAAAAAAAGTTTTTGTTGTAATGGGAGAAATGAATGCGGGTTTATTTCTTGTTCAAAAAATTAGAGACAACCTTGATATAAATGCAGTTTATCCATTAGAAGGGCAGAGCTTTGAAATTTAACTTCGTTAAATTTCAAAGAATGTTTAATTTCCAATTTCTAATTTCTAATTAAATCAGTAAACACACAAAAAAATTCTTGACTTTGTTTATTAGTGTATTATTTATTTAAATAGTTCAAAATTTATGGGAGAATAATTATGTTGTGGTTTGTTGGTTTAGTAATTACATTTGCTCTTTTTGTAATTTTTTCATCCAGTATATTAGGGATGAAAAAAGACAAAGAGTTTAAAAAGAAAAGGAATAGAAATCTTATTTTTGCCATTCTATTTTATATAATAACAATATTGTTTTTTGTTCTTTTTCTGAAAGAGATTAATGTCTAGAAAACAAAAAAGCCCCTTGATGGGGCTTTTTATTATTTTTTTATCTGTCCAACTAATTTTTGGAATGATTCAGGATTTTCCGTTGCTATTTGAGCTAAAACCTTTCTATCTAATTCAACATCTTTCTTTTTTAGTGCGTCTATAAATTTGCTGTATGAAATGCCAAACTCTCTTACTGCGTAGTTTATCGTATTTGTCCAATCTCTTCTGAAATTGGCTTTTTTATTTTTTCTATCATTAAAAGCATGAACCCCAGCGTGCGCAATCGCTTCACGCGCCTGTCTTTCTTTAGTACTTCTACCGAAACGATAACCTTTAGTCATCTTTAAGACATTTTTTCTTCTCTTTAATGAAATTGTTCCTCTTTTTACTCGGGTCATAATGTTATCTTAAATCTAAAATATAATATCTCAAATCTATATCAAAATTTGAAAATAAAAACTTTTATATTAATTAATAATAAATGATTTTATGATTTAGTGTTTCTATGATTAAATGTTTCTAAGTATTTGGTAAAAATCTTGATCTATTTTTATTTGTCATAATAAAATTTACACTTCTTTTTTTGTCCATTTTTTTATTTGAACTTGCCTTAGCATTGAAATGATTAAGACCGGGTTTTTTTACAATAATTTTTCCCTTTCTTGTAACTCTCATTCTTTTTGTAAATGATTTATTTGTTTTCACCCCGTTAGAAGCAGGTCGCGGTCAACCGCACTCTACTTAGATTAAATTTGTAATTTTAAATACGAACTTTTGGGTTTATACTTGAAACCTGTTTTTAAACCGTGACCGCGGCTTCTAACGGGATTCATTTTATTTATGCTCCAAAGTTATAGACAAACCTTTTGGACTTTTTTTAATTTCATCTGATACTTTAAAATCTCGAGTTATTAATTTAAGTATTCTGTCCATTCTGCTCTCGAGAAAACCTTTTTCCATATATTTTAATCTACCGAAAAGGAAAAGATCTATTTTTACCCTGTTTTTTTCTTTTAGCCACTCTGAAACCTTTTTTGCTTTTAATTCTAAATCGTGTTCGCTAGTCCCAACTTTTATTTGAATTGATTTTGTTTCAACTTTATGAGTTTTCGCTTTTGAATCTTTCAATTTCTTCTTTAATTCATAGTGAAACTTGCCGTAATCTGTAATTTTGGCAATTGGTGGAATAGCGGTTGGCGAAATTTCAATAAGATCCAAATTTAAATCTTTAGCCTTATCAAGAGCATCTTTTAATTTCATTATGCCCAGATTTCCTCCGTCTGGCCCTATAATTCTTAATTCCTCGGCTCTTATTTGACCATTTATTCTATTTTCCAATTTTTTCGTCAATTTTTTAAAGTGTATTTAGTGTAGCAAATACCGCATATTTATAACATATTCCTTTATTTAAAGCAAACAAAAATCCCACCTCTTATAACAAAAAGAAGGCGGGATTGAATAATAAAAAATTTTTACATTCACAGCTTTTTTTCATGAAGAATAACCATTCCTGCCAAAATCTTTGCTTCCTTGTGATTTTTCTTTTTTATTTCTTGAATTTTCAATCGGACACTAATATCAAAAGGAATTTTGTTTCGATTTGCGAGCGATTTTTTTTGAAGAATTGCGTAGACTTTTTCGCTAATGGGTATTTTAACCGACCCGTATTTTGTTTTGCCAACAACAAACGATGTCTCCTTATTTGTTTTCTTACTGAATGTTCCTGAAAAAACAGGATAAGTTTTTTCAACAAAGAAAGAAATTACTTGCATCCCCGTTTCTTTATAAACTGTCCGACTTCTAAAAAAATTTTTTATTTTTTTTAACATAAAAAGAACTCCTTAATAAATTTAAAAAATCATTAATTTTAAACTTTCTCTCCGCATTCTATATTTTTTTGAATTTATGTCAAGGGTTTTTCTTTTTTGCAAAAAACAGGGGATGACGATTTTAAAAATCGTCATCCCCAAACTATCCGCTTCCACATCCACAATTACAGTGCAGAACCGCAGGGAAAGACCACTGAATTATTGGAACATGCTTTCGCATAAACACCTCCAGATATTGGTTATTTTTATCCAACCCCATTTTTATATTTTTTGTAAAGAATTTTAAGATTAAAAAATTCGAAGAAATTTTTTATTTTAACAATTCAAAAACAAAAACATGAAAATGGAGCTGGATTCTCAAAAAATATAGTCGTTACATTTACCCCGCTTTTCCAAGAAAACAGCGGGGCTCTTTATTTTTTGGAAAATAAAAATCGTTTGCGGGAGAATTGCTCTCTCAAACCCGCAAACGAATGAACGACAGAATTAAAAAAGTGAATGATAAAACTAGCCCACCTTTTTAATCTCTTGAATGTGCCAAGCTATAGCCACACCCTGTTCAAAAGAACTTTAGAACAATAGTATCACTATATTATTTTTTTTTCAACCCAATTAAATAATTCGCCTTCGACGAATTCCCGCTTTGCCCGTACGGGCGAGACAGGATTTAATAGGGTAAATAAAAAAGGTGTAATTTTTTACAATTACACCTATTAAATCTTAACCGCCGGAATCAGTTTTTAACATTGCTTCAACGGTTTTTTGTTTTTGCTCTGGACCCTTTCTGTAATGCGGTAGATATCCAAAAACAGAACGAACCATGTCTTTTAAAAAACTTATTATTACCATTGATACAATTTCGCCTCTACCCGTATAAGTAATTGCATCATTCTCGCGAGAATGTAGCGGTAAGTTTTTTTCAACATACATTTCGTCCGTTCCACTAAGTCCTCCGTTTAAATCTAAATCTTCATATATGAAATGTTGTGTTGAAACATCGTCAGACAATTTCTCGATCAATTCTTTTCCAAGATTTAGTGGTCGGTCGGAAATAACAAAAAGAACATATTTTTTGTGCATTTTAGCTCCAAATTATTAAAGAAAGTTAATTATTCTAATTGGAATATATTCCTTTTTGTTTTGTAAGTCAATACAAACACAAAATGAGCCACTACTTTTGTAGTGGCTCATTCTAATTTTGGTGGAGATGGGCGGAATCGAACCGCCGTGTAAAAAAAGTTCTGATATACGTCTACAAGATTTAGTTTATTTTGTGGTTTAAGTATTTGAACTAAAAAATAAACAAAACATTCAAAAACCGATTTCCTTTTGCCTCTCGGCTCTCGGAATTATGTTGGAAAATTCACAATTCCTAGTTCGAATTTTATAACATTAGTTTTACCATATCGAACTTCTGATAGACCAATGCCGTCTAGACTTTAAGCGTAGACGAACGCCAACTTATTAAAATAAGGTGACGCTACAGATTTCTCTGCACTTATTTTTTCAGTTTGTTAAAGAGTTCCGAAAACTCTTACCTTGCACATATCAAAATAGATTTCTTATCAAGGCCGATCATCCCCTCAAAACATATTTAAAATTTCGCTAACAATAAGGAATATAAAAAATAAATATGCTTTAAGCGATTGACCGGCTATTTAATTGTCAAAGTTCTTCTGATATCTCTATCGTTATCTCTCTTCTTTATCGTCTCTCTTTTGTCATACTTCTTCTTTCCGCGAGAGACAGCAATTTCAACCTTCAATTTGTTTCCAGTATTATATATTGATATAGGTACTATTGTCAACCCCTTTTGTTCGCTTGATTCAAAAAGTTTTTTTATCTCTTCTTTGTGCAGTAATAACTTTCTTCTTCTATAAGGGTCATAATTTTCTGGTGTATTGTTTGGTTGATAAGCAGGTATATGTGCTCCAACAAGAAATATTTGTCCAGAATCAATTGAAACGTAAGCTCCTTCAAGAGAGCCATGGTGATTTTTGAGAGACTTCACTTCATGTCCAAAAAGCTCAATTCCTGCATTAAATTTATCAAGAATTTCGTAATTAAAACTCGCTTTTCTATTGTATAAAATTTTTTCCATACATTTTTAGCTCACAGATAGTATAAAACAATTATTGATAAACAAAAATGTAATAATTGACACATACACAAAAAGAGTGTATTGTCTCAGACGGAAAGTTAATAATTAAAATTTAAATTAAAAAGGAGGACAAGATGCCTAATAAGACAAAATTGATTGAGTATTCCTTTACGGAGAGAGATGACGATGGTCATAACAACAGAATTCACACCATAACAAAAAGAGCTATTTTTTTAGACCCAAAAGACAATGAACACGGCATAGGGTTTCTAATTGTTAAATCAAGTTTTGGGTTTGGTCCCCATACAATTTATCTGACAAAAGAGGGGGAATGTATAAAAAGTTTCTATTTTGGAGATAATTTTGAAATAGATGGATTTCCAATTCCTGGTTTACCAAACGCAGATCCGTGGAATGAAATCAGAATTTTGTCACCCGAGAATTTGTTGTCTGATGAATATTGTAAAATTTTTATCTTGAATTTTCAGACGACGATGTCATATTATACTGCCAAGAAAATGATATGGGATGTGTTTAAAGATGAATTGTAAGTTTAGTTTAATCAGGCGCGTTTACACGCGCCTTTTTTAATTCTTTTTTAATTTTTCTTTTTGCTTTCTCGTTTTATTGCCCCAGTACCATCAGGCCTCGACTGAGCTACGGGGTAAATTTTTTAGTTTTTAAGTTTCTTTATTTTTTGTTCTAGTGTTTTTATGATTTTATGCTTTTATGATTTTTATGTATAATACCCTAACCTATGAAATTACAATTTAAAATAAGAAAAATTAAGAAAATGCCTAAGAAACTTGGTAAATTGCCAAATATGAAATCCCCCAAAGGAGTGAAGTTCATCAGTAATTTTTTGAGTGTAGTTTTAATATTTTTAGTAATAGCAACTATTTATTCAGCATTTACAGAAGGTGAAAAAAAACCTGAAAATATTTCTATTTCAGAGTTAGCTCAAAATATAAATGAAGGCAAAATAAAAGAAATAGTTGTACAAGAAAATAAAGTTGAAGCGCTTTTTATTGACGGGACTAAAAAAGAAACAATGAAAGAAAATGAGACAGCCCTCACACAAACACTTTTAAACTATGGTGTTGATTTGAAAACGTTAAATAATCTAAAAATAGAAATTAAAACCCAAACAGGACTTTGGTATTGGGTTTTAAATCTCGCACCATTTCTTTTGCCTATTTTATTTATTTTGTTTTTTGTTTGGATGTTATCTAGACAGGTTAAGGGGGCTGGAGCACAGGCATTTAATTTTGGACAATCTCGCGCGAGAATAACTGATCCAAAAGACACAAAACAAAGAATTACTTTTGAAGATGTTGCTGGAGCAAAGGAAGCAAAAGAAGAATTACGTGAAATTGTTGATTTTTTAAAAAATCCTAAAAAATTTTTAGATATAGGTGCACAAATTCCTAAAGGGGTTTTGCTAATGGGAGCTCCTGGGACAGGGAAAACACTTTTGGCTCGCGCCGTTGCGGGTGAAGCGCAGGTGCCTTTCTTTTCAATCTCTGGTTCTGAATTTGTTGAGATGTTCGTTGGAGTCGGCGCGAGCCGTGTCCGTGATTTATTTAAAATGGCAAAACAAGCCGCCCCCTCAATCATATTTGTTGATGAAATTGATGCGGTTGGGCGTGTTCGTGGAACTGGAGTTGGTGGGGGAAATGACGAAAGAGAACAAACATTAAATCAGATTCTTGTTGAAATGGACGGGTTTGAACAAAACGAAAAAGTAATAATTATGGCTGCAAGTAATAGGCCAGATGTTCTTGATCCAGCACTTTTGCGTCCGGGAAGATTTGACCGCAGAGTTGTGATTGATTTGCCAGACAGAGATGACAGAGAAGCAATTTTAGGAATTCATATTCGCAAAAAACAATTAGCCGAAGATGTAAATATGAGAATTATTGCGGAAAGAACGCCGGGATTTTCAGGTGCAGATATTTATTCACTTGTTAATGAAGCGGCAATTCTTGCGGCACGCGAAGACAGAAAAAAGATTGCTCAATTTGATTTTGTTCGTTCAATTGAAAAGGTTATGTTGGGTCCGGAAAGAAAAAGCCATTTGCTTATAAAAAAGGAAAAAGAAATTACAGCCTATCATGAAGCAGGACACGCGTTGGTTGCTTCTATTTTGGAACACGCGGACCCAGTTCATAAAATTTCAATAATTTCACGCGGACACGCTGCTGGATACACACTTCACTTACCAATTGAAGAAAAACGATTAAGGTCCAAAAAAGATTTTCTTGATGATTTGGCAGTTTCTCTTGGAGGATATGTTACTGAAAAATTAATTTTTGATGATATTACAACCGGCTCATCAAATGATTTACAGATCGCTTCTGCAGTAGCTCGCGATATGGTTACAAAATATGGAATGTCTGACAAACTTGGCTCGGTTGCATTTGAAGAAGAAATTGGAATTATGTTGCGTGGAAACAGAGTAGTCTCAGAAAAAGAATATTCTGAAAAAATTACAGCCGAAATTGATAGCGAAGTAATTGGATTAATGAAAGAAGCACACAACAGAGCAGAAAAGACGGTAAAAACACACATGAAGTTGTTGGAACAAATTGCACAAAAACTTATTACGGAAGAAACGATTGAAAGGGATGAATTTGAAAAACTTTTGGTTGCAAATGGCATAACTCCTAAAAAAGAAATTTCAATATTAAAACCATAAAATCACCAAATCACCAAATCACCAAATCACCAAATCACTAAATCGTAAAAACATAAAACCACTTTCTAATTCGCGCGAATTAGAAAGTGATTTTGAAAATACTAATTATTTTCTATTCTCAAATCCAACGGAATAAGGGGATAGTTTATATATAACTATTCAATTTTACCCCGTAGCCAATTTATTGTGGTACTGGGGTGAATGGTTGTATGGATTTTAATATGTCAAAAATATGAAATTATGATAGAATATTTTTGTTTAATAACGCGTGCGTAGCTCAATTGGTAGAGCGTTCGACTTATACTCGATTGGTTGGGGGTTCAAGTCCCTCCGCACGCACAAAGGAAATTTAAAAATTAATTTTTAAATTTATGAAAACAAAATATAAAACATTAGGAATTATACTTGTTGGAATACTCATTATCCCACAGATAACTTTTGCTTCCTGGTGGAATCCATTGAGTTGGAATATATGGAAAATTTTTAAATCAGAACCTAAAACAGAACAAACACAAATTAGAAAAACAACGCAGGCGACATCTACTACTAAAACCGTAAACACAAAACCCGAAGAAGAAATTATACAATTGAAGAAAGAAGTTGAAGCATTAAAAAAACAAAATGCAATTTTGCCTGTATCAAAACAAATGACACCAACGGTTCAAAATTTACAAGAAAAGAAACTAGAAGGAAAATCAAAAACAATTATACCTAAATTAATTATTGAAAGCATATCAGCAGTACCTTCTGCTAATGAGATTTTATTCAAATGGAAGACAAACATTCCTTCTGTAGGAAAATTATCAATATGGCCAACGAATACACCAACAGGAAATCTAGTTATTACAACGAAACTTAATAATATTCATGAGCAAATAGTTACCACAGCTCCTTCAAAAAAATATTTTTATATTATTGAATTTACCTCAGAAAACGGAGATTATATATCCTCGGAACAAAAAGAAGTTTTAACACCGACCGACAATATTAGTCCAAAAATTCTTGGAGTAAAAATAGTCAATGGAATCAATGAGAGTGTTCTTAAAATTACGATATTTGCTGATGAAGATATAAAAGGAACAATTGATTATCGCTATAGTAACGAAAGAGAATGGCAAACAGGAAGAAACATTGTATACGACATGGAAAGTAAAAAATATATAGAAGATACAAAATATTATAATCCATATATATTTACAATTTTACGTCCTTCTTATACTAACAACACAGAGTTTGAATACAGATTTTTAATGTTTGATAACGGTGGCAATTCTGTTTACAAAGAAGGAAAGAGTAAAATATCTTCTCTTAAAGAAGAATATTTTGAATAAAAAAAGTCCAAGGGGAACCCTTGGATAAATTCTATAAAATATTTAAAACTCCAGCGGTTTCACCGCTGAAAATAAATTCTATCCCCTAATCCAATTTATCCCGTAGCCAACTTGTTGTGGTATTGGGACGGAATAAGGGGATAGTTTTTATATATTATTTAACCATTTAGCTAAATTGCTGAATGATTTTTTTTATTTTAACTTTTGAGTTGTAGTTTTGAGATTTGAGTTTTGAGATTTGATTTATTCTAGATGTATCTCACCATCTTTTCTTCCCATTTTTTCTTTTAACAATAAAATTTCAGCGGTTCTTTACAGCGGTTGAACCGCTGTAAAGAAAGCTATTCCCATATTCGCTACAATTAGGAGATAGTTTTTTATCTCATCTAACTATTCAATCATTTAATTAAATTAGAAAATAGTTTTATCTGCGCCCATCCCTGCCTGCGCAGGCAGGTGCAGTTTTTGTCTGCGATAATCTGCGGTCATTCAAAATGTATTTCACCATCCTTTCTTCCCATTTTTTCTTTTAACAGAGGATAATTTTTTAACTCTGCATCTTTCTCAATAATTTCGTGTGCTTCTGTCCGGGCGGCTTCAACCATTTTTATATTTCTAATTGCTTCCATACCAATATCTGAAATGCCCCATTGTTTTCCTCCGCCAAGTTGTCCGGAACCGCGAAGCATTAAATCTTTTTCAGCTAATTCAAATCCGTTTTTCGCAGTTTTGAGCGCGTTAAGACGGTCAATCGATGTCTTTATTTTTGTATCTGTGAAAATATAACAATATGCCTGATGTTCGCTTCTCAAGACCCTTCCGCGAAGTTGATGCAATTGAGCAAGTCCAAATCTTTCAGCCCCTTCAATAATTATCATAGTTGCATTTGGAACATTTACGCCAACTTCAACAACTGAAGTTGAAACCAGAATATCAATTTCTCCGTTTGCGAAGCGACTCATAATTCCTTCTTTTTCTTTTGGTTTAATTTTTGAATGCAAAATTTCAATTTCAAATTCTTGGAACACATCTTCTTTGAGTCGCTTCGCTTCTTCTTTTACTGACTTTACATTTAATGCCAACTCTTTTGTTGGGTCTGGTGCGTCTATACGAGGACAAATTACAAACATCTGTCGCCCCTCTTTTAATCGCTCACGAATTTCTTCATAAATTTTTTCGCGTTTATCTGGTGAAATTATATCTGTAATAACATTTTTTCTTCCGGTGGGCATTTCATCAAGAAGTGTTAAATCAAGGTCGCCATAAATAGTTAGGGCTAGTGTACGAGGGATTGGTGTTGCGGTCATACTAAGTAAATGCGGAAGAGACGCAGACCTGTGGGTTGATTTGCGAGCCAGAGCTTGTCTCTGGCGAACTCCAAAGCGATGTTGCTCATCAATTATTATATAAGCCAAGTCTCTAAACTTAACTGCTTTTTGTATAAGGGAATGTGTTCCAACTAAAATTGGGATTTCACCATTCTCAACCCATTTTAATAATTGTGTGCGTGAAATGTCAGTATATTTTTGATAACCAACTTTTGATGGAAATTTTTTACACCCACTCGAAGTTATAAGTCCAACTTGAATTGGTAAATGTTTAAAATATTCTATAAATGATTCAAAATGTTGTTTTGCTAAAATTTCAGTAGGCACCATATATGCAACCTGTAAATTTCCAAAGTCCTGTTTTTGTCCCACAGAATTTTTGGGACGAGTTGTAACAACAGAATAAGCAGTTGTTGCCGCAACCGCGGTTTTTCCAGAACCAACGTCTCCTTCAAGTAAACGAGACATTGCATGTTTTTCATTAAAATCTTTAAGAATTTGTTTAATGGCCCTTTCTTGTGCACCCGTTGCGTTAAAAGGAAATCTATCAACAAAGCCTTTAACATCTTCAAATTTTTTTTCTATTTTGAAAGATGGTTCTTTCTCGTATTCTTTTCGTTGTTTTTGTTTTTGGAGTTGAATGAAAAAAACCTCTTCAAATGCAAATCTTTTTCTTGCGGCGACCGCGTCCGATTCTTTTTTAGGAGTATGAATCCAAATTAAAGCCGTTTTTAATTTTGGTAAATTATATTTATTTAAAATTTCTTCAGGAATAGGGTCTTCAATATTTTCAAATTCTTTGAGTGAAAAAATTCTTTGTATCGTATGATAAAACCATTTAGATGTAATCCCACGGCTTTCTGGATAGGATGGTTGTGCAAGAATTTGTGATTTCTTTTCTTCAAAAAGTGGGCTACCGGCTTCAACCGGAATCTTATTTATGTAAACAACTTCTGGGTTTGAAATATATAGTTCGCCTCTTCTTTCTGCGATTTTTCCTTCAACTCGCACAGGTGTATCTTCTTTTATCATTTTCACAATATAAGGTTGATGAAACCAAACGATTTTTATTTTTCCAGTGTCATCTTCAAACCACGCTTCCGCCATTGGTATTTTTTTTCTAAACGCCTTACTCATTTTCAAATGATTTATTTTCCCATGCAAAATTGCGCTGTCTCCTTTATTTAAATCAACAATATTTTTTATATCGGCCGAGCTTATATATCGCGAAGGGAAATGATACAACAAATCGCCCGCGGTTTTTAAGCCTATTTTATCAAGTGCTTTTTTCTGCGCGGGCAATATGCGTGTTATATCTTCAATTTTTAAATTCAGATCCATATTTACCCTGTGGAATATAATGCTTTAGCATTATAAAATCAATAAATGATTTTTATTCCACGGGGTTAATCATACCAATTTATTTGGACAAATAAAAAACCCAACGTTAGTTGGGTTTAGATTTAATCGAATGTTATAATGTTATTATCATAGATCGCGGAGAGTGAGAATGTTCCAGAATATCAGATGTGAGTATATCCGGGACGCTAGATAAATAAGAGATCTTACTTTTGTTTTCATTTGTAATTTTATCTCTATAGACTATTATACAGAGTTTACACAATTCTCTTTTTCTTTCTTTTCCAAAAAAAGAAATATTTATCTGTGCTACAACCCCCTCTTGATTTGTAATAAGAGTCACATTTATGGATATACTCTCTGTTTTTTTAGAACTCTCCAACAAAGCCACACTATTTAATGCAGAAAGATGTATGGAGTACTCACTGTTTGTTAGGTCATTAAGTAGACTCTGATATTTTTCAAAAGAAGTTTCAGTAAGAAGTATTTTCAAAAAACAATTTATAATATCTATTGTTTTTTGAAACAGTTCTTTATAGATAACATCTCCCCCTTTTAAACTATCAATTAAATATTTACCAAACGAGTAACTTATTCTTTTTACCATCGTGATTTTCCTTATCTTATTTTTGAAAATGGGTTCACTGTGACCCTTTTGTTTTTTTAAGTTCCTAAATTTATTAGGATAACTTTCTACACTTAAGTATACAGGGTTTTTTGAGAAAGTCAAGGATTAATATTTTTTTAATTTCAAAAAATACATATTTTTGTTAGTATATAAAGAATGAAAAAAATTCTTATATTTTCAACAACATATTTTCCGTTTGTGGGCGGGGCTGAAATTGCTGTAAAAGAAATAACAAACAGAATAAAAGATATTCAGTTTGATATGATTACACTTCGTTTTGATAGTAAATTACCTAAATTTGAAAAAATCGGGAACATAAATGTTTATAGAATTAGCTTTGCAAAAAAATCTCCAACGATGCCAGATTTATTAAAATTTCCACTTAAATTAAATAAATTTCTTTTTCCGCTTCTCGCATACTGTAAGGCATGTTCTTTAAACAAAAAAAATAAATATGATGCAACGTGGAGCATAATGGCAGCCTTCGCAGGTTTTGCTGGGATGTTTTTTAAATATACACACAAAAAAATTCCTTTCCTCTTAACCCTTCAAGAAGGTGATCCAATTTCAGAAATAAAATCAAAAGTTAAATTTGTAAAATCGCTTTTTAAAAAAATATTTTTAAGCGCAAACATAATTCAAGCAATCTCTGTTTATTTGGGGGATTGGGCAAAAAATATGGGCTTTGATGGCCAAATTGAAATTATTCCAAATGCAGTTGATACGAAAAAGTTTTCAAAGGAATATTCACAAAACGAGTTAAATGAATTAAAACTTAAATTAAATAAAAAAGAAAACGATATTTTTTTAATCACAACATCTCGTCTTGTTAAGAAAAATGCAATTGATGATGTTATAAAATCTTTAAAATATTTAAATACAAATGTTAAATTTATAATTTTAGGTACAGGACCGGATTTAATAAGTTTAAAAGACCTTGTTGAATTGGAAGATGTTTCAAACAGAGTTATGTTTGTGGGGCAAACCGAGCATGATGAAATTCCAAAATATTTAAGAATTTCTGATATTTTTATTCGCCCGTCTTTATCAGAAGGATTTGGAAATTCTTTTATAGAGGCGATGGCAAGCGGGATGCCGATAATTGCTACACAGGTTGGTGGAATAAAAGATTTTATTTTTTCTCCTCAAAAAAATTCAAACAAAAAACCAACAGGGATTTTTGTAAATATTACAGACCCAAGAGATATTGCTGAAAAAATTCAATTTTTGTTGGACAACAAGGAAGTTAGAGATGAAATAATAAAAAACGCAAAAGAACTTGTTTTTGAAAAGTACGACTGGAATTTAATAGCCAAAAATATGAAAGAGAGAGTTTTTGATAAATTACTAGCTGGTTAAATAAAAAGGCTCGCAGGATGTAAAAAAGTATCCTGCGAGCTTCGTGCTCATAAAGACCATAAGCCCCAATGGTGACATGCAATCCCATGGTCCCAGAGACTCGGCTCATCGATCTAATTAAAACTTATCATACATTATTAAAAAATCAATACATTTTAAAATTATTGACTTTTTTGTTAGTTATATTAAAATATAGATCTTGTTTGAAAAAGAGTTTTGTGTTGGTGATTAAGCGCAGTGGAAACACCCGATCTCATTCCGAATCCCAGTACTATCAGCCTTTGGCTGAACTACAGGACAGGCTCGGAAGTTTACTCGGTGGTAAAATTTGAAAATAAAAAATGAAAAATTAAAAATTCTGTGTTGGTGATTAAGCGCGATGGAAACACCCGATCTCATTCCGAACTCGGAAGTTAAGCATCGTAGCGCCGATGATACTCTTTATGGGGAAAGTAGGTAGTCGCCGACACAGAGCATTTAATTTTTTCAAATTTTTCTAATGATACAACGCTTATTTTGATAGAGAATGATGATTTTTGGGGAAAGCATGCCCCGTTAGAGATACCGCCAGGGGCGGTTTTTCTTTTGAAAATATCTAATGGGGTAGGTAGTCGCCGACACAAAGCTCTTTTTTTATTTGGTTTAACCAGACAAACTTTATGTTATAATATTTTCAAATCAAAAAGCTTTCCGTTTTTTTGTTTTCTTGTTTTATTGCTTTTTTGAATATTATGTCTTGGTCAGAAAGAAAAAAAACAAAATATATATTAGTAATCTTTTTAATTATAATTTTATTATTTGTGCTTATTTTTGTTGACCTTAAGGGCGCAACCTGTGATGATGGAAAAAGAAATCAAGACGAAGAAGGAATAGACTGCGGTGGCTCATGCCCAAACATCTGTAGTTTTTCTACAGAAGAGTTAATTATAAAATGGAGCAGAGCATTTCTTGTAAAAGACGGGATTTATAATGCAGTAGCTTATGTTGAAAATCCAAATGTCGGTCTTGAAACAAAACAAATTTCTTACGTATTTAAACTTTATGATGAAACAGGATTACTTGTTTATGAAAGAAAAGGATTTGCAGATATTCCGGCTCAAAGAATAATTCCAATATTTGAAGAGACCATTCAAACAGGAAACAGGGAAGTTAAAAGAACAACTTTTGAATTCGCATCGTTGCCAAAGTGGGAAAAAATTAAAGAAGAGCCAATAAATTTGGGAGTAGAAAATATTTCAATAAAAAGTCAGAATGGATTTACAAACCTACAAGCAGATTTATATAACCCAAGCGTTTATAAAATAGAAAAAATAAAAGTTATGTCAGTTCTTTTTGATACTGATGGTAATGCGCTTAATTCTTCCAAAACGGAACTTGATTTTGTAAATAAAGACTCAAAAGAAAAAATGGTGTTTACATGGCCATCAGAGTTTGCCGATAGCGTAGCTAAGATAGAAATAATACCCTTGGATTATTTGATTTTAAAATAACAGCATTTTATGGGCTACCTTTATTCTAAACAAAAAGCCATACTAAACTTTATAGATTGGCCTCTTTTTTTATCTTTAATTCCACTTTTAGGAGCTGGTCTTGCGACAATGTACTCATTTACGGGTGAGAATTTATTTTTTGAGAAACAGCTTTTATGGATAGCCATAAGTTTGGCAGTTTTTTTTATTTTAAGCCTTTTTGATTTCAGATTTTTAAATAATACTGGAGTTGTTATGGGTCTATTTTCTATTTCTATTCTGACTTTATTGTTTTTATTTTTGTTTGGCTCGGTTATTAAAGGAGCTCAGAGCTGGTTTGATTTTGGAAAATTTTCTTTCCAACCATCGGACCCGATCAAACTCATCGTCATTATTCTATTAGCAAAATATTTCTCAAGAAGACACATTGAGATTGCAAACATAAAACATATTATAATCTCAGGTGTCTATGCATTCTCAATATTTGCTTTAGTTTTTGTTCAGCCAGACTTTGGTTCAGCAATAATAATTTTTATGATTTGGTTAGGAATGGTTCTCGTTTCTGGTATTTCTAAAAAACACCTTCTCATAGTCTTTCTTATCATAGCGACAATTTTTTCTTACATGTGGTTTTTTGGTTTGGAAGGATATCAAAAACAAAGAATTCTAACTTTCATTCACCCACTCACAGATATAGCTGGCGCAGGATATAACGCCTATCAATCAACAATAGCAATTGGCTCAGGAGAATTGATAGGGAAGGGTCTTGGCTTCGGGACACAATCACGACTTCAATTTTTACCGGAATATGAAACGGATTTCGTTTTCGCCGCCTTCGCAGAAGAGTGGGGTTTTGTTGGGGTCTTAATAATTTTTTTACTTTATGGAATTGTAATTTATAGAATAATTAAAATATCAATGCACGGCGCAACAAATTTTGAAATACTTTTTGGACTCGGGCTCACTATACTTTTTTCAAGTCACATAATAATTCACATTGGTATGAACATAGGACTTTTGCCGATTACAGGAACGACCACGCCGTTTTTAAGTTATGGCGGTAGCCATTTGCTAACAGAATTTATTGGACTCGGAATTTTAATGGGTATGCGTCGTTATTCGCGAGCAATACATAAAGATGATATGCATAAAGAATTTTTAGGAATGGAGAGAGCAGAAAATTTAAAAATCTGAAATTAAAGTTTCAGATTTTTAAATTTTAAATACACAATTTCTAATTACTAATTTCTAATGAAATTTTTTAAACACCAAAAGAATTAAATATTACATTACTTGTTTGCGGTAGGCAGGAATAAAAACCGTAGATTTATCTGCCGTGGTGGGGGGTGAGTGTAGATAAAAAGACAAAAAAACCAAACCCTTCGATTTCACTCAGGGCAAGCAAAACAAAAAAACAAGCCCCACTTTCTAATTCGCTACAATTAGAAAGTGGGGCTTTATTAAGCCATATTTCAGTTTTGAATGAATTTAAATACAAAAACACTTTTAACCCCACACTTATGAAATTAGTTGTGGGGTTGACAAATAAATTTAGTTATGCTATCATATAGGTAGAAGATTGAAATGAGCTTTCTGTGAGAACATTGGAGAGGCCACAACATTAAAACTAACCGACCTCTCCAGCGTTCTCCCAGAAAGGTTAATACAGAGAGATTCAGATAACCGAAATTGGTTATCACCAGCTAATTGGGTTGGTGTGACGC
>JBAZZJ010000002.1:0-118770 GCA_041658885.1 Minisyncoccota bacterium | reverse complement strand
TCGGATATAACAACGTCTTGGGAAACATCAAATAATTTTCTGGTTAAATATCCCGCTTTTGCCGTGTTAAGCGCCGTATCTGTCAAACCCTTTCTTGAACCGTGTGTAGTGATGAAATATTCAATTGGTGTATGTCCTTCTTTACTTGATGTTGTAATCGGAAATTCTATCGTTTCTCCTTTGCTATTCAAAATCAATCCTTTCATTCCTGCCATTGTGGTTATTTGCCCCAAGGAACCTCTCGCTCCCGATTTCCACATATCATAAACAGGTCCATTTTTATCCAAACTCTCAGATATAAGTTTTTCAACTTTATTTTTTGCATCATGCCATATTTCAATATTTTTTCTGCTTTTTTCTTCTTCAGACAATAGGCCCTCATTGAAATTTGAGGTAACTTCTTCTGAATCTTTTTTTGCCTTTTCAACTATGGTGTACTTCTCTTCAGGAATTTTAATATCATCAATCCCCCACGTGATTCCAGCTAATGTTGCGTATTTAAATCCTAGAGTTTTTATTTTGTCTAATATTGCAGGAATTTTATCGTTATCATATTTGTCCATCAAATCATCAATCAATTTGTGCATTAAGCCTGTATTTATTTCTTCATTAACGAACGGATAATCACTTGGGAGAACACTGTTAAATATTAATCTTCCAACTGTTGTCTCAAAAATTTTACCTTCAAATTTTTCATATTTTTTATTTGTTGTTGGAAGAATTTTTACCTTAGCTCTAAAATCAATTATTTCATAATCATAACCTGTAATTGCTTCGTTTGGACTTGAAAACATTTTTCCCTCTCCTTTTTTGTCCTCAATTATTTTAGTCATCCAAAAACATCCTAATATTATGTCCAACATTTTTGCACTCACAACGGGTCTTCCATTTCCTGGTTTAAGAAGATTTTTGTTTGAAGCCATAAAGTTTTTTGCTTCAAATTGTGCCTCTTTTGACAATGGGATGTGAACGGCCATTTGGTCTCCGTCAAAGTCTGCGTTGAATGCCGTACAAACAAGCGGGTGAACCTGAATAGCATTTCCTTCAATCAAAATAGGTCTAAATGCTTGAATTCCGAGACGGTGAAGAGTTGGGGCTCTGTTTAATAGAACATATTTATCTTTTATTATCTCTTCCAAAATTGCCCAAACATCTGAAATCCCATCATCTATAAGTTTGTTTGCTCCTCTTATGTTATAAGCCAATTCATTTTCAAGAAGTTTTGATATAACAAATGGTCTAAATAATTCCAAGGCCATGTGTTTTGGAATTCCACATTGGTCCAAATTTAATTTAGGCCCTATCACAATCACGCTTCTTCCTGAATAATCAACTCTTTTACCCAAGAGATTCTGCCTGAACAAACCCTGTTTACTCTTTAAGTTATCTGACAAAGATTTTAGAGGTCTTCTTTGAGATTGGCTTGTAGCCATATAAGAGTTGTCTCTTTTTCTTATTGAGTTATCTAACAAAGAGTCAACTGCTTCTTGTAAAATTCTTTTTTCATTTCTCAAAATTACAGAAGGTGCATTTATTTCTTCCAATTTTTTTAATCTATTATTTCTGTTTATTACCCTTCTATACAAATCATTTACATCTGATGTTGCGTGTCTTCCACCGTCAAGAGCAACCATGGGTCTAAGAGCTGGTGGTAATACAGGAATTCTTTTTAGAAACATCCACTCTGGTCTTGTTTTGGATTTTATTAATGATTTTACCAAACTTAATCTTTTTGAAATCCTTTCTCTCTCAAGAGAACCAACTTTGTCTAATTGTTCTTCAAGTTTTTTCTGTAATTCATTAAGATTTGTATTTTTAAAAATTTCGTAAATAACTTCAGCACCTGTCCCTGCTTCAAAGAGAGAGCCGTATCTCAAAGAATATCTGTTATATTCAGTATCATCTAATATCACACCGCTTTGTATACTTTCAATTTCTCTTTTAGTATTTAAATAAATATCTTTTAAACTATCTTTTGATTTTTTGTCTTTAAGAGTTTTTGTTTTTGATTTAAATTCCGAATCCAAATCTTTGAGAATTTGTATTCGTTCTTCTTCGTTTGTGGATACAACTATATAGCCCGCAAAATAAATAACTTTTTCTAAATCAGAAGCTCCCACATCTAAAATTGTTGCCATTTTTGATGGAACCCCTTTCAAAAACCAAATATGCGAAACTGGGGTCGCCAATTCTATGTGCCCCATTCTTTCTCTTCTTACAACAGACCTCGTTATTTCAACTCCACATTTTTCACAAACTATTCCTTTGTATCTTATACCTCTATATTTTCCACAATAACATTCGTAGTCCTTCTCTGGACCAAATATTTTTTCATCAAAAAGTCCATTTTTTTCACTTCTCTGTGTTCTGTAGTTTATCGTTTCTGGTTTTGTTACTTCTCCGTATGACCACTCAAGAATTCTCTCTGGCGAAGCTAATTTAATTCCAACTGTATCAAAATCTGACATGTTTATTATTTTTTTGTTGTTTGAATTTATCATAGTCTTTTGTTTTTTTATTTACCCCGTTAGAAGTTTAATACTAAAGTCGATTTATGTTGAGACAAAGCCGAAAGGCGGATTCATTAACAACACTCTAAACAGGCATTTAATTCTGGCGGACTTCTAACGGGGTTTACCCTGTTAGAAGTTTAATATTGAACACGATTTAATTAAATAATTGAGCCGTTAGGCCCGCCAGAGGCGGGCAGGCAAATTCGTTTTCAAATATTATTGAGATTATTTATTCTTAGTGAACTTCTAATAGGGTCGTCTTCTTGGTTTATTAAATTCCTTCGTACCGCCCTTTAATTCAACATCTAAAGCCAACGCTCTAAGATTATTTAAGAGAACACTAAAAGAAGCCGGTGTATTCATGTATTTAATATCACGACCTTTTATAATAGAGTCAAACGCGCTTGAACGCCCAAGTATATCATCTGACTTAATTGTTAAGACTTCTCTAAGAGTATATGCGGCACCATAGCCGAGTAACGCCCAAACTTCCATCTCTCCAAATCTTTGTCCACCATTCTGAGCCTTTCCTCCTAATGGTTGCTGATTGATCAACGAATAAGGACCAATCGAACGCATGTGAATTTTATCTTCAACCATGTGGTGAAGTTTCATTACATACATATAACCGATAGCTACATCCTGGTCATATTTAACTCCGGTTCTCCCATCATATAATCTAACTTTTCCATTTTCAGGATAACCAGCTTTTTTCAATTCTTCTTTTATTTCTTCATCTTTTGCTCCAATGAAAGGAGGAATTATTGCCTGATAATTTAAAGTTTTCGCAGCTAATCCTAAGTGTAATTCCAATATCTGTCCAAGGTTCATACGAGAAGGAACTCCAAGCGGTGTAAGAATCATATCAACAGGAACTCCATCTTCTGTATATGGCATATCCTCTTCTGGTAACACGGTAGATATAACTCCTTTATTTCCGTGTCTTCCGGCTAATTTATCTCCGACTGAAACATTTCTTAATTGGGCAAGTTCTATATAAATTCTTTTTATTATTCCGGACTCAAGTGAGTCGCCGTTTTCTCTCGAAAATACTTTTATTCTGATTATTCTCCCTCTCTTACCATTTTCCATTCTTAGAGAAGTGTCTTTAACATCTCTAGCTTTTTCGCCAAATATAGACCTCAACAATCTTTCCTCTGGAGTTAATTGTGTTTCGCCTTTTGGTGTAATTTTCCCAACCAAAATATCTCCCGGTCTAACTTCTGCTCCAATTCTAACTATTCCGTCTTCGTCTAGATTTTTTAATTTAAATTCACTTACATTTGGGATATCGTGGGTTGTTATTTCCGGACCCAACTTTGTCTCGCGAACATCAACATAAAATTCTTCTATGTGAATACTTGTAAACTTACTGTCTTTGACTAATTTTTCAGAAATAATTACTGCATCCTCGTAGTTTGACCCAGACCAAGTCATAAAAGCAACTTTAATGTTTTGACCGAGAGCTAATTGCCCGTTATCACTCGTTGATGTGTCAGCCAAAACACTATTTTTCTTTACTTTATCACCAACATTAACATTTGGTCTTTGGTGAAATGCTGTAAAGCCGTTGGTTCTCATGTAATTCACCAATTTATAAACTTTCTTTTTACCTTCATTGTTTTTTATTGCAATTATTTTCGCATCAGCTTGAACAACAACACCTTCCTCTTCAGCTAAAATTATTCTACCCGTGTCTCTTGCGGCTTTTTCTTCCATGCCAGTCGCCACAATAGGAGCTTCCGGAATAATACAAGGTGTTGCTTGTTTCTGCATGTTTGAACCCATCAATGCTCTGTTTGCATCATCGTGTTCTAGGAAAGGAATAAGAGATGTCGCAACAGAAAAAGCTTGTTTCGTACAAACATCTATAAAATTAATTTTATTTTTCTTTATTAAACTAGGTTCTCCGTTAAATCTAACCTCTACTTCATCTGGAATTATAGTCCCGTCATCTCTTGTTGGAGTTGCCGCATGAGCAATAAAATATCCTTCTTCTTCAAACGCGTTTAAATATAAAATTTCATCTGTTATTTTCCCGTTTGATACTTTTGCGTACGGAGTTTCTATCATTCCAAAATCATTTATTCGCGCATATGTTGCTAAACGAAGTATCAACCCAATGTTAGGTCCTTCTGGGGTATGTATTGGACAAAGTCTTCCGTAGTGAGATGGATGAACGTCACGAACCTCAAACCCAGCTCTTTCTCTTGTAAGACCCCCTGGGCCAAGAGCCGAAAGAGTTCTCAAATGTTCAATCTCTTCAAGAATATTTGTCTGTTGCATAAATTGCGACAATTGGTTTGTAGCAAAAAATTCTTTCAATCTTGCCTGTAGTGGTCGTGGACTTATAAATTGAGTTGGGACAGTTGCATCAGTATCTATTGTAGACATCTTATCCTGAATATTTCTTTTCATCTGAGTTAAACCAACTCTTAACTTTTGTTGAAGTATCTCACCTATAAATCTAACCCTTCTTGAACCCAAGTGGTCTATATCATCTGGAACTGCATTTGATGTGTCATTTAATTTTGCTATATGAGAAATTATCGTCGCAATATCGTCTAATGTTATTGTTCTTATTGCAATTGATTTTTTATCAGTACTTTTTCCAAATCTCTGATTAAAACGAAATCTTCCAACTTCTGATATGTCGTATCTCGTCTCGTTAAATATCCCATCAATATATTCCTTCGCGTTATTAACAGAAACAATATCTCCTTCTCTTATTTTTTTATAAATTTCCACATATGCTTCTTCTGGAGTTTTTGCAATGTCTCTTGTTAAACATGTTTCTATATATTTAACTGCTGGGTCATCTCTCTTAAATAATTTTCTTATTTCATCGTCTGTTCTTGCGCCTAAAACTCTTAATAAAGATGTTACTGGAAATTTTCTCTTTCTATCTATGCGAACATAAACAACCCCGACATTATCACTTTCTATTTCAACCCAAACTCCACGAGATGGAATTATTTTTGAGCCAAAATATTGTTTTCCTCTTAATATTTGAGAAGTAAATAGAATTCCGAAGGACCTTATAAGTTGCGGAACGATTACTCTTTCAATTCCATTTATTATAAAAGTCCCATGATTCGTCATTATAGGAAAGTCCGCCAAAAATATTTCTTGTTCTTTAGAAGAACCTAGTGTTTTGTTTGAAAGTTTTACTTTTATAGTTAAAGGAGCGTCAAAATTAAGTTTTTGAGTTTTTGCATAATATTCATCATATTTTGGTTCGCCAAGTTCAAACTTAACAAATTCTAATTCAAATTTTTTGCCAGAATAGTCCTTTATTGGAGAAAATTCTTTGAACAATTCCGCAAGACCAACTCTAATAACCCAATTAAAAGATTTTAATTGGTTCTCCACGAGGTTCGGCAAAGAAGTTAGAGACTTCTTGTGTCTAGAAAAGGTTTTCTTTTGCATAAATTAAATAAAAGACCGCAACACAAAATTGCGCTAAATAATTATTAGATTTTTAGGCTAGTTTTAGTATAATATTAAAAAGTTAGCCCTCTATTAAATATAAAAACCTCGTTCTTGAAAAACTCAATCTTTTCTTAAATACAAGGCAAAAGTATATACGACCTCTTTCGGGTTGTCAATAGTTTTTTATACACCCTGTGGATAACCCAGCACCTATTTCATGTATGAAATAGGTGCTGGGCTGTTTTTTCATCCACCCTATTTAAATACGCTTTGCATTTAATTTAACGGAGCAAGTAATATTTTTATGTTTATTTTCTAGAAACACCAACTTGGATGCTCCGCACCCAAGTTGGTTTTTTGAAGTCTGACTTCAATTTTCACTTGGAAGCTCGGCCTCCAAGTGAGGGTTTAAAAAAAGCAATCAAAATTGCTTTTTCATCCATCCCAGTTAAATATGCTTCGCATTTAACGGGACAAGTAATTAATTTTTTGTGTTTTTAAATAAAATGTTAATTTGTGGACAAATCCAATATTTTGTATATACTTCTATATTGTTACTCCTTCTGAAAAGGAGGATTTTATAAGAATATTACAATATTAGCCCTATTCTCTAGTTTTTGTGTTATGGATGAAAATCTGACACTACTCTTTAAAACCTCTCCCAGAGGTTTTCAAGTATGGATGAAAATCTGACACTACTCTTTAAAACCTCTCCCAGAGGTTTTCAAGTATGGATGAAAATCTGACACTACTCTTTAAAACCTCTCCCAGAGGTTTTAAAGTAAGAATAGAAATATTGTTTTTTATTAATAATTATGATTTTTAAGAAGAAAGAAGTTAAGGAAGATAAAAAAGAGGACAAAAAAACTAAAAATTTATCTAATGAGGAAGTTTCGGATAGTGAAAATGTGGAAAACGAATCTGACTTAAGCGAACTAAAAAGAAAAAGCAAAAAAACTCCGGGTAAAATGGGAAGTCTTATGGGAGAAACAAAAAGTTTCCCTAATAATGGAGATCTCGTTGAAGGCCCAGTTATATCTATAGAAAAATCTAGAGTATATGTTGATATCACACCATACGGAACTGGTATCATTTATGGTAAGGAACTTTTAAACGCAAGAGACATTTTAAGGAATGTTAATATTGGCGACAGCATATCTGCAAAGATAGTGGAAATTGAAAATGAGGAAGGATATATAGAGTTGTCATTAAAAGAAGCGAGACAAGCTTTAATATGGAATGAAGCAAACGACGCTATAAAAAATAGGAAGATATTTGACCTACAAGTTAAGGAAGCTAACAAGGGAGGACTTATGCTTGAATGGAAAGGGATTCAGGGTTTTTTGCCTGCTTCACAGCTTAGTGGAGAACATTATCCAAGAGTTGAAGATGGAGAAAAAGATAAAATTTTATCTGAATTAAGAAATTTGGTTGGGCAAAAGCTTTCTGTTTCAATAATATCTGTATCACCAAAGGAAGGAAAACTAATTTTCTCTGAAAGAACACCAGAACAAGA
Source organism: Minisyncoccota bacterium (assembly GCA_041658885.1). Classification (GTDB taxonomy): domain Bacteria; phylum Patescibacteriota; class Minisyncoccia; order Phycocordibacterales; family 21-14-all-36-13; genus VMGX01. The sequence continues at coordinate 111,309 of JBAZZJ010000002.1, read as the reverse complement.
GGAAAAAGTAAATATGATTGAGAAATATAAGTTAGGAGACGAAATTGAAGGACAAATAACGGGAATTGTTGATTTTGGAGTATTTATAAAGATTGAAGAAGGCCTTGAAGGACTTGTCCACATATCAGAACTTGATTGGGGACTTGTTGAAGACCCTAAAAATCTGTTCAAGGTTGGAGAGATTGTTAGAGCTAAAATTATTGAAATTAAGAGCGACAAGATTTCCCTTTCAATAAAGGCTTTGAAGAAAAATCCTTGGGATAATGCTGAAAAAAAATACGAAAAAGGAAAAGAAGTTGAGGGGGTTGTAATTAAATTTAATAAACACGGAGCGCTTGCAAGTATTGAAGAAGGAATTGCCGGACTGGTTCATATATCTGAATTTGCGTCTGAAGAAGATTTGAGAAAGAAACTTGAATTAGGGAAAAAATACAAATTTACAATTACTCTCTTTGAGCCAAAGGAAAGAAAAATGGCGTTGGCGTTGGTGAACCAAGAAAGCAAGAAAACATAAAAACAAGAAAGCAAGAAAAACCACTTGGCGCTTCGGGCGCCAAGTGGTTTTTGCATTAAAAAAGGTCGCGTTCATCACGCGACCTTAACTTTTTCAAAAGATTGGTAGCAATTTATTAGTAATCGCCATCTCCTCCTTGTGTGGAAGACTTCTTTTCTTCAACATTATTTTCTTCTGGGTTATAAAGAAGAAGAAATTCTCTAAACTCTTTCAAAAATCTTTCTTCCAATAAACCAGAAGAAACAATTTTCTTTCCTAAATCTTCTATCCTATATCTCTCTGATTCTTTCTCTTGTATAAGAGACGCGTAAGATAAAAATTCAGATTCTTTAATTTTATCCTTGCCTTCTTTTACCTTGGTAAGCTTATTCTGAATTTTTTTCTCTGCATCAAAAATTCTCTTTATTTTTTGAAATTCATAAGATATACAGAGAAGAACCAGGTTTCTTAAATCTATCTCGCTAACAAATCTTGAAGTAAAGATGTAATAGAAGTAAGAATCATAACAATCGGGTAAAGATTTTTTGACTCTGTCTGGGAGTTTTTCAATTATTTTTTCAGTTTCTGTTTTTATTAAGATATTAGTTTGATGATAACCAGTCATCCAATCAGCAACATAATAGAGATTTTCTTTTTTCTCTTTTTCCTTTTTTGTTTTTTTCATTTTTTTCATTGTGAGATAAAAAAAAGAATAAGATGCTAAAAGGACAAAAACCACTATGATACAAACATAAACTGTTATTTCAACAGTATTTAAAAATAATTCAGACATTTGTTCCTCCTTGCCTTCCGGCTAGTCTGTTTTGAAAAAAATATTTAATTGCTCAAAGAACTAACTGAGCTGTATGTATTATAGCATAATAGATTATATCTTGTCAAGAACTTGGTAACTTAGTTACCAAGTAGATTTTTTCAAAAACCACATATATACGCCATGGCGTATATATGTGGTTTTTATGATTTCATTAGAAATTAAAAATTAGTAATTAAAAAATTTAATATGAATTTATTTAACTAGTTAAATAAATTCATGGCTTTGTCTTTCCCCTCTACGATTATTGTTTCTAATGCTTCAGAAAGTTTTTTAAAAGTTTTTTTCATCGTCTCATCTTCTTTCTTACTAAACTTCCCTATTATAAAATCCAAAATCTTTTGTTCGCCGATTGGTTTTTTGATTTTTCCACTTGGAGTCACTGGAGAAATTCCAACACGCAAACGGATAAATTCTTTTGTTTTTATTTTTTTAATTATTGATTCAAGACCCCTGTGTCCTGCTGAACCTTTGTTAAAAGAAATTTTAAAAGAGCCACTTGGTAAATCTAAATCATCATGTATAACAATGAGTCCAAGTACATCTTTTTTACTTTTAATAAATTTTGATACACAATCGCCAGATTTATTCATAAATGTTTCGGGTTCAACAAGAATTACAGACGACTTCCCTATTTTCCCCTTAGATAAAAGTCCGTTTGTTCTTTTATCTTTTTCAAATTCATCAAAATTATTTTTGTCAGCAAAATAATCAAGCACAATTCTGCCTGTATTATGCCTCGTATTTAAATATTCTTCGCCCGGATTGCCCAGACCAACAATAATATAGTTCATAGATCTATATTGTAAAACACTGTGAGTAAAAATACAAAATATAAATGTCAAAAATTTTATCTTACGTTCCCGAGAGCAAAATTATGTCTACGACATAATTTTGCTCTTGTATCAAGCCCAACTTAGGAATAAAATGATTGTATCTATGTACACACAAACTGAAAATCTTGATGAAAAAAATTCTCCTGAAAATAAAAAAACTTTCATCAAAGATGTTATCACTGTCGTACTTCTCGTAGCTTTCGTAGTTATACCCATTCGCACGTTTATAGCACAACCTTTCGTTGTATATGGGGCTTCAATGAGTCCAACTTTTGAGAATGGGGATTATTTAATTATTGACCAGGTTTCTTATAAATTTAAAGAACCACGTAGGTTAGATGTAATAATATTCAAATATCCAAACGATACAAGTAAATTTTTTATAAAAAGAATAATAGGACTCCCAAACGAAACTGTTGAAATATTCGGTTCTGATGTCTTTATAAAAAATTCAGAAAATCCGGATGGCTTTAAACTTGGAGAAGCTTATATTCAAAACAGCGGAAATAATAATTTAATCAGAACTCTAGGAGAAAGCGAGTATTTTGTTATGGGCGACAATAGATCGGCTAGTTCTGATTCCAGAATGTGGGGGAATTTAGATAAAAAATTTATAGTTGGAAAAACTTTTTTACAACTTCTTCCGATAACTAGAATCGGATTACTGTTGGGTGTATAAAAGCATTTGTTGTCATCCATTTGGTTTTTAAAAATATTATGGAAACAAAACAAAGCATGTTCAAAACTCAAGAGAAAAAACCGTTTGAGACTGCAATTGCGGTCGCTGATTACTATGGCTTCAAACCCGTTGGGACTATTTATGATAAAAAATCACGAGGAAAAGATTTTGTGTCCAATAACGAACGTGATTTACAACAAAATATTTATATTGAGAGTGGTGCATTAAATAGCGAACACCCGATGTTCTATACAATAAAAGTAGACAGATCGGACGAGAAAGAGTTTTGTCTTAACGTGTTCAACACAAAAAAAAGCGTGGCCGAGGCATTAATAATGCAAACGTCAATGTCTATATTGAATGAATATGGTTATGAAAACATATTTGTAGATATAAATAGTCTTGGAGACAATAAATCATTTGGTTCTTTTGTAAAAGACCTTGGATCATATTACAGAAAAAATATTGATTCAATTTGTTCCCATTGTAAGAATAAAATACACAAAAACCCCTTAAAAATTGTTGAGTGTAAAAATGAAAGATGTGTTTCCTTATTAAATGATGCGCCAAAAGCCATATCTTATCTAAATGATGACCAAATAAGACACTTTAAAGAAATTATAGAATACCTTGAATCAATTGGAGTTCAATATAAAATAAATGACAACCTTATTTATGACGAAATAGAAAATGGTTTGCCAAATATAATATTCCAAATTAAGAAAATCGGTGGTAGTGAAAATGAAGAAATGATTTTAGCTAAAGGAGAAAGATTTGACCATCAATTAAAAAATTCAAAGAGTAGAAAAAGAATTCCATCTGTATATACTTCCTTAGATTTATTAAAAACAAAAAAAGTTCACAAAATCGAACCAACTGGTCATAGTATGGGAAATAAAAAAATTTATTTTGTGCATATCGGGCATGAGGCAAGACTTCAAAGTTTATGCGTGATAGAAAATTTAAGAAAAAGAAATATTCCTATATTTCAATCAATAATTGAAGATGGGCTAATAAAACAAATGTTGGACGCAGAAAGTATTAATGCTTCTTACACAATAATAATGGGAGTTAAAGAAGTCAAAGATAAGTTTGTGATAGTTAGAAATATGGATACGCATGCACAGGAATCAATAAGCATAGAACAATTGCCCATTTATCTTAAACATGTTGTTAAATAATCTTTAATATGATAATCTCTTTGACTGTATGATAAACATAGAAATAAAAGGAAACGAAAACGAAAGCAACGCAAACCTCTTGAGAAGGTTCTCCAAGCGTGTTCGTTCATCTGGCTTAATTAAGAAAGTAAGGTCTCTTAGATATAGAGCTAGAGACGAATCAAGTTTTACAAGAAAAAAACAAGCCTTGCGTTCCCTTAAAAGAAGGGGGGAGATAGAAAAATTAATAAAAATGGGTAAACTACCAGACAATCGTTCAAAAGACAAACAAAACGGAGATGCATAAAGAAGAAAAGTTTAGTATAACAAAAACAATAAAAGGCAATCCAGCTATAAGCAGATTGCCTTTTATTAATTTAAAAAACAAAGTTCTTGGTAAGAACTATAATTTGGGCTTGGTTTTTATAGGAGATAAACTCTCTAAAAAATTAAATAAGGAATACAGAAACAAAGACAAAAAAGCTAACATATTGAGCTTCCCGTTGACTAAAAACGAGGGTGAAATTTTTATAAATATTAAAGAAACAAAAAGACAAAGCAAGGTTTTTGGTAAAAGTTTTGATGATTTTTTAAAATATCTGTTTATCCACGGTTTACTTCATTTGAAAGGATACGAACATAGTAGTAAAATGGAGAGTGAGGAACAAAAAATTTTAAGAAACTTAAAATCAAAAAATAAAGAACTGACTCAATAAAAATTATTTTTGCTTTTTTGTTTTTTAGCTTTCTTGTTTTCTTGTTTTGCCATGTCTCGAAATATAATCACAGGTATAGATATAGGAACATACAATATAAAGGTTATTGTTGCTGAACATGAAAAAGATGATAAAAAATTACCCTCAATAATCGGAGTCGGTTTTTCTGAATCCAGAGGATTGAGGTATGGTTATATAATAAATACTTCTGATGTAATGGCCAGTCTAAAAAAAGCGATTGAACAGGCAGAAAGAACTTCTAAAGTAAAAATAAAAAAAGCTTATGTATCCATGGGTGGCATTAGTTTGGACAGCGTAGTTTCTAGCGGTTCAACAATAATATCTAGAGGAGATAATGAAATAACGGAAACAGATATAGAAAAAGCTGTAGAATCAAGTGAAAATAACATTCCGCAACAGGAAATGGTTAATAAAAAAGTTATACACACAATACCACTCTCGTACAAAATAGATGGAAAAACTGTGCTCGGAAGACCTTTAGGAATGAAAGGAATAAAATTTGAAGTTAATACGCTTTTTGTAACCTGTCTTGAACAACACATGCAAGATTTAGTTCAGGCAATTGAAGAAACAGGGATTGAGGTTGAAGAAATTATTGCCGCGCCCGTCGCAGCAAGTTTGATAGCAATTTCTAGAGCTCAAAAAATTGCTGGTGTTGTTTTGGCAAATATAGGATCTGAAACTGTATCAATAATTATTTATGATAATAATATTCCAATATCAGTTAAAGTATTCCCCATCGGTTCAACCGACATAACTCATGACATTGCTCTCGGATTAAAAATTCCTCTTGAGGAAGCAGAAAAAATAAAATTGGGAGCAATAACTAGAACCGATTATTCTAAAAAGAAGTTAGATGAAATAATAGTGGCTCGTTTGACAGATATATTTGAAATAATTGACTCTCATTTGAAGAAAATCCATAGAAACGGCCTACTTCCTGCAGGAATCGTTATAACTGGCGGTGGTTCAGGCATATCCACAATTGAAGATTTGGCAAAAGCAACATTAAAATTACCATCAAAAATAGCACAAGTTAGATACCCCGGAGATTCAAAAATACAAATAAAAGATTCTTCTTGGTCTGTTGCCTATGGTCTTTGCGTACTTGGATTAACTAATGAGGGAGAGTCGATTGGCATTCGTCTTGCAAAAAATACAAAAAATAGTTTTATGTCTTGGATAAAACAATTTTATCCTTAATGAAAAATGTCCTTAGGGACATTTTTCATCCATCCCAGTTAAATATGCTTCGCATTTAACGGGACAAGTAATTAATTTTTTTTGTTTTTTAAAAAATGTCCCTAAGGACATTTTTCATCCATCCCAGTTAAATATGCTTCGCATTTAACGGGACAAGTAATTAATTTTTTTTATTTTTTAAAAAACGCTTTCTATTTTGAAAATTAGAAAGCGTTTTGTTTTTAAAACATTCCCGAGTTTTTATCAAACTCTTCTAAAAAATGATTGGACTCAGAATTAAATTCTAAATTTGAATTATTTTTGTTTTTCTTTTCAATCTTGTTTTCGGTTTTTATAACATAAACAATAGACGAAAAAAGGCCAAAAAGAATGGTGGGGAGAAAAGAAATTATTGGTAAATATTTTATAAAATACCTATTTTTATTTGCAAAATTTATATAAGAAATAACATATTATAGTGATTTTTGTCAAGTGTTTTTCTTTTTGTCTTTTTATGATACATTTTGAATATAAAATATAGGAAAACTAATTAAACCCTCGGGTAATAAAAATATGACAAAAAAAATTGAGCCAAAAGTAGAAACATTTGCAAGAATAAAGGTTGTTGGGATTGGGGGTTCTGGTAAAAATGCCGTAAACCACATGATAGAATCCAGACTAAATGGAGTTGAGTTCATAGCCGTTAACACAGATACTCAAGATCTTCATTATTCAAAAGCAAAGAAAAAAATTCACATTGGGAAAAATTTAACTAAAGGACTCGGAACTGGAATGAACATCGGCTTAGGACAAAGAGCTGCAGAAGAAACAAAGGAAGAAATGTTGGAAGCGTTGAAAGGGGCTGATATGGTTTTCATCGCTTGTGGTATGGGGGGCGGAACTGGAACTGGAGCAAGCCCGGTTGTTGCAAAAACAGCAAAAGAACTTGGAGCACTAACCGTTGCGGTTGTTACAAAACCATTCTTTTTTGAAGGAGCTCAAAGAATGCGGGCGGCTATTGCCGGGCTAGAAAGCCTTCAGAAAGAAGTTGATGCATTAATCGTAATTCCAAATGACAAACTTCTCACAAGTATAGAAAAAAACACGACTGCTAAAGATGCCTTTAAAATGTGTGATGAAATTTTACATGAAGCCGTTGAAGGAATTGCAGATTTAATTACAACTCCGGGTATTATAAATGTTGATTTTGCAGATATAAGAACAATTATGGAAAACGCCGGTTCAGCACTTATGGGTGTTGGGAAGGCGTCTGGAGACAACAGAGCCGTTGAGGCTGCGAGAGCGGCTATTAATTCCCCATTACTTGATGTATCAATAAATGGTGCAAAGGGAGTCCTTTTTGCGATAGCTGGAGGTGATGACCTAACAATGACTGAAATTCAAGATGCTGCAAAGGTAATAACAGAATCAATTGATGCTGATGCAAAAGTTATATTTGGGGCCATTAAAGACGAGAGATTGAAGAAAAATGAGGTTAAAATTACAGTCATAGCTTCAGGGTTTCCAGAAAATCAAACTACACATGGCGGGAAATCACTCTTTCAGTTTGGAAATATAAAAGAAGCAGGAAAAGTTGATAAGGTGTTCCCCACTCAAGAAACAATGAAGGCAAAAGAAGAAAAGGACGAGAAGAAAAATGACAAGGACTCCGTGAAGAAAATTGAAGAAAAAAAAGAGGAAGATGAGGACGATTGGGGTGCGGTTCCAGCTTTTTTGAGAAGGTCAAAAATTAAATGAAAAAGCTCCAGTGGAGATTTTTCATCTATACTTTAAAACCTCTGGGAGAGGTTTTAAAGAGTCGTGTTAGTTTTTTATCTATAATCAAAACCGCGAAATTATTTTGCGGTTTTATTTTGTGTTATAATTTGTTTAATTATAAATTTATCTGCGTCAATCCGCGTGTATTCTGCGTTGATCTGCGTATTTTATGAAATAAAATGATATATGATTTAATAATAATTGGAGGCGGTCCAGCTGGGTGTGGAGCATCTGTTTATGCTTCAAGAAAAAGATTAAAAACATTATTAATAACCGATTCATTCGGTGGACAAAGTTCTGTTTCAGCAGATATCCAAAATTGGATAGGGACTAAAAATATTTCTGGTATTGATTTAGCAAAAAATCTTGAAGAGCACGTCAAAGAATATGCTGGCGATGTTCTTCAGATAAAAAATGAGAGAGTTCAGAAAATAAAAAATGAAAAAGATGTGTTCGTTGTAGAAACCCTGAATAACAAGTATGAAACTAAAACTATTTTAATTACTTCTGGAAGTAAGAGAAAAAAACTAGATGTGCCAGGAGCTGAAACATTTGAAAACAAAGGAATAACGTATTGTGCAACGTGTGATGGTCCATTGTTTTCAGGAATGGACGTTGTTGTTGTTGGTGGAGGAAATTCAGGATTTGAAACAGCTTCCCAACTTATTGCTTATACAAAAAGTGTGACAATTCTGTATGATGAGGATAGACCAAAAGCAGAAAAAATTATAATAGAAAAAGTTTTAAGTAATGAAAAAGTTAAAAATATATCTTGTTCAAGAATAAAAGAAATCCGCGGTGGGAAATTTGTTGAATCATTAGTTTGCTATCACACAAAAACTGGAGAAGAAACAGAAATTAAAACTCAAGGAATTTTTGTTGAAATAGGAAGTAAACCAAATACAGATTTTGCAAAAGATGTTGTCAAATTAGATGAAAAAAATCATATAATTGTTGATTTTAAAAACCAAAAAACTTCTACCGGTGGAATTTGGTCTGCCGGCGATTGTACTAATGGACTTTATCACCAAAACAATATTGCTGTTGGAGATGCTATAAAGGCACTTGAAGACATATATCTTTATCTTTCAAAAAGATAAAGATAATCTAAAATCTTAAATCTAATATCTAAAATATATTATGTGCGCGTATAGCTCAGCTGGTTAGAGCGCTACATCGACATTGTAGAGGTCTCAGGTTCAAATCCTGATATGCGCACAACTTAAAAAAATAAAAAACACCACAACAAAGTGGTATTTTTTATTTTATGTGATGTGTTAATGTCCTTTCCGCGAACTTATTTTGAAAAAAATTAATAATGAACCAATCGTCCCGCCAATGCCTCGCTTCGCTCGGCGTTCCGCCCTCGTCCGCCTTTTCATACTCATTTTGTCTCACGGAGAAATTCTTGTTTTTTGGAATGGACGGCAGACTCGGGCAAACTTCTTCAAAGAAGAAGTGGCAGAATTCAAAATTCATCGGTGCCTACGGTCATCATGTCATGATAGCATCAATGATTAAAGGCAAAGCATCCTCGGCATTCGCCTCGGGCATATAAATATTTAAGTAATTTTATTACTAACTGATTCCGCTAACTTTGCAAGCATTTCGTATATTTGAGAAGATTCAACACATTTAGGTTCCACGCCATCTGGAAGTGAATTGACTAACATAGGTTTATTTAAAAGTCCATCTTCAAGCATAATAGCAATTCCTATGTCTGTCTTTTTTCTAATTAATCTTCCGAATCCCTGTTTCAAAGCTATGGCGGCAAGTGGTTCATAGTAATCAGCAAAACCATTTTTACCTTTTTTGTCCGCTTCCTCTCTTCGAGCTTTAATCAAAGGCAGATCTGGCATTCGATAAAGAATTTTATATATAAAAAGGGCTCTTAAAGATTCTCCTGGTACATCAACTCCTTGCCATAATGTTTCTGTGCCAATTAGAACTGAATTTATGTCATTCGTAAAATCCCTAATAACTGAGGTGGGTGATTCTCCACGTTTTTGCCTTAAAAGCCAAATATTCTTCTTTGCAAAAGGTTTTACTAACTTCTCATACAATTGATCAATTTGGTCAAAACTTGTACATAAAACCAATGCACCTCCTCTTGATGCAATAATTGCTTTCTCAAGAAACTTCAAACTCTCTTCGAGATGTTTTTCTTTTTTCAAAGTTTTAAAAGATATTCCCTTTGGAAGCAAGAACTTAATTTGTTGTTTGAAATCAAAAGAAGAAAGAAAATGATGGAAAGATCGATGGTCTTTTCCAATAAGGCTGACTCCACAACGACTAGCAAAAAAGTTAAATTTTTTATCAACAGTTAATGTCGCTGAAGTCATTACAACAGATTTAAAATTATTGAACACGAATTCATATAATTTTTCAGCAACCGAAAGTAATGCTGCTTTTATATCAATAGAGAAATTCGTCCTTTCAAGATATCTAACATATGCGGAATCATTACTTGTGATTTTATCTATTGACTTAATTGTTTTTAACAACATACCGGCCTTAATCCCAAGAATTTTTTTCTGTCGTTCGTCTGCCACATTTGAAAAATTTTCTATTGTATTTTTTATTGTTTCTAGGCGACTCTCCACTTGTATTAATGTATCCTTGAGGGACTTTAGATTTTGTTCTGGAATTTCTGGGAAAGATGCATATTGAGAATATTTCTCAAATTTTGGCTTGGCTACCAAATTCGGCAGTATATTTTCAAACATAGTATTTATATCAAGGCGAAGATCACTTTCAGTTGCATAAAATGAATTAGCTAAATTGTTTAAACTGGTACTGTTATGTCTTTTAACTATTGATTCTATAATATCAATTGCCCCTCTTTTTTTACCCTTACCAAATATTTGCTGTAGTAATAATTCAAAACCAGATTTTGTAAGAATATGTTCCCAAGCTGAAGTGGCATCATCTTCAAGATGATGGGCTTCGTCAAATACAATAAACTTTGCTTCTCCTGGGAATACTGTATGTGTAAAACTACTATGTGGTTCGGATAAATCTTCTGAATCTTTATCCACTAAAAGTTCTTCTTCCTTGCCTGGCATTATTCCAGACAAAACTATTGCATGGTTAACAATCGCAAGGTCTGCATCTCTTGCTTGTTCTCGGGCTTTTGCCAAAAAACATTTTTTTTCATCATATAATTCACAGATACCTTTTGTGCACAACTCGTCAGAATTACAAACATCATATTCAATTCGTTTTGGAATGCGTTCTTTGAACCAATAGGGTAATTCATCCCAATCGCCTCGTGTTGTTTCTAATGCCCAGGATGCAAGAAGTAGGCAGGCTAGCTGGCTCGTAAATCCAACATCTGTTTGCCCAAATTGATAAAGAGATCGCTTGGCACTTTCAATAATCACTTCCTCAACCAGTTCTCTAAATTTTGAAAGGCAGACATAATTTTTCTTTCCTTTAAGAACAGCAACTCTAAGATCTTTTTTTATTGTAGCTCGTAAGTGTGGAATTTCTTTAAAAAACAATTGATCTTGCAAGGCCTTAGTGTGAGTAGAAATAATAACTGGGATATTGTTTTTTAATGAAAAAAGAACCGATGGAACCAAATATGCTTTTGATTTGCCGGTTCCCGTTCCTGCTTCTATAACAGTATGGGTCTTTGTATTAAAAGCATTAGCAATTGCTTCTGCCATCTTTTTTTGTTCTGGTCTGTCTTCAGAGTAATCATTAGAAGAAGGGACGCCTGTATGTTGGGGCAGAAAATACTCTCCTATTTTTTCAATCGGAATGCTTTGAGTTGGAAGGGCTAACATCTCTTGTGAAACTGGTTTTCTATAGGGCTCAAAGGGTTTAATAAGAGTGGATACATCGATAATTTCCTCCTGTTTTCCTGTAAGAAAATTTTTCCACCACCAATTTATACAATTTGCTATGTAATTTAAAGCACCTTTTTGTTGAGGAGATTTCTTAGTATATGTTTCTTGAAGTTTTTGAATTATTTTAAATTCAAGCTCACAATCTTCTAGTGCTCGGTGTGGACTCTTGTCTAATTGAAAATACTCCAAAAGAGCATTAACAGAATGTCCGTGTACGCTTGTGGGTAAAACAAAAAAAGAAAACTCCATGGAATCATATTTTTCACCAAACTTAAGTCCGTCTCGTTCAAGTATCGGAAAATCAAAGAAAAATCCATTATGGGAAACGACGGGGTACTCCTTAATAAAAGTTTTTGTTTGTTTAATTACTTCTTCTAATAAGGGTGCATTTTTCACCATTTCTTCTGTTATGCCTGTCAATCGACGAATTGTTTCTGGAATTTCCTCTGTGTATTGAACAAAAGATGAAAAGCGATCAACTATAGAATTATTAGAAATACAAACAGCACCTACTTCAAGAATGGAGGAGTTTTCGCGATCTAGTCCAGTAGTCTCGATGTCTAAAATTACATATTTCATACTATTTTTCGAATTCTTTTCTAGAATTCCAGTGTGCACACCAATTACCTTTCTCCTTTGCGTATTTTTTATTTTATGTGACCCTACGGGGAATCGAACCCCGGTTAACAGATTGAAAACCTGCTGTCCTAACCACTAGACGATAGGGCCGAAACAAAAATTAAAACTGCGCATAAAAATATAACATTTTTTGTCTAAAAAGCAAAAAGTGGTAGTATTAAAATTACGGAGGGTTGGCAGAGTGGTCTAACGCGCCGCACTCGAAATGCGGTTGGGGAGTAATCCCCTCAGAGGTTCAAATCCTCTACCCTCCGCAAAATAAAAATATTTAGTATAATTAAAATATGACAGGAGCATGGTTAAATTTTATAATCGTCGTATTTCTGCAACTTATCTTTTTTATTGCTCATGCATATTACGAGAAAAAACTTGCCGAAATACCTCGTATTCTCGTACGGAGTATCCCCGTTGGAATAGTAGTTGGAGTACTCTTTGACCTCATGGTAGGCAGATTTCTTGGCTTCCATTTTTACGCACTTGGTTTCGGTGCATTCTCTCTATTTCTGAATGGAGTATTCTTATATAGTTTCTTCGTAGCCAATATTCTTCTTATGCAACGAGCACGACTAATGCACTTCTGTGTCGGAGCGATTGCAATAGCAATGTTCTACGAAATCCCGCATTATTTCTTTCGTGTATGGACATGGGAACTTCCGTTGCCACCATACATCGAATTCTTGACTGTGCTTTTGGTTGGTTATGTTGGAGGAGCAATTCTTATGGCAGTATGTTGGCATATCCTTGGGCGCCGATTTTTATTTATAGATGACCTACTCAAAAAATAGCCTTATTTATTAACAAACCAGTTCCAACAGCGAACCAAACCGCCCGCCAGAATTGAATTTAAAAAATTGATTACAAAATCTTATCAATTCTTTTTGAAAGTTCAATATCTTTTTCGGTCACTTTGTTCCCTACATCATGTGTAGATAATTTAACTTTAACTTTATTGTAAGAAAAAATTTCTATATCAGGATGATGATTAAGTTTTTCAGCTAAAGGTACAATTTTACTTACAAAATTTACTGCTTCAACAAAATCGTTAAAAGTAAAAGTTTTACTTAATATATCTTGATTATTAATCCATTTATTTGAATATATTGTTTCCATTATTTTATATTTAAAAGTTTACATTAAAAATGACTTTTTTGAAAACAAATAAAATTTGGATTTTATAATTAAAAATGTAGAATGAAAGCATGAAAATATTAAGTATTGAAACATCGTGTGACGAAACCGCCGTTGCGGTTATTGAATGTAGCGGTGAATTTGAAAATCCGAGTTTTAAAATACTTGGTAATTCTTTATTGTCTCAAATTGAAATACACAAAGAATATGGTGGTGTATTCCCTTCTCTCGCGAAACGAGAACATGCAAAAAATCTAGTTCCACTTTTAGAAAACACACTTAAACAATCTTCTCTTTACTTGGAGGCTCACTTAGAGGCTCACTTGGAGGCTCGGCCTCCAAGTAAAATGAGTAATAAAAAAATAAAAGAAATTGAAAAAATTTTAGAAAGAGAGCATGGCCTTTTTGAAAAATTAAAAGAATTATTATCAAAAATCGAAATTCCAGAAATAAATGCCGTAGCAGTGACATACGGTCCAGGACTTGAACCAGCACTTTGGGTTGGACTTAATTTTGCAAAAGCACTTTCATCTGTTTGGAATAAACCACTTATTCCAATAAATCATATGGAGGGACACATTTTTTCAGTGCTTATGCACAGAAAAAATGAATTTCAAATTTCTAATTTCCAATTTCCAATGATTGCACTTTTAATAAGTGGTGGGCATACGGAATTAATTTTGATTAAAGATTGGTTAAATTATGAAATTATAGGACAAACACGAGATGACGCCGTTGGTGAAGCTTTTGATAAAGTTGCAAGAATGCTTGGACTCCCCTATCCTGGTGGGCCCCACATTTCGACTTTAGCCGAAATGTCGCGGAAAGAATATCTGCGTTCATCTGCATCAAATCTGCGTAAATCTGCGTTTCAACTGCCGAGGCCAATGATAAATTCAGATGATTTTGATTTTTCATTTTCGGGATTAAAAACTTCCGTACTTTATAAAATAAAAAAATTACCAAAAATAACAGATGGGATTAAAAAAGAAATTGCGAGAGAATTTGAAGATGCGGTTGTTGATGTCCTTATTTCAAAAACAAAAAAAGCATTGCAAAAATACAATGCTAAAACTTTGATAATTGGTGGCGGGGTTGTAGCTAATAAACAAATTCGTCTTGCCTTCTCCAACTTGGTGTCTAAGACACCAAGTGATGAGAAAATACAATTACTGTTACCAGAAAGTTCCCTTTCAACAGATAATGCGGTTATGATAGGAATTGCCGGATATTTTAGATTTTTAAAAGAAAAAAAATCTCCAAATGATTTTAAAAATCTCTCAGCACAAGGAAATTTAAGATTATAAAATAAATTAATTTTTGGTTATGTTATTCTTAATATTTGTTTTAATACCTATTCCCTTATTCTCACGAATAAGAGAATAGATTAGATTGTAGAAAAAACAAAAAAATATTAAAGGAGAGATAAAAGGTGTTTAATGAAAAGATTGTTTTTGTCAGTTAAATAATAATATTGCTCCAAACCCACTTGTTCACTATCAATCATTCCAATTGCTTTTAAAACCTGCAAATGTCTGGAGGTAGATTTAAAAGATAATTTAATATTTTCAGAAATATTGTTAACTCTCGCTCTATTTTCTTTATATAAAAAATGAATAATAGCAACTCTTCTTCTGTTAGCCAATGCTTTATAACTTTTTTCTATTTCTTGATATTTCATAAATTTAATTTCAAAACTTAATTTTAATAATAGTTTATATCTATTGTTTTAATGCAAAAATTATACCACTATTCTCTTATTCGTGCGAATAAGAGAATGGAATGAAATAAAAAAGCCCACAATTCATTAGAATTGCGAGCTGAAGGAAATTTGAAGTTATGAGAGATTTATTCTTTAGCAAAAGATTTGAGTAAAAAATTTTGACATTTTTTTATGAGATGTTCCGAAAAAAGAATATTCGATGGTAATTCTGTAATAAAAATATCATCTTGAGACTTTTTGATAGATTCAAAATGAATATAACTTAAATACCAGTCGTGTACATCTCCAGACATTTTTAATAAACGAATAACAAAGCTGTCACCTTTTTCCCAAGGAAAAGGCCTTATCCTTATGTACAAGTCTACTGTAGCATTTTCGCCCAATGGGTATTCGTTCAATATCTCTGCACTAAATCCTTCAATAAGTTGGATTTTGATCTCCCCAAGAAGATTAAAAATTGCTCGGTTTATAAAGAAAACTACCGAACACATTGCAAAATCCAAACCATGAATTTCTCTGTGTTTGAGAAAACCAGAGGCGGTTTTTTCTTTTTTTCTATTACTCATTTTAGTTACCTCCTCGACCTTGTGTCGATTTGATTTTTTTGAAATCCACCTACCCTTGCGATAAGTTGGTTTTTTATTAAAGAACTTAGTGTTCTTTTCTATATTGTATTATATAGATATTTTATAAAATGTCAAGCACAGAAATTTATTCAAAAATAAGCTTAAAAATGTTAGAATTTAGAGGATGAATCCCCACACTAATCTTAATTTCGTTTAAAACAGATTAGTCTATAAAATAAATTAGGGTGGTAGATTTTGAGATATATAAAGAAACAAATAAGGTCAATATTATTAAAATTAAGATTAGTGTAGGGATGAATGATAAGTTTTTAAAACCATACGAACCGAAAGAAACTGAAGAAAACATATACAAACTTTGGGAAAAAAGTGGTTTTTTTCAGCCAAAATCTGAAAGTAAAGAAACTTTCAGCATTGTTCTTCCCCCACCCAACGTCACGGGCAATCTTCACACTGGACACGCGATAATGCTCGCAATTGAAGATATTATGGTCCGTTATAATAGGATGCTCGGCAAAAAAACTTTATGGGTGCCAGGAACTGACCACGCAGCAATTGCGACCCAATCAAGGGTAGAAAAAGAAATTTATAAGAAAGAAAAAAAGAACAGACACGACTTAGGTCGTGAAGAATTTTTAAAAAGAGTAAATGAATACGCAAAAAACAGCCACGACACAATAATAAATCAAACAAAAAAAATGGGAGCTTCTCTTGATTGGTCTCGTGAGGCCTTCACTCTTGATGAAAAAAGAAATTTAGCAGTTCGCACGGCGTTTAAGCAAATGTATGATGCGGGTTTAATTTATCGCGGATATAGAATTGTTAATTGGTGTCCAAAATGTCAATCAACTCTTTCAGATGATGAGACGAGCCACGAGGAACAAAAAGCAAAATTTTATACATTCAAATATTCTGCTGACTTCCCTATTTATATCTCAACAACTCGTCCAGAAACAAAACTCGGCGATACGGCCGTTGCTGTAAATCCAGATGACAAAAGATATAAAAAATATATTGGAAAAGAATTTGAAATTAAAAAATTTGCTGGCGGACCTGATTTAAAAATAAAAATAATTGTAGATGAAAATATAGATTCAGAATTTGGTACAGGTGCAGTTGGAATAACTCCAGCACATAGTCATATAGATTATGAAATTGCACAAAAAAATAATCTGCAAATCATTAAAGTAATTGACGAACATGCAAAAATTACAAATGAAGCCGGGACAGAATACTCTGGATTAAAAATAAAAGAAGCAAGAGAAAAAGTTGTAGAATATTTAAAAAAGAATGGGTTGTTAGAAAAAGAAGAGGAAATAAATAACAACTTATCAATTTGTTATAGATGTAATTCTCCAATTGAACCATTGCCATCGCAACAATGGTTTGTTGATGTAAATAAAAAATTTAGATTAAAAAACAGCAAACTGAAAGGATTAAAAACGGGGCAAGAAGTTTCTTTAAAAGAAATAATGAAAAACGCTGTTGAATCTAAGCAGATTGAAATAATTCCTGACAGATTTGAAAAAGTTTATTACCACTGGATAGATAATTTACGCGACTGGTGTATTTCAAGACAAATCTGGTATGGACATCAAATCCCAGTATGGTACACAACGCGGACTAAAAATGCGGACTTAACGCGGACTGATGCGGAAAAAGAAAAAATTTATGTTGACGTTGAAGCGCCAAAAGATATTGAAAATTGGGAGCAAGACCCGGACACTTTGGATACTTGGTTTTCTTCGGGACTTTGGACGTTTTCAACGCTCGGTTGGCCAGAAGAAACCGTTGATTTAAAAACATTTCATCCAACAAGTGTTCTTGAAACTGGTTATGATATTTTATTCTTTTGGGTAGCAAGAATGATTTTGATGTCTGGATTTTTACTTGAGGATGTTCCTTTTAAAAAAGTTTATTTACACGGGCTTGTTCGTGATGAAAAAGGAAGAAAAATGAGTAAATCTCTTGATAATGCAATAGACCCTATTGAAGCAATAAATAAATATGGGGCAGATGCATTAAGAATGGCTATGATTGTTGGGGTTGGCCCTGGAAACGACACTGTCATAACCGACGAAAAAATAAAGGCATATAAACACTTTGCAAATAAGATTTGGAATGCTACACGATTTGTTTTAGAAAATCTGTCGGAAAATTTTGATTATGAAAATAAACCAGACATATGGGATGAAAACGAACAATTTCTCCTAAACTTTGAAGAAATTTCAAAAGATATAACTAAAGACATGAATGATTTTAAGTTTTATTTAGCAGGAGAAAAACTTTATCATTATTTCTGGCATAGATTTGCAGATGTAATAATTGAGGAAAGTAAAAATAAGATTAAAAGTTCTGACGAAAAAGAAAAATTATCTTCTCAATGGACTTTAATCCATATTTTGAAAGAAAGTTTAAAAATGCTCCATCCTTTTATGCCGTTTATTACGGAAGAAATTTGGCAAAATATCAAGAATAAAAATGACAAAGAGTTTTTAATGATTGAAAAATGGCCCGCAGAACAAGAAAGCAAGAAAATATAAAATCAATAAAACAAATATGAAAATTGAAACAATAATAATAGCCTTGGCCGTAGGAATACTCCCTGCCCTATTTTGGCTTTGGTTTTGGCTTCGTGAGGACAAAAAAAGACCAGAACCACATGGTTTGATAACCATGACCTTCCTTGGCGGTTTTATTGCTGTTTTGTTGGCACTGTTTATTGAAAATGTTATTGATACCTCTCTTTATATATCAAATATTATAACTAGTCTGGGTTTTGTGGTTGAAAAAATAATAAAATTTTTTAAGGAAAATTATTTTTTGGATTATATTTTATTTAGATCTTCAGTAATTATTGTACTGTGGTCAGCTGTTGAGGAAATAATAAAATATCTTGCATCTTATATAACTGCGTTGAGAAGAAGAGAAATGGATGAACCTGTAGATGCAATGATTTATTTAATGACAACGGCTTTGGGGTTTGCGGCATTTGAAAATGTTCTTTTTTTAATTTCTGAAAATAGTATTTTGAGTAGCATTATTAGCGGAAATATGAGATTTATAGGGGCAACTGTTTTGCATACTCTCACCTCTGGAATTGTTGGCTTGTTTATAGGTTTATCTTTTTATAAAAACCCACTAAAAAAGAAGCTGTATTTATTTGTTGGACTTATCCTATCAATAGCATTGCACTCTGTTTTTAATTTACTTATAATTAATAGTAACGACGAGAGCATATTTTCAATATTCGGGTTAGTTTGGTTTGCAATTATTATATTAATTTTACTTTTTGAAAAAGTAAAAAGAATAAAAAAATAAATTTAATAATTTATAAGCTAAAAAATTATATTATGAAAAAAAGAGGATCATTTTTTGAAAGATTAACAGGAACTATTAATGTTGAGGATGTTGATGAAAAAGAATCAGAAAAAGAAACCGAGAAAAATTGGGTTGAGGATAAGGAGGAGTACGAACTAGCCGTTGATGTTTATAACAGACGAGAGGAAATAATAATTCAAACAATGGTTGCCGGAGTAAGGCCTGATGATTTAGATATATCAATAACAAGAGAAGTTGTAACGATAAGAGGTGAGAGAATGCAACCAGAGGATGTTGCTGACGAGGATTATTATCATAAAGAATTATATTGGGGTGCTTTTTCAAGAACAATTCTATTGCCGGCAGAAATAGAAGTTGAGGAGTCAGAAGCTAGTGAAAACTACGGGTTATTAACAATCAGGTTGCCAAAAATAGACAAGGGTAGACAAACTAAATTGAAAGTTAAGACTAAAAATTAAATTTTAAAAATTAAAAAATACTGATAAAAGTCAGTATTTTTTTGTTGTGCAGTATTCTTGAATTAGTCCCAAACCCTCTTTCGCTAAAGCTACAGACGGGCACGGCGTATTTCGTCCCGCCACGGCGGGGCGAGGAATTCCCCCCTGCTTGCCCGTCCGAAGCCAAGAGGCGAAGGAGGGCGAAAATTCGGAAAGGTGGTGGCTCATACTGAGCGAAGTCGAAGTGAGCCGCACCGCTGACAATTTTCTCCCTGCGGGAGATCTCCCGAAGGGATGACAGGTTTTTCTTTGGCGGCATTTATATTAAATCAGAATAAAGGTCGAAGTACAATTATTAAAACTATGACTTTCCACCAACTGAAGCCAGATATTATGAGTAACGAAATGGCTATGGCGAGGGCAATAATACGAAGTGCAAGAGCGGTTTGGGGATTGTTCTCTTTCCACCTACCCCACCACATATGCGGGTGGTCATCAATATGACAATTCTTACAAAGAGTAATCAGGTTGCTCATGTCATTAGAGCCACCCATAGACAACGGGGTTTGGTGGTGGGCGTGGAGTTGGATATTTCTGGCACCGCACTTCTTACACTGCCATTCGTCTCTGCGATAAACCACCTTTCTCAATTCGTCCCAATTCTCCGGATAATCCTCCCTCGGAAATAAAAATCGGCGATATGGAAACATTATTTATTCACAACAAGACAACCGGCCATTTTATCGTGAAGGCCCTGTTTTCTTGCAGTAAAAGCAATCATAAAATATCCTATACCGAGAATAAACCCGGAAAGGAATTGTCCGAAAAAACGACCCGATGCCTTTCCGAAAGATACACGCTTGCCAGACAAATCAGTAACTATTATTCCAAGAGCCATTTTGCCGAGAGTTGCTTGTTTAGAAGAACTTTCCATAACTGCTTGGTAAATCCAAACAAACAGAAAACTCAAAATGAAACTAAGAATATAGTCCTCGGCAAATCCAGCAAACTCAGCTTTGCCAGTGAGAACATCGTAGGGAACTCCGAATATAAAACCAATGATAAAGCCAGCAATAGACACGATAAACATGTCAATAATAAAAGCGGCAAATCTTTTCCAAAAGCCAGCGTAATTGAAAGTTGTATTTTCTGTTTCCATAGGATTAAAAAATTTTCTTCTCCCAAAATTAAAATATGGTTCGAACCGATGTTTTTCTTCTGGTGCTCAGGGCCAGAATCGAACTGGCGACCCTCTGCTCTTCAGGCAGATGCTCTAACCAACTGAGCTACCTGAGCATAATATAATTTTTTAATGCAACGGTTTTTACAAAATTCTACTAAACTACAACCTACAACTGTCCGCCCGAGGCGGATCAGCCTTGGGCTGAAGCTACCTGAGCATAATGTAACTTTTTAATGCAACGGTTTTTACAAAATTCTACTAAACTACAACCTACAACTGTCCGCCCGAGGCGGATCAGCCTTGGGTTGAAGCTACCTGAGCATAATTTAGACATTCTACACTATTTATTTAATGATTCAATTACCGATTTTATAGCGTCTGTGTTTAATCCACCGGGAATTGTAGGAACGGAATCGTTAACCTTTTTTAGTTGTTCGGCACCAACCATTACATTATTGTAAATATTAATTACTTTATCAAAATAAGGTTGAATAAAATAATACAAACCAGTTGCAAGAACAAGTGCTACTAAAAGATATATAACTTTAAAAATACGACCATAAATGGCAGATTGTCTCATTTTTCTAAGAATACTATTGTTTTCTTCAGAAAGTTTATATGTCTTTTCTAAAAGCTCCTTTTCGTCTTGAATCATCTTATTATTATAACAATAACTTAATAAAAATAAAACTTGTGATATAGTTTTAACGTTGTCCTTGTAGTTAAACGGATATAACGACTCCGTCCTAAGGAGTAATTACAGGTTCGATTCCTGTCGAGGACACAAAATTGCGAAGCTATTTTATGCCCGAGAAGTGAGCAAATTTATTTACTCGTGTCAGGAATTGAAAGAATTTTCTGTGTTTTGTTTGAACCATTCGTACGAACCACCCATGATATAAACTTATAAACTATCATAAACCAACCTGCTGTTTTTAAATTTAAAAATTAAAAGATAGATAAAGAGTGTTTTATAAAAGAATTGTTTTTATCTTTCAAATAATAAAATTGTCCAAAATCAACCTGATCGCTGTCAATAAACCCTGCGTTTTTTAATACTTGAAGGTGTTTAGATGTAGATCTATAAGAAAGTTTTATCTTTTCTGAAATATCAGTAACGTTTGCTTTTGTTTCTTTCGATAAATAATGAAGAATTTCTAGACGACGTCTATTAGCTAAGGCTTTGTACATCTTTTCAGCTTCTTGATACTTCATGATTATTTTTATTACATTTTTATGGTGTTATTATATCATACTTTATACCGTTCGTACGAACGGTATAATAGGATTATTAAGAGAAAAAGATTTAATATTAATAAAATTCCTTTTAAACCCCAAAAACTTCCTCCAATTTGTTCTGATCAAATCCAACAATTACATTTTCATCAATCATTATTACCGGGACACCCATTTGTCCTGATTTTTCAATCATTTCTTTTCTTTTTTCTATATTTGTTGAAACATCATAATTTGTATATTCAATATTATTCTGGCTAAAGAATCTCTTCGCCATGTCGCAATATGGACATACTGGTGTTGAGTAGATAAAAACTTTTTTGTTGTTTTGACTTTCCATATTAAGACACAGATTAGAATGCAGATTAACCCCATTAGAAGTTCATTAAGATTAGTATTTAACAAGTTTGTGAAAACGAAATCGCCTAACGGCTTTTTTACAATTAAACTTATACTTCCTACCAAACTTCTAACGGGGCGAGCGCAAACTAAAAATGCATACAAATTAAATAGTAATGTTGAATAATTTTATCATAATAAAATACATCTGGGACTTTAAATTTTAAAAATGTGTGGTCTACTTTCTTTTGTGCGGGATACGGGAATCGAACCCGTGTCTCAACCTTGGGAAGGTCGTATTCTACCACTAAATTAATCCCGCAAAATTTATTCAAAAATACCTTTAACCCAGTTCCAAAAACTATCGGTCTCATTACTTTCAATAATTTTGGGTTTTTCCTTTTCATTCACAATCACTATTACCTTTTCTCCCTCTTTAACAACATTAAATTTGCTTCTTATTTCTTCTTCTATCCCCTTCTCGGTTTTTGTTTTTTCAATCTGTTCAACTAAAAATACCTCTCTTTCTTTTATCCCGTTTAATTCATCCTGAGCGTTGTTTAAATTATCACGAGTTATTTTCTCTTTTTTATAAACATTCCATGTTGCCTTCAAAAAAACAACAATCAATATCATTAATAGCAAAAGTGTTATTCTTGAATATAAAATTTTGTAATATTTTTTTTTCTTTATAAATTCAGACATTTTTGGTATATTTATTATACATATATGTTTAATAAGAAGGGTAGAAAAATGGCGGAGAAAATCTGGATTATAATCACAATACTCGTTATTGTGAGTATGGTTCTGTTATACGCTCCTATTTTTTAAGTGAAGATGTCCGTTGAGGACATTTTCCATCCAAAAAACAAAATATTGGATGCTTGCAAGAGCCCTTGTCGGACTCTTGGTGCTTGCAAAAACTCTAAAGAGTTTTTGGTGAAAATGTCCTTAGGGACATTTTCACTTCATTATTTCAAAAAATACTTTTGTTGGTATATTTACTTTTCCCCTCTCTAATAACTTTTTCTTGCCTCTTTTTTGTTTCTCTCTTAATTTCATCTTTCTTGTTATATCTCCTCCATACAAGTAGCCGGTAACATCTTTTTTCATCGCTGATAATGTTCTTGATGAAATTATTCTACCCATTGCAACTGCTTGTATTTTAGTCTTGAATAATTGTCTGGGTAAATGTTCATAAATTTTATCCACCATCTCTTTCGCTTCTTCTTCAACTCTTCTCTTTGAAACAACCTTAGAAAAAGCTGGAACAATTTCTTCTGCTACTAAAACGTCTAATTTAACAACGTCAGCGTCTTTCATTTCTTTAATATTGTAAGATAAAGATGCATAACCAGAAGAAACTCTTTTTAATTCATCAAAAAAATTTCTCATTAATTCTCTGAGTGGCATATCTATTTTCATAATAGTTCTCCCGTCTTTGAATGTTTCCGTACTTGTTATCTTGCCTTCGTGTTCGTGTAGAAGTTGAAGAATGAGACTTAAATATTCCGAGGGTGTAATTATATCAACATCTATCCATGGTTCACTTACAGATAGAATATCGCCGTGTTCCGGAAATAAAGACGGAGAATATATTATCTTTTTCTCTTTTTTCTTATTCTCAACTTCATATGTAATGCTTGGAGAAGTTATTATTAATTTTTGGTTAAATTCCCTTTTTAATCTTTCCATTATTATCTCCATATGGAGCATCCCGAGAAAACCGCACCTAAACCCACGACCTAAAATTCCAGAGGATTCTTCTGAAAATGAAAGAGACGAGTCAGATAAATATAAAAGATTTAGTGCCTGTCTTAAAATTATAAAATCATTCTGACTTTCTGGAAAAATAGAGGCCCAGACGACCGGGTTTGGTGTTTGATAACCTTTTAGCGCTGGTGTTGAACTTCCGTGAAAAACTATTGTATCACCAACCGATGCAACCCCTGGTTCTTTTATTCCTGTTACTATATATCCAATTTCTCCAGAAGCTAGGGATTCTTTTTCCTTCATGTCTGGAGAGAAAAAGCCAACCTCAAGTGAATTAAATTTTTTATTTACTGCTTTAAAACTCATAACTTTATTCTTTTTTATTTCTCCTCCAAATATTCTGACAAAAACAATAACCCCTCTGTGATTTGAATATTGAAAATCAAAAACCAAGGCCTGTGCGTCATTTTTTGAGGACGAATAATCTTTCGGGGAAGGAATTTTTTTAATTATCATCTCCAATAATTCTTTCACACCTTCACCTGTTTTACCTGACACTTCTAAAATATCCTCCTCCTTACAAAAAAGTGTTTCCATAATTTCACTTTTTACATCATCAATTCTTGCGTAAGGAGAATCTATTTTGCTCAATACTGGAATTATCTCAAGCCCTTGAGCTTGTGCCATTCTTAGAGTCGTTAATGTCTGTGCCTGGACTCCTTGTGTTGAATCAACGAGAAGAATTGTTCCATCAACAGCTTTAAGAGCTCGTGAGACTTCGTATGAAAAATCTATGTGTCCTGGTGTGTCTATTAAATTAAATATATATTCAATATTATCTTTTCCGCTTTTATAAAGCATTCTAACTGGCTGCATTTTTATAGTAATTCCTTTCTCTCTTTCGAGTTCCATTCTGTCTAAAACTTGTTCTTTCATTTTTCTTTTTTCAATCGTGTTTGTAATTTCCAGCATTCTATCGGCCAAAGTACTTTTACCATGGTCTATATGAGCAATGATGCTGAAATTTCTAATATTTTTCATGATTATTAGTAATTTGAAATTTAAAAACTAAAAGTCAAAATTTTGACTTTTTTAGAATTTATGATATCTTAAAAACAGAATTTCTTTAAAAAAACTATTATAACATAAAAATGGAGTTGCTATGGATCCTAAAAATCCGAGGGACCGGGAACTTGCTTATATGGAGAAAAAAATAATGTTGTTTCCACTTTTTACTATTCCAAGCGAGAACTTTATAAACAAAACTAAGAAGCTCAACTTAATTAATAGTACTATTACATCAAGTAAGAGTGTTCTAGAAAATCTTGAAAAGATTTTCAACAAAATTGAAGACGAGGACGAGTTAGATGTAATTGCTTTTGATATAGGAAGAATACAAGAATTAACAAAAAAAATGAAAAGTGACCCAGATGATATCGTTTCTTTAATTCAAACTCACGCACTTGTTGGGGCAATCAGCCAAACCATAATGAGTACTTACGCTGTTTGGTTTAATTTAGATTAGCGGTTGCTCGTTTTAATTTATTAAATTAAAACGAGCATTTTTATTTTATTATAATTCGTCTTTTTCTGGTGCAACTGGGCTTACTTTCCAAATTTTATCTCTAATTGATTCCCATATTTCATTCAATTCAACGCTTTTTAAAAGTTCCAATACAAGAATATAAGCGATTATACCAATAATTCCAGAAAGAAGCCCCTGCATAAATATCCCAAAAAGAGTATTTATATCAAAAATATTATCAAAAACATCCAAAAATTTATAAGAAACGAATCCAAGTATTACTGATGCTGAAAAACTATGAAGTATTGTTTTTTTAGTAAGATAGGAAAATGGGCCATGATCTTTTTGAAATGCAAACCAAAATATTATTCCGTTTATAATTGTGCCTAAAGAATATGCCAACGGCAACATTAAAATTTCACTTCCCTTCAACCACTCTACCTTAAATAATGATTCAATAAAAAATCTAAAAAATTGATTTGATGCAAAAAAACTGGTTAATAAGAACGAAAATAGAATTATTAATACAGCAGATAACAAATTTATTAATAAAGGTTTTTTTGTATTTCCAGAAGCATAATAACCTCTCACAAAAAGAATTGTGAGACCTTGTGCAACGGCAGACATAACAAAGATTGCAAGAGACGCGGCTGTGAGTCTTGTATCAGACCAATCAAATGAACCACTCCCTAGTATTGTTCTTACTATCTGCGCCCTTAAAACAATAAATAAAATCGTCATCGGTAAAGACCAAAATATTATATGTCTTACCGCGGTTGTAACATGTTCTAAAAATTTGTCTTTTTGGTTATCCGTAAAAAATTTTGAGAGCATTGGAAAAATTGCAAGAGAGTAGCTTGCGCCTATAAGCGCTAGCGGAACGGATTGAATATTGTTTGAAAAATTAAAAATAGATATTGATCCCTCCTCCATAACAGACGCTACCCCAAGAAGAACCAATATAGATAATTGATTTGTTGAGAGGGTGAAAGTTCTGGGAAGAGAGTTCCATATTACTTTTTTAACATAACTTAAATTTATTGGAAATGTGAAAGATGGTAAAAATTTATTTTTTATTACGGCAGGAATTTGTATAAGAAGATGCATAATTGCTCCTAACACTGCCCCAAAAGCCACTCCTTTTATTCCAAACATTGGATAAAGAAAAATTATTCCTATTATTATTCCTAGGTTGTATAAAATCGGCGCTATAGCATACGCAAAAAATTTTTTGAACACTTGTAAAATACTTGAGAGTAAATTTGATAATCCCAATATAATTGGTGAGAGAAGTAAAATTCTAGTTAATAGTATCAATTCTTTTATTGAGTCTGGATTATTTATACCAGGAAAAATAAAATTTGTAATGTAAGGAATTAAGAAAAAAACTATCAAACTTACAAAAACAATAAAAATAAAAAAAGATGTAAATACGTGTTTTATAAACTCATGACCTTTTTCATTGCCTTCACTTATTTTTTCAACCAAAAAAGGAACCAAAATTGAAACAGAAACCACGGATGCCCCAAAAACAAGTACTATGTCCGGTATTCTGAAAGAGGCATAATATATATCCAAAGTTTGACTTGCCCCAAATGTATGAGAAAGAAGTCTGTCTCTGACTAAGGCAAGAATTTGAGAAATTAAAGTGAAGAATGCCAAAAGATAAGCGGCCTGGTGAAGACCGCTTATTTCTTTTGAAAACAAAAACAAAATTTTTTTCACCATGCTTTTTGTTTCCTGTCTGCCGGCAGGTAATTTATTATATTAGTTTGCTTCTTTTACTGGTAATTCTTCTCTTTTTTCTGGTGTTGTTGCTGAACTGGTATTACTCAAAGCATCTTTTCCATTTTTCAAATTTTCCAATATTTGTTTTACTTCCTGATTATCCGGATTTAATTTAGCAACATCTTCAAATTGAGCAATTGCATCTGTTATTCTATCAACCTTTTCATAACTTAATCCAAGAAAGTATTTTGCATTTGAATAAGAAGGGCTTAATGCTACAGCTCTTTCAAGAGGAGATACGGCACCGGTAAAGTTTTTGTTGTTATATTTTAACAAACCAAGATAAAAGAATACCGTTGGATCATTCGGAGACAGTGTTGATGCAGATTCAACTGATGAAATTGCGGCGGAAATATTCCCTTGGTCTACCTCTATTTGAGATAGAAGGAAAAATGCCTCTGTATAATTATTCTTTTTGTTTAGAGCATTTGTAATGTTTTCTCTGGCTTTTTTTATGTCGCCATTAAGAACATCCAGTCTTGCCATTGTGAGATATATTGCAGGACTTTCTGGATTATATTTTAAGGCCTGTTGGTAAGAAGCCATGGCACTTTCATAAGCTCCTTCAATTTTTAATGGAACTACCGCTTCATAAACACTTCCTAAAGCAATCCAGTTTTGATAATTAGTATTGTCTATGTCAACGGCCTCTTTTGCGCTATCTATTGTTTCCCCCAAGGCGTTTTGGAACTGTTCTTGTAAAACTTCTTGTTTTACATCCTTTTGTGTTGATATCAAATTTAATTTGGCCAAACCAATCTGTGATAGAGTTCTATAATATAAGTCGCTTCCATCAAATTTTATTGCTGTTTTAATATTTTTTTCTGCATTAGTTATATCGTTATTTATGTTTGCCGATATCATTCCTTTTTGGAAATAAATATTTGAAATAAATTTCTTAGTTTCAAAAACTCCAAAAAGAAGTGTTAGAGCGAGTAATAAAACAAACACAGAAACAATAACCATACCCATTTTTGAATCTTTTGAGAAAGAAATATTTATTTTTTTGATAGCTTCATCGTTGTAAAGAGAGGCAATTAATATTCCACTAAATACGAACGCGAGTGATAAGACGGCTATATCTGGAACATACAACATAGTAAATACCCATAAGTATATGGAGCCAAAGAAAGAAGATATGACTATTGATTTCTTTAAAAGATCATCTTTTAGGTTAAACACCCCCTTGAGAGACACAAACAGAAACATAACCACAAACAAAATCCATGAAATAAAGCCCAACAAACCGGTCGTAGTCAGAGAAGAAAATACGAGACTTATTCCTGAATTAAAATCAGTATTCCAAAAGATGGTGTCATTTATTCCGGCTGGTTTGTTTAATAACCATTCTGTATTAAACCTATTTGGACCAGACCCTAAAATAAGATCGTTCTTTAAGGCTTTTCCGGCAATTTCAAACGTGGATTGCCACGACGGACGAACTTCAATTTGAGACGTACCAAACAAATTTGAAATTGTTTCTGTAAATAGTCCTCCGGATACAACAAACACAACAGATATAACAAATACTACCAGTGGTATAAATGGAAATCTTTTTTTACTGGAAACATTGTTTGCAGAATCTTCAGTTTGAATTTTTGGTTTAAACATCAAAGAATAGATAAACAAAATCAAAGAAAACAAACCTACAACAAACCAAACCGTTACGAAATTTATTACAACCAAAAATAGTAATGAGACAAGCAAAATTATGTAAGATATTATCTTCATTAATTTTGTCATATTCAAAAATTCTAACGAAGAAAGTAGGAGAACAATTGCTAAACCGAAAAATATACCGAGGTCATTCCATTTTCCTACCATGCTTGAAACCGCACCAAAGAATACTCCCAGAGATAAGAATTCGGGACCAAATATTAATCTTAATATTTGAAATAGAGATACAACAATTACAGAAATAAAAAATCCAACGTAAAGATAAAACAATTTTTGTTTTGATTTAAATAAAAGAGTTATCAAAATAAAAAGTAAAAATAATATTGCTATAGAACCAAATGTATCTATCTCAAATCCACCGCCCAAAAAAGACGTTCTGAAAGAACCGGAAAAGAAAGATGATATGAGATAAGCCAGTGGAACAATAAGAGCAAAAATAAATACAATACTTTTAGGAAGTTCAAATTTGCCTTCTTTAAATTTTGATATCAACCAAAAAATGAAGGACAACAATGTTCCGAAAACCAATAAAAACATTTTGCCGGAATTAAGGGCGACTGACGTTGATGGTATAAAGAAGAGGGGTATTAAAAATATCGTTAAAAATAAGAAGATAAAAGATAACTTTTCAAAATCAAAGATTTTCTTGTCAGAGTTTTCTCTAGTAAATAACTTTTTCATAAAACTTATAAATTACGCTATTAATTAATTACAATTATACTTGATAAGTATACCAAAAAAAAGACGAGTTTTTAATAAAAAATGTTAAAAAATACTATTTACTAAAAATATATAGTGTTGTATAATCTGATAAGATTTTGTGTTGTGTAGTTACCCAGCACTTATTTTGTACAGAAACTTATAACTAGACAATTTGTATATATCTCAAAAATATTCTCTACATTGTCGTTGGTGTACAAAATAAGTGCTGGGAGGAAAGTCCGAACACATGCCAATTTTGTTCACCAAGGGTGAATATAAAATTGAGTACCCAGCTCTAATTTTGCAGTTAAATTGAAAAAATTAAACAAACAAAATTATAAATGCGAATTTGAAAATGTGTTGCAAAGCTGAAATAAGCCGAGTTCGTTTTTTACGAACGAGTGCAACACTTCAATAATTAAATGCAAAATTAGGGCTGGGTCAGCAGAATGGTAGTGGGTAACACCCATCCGTCGCAAGACGAGAGGTGCGAACAGAGACGTCAAAATTGGAAACGATTTTGAATACTTCATTAGTGAAGTATAGTTCTTTAAGAAACTAAAGAATTGAAACGGCTAAATCCTTACTTATGTGCAAGGTCGTATCAGCCAGTGCATAGCACTGGAATGACTAATAATTAATATCTAATTTCTAATGAAATTCTTAAACAATATCTAAAGCTGTTTTTAATTTTTTGGAAATTAGAAATTACCCGTCTCATAAAATGTTAAACATATTTTACTGAGATAATTTAGAAGTTCCACTGCTATGCAGTGATTGAGGAACCGCTAGAGTTTGTCAGTAATGACAATCCCAGATAAATGACTACATCCAGCACTTATTTTGATTTTGAAATTTTCAAAATCAAAATCAAAATAAGTGCTGGAAACAGAATTCGGCTTATAGACACAAAATCAACAAATCAAAAAACTTCGTCTAAAGCGAAGTTTTTTGATTATATTTTTTTAAAATTATGGATAAAAAAGCAATCTAAATTGCTTTTTTAAAAACAAAAAAATTATGGATGAAAAAGCAATCTAAATTGCTTTTTTAAAAACAAAAAAATTATGGATGAAAAAGCAATCTAAATTGCTTTTTCATTTACCCGCAAATTAAACAAACTCCAGGTGGTAAATCTTCACGATGAGGATTTTTAATATCAATTTCACTTCTAACATTTGTATCCGTTTTAACTGTATCACTCACAATCCCAGACATAGTGGCAATCATAACTTCTTCTTCTGAAATTTTCTCGCCACTGCTTTTCTTTTTATCTTTACCAACATTTAAAACTTGAACAGATTTTGATCCATCTCTATAAACTGTAATCCCCTTGCAACCAGTATCCCAAGAAAATAGATATGCCTTTTTAACATCTTCAACTGTAGCTTTATTTGGTAAATTAATTGTTTTTGATACTGCGTTGTCAACGTGTTTTTGAAAAGCAGCTTGCATTTTTACATGGTCAGGAAATTCTAAATCATGCGCGGTCACAAAAACTTTTTGCCACTTCAACGGAATTTCTTTCATTCCTGCAACCGAGCCGTGTTCGGCAACTTTTTTCATTAATTCTTCTGAGAAAAAACCTTCGCGTCGCGCAACCTCTTCAAATTGTTTATCAACTTCAACTAATTCCACCCAATCATTTTCACCTTTGCCTATTCTTGATTTTCTTACATAAGCCAAAGCAAATTTTGGTTCAATCCCCTGTGAACATCCTGCAATAATTCCTATCGTTCCTGTTGGAGCAATTGTTGTTACTGCACAATTTCTTAATCTCTCCCCACCAGCATGATTATAAAGAGAATCTTTAAAATTTGGAAATGTTCCTCTTTTCTTTGCTATAGACACAGAAGCTGAGTGGGATTCACTTTCTATAAAGTTCATCAACCTATCCGCCAATGAAAGTGCTTGTTTAGAATTATATGGGATCTTAAGACTAACCAACGCATCAGACCATCCCATTAAACCGAGACCTATACGGCGATTGCCACGCGCCATTACATCAATTTCCGGTAACGGATATTTATTCATATCAATTACATTATCCAAAAAATGTACGGCCTCATGTATTGTATTTTTAAGTTCAATCCAATCAATATAACTCTTTTTACCTTTATTTCTTACAAACTTATTTATATCTATGCTTCCAAGATTACAAGGTTCATTTGCTAAAAGTGGCTGTTCCCCACATGGATTTGTTGATTTAATACGTCCAAATTTTGGAGTTGGATTTCCGCGCGCATCATTTACACGGTCTATAAATATAACCCCAGGGTCTCCAGTTTCCCATGCGAGATTTGCAATTTTATCAAAAACTTCATTGGCATCTAATTCCCCCACTGGTTGGTCATTTTTAGGATTTATAAGCTTATATGTCTTGTGTTTTTTTACGGCATCCATAAATTCATTCGTAATTGCAACGGAAATATTGAAGTTTTGAAGTATTCCTTCTTTGGTTTTTGCTGTTATAAATTCAAGTACGTCTGGATGGTCAATATTTATAATGCCCATCATAGCCCCACGTCTTTTACCGCCTTGTTTTACAACGTCAGCAACAATGTCAAAAACTTTCATAAACGAGATTGGCCCAGAAGAAACTCCTCCCGTTTGTTTTACAAAATCTCCTTTTGGTCGCAGACTTCCAAAATTGTAGCCAGTGCCTCCTCCAGATTTATGTATAATAGCTGTCGCTCTTACGGCCTCAAAAATACTTTCCATTGAATCTTCAACCGGCAAAACAAAACATGCAGAAAGTTGTTGCATTGATGTCCCAGCATTCATTAATGTTGGTGAGTTAGGAAGAAATTCTAATGAAGCAATCAATTTATAAAATCTTTCTTCAACTTTCATAATATCTTCATCAGAAATATTTGGATCATAAATTTTTTCTGCAGCTGCTATGTTAGAAGCAATTCTTCTAAAAAGTTGTTGGGGTGTTTCAATAATTTTTCCGTTTGTATCTTTTCTTAAATATCGCGACTCCAAAACTTTCATTGCATTTTCAGTTATGATTGTTTTGACATCGTGATACAAAAGAAAATATTTTGCTTCGCGAATTTCTTGTCTTTTTTTTCTGTATTGTTCGTAAGTTTCGGCAACATCGCTAAAGTCTTCATCCCTTAAAACATTTATTATTGTGTCCTGAATTTCTTCAACATTTGGAATTTTACCTGAAAAAGATTTTTCCAAATTAAAAATAACTTTTTTTGAAATTTTTCCAACTATAGGACCATTTTTTTCTCTAACAGCTAAAAAGGC
The DNA here is from genome assembly GCA_041658885.1 of Minisyncoccota bacterium. Taxonomy (GTDB): domain Bacteria; phylum Patescibacteriota; class Minisyncoccia; order Phycocordibacterales; family 21-14-all-36-13; genus VMGX01. The sequence goes on along the minus strand of JBAZZJ010000002.1, from coordinate 78,480 downwards.
TTTAAAAATAACAGAATAAATTTTATTAGAATCAAACAAAACAACGCGCCCATCTCTTTTTTGAATATGAGAAATCTTTTTTGACATTCTAGAAGTTTTTACTGCAGATTTTTTTAGGGTTTCTGTTTTTTTCATCCCTACACTAATCTTAATTTTAATAATATTGACCTTGTTTGTTATTTTTGTCTATTTACTCAACAGTCCACCACTCATTCTATTTTATAAACTAATCTGTTTTAAACGAAATTAAGATTAGTGTGGGGATTCATTTATTTTTTTGTTCTTTCAATAAATTTTAAACACATTCATATTAAAAGAGGCGATTAATCCGTCTCTTTTTAATACTTTTTTACAAAAACATCAAAATTTTTTACTTTTTCAATATTTTTTTCAACTTTTTTCTGATTTTCTGGCATGTTTTTATAAAAAACTAATAGTTTTCTAGTGGATTTTAATTTTACAACAAAAAATTTACTAAAGCTCTGTGGATAACGTTAAAAATCAACACCAAAAAATAAATTTTGAGAGTTGTAAAATGGGAAATAAAAACAAATTGAAAGACGTTGAGGATTGGGCATTAAAAGTGAGAGATTTTTTACAAAAATTAATATGGGGGGGTAAAAAGTAAAATGACTGCCTTTAACCGGCAGTCATTAGTCTCAAAAAATCACATTTCGTACCTCAAATTATCAGCATCCATTCTCCAAGGATATGGTTTTATAATGGAAGCGAGTCGTTTCTGAAAGTTTGGAGCAAGAATTTCAAAAAATACATATCTCTCTGGAAACTCTAAAGGAACAAGAATGAAATTCCCATTAGAAAATGGGGATTCCTGGCTTAACATAAATCTTCCTTCTTCGGCTTCACAAGAAATTTTAAATTTTGTTTCTCTTTTAAGATCATCCTCTGTTTTTGAAAAATCCTTATATTCTTTAACCCTTTTCAAAAGATTTTTCATATCTAAATTGAAGGCTTCTTTAGGAACAAGGGAATCAAAATAATTTGTTACTTCCATATTTGGTCCTGACTGCTTTCCTAGAACATCAAGCTCCCAGTCTAAAAAGATTATTGATTGTTCTAACGATTTTATTTCTTCAGCAAGATTTTTAATCATGCACATATAAATACTTTTTATGTCAGAAGAAACCCGCCCTCTATCCAAAAAAGAATCGTTAAATGTTACATACCAATTTAGAGTCAAACCATTTTTTTCAAACAAAGAAATAATTTCTGGAATCGTTTTTTCAAACATGTTCCTTTCTGCTGGTAGTGGAACAAACTTATTGCCTTGTTTTTGATAACGAAATTCTAAATCTTTAGAAAGACAATATTGAGTAATAATTTCTATTTGTTTACCTTCTAAAATACAACTATCAATATAATCATCTATCCATTCATTTATTTTTAAATTGTTTGGACGAATTCTTTTAGCTTTCTCACGAAGCTGTTCCATAATAATTTTTGTTTGTGGAAATCTCATTTTATTCTCCTCATTTTTATTTTTTATTTCAAAGAACTTTTCTATTTTTCTACTAAATTTTACAAAGAACTTTTTTAGAAAAATCACAAAGTCGCGTTGTAATTTTGACGCTCTTGTTTTTTTTCTTTTTTTACTTTTGTAACTCATAAAAATTACTTCAAAAAATATTATTTCAAAATGCTATGCATTGCATTTATTATTTTTTGGGGTCACCGAGGGGATTCGAACCCCCAACCACTCGCTTCACAAACGAGCGCTCTTCCATTGAGCTACGATGACCATACAAAGTGGGCATATTTTTTATGTGTTATGCCCACCATGACAACGATTTAAGAAACATTACCAAACATGTGTGGACCTGTTCCTCCAAAAGAACGATGGAAATTCTTTCTTTTCATAAAAACCTCCATTTCAAATAACAAAAAATCCCAAAACAAAAAAACCCCTTAAAAGAGGTCAGTTTTGGGTTTAATTGAAAATTGTAATCAACACACAAAAGGGCCCCTTTTAGAGGTTTCCTTTATGATGATTAAATTTTCTACCTAATATATTCATATTGGTGTTTATATATTATCAAAAAAATGTAACTTGTCAATAATTTGTGTGAATATTTGTATTTTAAAAAATGCTACAATTATTAAATTAATATATGGAAAAAATTCCCTTTATAAACATAGAAGCAAAAAATAATTATGACCTCGGTTATCAAATAGGAAAAATTCTGAAAAATCAGATTAGAAAACGACTTGCTTCAAATAAAAAAATATATCGTGAAATAAAAGATGTTGATTTTAAAGAATTGGAAAGAACGGCTTTGAATTTTTTGCCAGAAACAATGAAATTTTTCCCAGTTCTTGTTGAAGAAGCTCAAGGTATGAGCGATGGGGCTGAAATAAAACTTACAGAATTGATGGTTTTAATTTGCGAGGAAGAATTATTGGAGTTTAAAATGAATAAATGCACAAGCATAGCTATAAAAAATGAAAAAGAAATATTGTTAGGACATAATGAAGACTGGTTGAAAGAATATAGAACGAACGGTCTTTATGTTCTCAAATGTAAAATTAATGATATAAGCTTTCTAAGTTTAAATTATATTGGGACATTACCGGGTTCAAGTTGCGGATTAAATTCTTTTGGTTTTTGTTTTACTGGAAATTCAATCGGCTCTGGAAAGTTTAGATATGGAATACCAAAAAATTTTCAGATGCGCGCAATACTAACTTCAAAATCAGTTAGAGACGCAGTGAGGGAAGATTTGTTTGAGAGTAGTATAAATAGCAATACTATCTATGCATCAAAAGATTTAAAAATTTTGGATGTAGAAGATTTTTTTAATCATGATAATTTTTTCTATGGTAAAGATTTCCTTATTCATACTAATCACCCACTTATAAAGAAAGAACAAAATGAAGAAAACACAGAAAAAGAATCTTTGGAAAGATATCAAAGAGTGAAAAAATTTTTAGAAAAAGAAAAAAATAAAAATTTGGACGGACTAAGAAAAATATTGAAAGAGCACAGAACAGGAATATGTGGTCATGACAATAAAAAGCATTCAAACTTTGGAGTTACAATCGCATCAATAATAATGAACCCAAAAGAAAAATGGATGGATGTCGCTTGGGCTAATCCGTGCAAACACAAATACGAAAGATATGTGCTTTAATTTTTAAAAAATCGTTGCGGAAGGTATGGGATTTAAACCTGCAATCCGCGTTAATGGACCCATGCTCTCTCCCCCACATGGCGGAGAGGACAGGATTTGAACCTGCGGTCCGGTTTCCCGAACTCATGCTCTCCAAGCATGTGCATTAGACCACTCTGCCACCTCTCCGCCATATGGGGGATTGCGATTTGTATTCAATCGCTACGCTCTTGAACAAATTGGGAACAATCTTGTGCATTAGCCTGCTCCGCCTGCCTACGGTAGGCAGGTAGCTCAGTCAAAGGCTGATGATACTGGGGACCACTCTGCCACCTCTCCATATTTAATATTTCAATTTTCTACAGATTTTAGATTTGAGATTTGAGCTTTAAGATTGAAATCTACCACCTTCCGCTTGACCCACCTCCTCCAGACATTCCTCCACCAAAACCACTGAAGCCACCGCCTCCGTGTCCACTTCCTCCTCCAAATCCTCCGCCACCTAAAAACCACGGAGGAGTTCCTCCACCCCTTTTAAATTTTTCGTATGCGCGGGAAACTATAAAATCCAGAAACAATCCAAACCCAGTGAAGAAAAGAATTATTGGTATTGCAATCAAAGTAAGACCAACAAAAAAGAATGTGATTACGAGGCCAACAGCCCCCCCGAAAATTCCTCCTGCCCACCACGATTTTGACCTAGCAAGAACAGCTATAATCCATTGAGAAATTATCAGTATAAAAAAAATAAAATTAAAATTGAGTTTTGGTCCGTCAGAATTTTCAGAATATCCTTCAGGAATTATTTGTTGGCCACCAAGTGCTTCAATCATTTTATCAACAGCCCCATCTATCCCACCAAAATAATTTCCTTGTTTGAACGCCGGCGTAATAACATCACTTTGAATATAAGAAGTTCCTATATCTGTAAGATAAGGTTCAACCCCATAGCCTGTGTGTATACGGGTTTGTCTGTCATCAAGAGAAATCAAAAGAAGAACTCCGTTATTTTTTTCTTTCTTTCCAATCCCCCATTGAGTAAAAATTTCTTGCGCAACATTTTCTATTGTATCTCCGCCCAATGATTTTATTATTACAACTCCAATTTCATTTGTTGTTTGTTTTTCAAGTTCCGAAAGTTTATTTTCCAAAATTGTTTTTTCGTCCGGCTTCAACATACCAGCGTAATCAGAAACAAAACTGGATGGTTTTTCAGGCACAACAAAAGCCCAAGAAACGAGTGGTAAAATAGTTAGGAATAAAGCCACGATTGATAATTTTTTGTAATTAATATTCATTATTGACTTTTTAAATTAATTTGTGATATAATGCTTGCACAAATGCCTTCGGGCTTGTCCCCTCTTTATTGAGGGGAAGAAAAATTAAAAACTGTCAGATTAAATCCTTGACAGCTTTTTTAATTGTCTCAAACTGAGTTTTATCTAACATTCCTATTTTATTTGCTAATCTTTTTGTATCAATTAATCTAATCTGTGAAATTATAGCGAAAGCTTTTTTCTTGTCTACTACTCCAACAGAAATATTATAAATGTTCTTTTTGTGTGATGTTGTCAATGGAACTATCAGACAAACATTTTTATTAAAACCCTTAAGAATCAGAACAGGCCGTTGATTTTCTTCGCCGGTTCCATCTTGTTCAAATCCAACATTAACACCGAGAGAACACCACCACATCTCGCGAGAATGATAAAACTTATTTTCACCATCTGAATGAATAGATTTTTTCTGATTATTCCAACTATCAAAATCTTTGTGCATTTTTACTCTGTAAAATCAACCTTTGGCACTACTTGATTTTCTTCTGGTACTTCAAAATAAGTTCTTTCAGCTACTCCAAAAATTCCAGCGATAATTGATGACGGAAATACTTTTATACCTGCATTGAGAACTTTGACCATATCATTATATTTCATTCTCTCAACTGAAATTCTGTTTTCTGTTCCCTCAAGAGAAACTATTAAATCTCTATAAGCTTGTGATGATTGTAGAACAGGATAATTTTCAGCTATTACTAAAAGTCTTCCGAGAGCTGATTCAACTTGACTAGCGGCTTGTGCTTTTTCATCTGTTGATACTGCTCCGCTATATCTTGTTCGTGCTTCTGCAATGTCGCCAAAAACTTTTTGTTCCTGTCCGGCAACGCCTTTTACCGTATTAACTATATTGGGGATTAAATCAAATCTTCTCTGATATTGATTTTCAACTTGAGACCACTGTGAAGTAATTCCTTCGTTCATTACAACAAAAGAATTGTACTTTGAAATTCCCCAACCGATTATTGCAACTACAACAACTATTAATATAATCTGCCACAAATTTTTTTGTACAAATGTTTTTTCTTGTTCCATATAAAGACGCGGATTAGAATGCGGATTTACCCCGTTAGAAGTTCATTAAGATTATATACTTTCAATAGTTTATGAAAACGAAATCGCCTAACGGCTTTCTTTATTTATTAAATTTATATTTTCTACCAAATTTCTAACGGGGCGAGCGCAGACTAAACGCAGATAAATTATTTTATAATGTAGGTATTATAACAAAAAAGTTCAGATTTTAAAATCTGAACTTTTTTCTTGCTTTTTAATAATCTGAATTCATATCTGTGTGACTATGTTCATGCTTGTTTTTTTCTGGTTCATCTGCAATTGCAACTTCTGTGGTTAACAAAATTGCAGCGGCAGAAGATGCGTTTTGAACTCCGCTTCTTGTTACTTTAACGGGGTCAATTATTCCCGCTAATATCATGTCTTCTATTATTTCATTTTTAAAAGCGTCATAACCTTTTCCTTTTCTAACTTCTTGTAAAACAGCAGAACCATCCTCATTACCAGAATTGAAAACAATTTGCTTCAATGGCGATTCAAGTGCTTTTAACAAAATTTCATAACCAGAAATAAATGCATCACTTCCTTTAACATTTAAAATTTTCTTTTTTAATTTATCGGCAACTCTAACAAGTACAACTCCACCGCCGGCAACTATCCCCTCCTCAATAGCGGCTTTTGTTGCATTAACGGCATCTTCAATTTTCAATTTCAAATATTTCATTTCTGTTTCTGTCGCAGCACCAACATGAATCACGGCAACACCACCAGATAATTTCGCGACCCTTTCTTCTAATTTTTCTTTATCAAATTTTGAATCTGCTGATTGAATTTGTTTTTTCAATTGCTGAACTCTTTTTTCTATATCAGCTTTTTTACCAGCTCCTTTAACTATAATTGTTTTGTCTTTCGTTGCGACTATCTTATTTACCTTACCTAACATTTCAATTTCCACATTTTCTAATTTAACTCCTGTGTCTTCAGAAATAACCTGCCCACCAACAATAATGGAAATATCTTCAAGTAGTGCTTTCTTTCTGTCACCATACCCGGGAGATTTTATTGCAAGAACATTAAAGTTTCCCCTCAATTTATTTACAACAAAAGTTGCAAGGGCTTCTCCTTCAACGTCGTCCGCAATAATTACAAGCTCTTTTTCTCCCTGAGCAGATAATTTTTCAAGTATTGGTAAAATATCTTTTATGGCAGATATTTTTTTATCAGTTATTAAAATGGGTACATCTTTGTATTCAGCTTCCATTCTTTCAACATTAGTTATCATATAAGAAGATACGTATCCTTTATCAAACTCCAATCCATCAACAACATCATAAGACATCCCTATTGATTGTGATTCTTCAACGGTCACAACGCCGTTTTTACCAACTTTTTTAATTGTGTCTGCAATTGTTTTACCCAACTCTTCTGATTCAGCTGCAATTGTAGCAACTTGTCTTATTTCGCTGTCATTTTTTATTTCTTTTGATAAATTTTTTAATTCCTTCACAACATCGGTTGTTGCTAATTCAATTCCCCTTCTCAATTCCATAGCATTGACGCCCATAGCAGTTTTTTTCATTCCCTCTTCAACAATTGACTGCATCAAAACTACAGAGGTTGTCGTCCCGTCCCCAGCAACGTTGTTTGTTTTTTCAGCAACTTCTTTTGCTATTTCAGCTCCCATATTTTCAAACTTATCTGAAAGTGAAATTTCTTTAGCTATTGAAACTCCGTCGTTTGTTATTGTTGGTCCTCCATAACTTTTGTCCAAAACAACATTTCTTCCTCTTGGACCAAGGGTAACTTTAACAGCTTCTGCAACCTTATCTACTCCGCTTTTGAGAGATTTTCTGGCTACTTCATTAAATATAATTTTTTTTGACATGGTTTTTTGTTGTTAAAAATTGAATTAATAATTTTTGGTTTTTTGATTTTATGATTTTATGATTTTATGTTTTTATGATTTTAAGATTGCGAGTATGCTTGATTCATTTACGATTTGATATTCTTCTCCATCAATTTTTATTTCATCTCCCCAAGAAAATAAAACAATGTCTCCAATTTTTACTTTCATTGGAACCAATTTTCCATCTTCGTATTTTCCTTCTCCAACAGCAACAACTTTCCCCTTTTTTGATCCTTTGTCTTCATGAACAGAATCAGGAATTATTATTCCAGAACTCGTTTTTCTGTCTTTTTCATCTTGATTAAGTTCTTTAATTAAAACCCTATCAGACAAAGGAATAATTTCTGAATTTTTACTTACTTTGTCCTTTTTTGATAATTTTTCCGTAGGAATAACTTTTTTGTTTTTCTTAGACATGTTTTTTACCCTGTGAAATAAAAAACTTTAGTTTTTATGATGCTAAAGCATCATATTTCACGGAGTGAATTAAAACCTTTTTTGTTATTAAAAAGACCTTTTAAATGATTATTGTATATTATATAAGATTATATTTGTATTTTTGTCAAATGTCAAATTTATCCCCCACTTTTTTAATCTTAGAATTCTACATGAAATTTGACTTTAAACTATTAAACAAAACGCACCTTAAATTTGTTTTCTGGTGCAAAAGTGGGGGATTGTTTAATTTTTATTATTGTGATATCATGTTTTGAAATGGAATCTTTAGTAAATATATTACCTTACATACAAATAGTATTATCTGTTTTGTTGGTAATCGGAATATTAATGCAACAGTCGGACGCCACTCTTGGTTCTGTTTTTGGTGGTGGTAATGATGCTGGTGGAATGCAACATACAAGAAGAGGTTTTGAGAAAATATTATTTAATGGTTCTATAATAATAGCTATTCTATTTATAATTACCGCTCTCTTGTCTCTTACTCTTTAGTAATAATCTTTTGCACCTAAAATTAAATCTAATAAAACTCTACAGAGTCACTCTACTCAAATAACGTATGTCTAAAATAGATCTTAGAAAAAGTTTTGATGTTCCTCTTATTGAAAAACTAACAAAAACATTTCAATCTTTCTCTTTTATAGAAAAATTGATTTTTTATTTTTTTGCTGTTTTACTTTCTTTAAGCACAATATCTATACTTTGGAAAATAAACGACCACATATCAACAGAGGTTCCTGTAAGTGGTGGAAAAATAGTTGAAGGAGTTATAGGATTCCCGCGTTTTATAAATCCAGTATTAGCAATTTCTGACGCTGATAGAGACCTTTCTATACTTTTATATTCTGGCTTAATGAAAGCAACGCCAGACGGAAGAATAATAAAAGATTTGGCTGAAAGTTATAGTATTTCAGAAGATGGTTTAATTTATATATTCAAAATAAGAAACGACGCAATTTTTCATGATGACACGCCGGTTACGGCTGACGATGTTTTATTTACAATACAAAAAGGTTTAGACAATATAATAAAAAGCCCAAAAAGAGCAGCCTGGGATGGAGTAAGTGTTGAAAAAATAGGAGAAAAAGAAATTAAATTTACCCTTAAACAGCCCTACTCACCGTTTTTGGAAAATACGACACTTGGAATATTACCAAAACATATTTGGTCAGGAATAGATTCTGAACAGTTTGTGTTTAGTAAATTTAATGTTGAGCCCATTGGTTCTGGCCCTTATAAAATTAAAAGCATTAGTAGAAACTCGGCTGGTATTTCTGAAAGTTATATTCTTGAACCTTTTAAAAATTATTCTTTGGGGGAACCTTTTATTTCCGATATAGAAATTAAATTTTATTCAAATGAAGAGGCTCTTATAAAAGCATATGAGAAAAATTCTATTGACTCTATAAATACAATTTCAACCGTTGTAGCAAAAGAATTAAAAGATGCTGGTAATAGAATAGAGACATATCCTCTACCAAGGGTGTTTGGAATATTTTTTAACCAAAACCAAGCACAAATATTTATAAATAAAGAAGTGAGACAGGCCATAGATATTGCAATTGATAAAAAATATATTGTTAAAGAAATTTTAAATAACTATGGAGAGGTCGCAAATAACCCAATACCACCGGGATCAATCAGATTTAAAAATTCTGACTATCAATCAGAAAGTCTGTTAACCGAGAAAGAAAGAATCATCACGGCCATAGAAATATTAGAAAAAAACGGATGGAAATTTGATGAAAAGGCTGGTGTAAGAGCAAAGAAAAAAGGCAAGAAGGTGGAATATCTTGAATTTACCATTTCTACTTCAAATATTCCCGAACTTAAAAATACTGCAATAATAATTCAAAAAAGATTATCTGAAATAGGAGCAAAGGTAAACTTACAATTTTTTGAAACAAATAATTTAAATCAGGAAATTATAAGACCTAGAAAATATGACGCGTTACTCTTTGGAGAAATAGTTGGAAGAGATATGGATTTATTTGCATTTTGGCATTCATCTCAAAGAAACGACCCCGGACTTAACATTGCTTCATATACAAATGTAAAAATAGATAAAATTCTTGAAGACATAAGAAAAAATTCCGACGAGAAAGAAAAGTACGAAAAATATATTCAATTCATAGAAGAGATAAAGAAAGATACACCTGCAATCTTTCTTTATTCTCCAGATTTTATATATGTAATACCTAAAAACCTCAAAGGCATTGAATTGGGTGTTGTTACAACTTCAGCTGAAAGATTTTTAGATGTTCACAGGTGGTATGTAAACACGCAAAGAGTTTGGAATATATTTGTAAATTAACTTAAAAACCTCTGGGAGAGGTTTTTAAGAGTAGTGCCAGATTTTCATCCATATTTGAAAATCTCTGGGAGAGCATTTTAACCCTTAATATTTTCTGTTTTAATCTGGCGTTTAATATTTACAATACAAATTCAAAAATTATAAGTTAAAATTATGGATTGAAAAGTCTTAAACAAATTTTTCAATTTCTAACAGGATGAACGACGAACAAAAAAATAAAAATAGAAAACGAGGCGGAAAAAATTTTCATAGACATTTTTCTTCTTCAAAAAATAAAGATAAGAGAGAAGTAACGCATCTTCTTCCTGATATTACAGGGAGCGTCGTAGAAAAAGATACTTTCACACCCGCGTATTTAAAAACAAAACATAACAAAAAGACGGAAAGAAAAATTAAAATTCCTGAAAAAAGAAAGGTCTATAATGAAGGTTTTGAAGATACTGTTTTTGAATCAAACTTTGAACAAAGCCAAAAGAATAAAAATATAACCAGCGAGAGTCGTGTTCCGCCAATAAAAGACGGGGTTCTTAGAATTGTTCCTCTTGGTGGGGTTGAAGAGATTGGAAAAAACATGACGGTTATTGAATATGGGGACGATATAATTGTTGTTGATTGTGGTTTTCAATTTAGTGAGGCAGAAACGCCTGGTATAGATTTTCTTCTTCCAAACATTTCATATTTGGAAAAAATGAAGAAAAAAATAAAGGCCATTTTCATAACACACGGACACTACGACCATATTGGGGCTATCCCCTATATAGTAGATAGAATTGGAAATCCGCCTATTTATTCAAGACAATTTGGCGCATATACAATAGAAAAAAGACAAGCAGAATTTCCTGACTTACCTACTTTGAATATGAATATAATTCAAGGTGACGAAACAATGACAATCGGGAAACATTTTAAAATAAGTTTCTTTGCTATTTCACACGCAATACCAGATTCAATGGGATTAATTATAGAAACACCTGTCGGCAAAATTGCATTTATAGAAGACGTGAGGCTGGAACATATAAATGGAGTCCCTACTGAAAAGGAAATTAAACGCTACGCGCAATTTAAAAACGAGGAGATGCTTTTGTTAACTATGGATTCTACAAGCGTTGAAAAACCCGGGTTTTCTATTCCTGAATCTCGTGTAATTGAAACAATAAATGAAATAATGAAAAATGTTCCGGGGCGACTTATTATTGGAACGTTTGCTTCACAAGTTGAGCGTATTATGGAATTTATAAAAATGTCTCAACATTATAACAAAAAAGTTGTAATTGATGGGCGAAGTATGAAAACAAACATAGAGATTGTTCGCCTACTTAACTTGGTAAAGTTAGATAACATTATTCCTATTGAAGAGATGAAAAATTATCCTTCAAATAAAGTTGTAGTAATTGCAACAGGAGCTCAAGGTGAGGAATATTCTGTTTTTGATAGAATCGCAAGTAAAACACATAAATTTATAAAATTGGAACCGTCAGATACGATTTTGTTTTCTGCATCTGCAATTCCAGGGAATGAAAGATCTATCACGAGACTTAAAGATAATCTTTATAGACAAAATGCAAAAATAATAACTTATGCTGATTCAGACGTTCACGCAAGCGGGCATGGAAATCGTGGGGAATTGGAATGGATACACAAACAAATTCCGCATAGATTTTTTATCCCACTTCATGGTTATCATTTTATGCTTCGTATTCATGCAGAACTTGCAGAGAGTCTCGGTCTACCAAAAAGTAATATAGTGATTCCGGATAACGGTTCGGTAATTGAAATAACAGAACACGGCAAAAAAATTAGTATGAGAAAAGAAAAAGCCCCTTCTGACCCAGTTATGGTTGACGGATTTTCAATTGGAAATATGCAAGATGTTGTTATAAGAGACAGACGACTGCTCGCAGAAGATGGTATATTTATTATTGTGGCAACAATAAATGCACGAACTGGTAAATTAAGAAAATCTCCTGATATAATTTCAAGGGGTTTCGTTTATTTACGAGAATCACAAGAATTACTTCAGCAAACTCGCTTAATAATAAAAAAGGTTGTTGAGGAATCAACCGCGGGTTCATACCCTATAAACTTTGATTACATAAAGACAAACATAACAGATAGTGTAAGAAAATTTTTACTTCAACAGACTGATAAAAAACCGTTAGTAATTCCCGTTGTGTTGGCTGTATAAATATGGATCCCGTTAGAAGCCGCGGTCACGGTTTCAAAACAGGACTTATAATAATAAGGAAAAAAGTATTTCAAATTAACAATTTAATCTAGCAGAATATAGCTGACCGCGACCTGCTTCTAACGGGATGAAAGAAATAATAAAAAACTTTGATTTCAGGGATTTAAAGAAGAATTCTCTTTGGATAATAAATCTGATTGCAATATTTTTGGTCTTACATATTGGGATACCTTTATATATAAATTCTTCATTTCTCTCTGGTTTTATAGGTGAACAGTTTGTTGGAATTGTATTTGCGGTAGGATCTTTTTTGGCAATTCTTGGAATTATAGCCGCAACAAAGTCTATTGAAAAATTCGGCGATTATAGAACGATGATGTCTTTGATTCTTCTTGAAATATTCGCAATTGTTGGTATGGTTGTTTTCAATAAATTGATTTTTATAATTCTGGCTTTTTTTGTGCACTTTATCTTTAATCTTACATTCGGAATGAATGTAGATGTTCTGCTTGAGCACAATTCAAAAGATCAAAAAACCGGTGCCATAAGAGGAGCGTATTTAACTATGAACAATCTTGCCTGGGTAATTGTTCCTGTTTTGGCTGGGTTTTTAGTTGGAAAAGGATATTACTGGAAAGCATATTTGATATCTCTTGTCTTTCTTATCCCTGTAGTATTTTTACTCAGTTCAAATTTCAGAAAGTTTAGAGATCCAGAATATAAAAGATTAAAATTTTGGAAGACATTTGGGCGATTTAGAAAAAACAAAGATATAAAAAATATTTTTGTAGTTAGTATAATAATGAGAGTATTTTTTGCAATAATGGTTATATATACCCCAATGTATTTGCTTAATCATATAGGTTTCAATTTCAATTCAATGGGTATTATGTTAACCGTAGCAATGTTTGCCTACCTGCTTTTGGAATACCCTCTTGGTAAATTATCTGACAGCAAATTCGGGGAAAAAGAAATCCTAAACATTGGTTTTATTATTTTAGCGATTACAACGATGATTGTTTCTTATATAACTAGTTCGAGTTTAATTGTTTGGTCATTAGTTTTGTTCAGCACGCGAATCGGAGCCGCGATGATAGAATCAATGAGTGAAACTTACTTTTTTAAAAATACAGATAGTTCCGATACTGATATTCTAACTTTTTTTAGAATGGCCGGACCAATTGCTTATCTAATCGCTCCGATATTTGGAAGTGTATTTTTAATATTTTTTGATTTAAAATATATATTTTTAGCCACTGGAATTTTTGTTCTGCTCGGACTAAAATATTCCCTCTCAATAAAAGACACGAATTAACTTTAAAAGCCCCTAATAGGGGCTTTTATGTCAAATTGTTGTCAAACTTGTCAAACACTTGTCAAACACCGGTGTTTGACATTTATTTTTAATCTAAATCTAAACTGAATTCTTCGTTCTTTTCTTTTGCACCACTGGTTTGAACAAAACTTTTGTATTCTCCTTTGTTTTTAAATTGTTCAAAAATAATTTCCGTTTTTAAAATTTCATCCCAACGATTTTCTCTAACATAATCTTGATAACTTGACCAAGGAAAAATGTCTTCCTTCCCATTCCACAAATTTAATTCTTTTGGATTTAAATGTACATAAGCAGAAAGATATAAAAGCTGTTCATTATCCTCAACATGCACTGCTTTATAGGGACTTTCAAAAAGATGTCCAGATACACCATAGCGAGCATTAAAATATTTTGCATAAGAATTTAAAACTCGTTGCATATATTTACCCATTCCTCCTTCTTTTACTTCTTTTACAATAAGATGAAAATGGTTGGGCATTAAAACAAAACCAACTAATTCCACAAATCTTTCTTTAATTATCTGACTTTTAACATCATCATCTATGTCAAACACCCGGTGTTTGACATATGAAGAAATAATTCTAGAAATTTGGGGAAAATAATTTTCTGCTTGAAAATACAAAATTATAAAAAGAAACCTAATCCGATCTCTTTCGTCTTTGAAAATTATCTTTTTGCCAACTCCCCTATTATAAATATGATAATGCTCATCTACTGAGATATTTTCTCTATTCATAACATATATTATATTTCTTTTATCACAAAATTGTCAAACACCGGGTGTTTGACATACAAGATGTTTGATATGCTACAAGCCATATTCTTATCTATAGTCTAATTAGTGTAAAAGTTTAATAAATTGCTCAAGTGTCAGTCCGGCTTGTTTAATAATAGCAAGAAGCGTTCTTTTTTTGAGTGTTCCAGAATGCATTGGGACAGAGGTTATTTTTCGAGTTATAGAGTTTTTTAGAAACACATGACTTCCTTTTTGACGCAAAACAACAAAACCTGCTCGAACAAGTGTTGTTATGACAACTCTTGCAACTATGATGGGAACAATGCTCATGCTACTAATGTTTTTATTGAGACGCTCTTGGAGGCAACTCCATTTTTTATATTGTCTTCAACCTTTGCTTCGATACATAATTCAATGGCTTCTTTAACCATTTTTTTTGCCTCGGACAAATTCTTTCCCCAACTTACCACCCCCTCAACAGAAGGACATAATGTAACATATCCTACTTCATCTGGTGTAAATGTGCAGAGAAATATTCCGTAGTCAGTCTTAATTTGTGTTTTAATCTTTTTCATATATTTATATTTATATTATATCATATCATAACATATATTATATTTCTTTTATCGCAAAATTGTCAAACACCCGGTGTTTGACATGGTGTTTAACATAAATCTTTTTAAATCACGCGTATCAGAAAAAATTTTTCTTTTATCAACTATCGCAAAATTGTCAAACACCGGGTGTTTGACAGGGTGTTAATTATTGAGATTCTGTTGATGTTGCTGTTTGCTCTGAACTTGTCGAAGTGGCTTGCTCTGGATTTATCGAGGTTGTTGTGGTAGTTTCTGTCGTATTTT
This sequence comes from Minisyncoccota bacterium, assembly GCA_041658885.1. Lineage (GTDB taxonomy): Bacteria > Patescibacteriota > Minisyncoccia > Phycocordibacterales > 21-14-all-36-13 > VMGX01. The sequence goes on along the minus strand of JBAZZJ010000002.1, from coordinate 63,211 downwards.
CTGTCGTATTTGGGTCAATAACAATTACCCTTCTGGTCGTACTTGCATAATTTGATTCGCTGTCATTAACTGACCAAACAACTTTATATTCACCGGTCATCGACGTATCAACTGTGTTTTCAATTATGTCTGGCATTAATGATTGTCCTTTTGAATCTACAGCTGTTGCTCCAGGGTCTACGAATGTTGTTCCCTTTTCAATCTCTGCAGGATTGTTTCCGATAAGTGTAATTACAGGAGTTGTCGTACTTTGTCCGGCGGAGCCAGAGGCGGAGCCGTCGGAATTAATATCAACGGTTGAACCGCTGGAAGCAGAAGCAGAAGCAGAATTAGCACATTCCCCCGCTGAAGAAACCACTACTCCATTTTTAATTTTCAAACAATACGGTTCGCCTGTCTTCTCGTCATAAAGTGTAATACCGCTCGGCAATTCTTTTGAACCAACCTTGAGTGTATTTACAACAAGCCCTTTGAAAGAAGCAAGTCCGTCTGTAATCTTCACACCCAACTTTTCAAGAAATGCGAGAAGTGAGTCAATTATCGTTGAGCCTGAACTAACTGAATCTGTTGAAGTTGCTTCTCCAAAACCAAAAGCATTCATACGAGCCGAGAGTTCGTCTAAACGAATGTCCAGTGCTTTCACGGCCGAAAGTGTGAGCGTTGTTAATTTATATAAATCAACCCCTTTTCCGTCTACTGACAAAACTTCCGCCGGAGCTTCTTCTGCAATCAAACCGAGATAGCGGGTTGTCATCATTCCTGTTTCTAAATTAATAGTTTCTCCTGTTTCTGTGTTAACGATAGCACCAGCGCTATCACCCATTCCTATATTTCCGTCAAATCCAAATCCAAAACCAAAACCATTTCTAACCATCTCACTCCCATAAGGACCTTTTTTATAATTGTATGTTGCAACTTTCATTCCTGAAATTTTTTCAAGCGCTGATTCATAATCAGAATCATCGTAGTATGAAATGTCCTCTTTTTCATCGCGAGTTGAAATGTTTATAAATGACTGCGCCGCTATTTCTCCGACAACATGCAATTTGTATTCTGGAGTTGATGTGCCGATACCGACGTTGCCGTTGGAATCAACAAAGAAATCTAATTGAGAGAAAGTGAATTCATTTTCAACATTTACCATAATTGAACTTGTTCCACCTCCAATAAACGGTTCTAGAGCGGTGCCTATCGTCTGAGAAGTTTTGTTTGCCTTCATACCAACCCCTGAAACACTCGATATTGTAATTTTATCTCCTATAAATATATCTCCTCCATCTGAATTTACTTTTACTGGCACTCTACCCTTTAGAGCTATCGGCTTTCCATTTTTAATTTCTTGTCCGAGAAGTATACCTGGCTTTGTTGAAATTACCCCAAGTAATTTTTCTCCTGTTTCTGCTCTTTTTATAAATTCAGGATTACTTAAGTCCAAAGATACAATTTCACCTGCTTCAATTGTTTGGTCATTGGTTAAATAATTTTCAGCAAGGTCTATGTCTGTTATTGTAGCTGTTGTCGCATAAATAGTTCCTGCGGTTGTACCACAACTTCCTGTATCACGAACACACAATGAACCTTGAACTGAGAGGGTGGAGATAGGTGTCGTCGTCCCGATGCCGACGTTGCCGTTGCCCTTTATTACTAATCTTTCCGTACCAGCTGCATTTACCTGAAACAAAAAATCTGTACTAGTACTCCCTCCTTCAACATAAAGTCCTCTTCCGTAAATATCACTTGTTCTTGTATTTTTTATGCTTGCTACCCAATTATCTAAACTTGATTCTACATCCAATTTAAACGATGGAGCCGCATCCCCGATGCCGACGTTGCCGGAAGTATTTAAAATCCGTAAGTATTCACCAGCACCCACAATGGCAAAATCTCCGCTCACTTTTTGTTGAACTAACCATCGGCTACCAGAACTCGTATTATCTAAAGAGATATTTGTATCCTGCGTTACTGGTGCTTTGACTGTCAGTTGATACCCTGGAGCCGTCGTCCCGATGCCGACGTTGCCTCCGAGATTCGCTAACACAAGACTCCCCGTTGAGACTGAGCCCCCTGCTGTTTGCGCATTAAGTGTTGCGTATGTGTTCCCAGTATTCGCCCCGAATCCGAATGCTAAGCGCGATCCTGTTGTCCCAGAGACCCAATCACTCGTAGTGAAACCAGCAGGATAGTTACTTCCTGTTCCTGCTTTAACTTCAAGAATTAGACCAGGAACCGTCGTCCCGATGCCGACATTTCCATTTGTCTTAACATATAAACTATTAGCAGTAGCACCACCTTCAACTGTTAAAGCATTGTTCGTTCCCGCAGTTAAACCTCCTGCAAAAGTTGATGTAGCAGTTGTTGTAGTCGCAATGAAATATCCAGCAAGTGCGGAGTTTCCTAAAGCAGATGTTCCTTCAATTGATAGTTTTGCGTATGGACTGGTCGTCCCGATGCCGACGTTGCCAGCTCCTGTTAAAGTCATAACAGAAGCATATGTTGAAGCACCATTTGTAACTTCAAAATTCATCGTCGCATCTGCAAGTGTAGAGGAAATACTATTCGTTATTCTATTCCGATATGTAGTGAGGTAGTTTGCTGCACCGAAGTTCAACACTGCTTCTCTATTAGCATAAGTAGTTGCACCAGTCCCGGTTTCAATCTTAACTACTCCAACAACATCCAACTTCTCTCCAGGACTCACCGTCCCGATACCGACGTTGCCATTTGTTTTAACATATAAACTATTGGCGGTAGCTCCACTTTCAACAACAAGTGCGGAATTAGAACCTGCGGTTAGTCCCCCAGCAAATGTTGATGTCGCAGTTGTTGTCGTAGCTATAAAGTATCCAGCCGTCAATGCAGGTGTTCCCGTTGCTACGAGATTTGAACCATTCCAAGTTAGAAGAGCATTTGTAGAAAATCCTGCAGTATTTAATCCTATCGTTCCTGATGTTGTAATAGTTCCACCTGTCAATCCATTATTAGTAGCTATTGAGGTAATGGTTCCACTTCCTTTATTATTAAATGTAGTCCAATCTGTTGATGAAAGACATCCCGACACTGAACCAGAGGCAGTGGCACAAGTTAAAACTGAAGCACTTGAACCTATAACAGAAATTGGTTGAGATAGTGTCATTGGTGCCGTTGCTGTGAGTGTGGTCGTAGCTACTCCTGTTAAAGTATTAGTCCCATTCCAATAAGCTAAATTTCCGTTTGTTCCCGAACCTACCGTTGTTAGATATGTATTTGTATCAATACTTAATGTCCCGTCGCCACCAGATGTTTTTATAAAACCATTAGAGGTAAGATTGCGAAGTTTTGTAATCCAAACATCGGGTGCAGTTAAAAGAGTGGTGGTAGCATTAGCAAAAGTGTTTAATGCAGAAAAAATATTTGTTGTTGTTGTTCCAAAACCCGTGCTGAACACTCCACTTGTTTTTATAATTGGATAGGTTGCCGACAAATCTGTAAGAGCAATATAGTTATTTGAATTAGTCCACCCTATTGCACCAGTTCCATTATTGTAGGTTATAGGATTTGTGGCGGATAAATTAGTCAAAGCTATATAATTTGAATTATTTGTCCATTGTGAGATGTTTGGTGAGGCAAAAGAACCTACCAAAAGTCCGAGTGATGAAGTTGCTACTGTTGAAATTGCATTAACACTTCTTGATAATGGATAATTAAATGTTAGTGGATTTTCATATGTTCCAAAATCACTGACTTGACTCTTTGTGATTGACAACGAAGTTAATGCAGTAATTTTGGGTAGAGTTGTTGTCGCAGTAAGGGCATTATCAAATAAAGTTTGAGACCAGTATTTATTAGTTGAACCTTGAGTTAATGCATCTGTTGTTGTTGCACTAAAATATGTATAAAAGGGACTTCCGAAGTTTGTTAAATTTCTTGCATCTAGATAATAACTTCCCTCTTGATTATCAAATGTACCTGTCCAGTTTCCTGTTGCGTTAAGAGAAAGCACTCCGCCGGCAGAAAGTGTTAATCCGGTTCCATTTATATCTGTTATGTAGTCCGAGCCGATACTTAGTTGAGTAGATGAAGCATAACCTAATTGAGGAGTTATTAAAGTTGGAGAAGTATCTACTACAAACTTTGTTCCAGTTCCTGTTTGTGAAGCAATCGCTGTTGCATTACCAACAGAAGTTATTGGACCAGTCAAGTTAGCATTAGTAGTGACAGTAGCGGCGTTGCCAGTAATAGAACCTACAATTGCATTGGTACTTTCTAAATCAGTAAACCAACCTTTTAATATTCTGGCACCGGTAGCACCTAGTGAACCAGTAGATGTAATATTGTTTGCTCCCATTGCTAATGTTCCTCCAATGGTAAGAGAAGAGAGCGTCCCGACACTTGTGAGAGATGAGGACAAAACTCCTGAACCAAGTACTGTCGCGGAAAGAACACTTGTTCCGTTGATTTGATAATTTCCTCCTGTTGGAATGTTGATTGCAGATTGTGTGATTGTAGTTGTTGAAGTTCCTCCAACATACAAAGTATCAAAAACAGAAAGTCGTGTAGTTGACGCCTGTGTGAAAGATGATAAACCTGTTGTGTTTAGAGTTCCTGTGAGAGTTAGATTATTAAATGTTGGATTTGCTGATGTGTGAATATTTTGCGGAAGTGAAAGTGTAATTGTTCCATCAGAATCGTCTGTGATTGTAATTTGATTTGTCGTTCCTGAAACCCAAGAGAATAAATCTGTGTTAGTTAGTTTTCTTGAACTGTTTAGAGACACTAACCTTGACGGTGTTAGAGATGAGATTGTTGTGTCATTTGAAACAATAAGATTGCTTGTTGTCGCTGTGTTTGTTATTGCAAGTGTTGTGCTTGTGGCGTTTGTTGTTGTTGAATTTGTTGCTGTGAATGTTGTTGTGATTAAATTTGAAAAGATACCAGATACTGCATTAAATATAGAAGTATAGAAGTTCGTAGTAGTTGCATTTCCTGCAACGAGCGTAGACGAATAGAGGTTCGTCGAAGTCGAGTTGGTCGTTGTTGCGTTTGTACCAGAAAGATTTGGAAGAGTCACAAGACCTGTACCAAAAGTGGTTGAAGCATTGTTTGTTGTATTAAAAAGAATCCCATTTATAGAATCAATTGTGTAAACTCCAGATGAAAGGAGAGATGAGCCCGTTGATGTAGATGTTCCTCCGATTCCAACAGATGTTCCAAAAAATCCCGACCTCCATCTCAACCAATTTGAACTATCTCCGATATCTAATACATTATCTATTGTTGGTATTAGTGATGTTCCTATTCTTGAGTTGAAATATGTTTTATCAGAAGTTGTAGCATTTCCGAGCGTTGTGTTGCCCGTTATATCAAGGTTCCCGCCTATTGTTTCTCCTGCAGATGTCACAATACTTGAAACATTTAAAGTTCCGACAATATCTAACGCATATTGTGGCGTTGATGTCCCTATTCCAATTCTATTATTCAAAGAATCAATAAATAATGTGCCTGTATCAAAATTTGTATCACCTGCGATTGTTGACGTTGATATTCCAGAAACTATTAATTGGCCTCCAACTGTTGCTCCGCCGGTTAATGTTAGTGTGGAACCGCTCATTGTGGTTCCGGAAAAGGTTGAACCTGTTACTATTGTGTCTTTTAGTGTACCCCCCGTTATTGCTGGAGAAACTATTTCAACCCCGCTTACTAATTTATCAATTTTGTTCGTTTGAGACACCATTTGGTAAACGGTCTGGACACTATTTGGAGTCCCAGAAGAAACTGCATATATTTTTGAGCTTAATTTGTTGTCTAATTGTTGAATCTTACTTTCTAATTCTTCTTTTGAAATACCACTGACAATTGATTGTTTTTCCAATATTCTCTCTACAATCCTTGTTGGGCCTTCAATTACAACTGTTTTTGTTAATGGTAAATCTGACAAACTTGGTGAACTTGGTGAACTTGGTGAACTTGGTGTCTTAGACACCAAGTTATCTGATTGAACTAATTCTATATTTTCATCTATTTCATTTTTTCCAAAAAGCGAGTTTATAGATACGTAAATTTTCTTAGCAAAATTCTTAATTGAGAAACTCGTTTTTTGAACATTTGCTGATAAAATCACACTCGCTGTATTTACAGCAAGTGATTTTGTTTTGTCTTTTAAAACATTTTTAGTATAAGCAATTGAGTCTGTTATTAAAATTATTACTCCATCATTATTTATCTTTTCTATAACTTCACTTCCAATTTCATAAACATTATTTGCGAGAGATTTTAATTTTTCCTGTGAAGCTTCCGCGTACGGAGTTTGCATAAAAGCATATGGTCCAAGAATCACAGTTATTGCCAAACAAAGTGCTACAACTTTTTTAAAGAGTGCATCGCTTGCAAACGATGTTGGTTTTTCAAATGGAGAAATTATTTTTTTTGTCTGCTCAGATAAATATTTTTCTTTTGAAAAACCTTCCCTGTCTTTTTTTAATTCTGGAATTAGAGAGAAATTATCGTCAAAATATTTTACATCTTTTGTTTTAACAAAATTTTTTTCTTTTTTATCACCAATTATTTTTTTTGCTAAAGTATCTTTTTCTTCTTCGTTTAAATTATTCTCTATAAAATTTGTTCTACCAAATTTTTTTGCGTATTCTAAAATTTCAATTTCTTCAACAAATTTAGTTTTTCCAACTAATTTAGATTTTATTATTCCACTACGAGATATCTGTCCTACATAATCACTTGTATAGCCCGTCAATTCAGAAGCTTTTTTTGTAGATATATATTTTTTGTCATTAATTAAAACACCTCCATTTTCACCATAATTCAAAATATCGTCTTCACACACATATCTTGTATGCCCTATCATCGTTGATTTGATTTTATTTGAACGAGAAAGTTGACCTACATAATCACTCGTGTAGTTGGTCAATTCAGATGCAGATTTAGTAGTAATATATTTCTCCCCTTTTATGAAAATTTCGTCTTTCATTTTCAGTAATTTTTACTACTTATATTTTACATTCAAAATGCCAAAAACATTAATAAAACTGTGGATAAATCTCGTCTAAACAAGAAAAAGAGAGACGAGATGTTTTTTGTTTAAGCTAAATTTAAAAAACTTAGACGAGAAAGAACCGAGATTGGTGTGAAACTCCCAAAAACATCATTTTTGTGACAAAAAATGAATACAAAATTAGTAATTTTTTAATAAAAAATTTTATTGGTTTTTTATAGTAGATAGTTTGATATAAAAATACATTTTTAATTTGTCATTATGAGGTTAAAAATGTCAATAAAATATTTTTATTACAAACAAAAAAGACCGAGTACTAAAAATAGACTTCACCTGAATCAAATTTGATTAAATTAGAGGCCACCACCAGAATAGCTTTAATTAGAGATGCAAATAAAAACAAAATTTAAACTTTTAAAACCATTTAAAAAAACTGATATAAAAACCAATGTGTGAAACATTAAAAAAATATTTATACGAGAAATTCTAAAAAAGATTTCAAAATAAGAATATCTCGTTTATCTCGTCAAAATCTATTTAATGTTTCACAGAGAATTTAAACAAAAAAAAGCCCAAACTTGGTTTTTAATTTAAAATATTTTTAAATCCCCTATTAACTAGATAGGGCCGAGATTATAAGCTTTTTAAGAGCATTTGGATTAGCAGATCCTCCACTTTCCTTCATTCCTTGCCCTACAAGGTATTGTAATGAAGCCTCATTCCCATTTTTATAGGTTTCTATTACTTTTTGGTTGTTTTTTATGACTTTTTCTACTATTTTTTTTAGCCTGTTTTCGTCGCTAACTTGAAGCAAATTCTTACTTTTTGCAATTTCCTTCGGATTTCCACCTTTTTCATACATCATTAATAAAACGTCTTTTGCTCCTCTTGATGAAATTAGACTTTCCTCAATCATTTCAATCATTCTTGCTAAATTTTTTGGCTCTATTTTCCCAACCACACCATTCTCTCCTTTTGAAAAACCAACAATGTCCGATGTAATATAATTTGATACCAACTTGATAAGATTTTTATTATTTTTAAATTCTTTAATTGTTTCTTCAAAAAGACTTCTTAACTTCTCATTTGTAATATAAATTTCTATATTTTCATCTTTGATTCCATATTCTTTTTTGTATCTTTCTCTTTTCTCTGATGGAAGTTCTGGAATTTCTTTTGAGAGAGATTTTTTTGAAAATTCTTCTATCTCACTTATTTTTAATTTTGGTAAATCTGGTTCGGGAAAATATCTGTAGTCGTGAGAAGATTCTTTTTCTCTTTGAGAAAAAGTTTCTTGTTTGTTTTCATTCCAACCTCTCGTCTCCTGTTTTATCTCCTCTCCCCTCTCCAACACATCTGTCTGTCTTTTTATTTCATAATCAATCGCAAGTCCGACTGACCTAAATGAGTTTAAATTTTTTACTTCAACTTTCGTTCCTAATTTATTTTTATTTTCTGAAACAGAAATATTCGTCTCCAAACGCATCTGACCTTTTTCCATATCTGCATCACTCACATTTAAATATCTCAAAATTAATTGGAGTTCTTTTGCAAATTTTACAGCAGTTGCTCCGTCTTTAATTACTGGTTCAGTAACAAGTTCCATCAGTGGTACTCCAGCTCTGTTGTAATCAATCAAACTAAAGTCTCCTCTGTCATGAACAGATTTTGCTGTATCTTCTTCAAGATGAATTCTTGTTATTTTTACTCCAACAAGTTCTCCACCTAAAACAAGTGGGTGTTTATACTGACTTATTTGATATCCTTTTGGTATGTCGGGATAGAAATAATTCTTTCTATCAAATTCTGTATAGTCAGCAATTCTACCATCCAAAGCCATACCAACCTTCAAAACACTTTTTATTGCCTCCTTATTCATAACAGGCAAAGTTCCTGGGTGTGCCATACACACAGGACATACATTAATATTAGGTCTTTTTTCTTCAAGGTCATTTTTACAACTACAAAACATCTTTGTATTTGTCTTTAATTCAGTGTGAATTTCAAGCCCTATTGTTGGTTCATATTTTTTAGCCATTGAGATATGTAGGTAGTAATATTATAGCTTAATTTAAAAAAAATAGTCTATTTCTGCTCTTCCCCGCACCATGGACAATACCATTTTTTCTTGTTTTTCGGTATTGAGCTCACAGACCACCATTTTTGGCATTTTAAACACCTAAAATGAGTTATTACTTCGTTGGAGGCCTTATTTTGAGGCTTATTTACCGTGACATTTCTTCGACTTATTACTATTCCCGCAGGAGCTCCGACTTAGTTGCCACTTCAATAATATATCCATCCGGATCTCTAAAATCTATGGTATACGACTCATTACCATTGTACTTCGATTTTACTGGGCCACGAATTATATCGGCCTTAACTTTCAGAAGAAAATTAGCAACCTCGTCCACGACCCGCTGCGAATTTGCCAAAAAACATAAGTGTCTAGGACCAACCGTTTTTTCTGATTTAACATGCTGTTGAATGAAATAAATCTTGGTTTCTCCATTACTAAAGGCATTTGCCTCAATTTTTTCCCACCCAATTAGCCCAAAAATGTCTTCATAAAACTTAATTGAACGATCTAAATCAGAAGTCCAGAATTCTATGTGTTTTATAGTTGCTTTATTGTCCATGACACTTTTTATATTTTTTACCACTACCACACGGACATGGATCATTTCTTCCTATCTTATGTCCATCCACACTTTTGCCTGTTCCGAGCGTAGTCGAGGAATTTTTATCAGATTCTCCTATTATCTTACCGCTTTCATGTATTTCATTTAATTCTCTTTCCTTCTCGTTTAATTTCATTCCTTCTCCTATTCTTGGAAAAAGTTGAAAAATTTGTTCATCTATATTAAATTCCATTTGTTTAAACATTGAAAGCCCTTCTCTTTTGTATTCAACAAGAGGGTCTCTTTGACCATACGCTCTCAAATTAACACTTGAACGCATGTAATCCATCATCTCCAAATGTTCAACCCAAAACATATCAATTGTTTGTAAAATTATTTGTCTTACTGTTTCAAAAAAATCTTTTTCACCTAATAACAACAGCTTTTCTTCAAACGTCTTTTTAAATTCAATTAAATCATCGGTTCTCTCTTCCAAAAACTCTTTCAAAAAAATATTATCTGCAAACAATATCTTTCTTCTTCTTTCATAGATTGTTCTTCTTTGATGATTCATAACATCATCAAATTCAAGAATATGTCTTCTAGAATCAAAGTTAAAACCTTCTATTTTTGTCTGTGCAGATTCAAGAGCCTTCGTTATCATTTTATTTTCAATAGGTTGATCCTCTGGAATGCCAAATCTATTCATCATTTTTTTAATTGAATCTGAAGCAAAAACCCTCATCAAATCATCTTCTAGTGAAACAAAAAACTGGGTTTCTCCTGAATCTCCCTGTCTACCCGAACGACCTCTTAACTGATTATCAATTCTTCTTGCCTCGTGCCTTTCGGTCCCTAATACAAAAAGCCCACCAAGATTTCTGACTTCATTGTATTCTTCTTCTGTAGCCGACTGCCCACCCAATTTAATGTCAACTCCTCTACCAGCCATGTTTGTGGCAATTGTTACAAATCCTTTTTTGCCTGCTTCGGCAATTATTTCTCCCTCTTTTTCGTGATTTTTAGCGTTCAATATATTATGTTTTACTCCTTGTATAGAAAGATATTCCGAAAGGAGCTCATTTCTTTCTATTGAAACTGTGCCTATGAGAACCGGCTGACCACTCTGGTTTAATTCTTTTATTTTGTTTGCTACTGCTTTAAATTTCCCTTGTTCTGTCTGAAATATTAAATCTTGTCTGTCTTCTCTTTTTATTGGTTGATTTGTTGGAATGTTAATTGTGTCTAATCCGTAAACTTTTCTAAATTCTTCTGCCGATGTCATTGCAGTACCTGTCATACCAGATAGTTTTTTATACAATCTAAAATAATTTTGGAATGTTATTGATGCAAATGTGCGAGATTCTCTTTGAACAAAAACTTTTTCTTTTGCTTCAATTGCTTGATGTATCCCTTCCGAGTATCTTCTTCCCAGAAGAATTCTCCCTGTAAATTGGTCAACTATTAAAACCTGTCCGTCACGAACAACATAATCTTTGTCTTTAGCAAATAGGGCTTTCGCACGAATGGCAGTTTCCAAATGATGAACATATTTTATTCCCATTTCTGTGTAAATATTTTCAATACCAAGAAATTTTTCGGCCTTTTCAATTCCGTTATCTGTGAGAGTTGTGGCTTTTAATTTTTCGTCAACTTCGTAGTCTTCATCTTTTTTTAATTTGTTGGCTATGTCTGAAAATTTTCTGTACAAGTCTTCGGACTCTATAGTCGGAGCAGAAATAATGAGAGGTGTCCTCGCCTCATCAATTAAGATAGAGTCAATTTCGTCAACAATCGCATAATTGAATTCCCTTTGTCTTAATTCTTCTTTTTTATAAGCAATATTGTCTCTCAAATAATCAAACCCGTATTCATTATTTGTTCCGTAAGTAATATCTGCTTTATAAACATCTTTTCTCTCACATGGTCTTAAAAAACTATGAGAGATTTTAAAGTATCCAAATTCATCTCTTTCTTGGTCGTCTTCTTTCTTTTCATATTTTGAATCATACAAATAAGACGCTCCGTTGTTTATAATTCCAATGCTCAAACCCAAAAAAGAATATATTTGACCCATCCAAACAGCATCTCTTCTTGCGAGATAGTCGTTAACCGTAACAACATGAACTCCTTTTTCTGTAAGTGCATTTAAATATGTTGGGAGTGTCGCCGCGAGAGTTTTCCCTTCTCCTGTTTTCATCTCGACGATGCTTCCATTGTGTAAAATAATTCCACCCATCAACTGAACATCAAAGTGTCTTTGTTTGAGGGTCCTTTTTGAGACTTCTCTAACGACAGCAAATGCTTCAGGCAACAAATCATCAAGAGTTTGCCCTTCTTTAAGTTTTTTCTTAAATTCTTTCGTTTTGTCTTTTAATTTCTCATCAGACAAAGAAGAAACCTCTTTTTCAAGAGAATTTATCTTTTTTACAATCAGCTCTATTTTTTGGAGAGATTTTGTGTTTTCGTCTTTAAAAATTTTACTTATTAGATTTATGGCCATTGTTTTGTCTTATTTTGTCGTGGTATTTTAACACAAAATCCAAATATTTTCACCCCACCCCACATCAATTTTGAACAATATTCTCGTGGCAACGCACTCGCTAACGCTCGGCTTATTCCAGCTCTGCGTTGCGAGAGAATATAAATCTCATACTTATACAGAATTAAACAATAAACCGAATCAAAATTGATGAAGGGGTTCTCAAAATATATTCTCTTCGCCTATCGGCTCATCTGTATATTTTGGAAAATAAAAATAACCGCTTAAATCTTGAGGATTTTAGCGGTTATTTTTTATGCTGATGTTATTTTTTTCTTTTCTTTGCTGATTTCTTTGTCGTTTTTCTTTTTGGAGCTTTCTTTACTACTTTTTTCTTTGCTACTTTTCTTTTTTTCATTTTTATTTTTTACTTTAACTTAATGTCAAAGTATTTTAGTTGAAGATGTCCGACCTTATTTTTTTCCAGCACTTATTTTTGTTTCCCATTCAAAAAATATTATAAAAAATTAATAGTGGAAAAATAATTGGTTACAAAAATAAGTGCTGGATTAAAAAATATTTCGCATAAATTAACAACATCACAACTTTAATATGTATTAATTATCTTATATAAAGAAAGTAAAAACAAGAATTTTTTTGAAATTTTGTGGATAACTCTGTGTTCATAAAAACACAAAATCATAAAAACATAAAAACAAAAAATATTTTTTAGAGAACGAAAACGAATTCGCCTAACGGCTTTGTTTATTATTAAATCGCATCTAATATTAAACTTCTAACGGGGCGAGCTCCTAAAAATTAAAAATTACAATTTAAAATTTAAAAAAATGAATTCAAAAAAATATTATTATAAACTAAAAATCATTCCAGTTAACTGGAATGATTTTTGTCTGCGTTAGTTTCATTCAATTAAGGCCAGCGGGTGCGAGCTCCATGTTAAGTTCTATGTGAGTGCAGCCGCTGACCGTAGTTAAAAACAACTGAATACAATATATCATGCATAAAAAAGAAAAACAAAAATATAGTCGCTTCGCTTCTTATCGGAACCCAGCCCTATTTTTGTTTCCGATTCTAAATATATTTTCAAATTAAGTTAACTTTCTTGTGTTTAATAATTTAATATGTACATAAGCTACAAAAGTAGAGCTGGGTCCTCAAAAAATATAGTCTCTTCGCTTCTTATTTTTTGGGAAACCCCATTAGAAGTTCCTTTAGAACAAACACTTTAATAATATTTGAGATAGAATTCGCCTGTCCGCTCTTGGCGGGTCTTACGGCTCCGTATATTTTTTAACCGTATTTAGTACAAAACTTCTAACGGGGTAAACACAAAACCCCGCGAAGCGGGGTTCAGTGCGAACTTTGTTTGGAAGCGCGCGTATTTACGCACTCACATTACAATGCAGTATATCACAACTAAAAACAAAATCAAGGGAAACGGATTAAAAATCAAGCACCCATCTTCAAAAGCTTATTTTGAGCTTTTGAAGTTAACCCAGTTCCTTAATATAGTGCTCAATAACCCTTCTTAAACCTTCATCAAAATCAACTTCAACACTATAATTCAACATTTTTTGTGCCTTACTTATGTTTGCATAACTATGTAATATGTCACCTTTTCTAAAATCAATATATTCCGGTTTTATATCTTTTTTTAATATTTCATTTATTTTTTGAACCAATTCATTAATTGAAACTTTTTTTCCAGAGGAAACATTGAAAACATGGCCCCCTATTTCCGGCGCTAAACATGCTAACAAATTTGCGTTCACAACATTTTTAACATAGGTGAAATCTCTTGTCGTTGTTCCGTCTCCGTTTATAGTTGGCCTTTCGTCTTTTAAAATACTTTTAATAAAAATGGGGATAACCGCGGAATATTTAGAATTTGGATCTTGTTTAGGACCAAACACATTAAAATATTTCAAACCGATTGTATCTAAACCATAAATTCTATGAAACAATTTTCCATACATTTCCTTAACTGTTTTTTGAACCGCGTAAGGTGATATTGGATTGAGTGGCATGTTTTCATGAACTGGCATTTTCTCCACATCGCCGTATGTAGAACTAGAACATGCATATATAACTCTTTTGACTCCAGTTTTATGTGCTGCATAAAAAACGTTCAGTGTTCCGTTTATGTTTGCATTATTTGTTCCTATTGGGTCTTCTATACTTCTCGGTATTGAGGGGATTGCGGCTTGATGAAGAACATAATCAACATTCTTAAATTCTTCCAAGAGCATGTCTAAATCTGTTATAGATTTTTCAATAAAAGTTATTTTATCTAAAAATGGTTTTATGTTTTCAATTCGCCCAGTACTTAAATTATCAATAACAATAACATCCGCCTCCCTATCAAGAAGTTCTTCAACTATATTTGAGCCTATAAATCCAGCCCCGCCAGTTACAACTATTTTTTTACCTTTTAAATCGTGCATGAATTATTTATATAAGCCGTTTTTTATATCTTTAATCACTGATTCTCCTTGCGTTTTGAATGCGGGAATATCTTGTATTGCTTTTTCAACTTCTTTTATGGCATCACTCGTTCTTCCCTGTTTTAAATAAGAAGATACTAAATATAACCTATTCTGAATATTCCCAGGATCTTTTTTAATATTTTCTTTTTCTATTGTGATTACTTTTTCAAATTGGTTTGTATCAAAATAAGCCTTAATTATTATGTCGTCTGGAACAAGAACTGTGCCATAAGTAGGTATCAAAAGTTCTTCAAGTAATTTTTCGTTATTGTTATAAATCGCACCAACCGCATATATTTTTCTTGCATCTAAGTAACTTTCATCGGATTCAAAAGCTTTTTTCAACAATTTTAAAGCTTTTACTTTTTCTCCTTTATTTAAATAACTTGCACCTAACTCAAACATTGTTGACTGTTTGTTTGGAGAAAGTTCAAGCGCCCTTTCAAAATGAGGAATAGCATTATCATAAAATCTGTATCTATTTAAAAATGTGGCTAAGAATACTTCATGCCTAGCATTTTCTTGGTCTTCTTTTATCTGTTCCAACATTTCTGAATTTGCTAAATCAAAAAACTTTTGTTTTACATTCAAATCTATATTTACATCTGCCATAGAAGCAGAGGTTTGAACAATTTGTTCTCTCGCTTCAGTTTTTCCAAGATAACCATAAGAAAAAGCTTTGTTAAAACTTTCTAAACTTAATTCTGGATTATTCCTGTTTTTAAGTGCATCTATTAAAGATCTACCAGTCATGATCCCGTTTGCATTAAAAAAGTAAATTGAACCAATCGTTAAAATGGTCACAAATGCAACTGCTACATTTTTTAGCCAATCATTATGAACGTTTATAGGTTTGTCTCGTTCAATTTTTTTATTAAAACTAAAAACATATATGAAAGAGAGGACAGAAAAAAATAAAATGTAACTCGTTATGTTATCAAAAACAAAAAGGTTGCTAAAAAAGTACCCAGCAAGTAATCCGGTCAAAATTGCCTTGTCAGACAAAGAAAAATTGTTTTTTGAAATTTCATTGTTATTTTCAATTCTCTCTTTCTTCCACAAACAAAATAATCCAAAAAAGAAAAGCGACAGATAAGACAACAAACCAAGAATCCCGCCTGCAACAAGCCAATCCATTACAATATTATGTGCCCTATCAAACCACTGCTCTTGGCTATACATTTTTGGTTCATAATTCTTATTGAAGACATAATTGAAATTCTCTTGTCCCCAGCCTAAAATTGGTCTTTCTTGAAAACCTTTCAGCGCCATATTCCAAACTGGAAAACGAGCCGTCGTTGCCTCATCAATTGAAATTGATGCAATTCTTGATAGAGACGGACTATTTTTAATTATGTCTGTATTTTTTATAGCAAAAAATACTAGAATCAAAACAAAAAGTGCAATGAGTTTATATTTAGAAATTTTTCTAAGAATTCCTCCCTTTTCGTCAAATATTATTAACAACACAAAAGTAATAATTAAACCTCCTATTAAACCAAGTATCGCTCCCCTTGTTGCTGTATGATATAAAATAAAAACTTGAATTAATATTGCAAATATATAAAACAAATCTGGCCAATTAAACGCAACAATCTTTCCCCCGTTTTTATATCTATCGTTCAATCTTCTAAAAAGAAACATCATTACTAGAAAAATATTAAAGACCATGTATATAGCGAGATACGTTGCATTTCCAAACGTTGAATCAAGACGAACTCCTCCTTGATTTATCGTAAGAACTCCAAGAAGTTGTAGAATCCCGTAAAAACCAACTATTATGCTCACACATATAGATGTATTAAAAAATCTATTCCAGAGTTTTTGTGTGTTAAGAATTGTACTAACAACCAAAAAATATCCGAGCAAATGAATTAAAGTTATCCACCCCTCCATTCTTTCAAAATTACTCCAAAAACTTTTCATCACATTAACTCCAAACAAATCTGCTACACCAATTATTCCCACGAAGCCAAAAACAGACCAGAGAATCCAAGAATGTTTTGGCCTGTATTCCCTGTTTTTTATGGCGAGAATTGCCCATGCTCCAAATATTATTTCTACAATGATTCTAAACAAAAAATTTTTCCCAGAGATAAATGGAAAAAATAATGAACCAGTCACAACAAGGGGTATAAACGGCACTAAAAATACTCCTGTGTTTATAATATATTTTAATATTTTATTTAAATTCATTGTTTTGTATTTAAGACAATTTGTTACTACTCAAAAAATGCTCTACTATATGTCTTGCGGTGTATCCTACTCCATCAAGGGTCCCATATTTATTAAGTAATTGATTATTTATTAATTCTACATTATTTTTATATTCTTCCGCAAATTTTAATAATTCACCTATTGGTTGTCCTGTATAGATTTTTCCTAAACCAATTTTTTCAATGCAAATATTGTTGAAGTAAATCTCCGGATCATCATCTGGATTATATGGCATTGCAATAAAAGGCGTTTTGGTGAAATACGAGAGCCATATAGAACCCCATCCCGCTCTGGCATAGTGAAAAACTATATTTTTACTCGAAATAACATCCGGTTTTGCTTTTTTACCAGAAAATATTAGTCCCGGTTTGTTAGTATATATTTTTAATCCAAAACTATTGGTCTCTTCAAAAAGATGTTTATTAAAACCGACTATGCCTGTCACATTTACATAAATCCCTTTTCTAAAAAAACTAAAAAAGGGGGTTCTAGGAATTTGTCTTGTGTTCGGAGGAGTATAAAATTGCGATTTGTGCTTTTCTTTTTTATTTAAATAATAAAATGTTCCCGGTTCAGCTATAAAACGTAAATCTTGTTTTTTCTCCAATTCGAAATAATAGTCTGCTGATTTTCTTAGTAGATTTTCTTGAATGTTAATAATATCAGTCTTGCCTAACGAATTTTCAAGAATTTCTGACATGTATGCAAAACTTGTGTAATAAGAGGGTTTTATTCCAAAACTAACTACTGGACAACGATTGATTTCCATAATAATATCTTCTCTATTAACAACTACTTCATTACCAAAAAAATCTTCTGTTTTTAATCCTTCTGAAAAATAATCCTCTATTTTTTTATTTACATCTTTGTGTTTTTCAATAAGATTCTCCAAAGATTTTTCAAAAGTTTCTTCGCCATAAAAAACGGAGTTGAGATATTCCCCAATATTTTTATCTAATAATATCTCCCCGCGTTTCTTTTTTATAACCTTGCCAAAATTATCTTTCATTATGGATATCTGTCTGGTCTTATAAACCCAAGGAACTATAATTCCTAATCTATTAAAACCCGCCTCTTCGAGTAAATCATTGACCGCCAGAGCCAACTCCGTCGTTCTCAAATAAGGAGCATTTCCGTGCGTAAAATTTAATATGATGTATTTTTTATTTCTCATTTTTCATTTTTTTCTTTATCAGTGCTTTTTTAATATTCTTAGCGTGAGACAGAGCGGTTTTTTCACCTGGCAGAAAACCCTTCGGAAAAGAATTAAAGCAAATATATTCCAGTCTTGATTTTTCAACTGACTTTATTTGATGCCAGTTGTTTAAAGGAATAAACACCAAGTCCCCTGTTTTTATGGAACAAGCTTTTTTTAGCTTACCACTAACACTCTTTTTAGTCCAGACTATGCCTTTCCCGCTGATAATGTAAAAGGTCTGTTCGACATCGGGGTGAATATGCATATGGGTGTATTTATCCGGTTTTATAATTACTAAAAATGTCTCTGAAGATTTAGTTTTTTCTCTAGAAATTAAGAACTCATTTATATGAGTCTCAAACTCAAAATGTTTACCGTTTGCTTTATGTATCTTTGTTATTGCCATATAAAACAATTAAAAACAAATTCACAAGTTACTTCTTTTTGTTATTAAGAATATTTTTTATAAATAATTTCAGCCAAATAAAGATCTTCTATTGAATTTATATCTATAGACCTTTCTCTTGGCATAATATATGCCCTGCAATCTTTTTCTATTCCGTACAAAGAATTTTCTTTCATAACAACATTTCTTTTGTTTGCATAAATTCCACCATTCCTTTTATATGCCTTCGGCATATCTTGTCTTCTAAAAATATTTTCTTTCATAGAATCAACATACTGAACAAGTTTGTCATTAACTATTTTTTTAATCTTAATTGGGTGGGCATCGTTTATTTCACACACGCTAACAACCGTATCTGCCTTTGTTTTTATTAATTTTTCAATTGCATTATCAATATCTTCTATTGTCATAAGCGGTGTCGTTGGCTGAAGTAAAATTATAAAATCAAATTTTACCTTATCTTTCTTTTCAACTTCTTTTACTGCATGTTGAACAACTGGCAGAGATAATGAGTTATCTCTAGCTAATTCTTCTGGTCTTTTTAAAATAACTTCTTTACCTCCATATTTTTTTGCGACAGATAGAATTTCATTATCCTCTGATGAAACAACAACTCTTGTTATATATTTACTTTTTAGAGCTTTTTGAAGAACGTGGGCTAAAAGTGGTTTGCCTATAAATTTAATTATGTTCTTTCTAGGTATGCCCTTTGAGCCACCCCTTGCCGTTATAACGGCTAAAATATTATATTTTGGGATCTTTGTCATAAAATCTTATTAGCCATTTTTACATATTTTTGACTATATTTCAACAATAAAAACACCGCACTTTTTAAAGTGCGGCGGAAATTATTTGTTGTTCCCTAGACGACCGGTATATTTTTTACGAGTTTTGATTTCGTCAGAATACATTTTTAATCGGAGATTTCCTTTTGTTTTTTCAATAAAATCTCTCCACTGGCAGATCTCAAAAATCTCGTGTGGCTCAGCAGCAATTTGATGGGTAGTTATTTGCTTACCACCAACAGCTGTTGTATGAGTTTCCTGTGGGAGATGTCTACTCAATGTAAAATGCTTTTCGAGAAAATCAATTCCCATACTCATCGCAACAATTGGAACCTCTGTGCCAAGAGTGTGGTCAGAGTAACCAACTGACGGAACAAATTTCTTCAGCCAATTTATTTTTTCTAAATTAGCCTTATGCAGTGGTGTTGGATAAATCGCAACACAATGCATAATTGTAAAATCTACAAAAGAAAGTGTTTTTACGGCATTTTTTATTTCTTCGGCAGTACTCATACCTGAAGAAACAATTACATGGTCAAAATTCTTACCGAGCTCTGAAAGAAGTTTTGTTTCCTTAAGAGAAACGCTGGGAACTTTTATTCTTTTAAGTCCCAAACTTTTCAAAAAAGGAATTCTACCAATATCAAAACATGTAGTTAAAAATTCAACTCCACATTTTCGGCATTCTTCCATAAGAATAAAATGATCTTCATCACTTAATTCAAGATGCTCATATCTCTTTCTGTCTGGGTCATTTAAAGATACATTTTTTGCTTGCCATGACTGAAACTTAACAATATCAGCCCCACAAAATGAAGCCGTTTTAACCATTGCCTTTGCAAGTTCAATGTCTCCATTATGACTAGAAGCAATTTCAACAATTATTTTGGTTTTATGTGTCATTAGACACCTCCTTTATATTATTCAAAGAATTATTATCTAAATAGACACTACTCCTTTCCAAAATAAAAATCAAGATGGTCTAATAATAAAAAAACCAGCTTTTATGCTGGTTTTTAAAAAGAAATAGCTACATCATGTTGACAAGTGACATCATTGTCTGAGCTTGTTTTAAATAACTTTCTGTTATTTCTACAATCTCTGCTACAACATGACCCAAAGCACTTTTCTGTTGTTTGGAGAGATCCAACATATTTATTGAATCTTCCACAACTTTTGAAAATTTGAAGGAACTAAAGTTTTCGAATTTAATTGGAAAATAAGAAAACATATTCTGAAAACACGGGTATAATTGCTGTTTTTGTTTTTCAGACAAAGATAGTCTTTTTACCATCTTATCTTCTACTTTATCCCTTAATTCCTCTAAAGCAGTTGAATACGACATTTTTTGTTGTCCTCCTCAATTTGTTTAAGAACTACGTTTCGTCATATATAATACAGGTATTTATGTGTTTGTCAACTGATAGTTAAGTCATGCACATTTCGGACACGGTATATGGCTTAAACTAATAACATTTTGATAATCACTTAAAATTTTCTTATCCACCCATTTCTGTACAGAGGTTTGTCCGTGTAATTTTCTCTGAAGCTTGGTTTTTAATCTAAATTGCGTGAGTTTGGTTGTATAGGCAAAGGCAATTTCATGTGGAGTTCTCTGTATTGGATCAAACCTTAATCTTTTTTGTTTATTATGAAATTCTGTGTAATTATCAATAACTCTCTGCCATTCTTTAATATCTCTAAATCCATTCTGATAGATAATATCTTGATTAAGATTTCTGTGAAATGATTCCACGGGCCAGTTCTCCTCAGGACATCCACTTGTTATGTAATCTATCTTAATATTATTTTTTAAACAAAATGTTCTTAACAAAATACTCTTGTGTGCTTGTGCATTATCACAACGAACTGTTTTAGGATATCTACCATATTTCTTTTTAATGATCTTTAATCCTTTAGTAATATCGCATCTGTTTATTCTATGTTCTAAAACTATTGATTTTAAGTCTAAATATGATGATTCATCAATAAAATTAAGTATATATGTATCTCTTGGTTTACTTCTTGTGAACTCAACATCATCAAAACATACAACATCAAGAAACTTCTCCGCTTTTGGTCTAATATGATAGTATCTTTTTTTTACTCTGATTAATGAATTTAACTTCTTTCTTTTCAATACTGACCTAACTCCTGATTCACTCATTACATATCCCTCTCTTTCTTCCAAGTTCTCTACTATTCTCATAGGAGAGTTCTTTGTTTTTTCTCCACTCAAACGATATTCTTCTATTGTTTGTTCAATACTCTGTGGAGTCTTGTTCCATACTGTGTTTGGAGCTTTGCTTTTTGTTTCTCCATTATTGTTTTTCCATTCATAATATGTACTTCTTGATATATTTAACTTGATTAATTCTCTTTTCTTGTCCTTTGATGATTCTACTTGATTAATAATGTTTTTCTTTTGAAATGTTGTATATATTTGATATTTCACATGATGACACGAGGTTTAATTATTTAATAATAATATTCTATACCTTTTTCGTGTCCGAAATGTGCATGACTATTCTAAGAATTTGGTCTACCCAAAGAAAACCATAAGAAATAAACCTAACAACATAATTATAGTAGCCATTATTCTTTTTTCATATTTTCTTTCTTGCAAGAAAACACCACTAAATATAACTGCCCATAATACAGACAATCTTTTAACACTTGATGCGTATCCGGCTAGAGAGTAGTTGAGTGATTCAAGAGCTAAAACGCTTCCAACAGCAAAAACTAAAATTATTAGTGGTAATAAAAAACCAACCGATTTTGGAATTATACAAAATTTGTTTTTATTTTTGCTTGTTATATATCCGATTATAAAATTTAATATTGAAACAGTAATGAATACAAGAGAGGCTGAAAAAAGAGACGACGACGAAACAACGGCTTGTTTATCTAAGGGAAACGAAAATGCAAAGAGAATTGCTCCAAGAAATGCAAACCAAATACCAGAATACTTTGCTATTTTTTTGAAACTAACTTTCTTTATTTCTATTCTAGTATCTAGCAATAACCACAAACCGACTACTATTATAAAAACTCCAGCAATTCCCCAAATGTTTGGTTTTTCTCCTAAAATAAAAAAAGAAGTTAAAAGGATCAGAGGTGAAGAAATCAATCTTATAGGAGATATTATTGAAACATTTTCCTGTTGAATAGCTCTATACCAAAACCACATAGCAAATGTGTTTAAAACTGATGTCCCAATAAACGCAATCAAAAACCCATCTTTAATCTCAGGAAATCCAACAATTGAGGATACTATTAAAATAATTACGCCCGCGAAACCAAAAATAAGACTTAACAGAAATCTCTCGTTTATCCCTGTATTTAATAGTTTTTTAATGAGTACTTCGTAGGCACCAAGCAACACCGTTGCTGGTAATATACAAAGAAGAAAAATTAATGTCGCGTCCATATTAAGAGTATGATAATTATTTGTTTTCTTACAAATCAAAAAAGGCTTTTTGGGTTTCTGGCTCTATCTCCCCGAGTATTTTAACTACCATTTTACTTGTGTTCGGTTTGTAGTAAAGATTAGATGGTTCATAAAAACCATTTTTCATTTGAGATTTAATAGCGTTTTTAATTTCTTTTCTATCGTACCTGACGTCTAAAACATTTTTAGCTTTCACTCTCCCGTTTTGTCTTGTACCTATGTTTACAACGGGAACTCCAATATATGATGATTCTTTTATTCCGCACGAAGAATTTCCAACCAAACAAGATGTTTTTCTAAGAACGGCATAAAAATCTTCTGGCAAAAGTTCTTTTATAAAAGTTATATTTTTAGGATCTTTATGTTCTCTAAACATTCTTATAGATTTTGAAATACTATCTGTCCCCGCGTCAGCGTTTGGCCAAAACCATAAAACCTGAATTCCTAGATTATTAACCGCTTCAATCGTTTCTAAAATATTTTCTCCATTATTTGTTTCTGTGGTCACTGGATGTTGCATAACAGTTATAAATGGTTTTGTTATATCCAAATAGGCCCCAGACGCAGTATTATCTATTACTTTTTGTGATAATTTTTTATTTGTTGAGGAAATATGTTCTACATCAAGAGAACCAACATTAAAAACATTTTTTGGATTTTCACCCATCCTCAAAACCCTGTTATAGGAATCTTCGTTTGTCGTAAGATGTATGTGAGCTAATTTTGTTATTGCATGTCTTACACTTTCATCTATCGTTCCAGAAACATCCCCTCCTTCTATGTGAGCAATTGTTTTATTTAAATAAGCCGCAGCAATAGCTCCAGCTAAAACTTCAAATCTATCTCCGCGCAAAATAACAATATCAGGATTTAATCTATCAATAGCAGATGCAAACTCAATCAAAGAAATACCCGTTGTCTTTGCCATTGCTATATTATTTCCACCCTCAACTATTGTGTTTAATGTATCAGAAATATTGTATCCGTTGTTTGTTATCTCTTTAAAAACCTTGTCTCCATATTTAGGAACAACAACTGAACCTCCTAAAATTAATTGCAAATCAAATCTTGGGTCCTTGTTTAAAATATCTAAAAGCCGTTTCTGTCTGGCGTAATGGATACGATTTGTTATAAGAAAACAAATTTTTCTTTTTTTCTGATTTTTCATAAATTAGAGTAGATTGCTTATTTTTAGCATATTTTCGTCTTACTTTCAACAATAATAAAAGGCACCGTATTACAGCGCCTTCTTCTTCCCATTACATATACAAATTAAATAAATACTTTCGTGGACTTGTTCGTGTCCATAAAGCGGGAAGAAAACAACACTTTCAAAATAATCTCTAAGAAAGAGTTCTAAACTTATCTTGGAAAAAAAGTTCTTGTGGTCAGGCCACGGCCATCTGTGTCTGTTTTCTCTTACATATTTTTCATTAGGATAACGATTTGGCAAACTAATCATCATATTGCCATTTTTTTCCAAAAGTTCATATAGTTTATTAAATATACCGACAAGATTAGAAGGATGAATGTGCTCTAAAACTTCAAAAGCACAAACAGTGTCAAATTTTTTGTGAGGAAATTTAATTTTATTTATATCACCTCTTAAAAAAGAAATCTTTTTGCTTTCTTTTTCAGATATGAACCCATTCTCAAGAAGATTTTTTAGATTCTCTTTTGAATCTTTTATTGCGGATTTTCTTATATCTACACCAACAATATTTTTGACAGATGGATTTTTAGCAATGTGTATAGACACTGTTCCATCTGAACACCCAAACTCAAGAACATGTTTACCAAAATCCATAGACTCTATAATCTCAATTCTTCGGATGTCGTCTTTAATGCTTTCCTCTCTCCCGGGTTCAATATTTTCAAGGTCATGAATTCTTCTTATTTTATCTTTAAATTCATCGGCACTTTTTTCTTGTTCCGAAAGATCCCAGTTTTTATCATCCAGTACTATTGGAAAATACCTCTCACCCTTATTGGAACATTCTTCAGTTATTATGTATTTATGGTTGCCATCTTTATCCAAACCAACAATTTTTATGTCGGGGTTTGTTTTAATAATTTTTTTTAAAAATTTGTTTTCAAAAATATTCATTTTTCCTCCGTATATTTATTATTTTTAATATGTTTTTTAACTAAGTCGGCTATAAAATTTTCTGTTTCTTCCATTGCTTCATAGCTGACACCCCCGAGATGGGATGATATTAATAAATTTTTATATGTTTTTGCGTATTTCCAAAGTGGGTCTCTTTTTAAATGGTTCCCGTTCTTTCTCTCGTCCCACATTACATCAACAGCGGCGGCTTTAATAAATTTCTCTTTTAGAGCATTATATAGAGCATTTTTTTCTATTATTTCACCTCTTGAAGTGTTAATAAATATTGAATCTCTTTTCATCATACGAAAATGTTTTTCTTTTATTAGATTTTTTGTATTTTCAGTTAATAGTACATGAATAGAAACAATGTCAGATTTTTTAAATAATTCATCAAATCCAACTTTTTTAACTCCGTTTTTTAATATTACTTCTTTGCTCACGTTTGGATCGCAAGAAATTATATTCATATCAAAAGCTTTGCAATATTTTGCTACTATTTTACCAAGCCTCCCATACCCTAATATTCCTATTGTTTTATTTTTGAGCTGGTTTCCTATAAATTCATCCCTTGGCCAATTCCCCTTTTTAACCTCATCAAAAGACCATGGAATATGTCTTACTAATGATAATAAAAGAGCCATGGTATGCTCGGCGGTAGAAGGTATCGTTTCCAAAAATTTTGTCTGTCCTCTAAGAGAAATCAATTTAATATTTTTTTTATTTAAATAATTTACATCTATATGATTTAGTCCGGTTGTGGGTGAAGCAAGTACTTTTAACTTTGGCATTAAATTAATTAATTTTTTATCTACCTGTGTCAAATTTCTTATAACAAGTATATTTATATCATTTAAAATTTGTTTTTTCTTAGAAACCTTATTGTCTTTCTTGACCAACAAAACTCGCCCGAGCGACTTATAAACTTTAAGCGCCTTATCTGAATAATTATGTGATTCTGCTATAAGTGTTGTAAGCATCTATTTTATTTTATTAATTTAACTAAAAAATTAGCTACTCTTTCACCAGCTTTACCGTCAAACTTCCAAACTTGTTCATTAACTATACTCATTCTTCCTTCTTTATTCAAATTAGGGTTTTCTAAGTATTTATTTATTGTATCAGTTAATTCTTCTTTATTTTTAACTAACTTTATACCATTATGTTTTAAAAGTTCTTTATAGTGTGTCATTTGATAGTAATGAAAAAGACCTTCCATATTAAATCTTTTATCATATAAAAAATTAACATTCATTACTGGCCTGTCCAGAATAGATGCATCTATACTTATTGTTGAAGGAAAACAAATAACCAATGAACTATGATGCACGGTGTCAATTAATAATTTCACATCTTCTTCATTCATATCCCAATCAATTCCTCTTTTAGAACTAAATCTTATCCCTGGGGTTTGAAATGAAAAAATTGATTTATCTATATTATCTTTTATATTGACAATATCATTTGGTGGAAAACGAACAATAAAATGAATGTCTTGTGGGATTTCTCTGTTTTGATATAAATCATTTAACATTTCTATAGTCAACCAATCAAAATTACTAAATGTACTTCCGAGAGGACAAAACAAAATTATTTTTTTGGATGGGTCTATATTGTGTTTTTTACAAAAATCTTCTCTTTTAGAATAATTTGCATATTGTTTATAAATATCAAACTGAGGCGGTCCACTTACAAAAATACTTTTTTCATCTATATTTTGATATTTTATCGCCTCCTTTTTTGTAATTTCGTTTGGAACAATAAGCCAATCTGGAGAAATTCTTAAAATACATCTTGAAGTTAATTTATCCCATGAGTTTATAAAACCAACTGTTTTAATGTTTCTTTTTTTTGCTTCACGAAGTATTGATATCTCTATATCACCAAAAAGATGCGCTAAGAAAACTAAGTTGGGATTATATTTATCAAATAGATTTTTAAAATTATTATCTTTAATCAAATAATAATCAAGAAAACGAGCAACCTTTATAAAAAATGGTCTTGCAATAATTCTGTTAAAAACAAAACTAACAAGATATCTCGGATAATTTTTAGAGTCGTGTAATCTTAATTTTCTTTTTATATCCATTGTTTCCGTATTGAGAAGGTATATTTTAAATTTAGAAAATAGTTTTTCTAAAAAAGATTTTTTAAAATCATCAAATATTTCAAATTTTAATAAATTGTCTTCACCAAATTCTTTTTTGTAGTATTCAAGCTTGTATTCATTAGAAACAAGCAGAACTATTTTGATGTCTTTTTGTTCTCT
This sequence comes from Minisyncoccota bacterium, assembly GCA_041658885.1. Lineage (GTDB taxonomy): Bacteria > Patescibacteriota > Minisyncoccia > Phycocordibacterales > 21-14-all-36-13 > VMGX01. The sequence goes on along the minus strand of JBAZZJ010000002.1, from coordinate 36,183 downwards.
TAGTTTTTTAAATATATCCGTACGTAAGATATTTCTTGCTTCAACACCCTGAAAAATTGGGATGAGTATTGTTTTTATTTTCATGTTTTATCTTTTTAAAATTTCATCCAAAAAATCAACATTTCTTTTGTATGATAGTCCATCTGTAAAACATACAAAGTCATTTACTATTTTTTTTCTGTTATCAGAATCAAGTTTTGGGTTTTCAAGATATGCATTTATATGTTTAACCAGCTGTCTCTTATCAAAAGCAACTCTTACAGATTTTGCATCTAAAAGTGGCTTGTAGTGTAAATAATACAAAGCTGGTCTATATTCTTTTATGAGTCCTATATTTATAACTGGTTTATCAAAAATCATTGATTCCAAAGACATCGTTGAAAAAGGATTTATTGATATGTCTATATTCATCAAAGTATTTTTAAGATTTAAAATATCTTCTTCGTCCATTTGTATTTTTTGTCCTTTAGCTCCGTCTTTTTTTATTTGTGTACCAGCAATTTCAATATGAAAATTTTTGATATTTTTATCTATTAGATGTTCGTAAAGTGAAACGCTGTCTTTAGGATGAACCCTAACAAAAATATTTACATTCTCTTTTATCTTTTTTTCATCTCTAAATTTTAAAATATCTTCTATCAGTTCTGTGTGAGCTGGATAATTATTTTGCGACATTGTCGCTATAAAAATAGTTTTGAGTTTCGGGTCAAGATTTTTGCTTTTTAAAAATTCTTCTTTTTTCAATTCGCCATTCATTTTTTCAAAATAACAATCAAATCGTAAGCTTCCAGAAATAAAAACATTTTCAAGAGGATAATTATGAAAATCTTTTGCTTCTTTTTTAATAATATTATTCCAAACAATTAAATAATCAGTTTTTCTTATTAACTTACCGTTTGAAGTAAGGTTGTCCCAAGTAAAGTTAATGGCGGTGGTTGGTATTTTGGCTTTTTTAGCAAGAATAATTACTTCCGCTTCAAAAAATGTAAACCCGGGAGTGGCTGTCAAAATTAATGATGGTTTATATTTTTTAACATATTCATCAAATTGTTTTGATTTCTTTGTAAATATTTTTTCAAGAAATGTAAAAACCTTTGGGTCTGTAAATTTCATCGGCAACAAACGAGAAATTATTCTTAATACGATTCTTCTTTCGTCTTTTGATTTGTTTCTTGTATAATTTATTTTTGAATGGAGAAGATAATCAAATTTTCTTACGCAAGACGCTCTTAAAAGTTTAAACCTATACCACCACTTAACATTAACCATTGAATATTCTTCATATTCTATATTATTATTTTTAAAATAATTACCACTCTTTGCAGAAGTTTCACCTTCCCTTTTGGGCAAGATAACAACAATCTTATATTTTGAACTAAGGTATTCAATGTATTTTGTATTCAATAGGTCAGATATATGGGAGTGATGATATATAAAAAGAAAAATCGTTTTCATCTCATTAGAAATTGAAAAGTCCTAAATGGACTTTTCAATCCATAATTTTTTAACTTATAATTTTTGTTTAATGCTATCGTTCTCATTTTACTTATTTTGTATGTGTATCTCGTGTTTTATCTCTAACGGGATAAGCAATTCGCTAATATTATTAGATTTTTAGTAGTTTATCAACCGCGTCTAAAACCATTTCAATGCTTATTGATTCAACCGCCTCCTTTGATTTTTCTTTGTTTCCCTCCTTAAAAACAAAACTTGTTGGTTCTATGTTGTTTGTTGGGAGAACACGAAGAGTGTTTTGGTCTTCTTTTGGTGGTTGTTCTCTTGGATCAACTGGACCAATAATATTTATTGTTGGAATATTAATTGCGTTTGCAATATAAAGCGGACCGGTATCAGCAGACATAAAGAGTGAAAAGCTTTTAATAAGAGACGGCAGGTCTTCAAGAGAAAAGTTTGTCGCAATTACATAATTTTTATCTCTTATTTTATTTTCTAATAATTTTTTAATTCTGTATTCGTCTTTTTTAGATCCCAAAAAAAATATTTTTACTTTATATTTGTTTATTATTGTTTCAGCTAGAGATAAAAATTTTCCATCTCCCCATTCTTTTATTTTATTTCCAGCAGAAATACTAATTCCAACCAATTTATCTCTTTCTAAAACATTATTTTCTTTTAAAAATGCTACCATCTTTTTATTCCCTTCATGAGAAAAAAATATCTCTTTTTTTTCTTCTGGATTAGTGATATTTATAAATTTTAGCAAATCGAGATGGTGTTTTGGTAAATAAGTGTAATTTTTATATAACAATTTAAAATTATTGAGCCAGTCAGTTATTTTTTCTGTTATTGGCTTATTTTCTCTTGTTGTTTTAACTCTGTTTTTAATAAGTCCTAAAAAAAATAAAATGGTACTTACGGATGTAGCAGAGAGAGAAAAACCCCAATTAAAATTTTCTCTTCTGATTTTTTTTGTGAGCGCCCAAAATGAATAATCTTCATAAATTATAATTTCATTAATTCTTGTGTTGTCTTTTATGATTCCACTTGCTTTATTCGAAACAAGAACAGATAAATGACTTTCAGGATATGACAATTTAATAGCTCTGAAAACGGGCGTAGAACAAATCAAGTCGCCTATTCTTGTTAGTTGTGGAATAATTAAAATTTTTAAATCTTTATTTTCATTATTTTTTTTTCTGTTTATTAAAAAAAATAAGAAAGGACTTAATATAAGCGTTATAAGTATAATAAAAATATTTCTTATTTTTATTTTATATTCTTTCATATAATAAATATTATATTTTACTCAAAATATATTTAGATACTCTCTCACTAGATTTTCCATCTAATTTAAAACATTGTTGGTTAACAGCGTCTTGCCTTTCTTTTTTGTTTAAATCTGGATTTTTTAGATATTCGTTAATAAATTTTATCAATTCTAACTCACTTTTTGCTAATTTTACTGCTCCGGTGGATATCAGATTACTCATGTGTGAGTAATCAAAAAGACGCCCAATGCTCTCATAATATTTTTTATTTTCAAAACCATCAAAACCAATCGCGATTGATGGTTTATTTAATGCTATAGCGTCTACTAAAATAGTTGACGGGCCGGCAACAATAACGTCACTATGATAGATCAAATCAGCAAGGTAAATGGACTTTTCAAGTGTCATTTCATTATCTTTTATATTATCAAGTTTTGTATCTGGAACGACAAAATCATACGAAAAATTTACTCCTGGTTGAAAGTTTTTTGTATCTACGAAATCTCCTGGAGGAAATCTAACTATGACGTGAGGATTATTTGGAATGAGATCTTTTTTAATTGAATTATCTAAAATTTCCATTATTTGTGAGTCTGTTTTGCTATAGTGATTACCCGTCGGAGCAAAAAGAATTATTTTTTGGGTGTCATTTATCTTAATTTTTTCTAAAAACTTTTTTCTTGGAGTTCTTTTTTCATTTGTATATATATCATAATTAGAAATACCTGATATGTATATTAAACCGGAATCAACATCAGAATATTTAATTGCCTCTTTTTTAATTGTTTCGTTATAAACAATTAAATTATCTGGGATGATTTTTAGAATGCCCTTTGCAGTTAAATTATCCCAAGATCTTATCATTCCTATTGTTTTAATTTTTCTTTTTTTTGCTTCAAGCATCAGTTGTGAATCAAACATATGTTTACAATCCATTAAAAATATTAGACCTGGTTTATATTTGTCAAAATATTCTGAAAAAAAATTATTTTTAGAAAAATAAAAATAAATAAAACGGAATAATTTTCTCATTAATTTAAAACTACCCAAAAAAGACAGAATTCTTCGTGATACAAATTGTAAGTATTCTTTTTTTTCTACTAGATCATTGTATGTCTGTATTTTGGTTGTTTTTGTTAAAAGTAGTTTAAATGCAATTTTTTGAAACAATAAAGCCCCAAAAGGGAGTATCTTAGAATCTATTGGTTCTATAATGACTTTTTCGGAACCGAACTCCTTTTCATAATAATCTTTTTTAAAATCCAAACAAAAAATAATAATTCTCACTTTTTTATCTTTCAACAAACCTTCTAAAACACCGCCACTAAGAACTCTCGATAGAAGTCCATGAAAACTTGTTATAAAAATTGTTATTGTTTTATTCATTTTATTTTGCAAACAATATTTTATTTTTAAATTTTTTTCTTATATCTGTATATAGGTTTTTAATAAATATTTTATCTTCTTTTTTAAATGAAAAAACTATATTCCATTCTACTTTTAATCCTACCTTTATTTTATGTAAATATATTAAAATGAGTGTGGAAATAAAAATGGCGGTTAAAATTTGTTCTATTGCTAAACCAACCAAACCAAATATTGGCAAAAGAATTAAAAACATAGCGGTTGAAAAAATCATTTTTACTATCATTTGAATAAATAAATATTTTTGTTTTCTCATAGCAATCAAGAAACTGGTTATGACAGAACCAAATGCAGAAAAAGGTAGCGATAGAAGCATTATATAAAATAATGGGAGAGATTCTGCATATTTAGGTAATATAGTGCCAATAAATAAATACCCACCGACAAATGATACAACCCAAAGAAATATTGAAAAAATAGTTATATATTTGACAGAATATGAAAATATTTTTTGTGAGCGTTCTTTATTTGAAAGTTCTAATGGAATCAAATATGTTAGTGTATTTAATGGGAGGAAGCTTTTTATTGTCGCAAACAACATAGAAGCCAGATTAAAGATTCCAACCGCCTCCGTTCCAACAAAAATTTTAATTAACCACGGTTGTATATTATTTGGAATACTAGCAATAGCTGGTCTTATCATTGACCATTTTCCGTGATTTTTTATGATTGAAAAAAGAACATTTTCTTTTTCTCTATCAATATTTTTCCAAATATAATAATTCTTCAAAAAGAGAGGAATAAATATCACAGTTGCAAGAGTTGATGCTATTATATTTACTATTAATATTTTTTCTACATTTAATCCAAACAAAAGAAGAACTCCTATAACCAGACTTATCCTCAAAAATTGATATATAACAGGTCTAGATGCTATTGCATTAAATTTTAATCTTATCTCTAAAACAATTTTCATTACATTGTAAATTGAATCAATCAAAATTAAAAAAGATACCAACCTAAATAAGCCAGCGATATTTTCATCATAGTATTTAGAAATGATTTCAGCTCCTAGAAAAATCACAACAAAAGATACTGCCCCTATAGAAATTTTAAAAAATGCATATTGATGAAAAAGTTTTTTTGCAAAACTTTCTTTTTTCTCACTAATAAATCTAATAATGTCGTTTAGAGAAACATCCGTGAGTAATTTTAAAAATAGACTTCCAACAAGACCACTAAAAGCCAAGACTAACTGATAAACACCGTATTCATAAAGAGTTATATATTTAATTACGATAATGGATGCAACAAAACCCATCAATTTAGATAAAATATTCCAAGAGCCAAAAGATGTTTCTCCTTTTAAAAAAGATTTAGAAAAAGAATTTTTATTATTATTTTCTTCGTTCATTATTTATTTAAACTTTTAGTTATACTTTTAACAATTCTTTCGGATGATTTCCCGTCTAATCTAAAACACATTCTGTCTATCATTTTTCTTCTTTGTTCTGATTTAAATTCAGAATTTTTTAAATATTTGTTTATTGTGTTTAAAAGTTCTTCTTCAGAAGAAACATTTGAAAGTGCTCCTGTATCGGAAACATGTTTAAAGTGAGAAAGCGCCCTTAATCGTTTAACCGTCTTATTTGCTGGTCTTTTTGAATATCCATCAAAGTTTATATTTATAAGCGGTTTATCAAAAACACATCCTTCAACAGAAATTGTTGAGTATGTACTTATAACTATATCCGAATAATACATAGTGTTTATAAAATTATAAAAATTATCTTTGGTACTCCAGTTGTCTACTCTATCAACAAAAACAAATTTATTGTTAAAAAATTCTTTATACGTTTCTTCTTCAGAATTTACACCCGGGTACAGCCTTAATATTATTCTTGAATCCTTTGATAATTTCCTTTGTTCTATCCATTTAATCATCATGTCTATAATATCTTTACCATCTAAAGAATATGCCCCTTCTGAAACAAAAAATATTATTTTTTTATCTTTTTCAAATCCAATTTTTTTATAAAACTCCTCCTTTGAAATTAGAAAATCATTTTTAACATACGAATCAAACTGAGGAAAACCTACCATTTCTATTTGTTTTGAATCATATCCTTCATACTCTATTGCTTCTTCTTTTAGTGGATCATTCCAAGCCAAAAGTACATCGGATCTTATTGGAACAAAATATTTATTAAAATGATCCCAACTCCCGCACATTCCAATTGTTTTTATTCCTTGTCTTTTTGCTTCATCTAAAAGTTTCAAATCTGGATTATGTGCAATGTTAGGAATAAATAATAAGTCAGGTTTATATTTATCAAATAGATATTTATATTGTCTTTTCTTAAAAATTAAAGGGTAAAGTTTTGAAACTAATGATTTTTTTATAAAGAAGAAATGACCAAATATTTGATAGTTTAGCCACTTAAAAAGATAAAAATAATGTGCATACTTTGAAACCGATATATCGGCTCTTGCTCCTTTTGATGCAAGAAGTCGTGTAGTTGGTGTAAAAATAAGATATGAATAAAAAAATATAAATAATTTTTGTAATATATTTTCTCCCACCATATGATAAGTTGTTTCTATTTTTTCTATAACAACATTTGGTAAGGAATTTTTCTTAAAAAAATCTTCATTTTTTTTATAAAGAGCTTCGCTCATCAATAAAACTATTTTTAAATTTTTGTTATTTTTTAAAATATCAAAAATGCCATCTTTAACAAAAAAGAAGTTTCTCATTATAAACTTTGATGCGACACTAAAAAAAATTGTTTTATTTTTAATTGGATTCATTAAAAAAATTTAAAATTATTTATGTAATCTGTTATTTTTTCAGCTCTTTTTAACCACGTATACTCAAAAACTTTCTTTTGTGCTAATAAGGCCTTATTTCTAGATACATTTTCGTTTTTAAGTACTGATTCTATCATATTTGCGAAAGATTTTGGATTATCGGCTTCTGCAAATGTAATTAAATTTTCATTCACAATTTCTTCTATAGATAAAATTTTGGACGCAATAATAGGCACACCAGAAGTCATGTATTCAAAAAGTTTCATCGGTGATGTATAAAAAGTAGAAACTTTTTGTTTACCAGTATTTGGAAGAATTAATACGTCTGCCGATTTATACCAAATCGGAATTATATTTGTGTGTTGAAAAGGAATAAATATTACTCTTTCGTGATTTGCTATCGGAAATTCTTTTTTAAATCTCTTTATATCTTCTGGGGAAGAACCGACTATGTATATGAATATATCTTCTGATAAAAAATTTATTGTACCGACCAGAGAATCCACCCCCTTCCAACTAATTAAAGATCCAACGTAAAGAACGATTTTCTGTTTTTCTGGTAGTTTGAGTTTTTTTCTTGCTTCATCTTGAGAAATACTCAACATAAATTTTTTTATATCAGTACCGTTTGGCCAATATATTATTTTATTAAAATTGATGCCAAATTTTTCTTTTAACATATTCATCTTCCATTTTGTTTGTGTCCCAAAACCAAACGCTTTTTTCAAAATTCTTTTATATAGAAAGTTTCTATCTGGAAAATGGTGTATATCATAAAAAATATTTTTTGATATGAACGAAATAAAAAATAGCGGAATGTGGTCGTGCGAGAAAAACACAATATCATTCAATGATTTCCAATACTTAAATAAAATATAAAAAAATGAAAATATTGAAAAAGAAAATACTTGAATTAAAAATGTAATTCTTTGAAAAAATTTAAAAGGAATTAAGTCTATTGAAAAAATTTTAATGATTTTAAAATTTTTCTTTATATCATAATAAGAAAAAACATCTTTTTGGTTTTTTCTCCATAAAATAGGTGAGATTATGGTAACTTCGTAGTCTAAATCGGCAAACGCTTCACATATTTTAACCGTGGCTAAACCATGCGCTTTTTCCGTTGGTAGTCTTGTATTGGTTAAATAAATTATTTTTTTTTTGTTCATCTTTACACTAGCCTTAATTTTAATAATATTGACCTTGTTTGTTTCTTTGTTTATTTTAAAATTTACCACTTGCCCTGTTTTATATACCAATTTGTTTTAAACGAAATTAAGATTAGCGGGGGGATTCATATAAAAACTATTTTGATAGAGTTTCAATCACATCTTTTACCAAAAATAACAAACTATGTTTTTGAATTACAATTTTTCTTAATTCTTTTGATATTTTTTTCTTTTCATCGTTTTTTAATTTAAAAATTTGTTTTATTTTAATAATTAAGTCATCACGATTTTTTTCTTTAAATAAGATTATTTTTTTCAAATCATTTTCTAACACGTCTTCAAAATATCTATTTGATGTCAGAACCAGTGTCTCGCATGACATTGCTTCAAGCGTTGTTTTGTCTAAGCTCCCACTTGGAGTTAAATTTACAAAAACTTCATGTTCGTTAAATATTTGCGGGGTTTTATAATTTGCTACTGGCCCATTAAATATTATGAATTTATTTTGTTCCTTTGTTCTCTTTTTTAATTCGTCTGCATAAGAATAGTCACCCGGGTTTGCTGGTCCGCCAAATATATCTAATTTCAAGTCATTTCCAAATTTATTAATTGAAATTACAGAATCTATAAGCAAATCTAAATTTTTTATTGGAGAAATTCTTCCTAAAAATAATAACGAGTTTTTCTTTTTTTCTATATTTTCTATTTTTTTAAAAAGATTTGTATCTATTCCTGCTGACATTTGCTTAGATTTTTTATGTTTTGAAGTAAACGCCTGTGGAGATGTATAAAAAACATTATCAGATAAAAAAACAGAAATTTTTACCATAAAATCTCCGAACGAGTGGTTGTACCATAATGCGATTTTTTTATTCCACAACTTCCAAAACAATCCTCCGAGAAATACATATTCTTTGTTCATGTGCACAAACACTACATCATATTCTTTTCGTAATTTGAATATGTATTTATAAAAAATTGCCAAGGCTTTTAGCTTACAAAATAATCTTTCCCGGCCCGAGGCTGGCCAACCTTGGGTTGGCTTTCCTAAAGAAAAAACTTGGACATTTTGTGGCAAATCATGTTCACCAGCCCCTAAACAAATCACAGTAAGCTTTTCAACGTTTTTGGAAAATTCTTCCACCCAACCGTGAAAAAACCCTAATATTGGGTCATTTTTATCTACTTTTTGAGTTATTATTAGTAATTTCATTGACATATCACCAAGAGTAGTATAACATTGAATTTACAAATGGCTTCGGCCCGACTCTGTCGAAAGACAGAGGAAAAAACACTCAAGGTAATAATTCCTTGAGTTTTTGTTTTAATTTACTAAAATCATCTTCAGATATATTACCCACATGACGACTTAATCTCTTTGCATCAATTAATTTAATTTGTGACAATATTGCTGAACTTTCGATTCCTTTTAAAAATGAAAAATTAAAAGTTTTTATCGTAATTTCATTTTTTACTTTTTCTTTTTTTGTCGTGTCCATATACCATTTTAAGTAAATCTATGTCTTTTTTTGTTTTGGTTAGAAGATGTCTGTTTTTTTCCTCTAAACTTTTTAAAACATTTTTACCATATTTATTTCCAACAAATTCATCATACATTTTTGAAAACATGGCAAAATCTTTTATAAAACAATGACCGCCGGCACCTCTTCCGCTTTTGTGAATTGGTTCAATGTGATGTTTCCCTATTCTTGGATCAGCTGTTATTGCTTCTTTAACTATGTCCCAATTAGCGCCAGAGTTTGAAACTAAATCATAAAAGATATTAACAAATATTACTTTTGTATAAGACATACAATTTCCTCCATACTTTATAAGTTCTGCGTCTTTTGAATTGCAAATCAGGTTGTATGGTGATTTGGGAAGTGTTTTTAAGATTTTATCTGCTTTTTTTTTATAGATATTATTCCAAACAGGCAATCCTATTATATTTCTATCTGGGTGTGCCGCATCATATGACGCAGTTGCTTCTGTCAAAAATTCGGGTGAGTGAAAAATATAAATATTCCTATTTTTTTTCTGAAGTTCCTCTGTTTTACCAACTGGAATTGTTGACTTAATAATAGCTGTTTTATTTTTACCAATGAGTTTTAAGGCCTCTTTTATTATACTGTCATCAAATCCTTTTGGGGTAGTTGGCGCTGGGACTGCTATAAAAACAATGTCGCATTCTTTTATTTTTTCTTTATTGTGTTTGTGTGCTTCTTCGGCAGAATATCTAACTACACTAAATCCTCTGTTTTCAAAGTCATTAGCATAATTCTTGCCTATATATCCTTGTCCTATAAAACCTATATTTAATTTATTTTTGTTTTTTAATTTTTTCATAATTCAAAAAGTTTTTTATAATTCACCAAATATTTATCTGAGTTGAGAATAATATTATTATTTTCCAAAACTTTTGTAGCATTTTTAATTAATTTATTTCTTAAAATATTATTATTAACAATCTTTGTCATTTTTTTAGAAAAACATTCTTTGTCGTCTGCATTACAAATCATGGCATTTTCTTCATCTTTGAACCCTTCTTTTATAATTCCAACATTTGAGGAAATAATTGGACAATTGCATAAAACCGCCTCAATAAATACCATCCCATACCCTTCATAAAAAGAAGATGAAACAAATGCGTCCGCAGTTTTTAAATAAGTGTGAATATTATTGCTCCAGCCTTCAAAAATAATATTTTTTTGTAAATTATGTTTTTTAACGAACTCTTCCAATAGTTTTTTACAATTTCCATCCCCTATTATTATAAGGCCGGTTTTTGGATTCTGTTTTAACGCTTCTTTAAAAGATTCTATAATTGTTGGAATATTTTTTTCTTTTTCAAGCCGTGAAATAATTAAAAATATAAAATCAAATTGAGAATATTTTTTGTGTAAATCAGTGGTTATTTCAGAGTTTATAATTTTTTGTTCATCAACAACAATTGGAAGTATTGTAATTTTATTTTTATCTACATTAAATTTTTTTATAATTAAATTTTTAATACTTTCTGATACAACTCTTATAGAATCAGCTTTTGGTATTACAAAGTTAGATATTGGAATTCTTAATAAATTTAAAATGTGTCCCTTTTTAAAATATGAACTGAAAATGTCAGTATGAATCTGAATATTCAATTTTATTTTTGACCTAAAAGATAAAAACCATCCGACTAGACCGGTCTCAAATGGATCTTGTGCTGTTATATAAGAATTATTTTTATTTAGTTTTTTTTCTTTTATTATTCTTAACCCTATTTTTATTGCATCCAAAACATAAAACCATCTATTTATTGAATTGGTTGGGTAAACAAATAATTTTTCTCCAAATTTTTTTTGATTAAAATTTATATTTAAATTTTTTTTAGTATTAAAAACAATTACATACATTTCATCGAAAAGTTTGCTGTAGGAAAAAATTCGTGAGTGAGCTTCACTTTCTATATCAAAAATTCTTCTTTCTGTTCCTATGCTAAGTAAAATCATAATTTCTTATAAATATTTAAAAATTCCTCTGCTATTTCTGACCATGTATGAGAGGAATTGTATTGTTTTATTTTTTCTTGTTGTTTTAAATAATTTTTCTCGTCTGCCAAATAAAGTATTTTATTCTTTATGTCTCCTTTGTCTAAAGGATCAACAAAAATGCCTATATTTTTGAACTTCTCGTAATAATCGCTATATTTTGTCAGTATAAACGGTTTATTAAACCTTATAGCGTCAAGTATATAATTTGGCCCTATATCACTTAAAGAGGGTAATATTACCACATAACAACTCTTGATTTTTTCAAACAATTTTTCGTGAGAAAGATTTCCCGTTTCTAAAATTATCTCCTCGTTTTTTTCTTTTGCTTCTGAAAAGGCCTTTTTTAATAAATCGCCGTTTTTCAACTTAATATCTCTTACAAACCAAAGAAAGTTCTTTTCTTTGTATTTTTCGGACTTTTCTTTTTCTCCAATAAAATTTTCTATTACATAAATATTTTTCTTGTCTGAAAGTTTATAATCTCTAACAAAAATATCCTTTTGCCACTTTGTGTTAAATGCTAGTGAACCAGAATTATTTAAAACAAATTTTGTTAAAAAGTAAATGATTTTTTCTTTTATAGAAAACTTTTTATGTCCGAAATAAAAAATATTCAATGGAATCATGTGCCCAGTTCGTTCTACATAAGATTCCCACAAAAAGTCACCACCTATTCTTATTACATTTTTTTTTCTAAACAAAATACACGCGAGAATTGTTGGGAAACCGGTGCTAAATGTATCGAGAGATATTATAAAATTTTTACCAAATAAATTAAAGACTGCTTTAAAGAAAAAAGCTATGTGTCTAATAACAATTGGTAGTTTGTGTTCAATTTTATACGTTATTACTTTTACAGTATGCTCTTTTCTTTTATATTCCTCCTCTAATTCTTTTGCATATTGTGATGGTCCACCAACTTTTGGTGGGTAAATCCCGGTTGTTATTAATATTTTTATTTTTTGATTCATTTTTATTCATCCCCACACTAATCTTAATTTTAATAACATTGACCTTGTTTGCTTGCCACGTAGTGAGCTTTGCTCTACTACTGTGGTTTCTTTATCTATCTCAAAACTCACCGTTTTTACCCTATTTTACAAACTAATCTGTTTCAAACGAAATTAAGATTAGTGTGGGGACTCAAAAATTTCTATTTCGTTTGAGATTTTTTCTATGTCTTCTTGGTCTTTTTGTTCTCCCCTCGTTGAATTTTTTCTGACATACAGATAACTCACAATTGATAATAATATCACAGAAAATAAGGCTATCACCCACTTGAAAATATCCTTATTTGAAGCCGTGTTTTCAATAATTTCAGAATTTACTACTGACGCAGAATTATTTGCCTCGTTTGAATTTTTCTTCATTTCAGCTACAATATTCACACTCTTGTTTGCTTCTTCATTCAAATTTAATAAATTTTTGTTTGTTTGTGTCACATTACTATTCTGGTATGAAATTTTTGAACCAATATCTTCGTTTTTATTAAAAGAAACAGCTAAACTACCGTTTGGATAAAGAAGATTTACAATTGAGTTTTCTTTTGTAATTAAATTTGTTGTATTTTTAGAAAAAATGATTTTTTGGTTCGGTAAAATTATTGTATTTTTTGGTAATGTAAAAAAATTATTATCAACCTGCAACCGCCACCATGATAAATCCAGTTCTCTATTGGTTTTATTGTAAATTTCAACAAAATTATCTTTATCAGTTCTTCCTATATTTGAAATAATAATATCTGCAGGAAGTGCATTTACATTTATTCTATCTGTTGTTGAAAATTCCCCAGACGAAACATCTAAAAAAATTACATATTTTCCTGGATAATTATATGAATGCAAAACCTTTTCTCCTTTTTTAATAGAACCATCACCAAAATTCCATAAAAAATCTGCATTCTCAAGTTTTTTATTTTCTAAACCAAAAGCCTTCCCTTCAAAAAAAGTATCTGCCCCAACAATAACTGTTTTATCTTCCCCAGCAAAAGCATACATTTGAGGCCTTAAGTCTGGTCGTGTATTGTTGCTACTTGTGGCTTGATTGCTTGAGATATTTTGATTTGAAGAGTTGTTAGAATTATTATTTTGATTTATCGAAATTGAAAATGCTGATGAACCAAGGGTTGGGGAAGAAGCCGTCCATCCCGAGCTTGTTTTTTGTAGAGAGTTTCCATCCCCATTCGCGCCAATTTCCTGACCATATAAAACCTTATCAACTTCTGTTCCTTCGGCATTTAAAATTCCAACCTGCCCTGAAGTATTTTTCAAACTCATTACGGTATCTATAACAGAACCATAATATGATGAATTTTCCGAAATAAAGAGAGACGCATCACCGGTCAAAATGATATATACTCCAGAGCTTAACAAAAGAGAGCCCCTGCTAGCGTTTTTTGGTGGTTCATTCAAAACATGGTTAGAATCATCAAAAAATTTCCAATCAGTAATATCAACCAATTCACCACCAGAATTAAAAATTTCAATCCATTCCCTTCCAGTATCCGAACCAGAGTTGTCATACATTATCTCTGTAATAAAAATATCCGCGTGAACATAACACGGTAATGCTAACGCGAATATTAATATAAAAAGATAAAAATAATACTTCATTTTGTTATTTCTTATCTTCTTTGTGTTCCTTACTATCTAATTTTTCATCTTCTACAACTAATATATTCCTTAAAACCTCTTCCGGTATTTCTTTTTGTTTTTCTCCTTCATCATCAATAATTTTATCTGGAGAAGGTTCGGTCTTTGATGCTATTTTTGTGTCTTCTTCTGTTTTTTTTGTATCTGTGTTTGTATTTTGAGTACTCTTACTCCCATTAGAACTAATCAAGGTTGATGTTTCTCCATTTTTTTTAGTTTCACTAAGAATCTCACTTAATGCTTCTCTAAGAGCAAAAACATTTTCCTCTGACATTTTCTTCTTTCTTTCAATTGGTTTTTTTGTATCATCAACTGGTTTCAAATAATTAAGTGAGATGGCCTTTCTAAATTCTTCCTCATTATTTTGTGTCTTAAATGGTTTATGGAAAGTATTATTTTGATAAGTTCTATTTCTTCGATTTTTTTGTTCATCTATTTGTTGATTTGGTCGTTGCAATATAGGTTGTGAGGTTTGTTGGTTTGTTGTCTGTTGACTTGTCTGTTGACTTGTCTGTTGACTTGTCTGTTGATTCTCTTGTCGGTTTGAATACTGATTATTTTTATAATTATTTTGTTTAAAATTGTTTCCAAAATTTTTATTTTTTTCACTATTAAAATTTTCTTTATTTTTTGAAAAATTATTATTTTTGTTCGGTTTAATTTCTTGTTTAAAACTGGAAGCGCTATCATCTCTCTTATTAACTTTATAAGTGTTTGTATGCCAATCAATAATATAACTCTCAACTTCCGCACGAGGTCTACCAAACTTCTTTCTGGAACTCTCAATTATTCTTTCTTTAAAAGAAACCTCTGGAGCCTCTATTGGCGGAAGCGTTCTGGCTGAAAAAGGTGGCGAACCTATGCCGTCTATTAACAATTTCAAATATACTTGAGCGAAACCAAGATTTACCAAATCTTCTGGGATAAATTGGGGAGCAAATTCTTTTTCTAACTCTTTTGCATCATTTGCTCCTATTCTAAAAACTATCATTGTACCAATATTTCCAAAAACCGCCGCCTTAACTTCATCAACCATCTGTTCTATATATTGATGGGCTATTGTTAAATTTAATTTATATTTTCTTGCTTCTGATAAAATATCTGCAAACGATTCATTGGCAAAAGATTGAAATTCATCAACATATAAATAAAAGTTTGGAAGTTTTTTTAATCCCTCTTCAGAAACATCCGCACGTGACATAGAGGAAAGATAAATTTTTGTTATGAGCATTCCTCCAAGCAAGCTTGCGTTTGCCTCTCCGACTCTCCCTTTTGATAAGTTAATTATAACTATCTTTTTATTATCCATTATATCTCTGAAATCAAAAGAAGAGTGGGGCTGTCCTATGATGTTTCTTATCAAAGGATTTGAAATAAATTGTCCAACCTTATTTTGTATTGCCGCTCCAGCCTCTTGCATATATCTTTCTCCATATTTTGCAAATTCATCTTGCCAAAACGCCTTCACCGAAACATCTGTCACATTATCAACTACTATCTTTCTGTATTCTTTGTCTGCCAACATTCTATTAACACCAAGAAGTGTTGCTTCTGGATATTCAAGAAGAGCAAGTAATATATTATTCAAAATATATTCCATTCTTGCGGACCAAGAATCAATCCATATTTTTTTAAACGCGCTCATTAATCCGTTTGCAACAAGATGTCTTTTGTCCATGCCAACATCTTCCATAACATTAAAAGAGATTGGGTTGTCCAAATCAAATGGAGCAAAATAAAGAACATCGTTTATTCTGTTTTCAGAAACATAATCAAGCAGAAGTTCTGCTGACTTTCCGTGAGGGTCAACAAAGGCAATACCATTGCCATCCTGTATGTCTTGGATAGCCATATTTTCAAGAAGAGTAGATTTGCCTGTTCCAGTTTTTCCTATTACATAGACGTGTCTTAATCTATCTTTTCCTTTTATGCCAAATCTTGTCTTTTTGTTTCTGTAATCAGTTTCAGCAAAATATGTAATTTTATCTCCATTTGCCATTGTGTTAATTATAGAATGTTTAGAGAAATAAAAAAAGCCGTTCTGGGACACAGAACGGCTTTCTATACTTATATTGTTATAGAATCCCAACTTGCTACATCTGCCTCCGGAAATATTTGTTCTATAAAAAACCTAAAAATTCCCCAACTTGTGCAAGTCATAAAAAAAATTCCACATCCATACATTATAAGCATTACACACATTAAAAAAGTGGAGATGTCGGTTGTTTTAATTGCCAATATACCCGGGTAAAATGAGTAAAGAATAACTGATACCAACATTATTCCTGAAATAAATCCGATAGCAATAGATATCATTGGTAATTCTTCAAAATTATCAGAAATAAGATTATCTTCTAACCCATTTTGTAACTTGTTTTTCTTTGAGAATATCCAATATATGCCTGTTATTTGGAAAAATAAACAAAAGATAACAATAACTAAAATGCCAGACTGAAGTTCGTGAGTAAACACCTTAACCTCCTATTTTTAATTTATTATTGAACTAATTTTCGTATATATTATATATTATTCAATAATTTTGTCAATTTTTTATTTTCAATCTATTCTCTAATTCAATTGAATGGTTGAGTAGAAAATGATTAGAATTTAAAAACCACTTTCTAATTCGCACGAATTAGAAAGTGGTTTTATGTTTTTATGTTTTTATGTTTTTAGTGATTTAGTGATTTAGTGATTTAGTGATTTAATGATTTAGTGATTTAGTGATTTGGTGATTTTATTCTTTGAGCAAGGCTGATTCCGTGTAAGTATTTGCAGCGTCCCACAACATCCACGAAGTTAAACCAGAATCGTATGTCGCCTGAATTTGTTTTCTTACCATTTCTGCCGTGTATGTAGCACCTAAATCAAAGTCTTGAAGCCATGGACGAAGTTTTTTTACACTTTTACTTGTAGTCTTGTTAAATGGAAGCGTGGTCGTCGCGATCCCAACATTATCAAGTGCGATCGCACGTTTGACCGCAAAATCCATTGAATATTTAACTACCTCGTATGGATATGATGCTGGGTTAGAAAGACCTATGAAAGTTTTTGGGTAATGAGACGGATAAACCATTGGTGCTATAAAATCAAAATATGGTAACGCTCTTTCTAAAACTTGTCCTATATTTAAATCATCAGAATTAGTTGTCACCATCCCAAACAAATCTGCCGAAATTGGTGCATTTGTTTCTTTTTTAAGTTTGTTTGATAAATATCTAAAAAAGTTTTCCATAATAACCGTCTTTCCGTTTTCTTTGTCGGCCAAAATTTTTTCTTCACTAAACGGATAACTAATGTCGTTCATATTTCCATCGGAAGGAAATCTTATATAATCAAAATTTAATTCATCAAATCCGATTCTATAACTTTCTTTCCCGATTGCAACAGCATAATCCCAAACCTCTTTTGAACCAGCGTCTAACCAGCTTATTCCTTTATGATCTTTCCAGACAGCCCCATTTGAAGCTCTCTTAACCGCAAGTTCTGGTCGTTTTGAAACTAATTCATGGTCTTGAAAAACAGAAACTCTTCCTATTACATAAATATTTTTGTCATGTAGTGTTTTTATAAATTCTTTTATATCAGGAATTCTATTTTCCGACGAACCAACTTCTTTCAGAAAAGGATCTTCAACTTCAAAAGATATTTTCCCGGTGTAGTCTTTTATGTCTATAACAATTGAGTTTATTTCAGTTCTATCAATAATATCTATAACTTTTTTTCTAAAACTTGGGGTTCCAGCAACCCAGCTCGTCATATACAAAGCTTTTACAATTTCTGGGGTTTTAATGTGTGTTGCCTTAAAAACATTTTCCTCTTTAGTTTGTATCTGTTTTTTATTGGCACTCGGGGAGTTATATTTCGTAGGAATCACCATTGGAACAACAAAAAAAAGAACCACAAAAAAAACCAACAAAAAAAACGACAACAATAAATGTTGTGTTTTTTTTGAGGTATTGTTTTTTCGTTTAAACATTTTTAATTTTTGTAATCTGAGTTTTTATGGTTGTTCTACTTCTTCCTTTTTTTCTTCATTTTTATCTTCTCTAAAAAGTAAACTTTCGGCTTTTTTTATAGTTAATTTCTTTTTATGAATTCTTATCCCTATTTTCTTTGCAACAAAATCACTTAACGTTCTGTCGGAAAGGAATGCGGAACCAACAATCCAAAGTGATAAAATTATTATAAAAAAGTACTTAAAACCAACCGGGATGCTAAAAAGAGGAATTAAAGCAATTATAATTCCCAATGTCATAAATAATTTTCTTTTTCTGTTCATCCCTATACTAATCTTAATTTTAATAATATTGACCTCATTTGCTTGCCACGTAGTGAGCTTTGCTCTACTACTGTGGTTTCTTTACCTGCTTCAAAATCCACCATTCACCCTTATTTTATAGACTAATCTGTTTCAAACGAAATCAAGATTAGTGTGGGGATTCATATTAATATTTACCCTGTGAAATAAAAACCTTCAGGTTTTATGATACTAAAGCATCATATTCCACGGGGTAAATTATACACTATTTTCAATGTTTTTTAAACTTTATTATCCGCCCATAATTTATATACCATTGTTTACAGTAATATATAAATATGGCAAGCGGATAATAAACCCAGCACTATTTTTACGAGATAAGCTCCCACAATTTTTAGTTTGAAAGACTAAAAATTATTTTCAATATTCACAAAACTCTTTTAAACCATTGAGTAAGAAATTGTTTTGTAAAAATAGTGCTGGGTTTAACTACCACAAGATTACAATTGGTTAAATATTGTATTGTACCAATTGTAATGTGATAGTTAATTTTTTGAAATAATTACAACAAATTCACCCTTAATTTTATCTTTATTTTTATTAAAATAACTTAGAAGTTCTTCCGAATCTCCTGAAATAATTTGTTCATAGATTTTTGTAAGTTCACGAGCAATTGTTATTTTCTTATTGTCTTTTAAATATTTTTTTAGAGATTCTAATGTCTTTAAAATCCTGTGAGGTGATTCAAAAAAAACAACTGTTCTTTTTGATTCGGAAATTTCTTTAAACAATGTTTCTCTTCCCTTCTTATGCGGTAAAAATCCTAAAAATAAAAAATCTGACACCGGAACTCCTGCACCAGAAAGAGCTGAAATAACTGCACTCGGTCCGGGTATCGGAATTATTTGTATATCTTCTAAAAATTTTTCTTTAATTTTAGAAACAAGAAGTGAACCTGGGTCAGAGATGCACGGCGTGCCTGCATCAGAAACAAGTGCTAATGTTTTTCTTTCTTCAATTAAATCTAAAATTTTATCAATTTTTGATAATTTACTTTGTGAGTGATAACTCATTGTGGGAGTTTTAATTTCATACTTATCAAGTAGTTTTTTGGTAACTCGTGTATCTTCACACAAAACCAAATCAACCTCTTTTAGAGTACGAATTGCCCTAAGGGTTATGTCCTCAAGATTTCCTATTGGCGTGGCTATAATAAAAAATTGTTTCATTGCCTTTTAATATAACATTTTGAAATGGTTTTGATAAATTATGAAATATAAACAAAAAGATTGCCACAGAATGAGTCTGTGGCAAAAGTTATTTTCTAGATTTAGATTTTCTAACCGAAGCCTTGTGTAAAAAGATATTAGCAGTGTAATCTTTGTCACCAGGCGAACATTTTTGAATTAAAAAAGTACCTAGTTTATATTTTTTTAATCCGAAAAGATAAGTGGAGCCATAATTTTCAAAATCTCCACGTACTCTTCTTTTAACTATGAGAAGATATCTTCCGCTATATTTTTTAACAAGTCTCGTTTGATTTCTAAGATAGAATTCAAATTCTATCTTTAAAGCATTCCGTGCCATTTTTCCTCCTTAGAAATTATGGTTCAAAAAAAATAAATTAAAAATTTGAAATAACCTACCATCTAAAATAAAATAGTATACTTATATTTTATTTTAATCAAGTTTTTAAAGAAAAAACCACGGAGGCGTTGCCTCCGTGGTCTTTTTTTGGACACTCGGTGTCCAAGTTTGGGTAATATTATAGGACTATGTTTAGAGATATGCTTATTTTAAGCCGTATTTTATTAAAATACTTGACAGAAAAATCAGATTATGCTATCATGTATGTAGATTCAAAAACAATTATTTTTCAATTAAATGCTCGGGAGGGCAAAATGAAAAAGTGGTTCTTTATAAAAATAATGTACCAGCAAGAATTTTCCGCTGATATTTTGGTAAAATATATTTCAGAAGAAGAAATTGAAAGTATTTTACCTAATCTTTTTTATTCATTTGATGAATATGGGTTATAAATTTATGAACTAACCCAAGATGGTGAGAAGGTAGAAAGAAACGATTTGTCACAAAAAATTGTTGCAAACCGTGAAAAATCATCAGATTCTCTGTGGTGGAACAAAGACAAAGAAAGTAATTTTGACTATTAATTTAGTCAAAAGAAACCCGAGCTATACGCTGGGGTTTTTTAGTTTCTATTTTTCTCGTTTTTTAACTATTCAACTATTTAATTAAATTAGAAAATAGTTTTGCTTTTATAATTTAGTGATTTAGTGATTTTTATCTGTGCGAGTCCGCGTTTAGTCCGCGACTATCCGTTTGAGTCGTTCTGGTATATGCACTAAAATTTCATAAGGAATTGTGTTACATTTTTTAGCAATTTTTGTAACGGAGTTTTCATCATTACTATTAGAACTTATAATAACAACCTCATCACCAATTTTAACTTGTTCTGTATCTGTAACATCAATCGTAGTTATATTCATACTTACAATTCCTATAATGGGACAAAATTTATTTTTAATTTTTAAAAAACCATTATTTGAGAGTCGTCTATCAACGCCTTCATAATATCCAACCGGAATATTTGCAATCTTCATATCTTTTTCCGCTGTAAAAGTCGTGTTATATCCCACCTTGTTGCCTTTTTTTATTTCTTTAATTGAACTAATTACTGATTTCATTTCTAAAACAGGTTTTAAATTTAATCTGTCATCCAGACTTACGTTTATCCCATATAAACCGATACCTAGTCTCATTGCGTTTGCGTTAATACTTCCAGAAAACATACTTCCAGCCGTTGCTGATATATGATAATAAATTGTTTCTGAAAAATTCTCCTTCCAAATTTTTACAATCTCATTCCATTTTTCTATTTGATCAATTGTATAACCAGAATCATCCCCGTCCGCATCTGCAAAATGTGAACATATTCCTTCAATAAAAATATTTTGATTACTTTTTATAATCTCTATTGCCATTTCAATTTCAGAAATAAGAAAACCATTTCTGTGCATACCTGTATCAAATTTTATATGAAACTTTGTTTTCGTTTTTAAATTTTTAGATAAATTTTCTAACTGTTCAAGAGAACCAATAGTAAACGCAACATTTTTTAATTTGCTATTTAAAATATTTTCTTCTAATGAATAACCTATTATTAAAATTTTTGATTTGATTTCCTCATTTCTTAAAATCATTGCTTCATAGTAAGAATCGACGATCAAAAATGGAATATTTTGTGGGCTTGCCCCGTTAGAAATAGCAGACACTTGCGTCTGCGTTTTATTTCTAATGGGGTCTAAAATTTTTGCGATTTCAATAAGCCCATGCCCATAGGCATTGCTTTTTAAAACCGGAGCAATATCAACATTAGAATTTAATTTTTTAAATTCATTTAAGTTGTTTAAAAGATTATCTTTATAAATTAAAACATCAATGAGAGATTTGTAATTAAATCTTTTTTGTCTTATTTTTCTAAATAGTTTTCTCATTGTGTGCGTATTATGATTGTTGTGCGCGTGCCAGGACTCGAACTTGGAACCTCGGTCTTACAAATGGCAGTGAGGGAAAAATAAAAATAAAGCGACATTATTGTGCGACCACCAGGACTCGAACCTGGGACCTCAGTCTTATCAGGACTGCGCTCTAACCACCTGAGCTATGGTCGCATATTTTTATTTTGACCGAATGAACCATTTGTATACTTGTTATATCAGGACTGCGCTCTAACCACCTGAGCTACACGCGCAAAATAACAATAAAAATATACCAAAAAACTCGCTATGTGGCGAGTTTTTTGATTGTTTTTAATGACCACTTTATTCTGCGATAGCAGAATAAAGTGGTCACTTATTTTTTAAATACACAAAAACCACCATTATGGCGGTTTTTAATTTTCTGTTTTTCCGCCCAAGGCGGATCAGCCTTTGGCTGAAAATTTGTTAATTACCCTCTCTTTTGTTTCGTTCAACTGTCAGTTTCGCGCATCCGACAAAAAGCGAATGTATTTTTAAGATATGACATTTTTATCTCTAACTTAGCTTTTGGCATAGTTTGATCAACCTTTTCAATCTTATTCCCTTGAGTGGAACAAGAAAATTTATTTTAAAATAATCCACGACCACCTTCCGGTAGCCGTACCTTGTTACGACTTACTCCCTGTCACCGAATTTACCTTAGTTCGTCAAAGACGAGTTTCGGGTACCCCCGGCTCCCTTGAGTTGACGGGCGGATTGCGATTTCTGGAACGTTTCGCATCCCCACGTAGCGAGCGGTTTTCCCGCACTACGCGAGCCCAACATTAATATAAATAAAAATCAAAGTGTAAAATTACAATGTAAAAATACAAAATTTTTCTTTAAATTAATCTTGGTTTTGTCCTTCCTCCGATTTTGGTCGAAGTACTACGACGCAGCTGACTTCTCATGTGTATAACTTTCCACTAGCACATGAGATCTCCTTGGGTCATTTGTCATTCTATTCCGGACATCCTAATCAGGCTTTTTTAAATGATATTTCCCTATAACTCACCGTATAGGTCATATCGCCTTTTTTAGATTGGCTGTCTTTTGCTACTAGGATCCTTCAGTCCTCGCCTCACGGCAGGGGACCTATCCGTTCACTACATCTACAAAATAGATGGGATGATTTTAACATCCTAGACTTGACAAACTGCCAAGCGCATTTCATTTTGAGTACAAGGCTCGAGAACGTATTCACCACAGTTTGCTGACCTGTGATTACTAGTGATTCCAACTTCATGGGGTCGAGTTTCAGACCCCAATCTGAACTGAGGCTGATTTTAGGGATTGGCTCAGGATTGCTCCGTCGCGACCTACTGTATCAGCCATTGTATTACGTGTGTAGCCCAAGGCATCAGAGGGACATGCTGACCTGGCGTCATCCCCCCCTTCCTCCTCTCCCTAAAAGAATTTTTAAATAAGAAGTTCGGCTTCTCAAGAGGAAGCCAAACTTCAAAAATTCACTTAGGGAGAGGCAGTCTCGTCTGAAATTTATAACAGACAATAAGGGTTGCGTTCGTTACCCCACTTAAGGGAACAGCTCAAGCCACGAACTGACGACGGCCATGCATCACCTGCCTATTCGTTTAGCTTTTCTGTTTCTAGAAAAACGTAAAATAGGTTTCAAGCCTTGGTGAGGTTCTTCGGTTAGTATCGAATTAAACCACATAATCCACCACTTGTGCGAGCCCCCGTCTATTTCTTTGAGTTTTAACCTTGCGATCGTACTACCCAGGCGGTTCTCTTAACGCGTTAGCTTCGCCTCCCAGAGGGTCGATACTCCGAAAAGCCAGAGAACAACGTTTACAGCGTGGACTACAGGGGTATCTAATCCCTTTCGATACCCACGCTTTCGTGTTTCAGTGTCAGGAAATGTGCCAGTTTGTTGCCTTCGCTTTTGGTGTTCCCCATAATATCAACGGATTTCACCCCTACACTATGAGTTCCACAAACCTCTCACATCCTCTAGTCGTACCGTTTCTTTTGCACTTCTTCGGTTAAGCCGAATATTTTGACAAAAGACTAATACAACCACCTACACACCCTTTACGCCCAGTGATTCCGGATAACGCTTGGGGCCTCTGTATTACCGCTCCTGCTGGCACAGAGTTAGGAGCCCCTTATTCATGAGGTAACGTCAATAATTTCCTCCCTCATAAAAGATCTTTACGTCCCGAAGGACTTCATCAATCACGCGATGTCGCTCCGTCAGGCTTTCGCCCATTGCGGAAGATTCTCGACTGCTGCCACCCGTAGGTGTATGGACCGTGTCGCAGTTCCACCGGTGGAGGTCAGGCTCTCACCTCTCCTAGACGTCATAGCCTTGGTAAGCCATTACCTTACCAACTAGCTGATATCCCGCAGGCCAATCCCAAAGCGATAAATCTTTATCCAGCACTTAATTTTGTT
This sequence comes from Minisyncoccota bacterium, assembly GCA_041658885.1. GTDB lineage: Bacteria > Patescibacteriota > Minisyncoccia > Phycocordibacterales > 21-14-all-36-13 > VMGX01. Next base: position 11,710 of record JBAZZJ010000002.1, on the reverse strand, counting down.
TACAAGAGACTATTTCTCATTCTTTCTTTTACAAATCTCTTACTATTACCATGGTGTTTTAGTTTTACTTCTCGTGATCTTGCATCACTTTCATTTTTATAACCTTCGACATATACAAATTCCCATGGAACACCATGCTTGGTAGCAATGTTCTTGAAATTGTTGTGAGACAATAGTCTCTTGTCTAGGTCATTAGTAAAACCAATATAAAGTTCTTGTGTCTTTTTGCTTTTTATAATATAGACATAAAACATTACTCCATTATAAACAAAATTAAGTGCTGGAACTATCAGGTATTATTCCGCCTTTCGACGGATTATCCCTGACTCTGGGGGTTGTTCCTACGTGTTACTACCTCGTTTGCCGTGGGTCTAAACCCACTCGACTTGCATGCCTAATCCACATCGCCAGCGTTCATCCTGAGCTAGAATCAAACTCTAACTTAAAAAGTTGAACGAAACAAAAGAATTGGTAACTTGCCCTATGAAATAAAAATTCTGAAAGAATTTTTATTTTGCCAAAGGCAAAATATTTCACTGGGGTTTCCTCTCCTTTTGCACTAAAAAATATTTTCCAAAAAAATAGATAGGTTTCTATATTATTTTTTCAAAGTTCGGTCATGCAGATTTCGTCATTCATTTCTATACAGGCTCATAATTATATACAATCATTCCAAAAAAGCAACCCCATTAAAAGTTCACCAAGAATAAGTACTTTAACAGTATTCGAGAGAGAATTCGCCTAACGGCTTCTTGTTTCAATCAAAAAGATTCTAGTATTAAACTTCTAACGGGGCAAGGAAAATAAGGATAAAAAGGGTTGACAAAATTATTAAGTAGGTATATAATATATAGTGAAAAGTAGTTCAATAATAATTTAATTTCCTTAGGAGGAAAAAATGCACTATGAAGAAATAATGGAAAGACTGAACAGACTAAGTACAGCAAGTATTAATATGAGGGATGGCTTTTCTGTTTTCAGTGATTCTCGTTGGTATGCGTCAATGGACAATGTTACATGTTCTGGTAAATCTGGCGGTTCTTCCTCTTTTTGTGGAAATGGGTACACCCCAGAATCAGCAGTACAAAATCTTTGGGAAGAAGTTTTAAAAAACGAAAAAAGAGATGGTCTCTTTCTTCGCAAACACAGTTGCCCAAATAATGTCAATATACCCGGAAACGACCCACAGATTTGGGTTCGTTGGAACTCTAAAAAAGATGATTGGGAAAATGTAACTCCATCCCAAAAAGATTTGGAAAGCCATAGAATTCCAGAGGATAGAGTAATAAAATACCAAAGAGTTGAAAACTAAAAAAATAGCCTAACGGTTTTTAAACCCCGATAATATCGGGGTTTTTATTTTGTAATTTAAGATTTGACAAAATTATTTAATAGATATATAATACATAAGAAAATTAGTTCAATAACATAAACAATAAAAACTTTCCTTAGGAGGAAAAAATGAATTGGTTAAAAATTCTTCGCGTAAATCTTGGCTTTTGGATGTATGAGTGTCCATTATCTTTTACCATAATAGCCCTCTGTCTTTTTTTTCTAGCATTTTTTGACTCATTGTTTCTAATTGGAACGTCTACAGAAATATTCGGTATAAAGAAATATTATTTGATTATTATATTCACGTTCATAATATTTTTTTGCATTTTCTTGTTCTTAACCGCAAGAAGAAATGAGAAAAATAATTACAAAATTGCAATTTTTAAAGCGATTGAATATCAAAAACTAATCTACAGAGAAGATAAGGAACTAAATTCCACTGTTTTTCCAAAAATCTCTGTCCTAATTGAAGAAACAGAAAGAACAAGGAAGCCAGAAAAGCTGAACGATTTGATTCAACGTATTCAAAAATTGAAAAGATTAAAAAATGAAAAAAAAGAAAAGGAAGAAATGCTCAAGATTATCCCATCAGAGATAAAAAGAATTCAGGGCGAAATAATTGATCTTGCGATAGGTCTTTAATAATCTTTCCGTCCTTCATAAAACCCTGACATTCGTCGGGGTTTTTATTTTTATATAGTTTTAAGTTTTACCGCACCTCGTTGTATTTCTGCTATCGCAGAAATACAACGAGGTTTATGTTTCAACTATTTAACTATTCAATCATTTTTAACTACACTAAACAAAAAATCAAGCTTAAAACAAAGACGAAATTCAAAGCTTGACAAAATTATTTAATAGATATATAATACATAAGAAAATTAGTTCAATAACATAAACAATAAAAACTTTCCTTGGAGGAAAAAATGAAAATCTTCAAAAATATCTTATGTTTTTTGGGTTTGGTTGCTTACAAAAACATGGGTGGTTTTATTTTCATTACTGTATTACTCGGTTTTATATTAATGGTGTTCTCATTAATAATAATGGAATATTTTCCCAGTCCTTATTGGTATATTTTATTTTCTTTTGGAATTTTCCTTATGATAATTTTCTTGGTTGGAGTACACTACTCAAACAAAAAAAATTACAAAGTTGCAATTTGGGAAGCAAGAAAATTTCGAGGGGAATTAAATTCTCGAGGAATACTAATAACAGACAAAATCTCTGAGAAAATATCTATATTGTTTTCGAAAACTCTGGACTCAAAAAACCCGGGGATGTTAAATTCTTTCATAGAAAAAATAAGAATTTACAATAGATGGAAAAAAGAATTGATATCTTTAAAAAAAGATCTTGGTGACATCCCTTCTCGTATTGAGGCAATCGAGTCTTCAATAAAAATTTTTGAAAATTCGTTACATTAAATTGTTGTCAAAACCCCGACATTAGTCGGGGTTTTTATTTTTAATTAATTTCAGATTTTACAGAACCTCGTTGTATTTCTGCTATCGCAGAAATATAACGAGGTTTTTATTTTTATTTCTTAGTGCCACTATATCTTTGCGATAATAGAATAGAGTGGGCCTATTTTGTTTTAATTATTTAAAACAAAATCACATATACGCCATGGCGTATATGTGATTTTTGCTTTCTTGTTTTTTATTTTTTCAACTCTACACTTAATTCTGCGATAGCAAAATTAAGTGTAGGTTTTATTGTTTTTTCTATTTACGTCAAGTCCGCATTTTGTTATCTGCGCCCATCTGCGTGTAATCTGCGAAAATCTGCGTCTAAAGGTATTCAAATTCCTTAAACACATCTTTAAATAAATCTATTACTCTTTTAGCCTCTCTGTGAGTTATAACAAAACTTGAACCGCCATGAGCTATGTCGTTTCTAAATTTGTGTGCTTCCCACGCCTTGTCTATTGTATTGAAATCACTTTTTTCAACTGATTTTAATTTCTCTCCTATATTCTCTTGCGTGTGCCCCATTTTTGTGAGCATTTCCCCTAAAATTATATCTGCTTCCAAAATCGCGAGTTTCCAATCGTTTTCATTAAAAGATTCTATGTGTTTCATTATCTGCGCCCATCTTTGATTTGTTGGATTACCTTCAACATCAAGGAGTGCTTTTTCAGTGAGTTCATCAAGTTTTGTTTTTTCTTCTTTTCTTATCTGGTCTATTCTAACAATACAATAAATAATTCCGCCAAAAAGAAATAAAGTTAAGATAGAAGCAATTACTCTATACACATCCCAAATACCTAAAATGTACTGGTATACAATTTTGTATTGTTCCGGATCAAATAATAAAAAATAAATAACCCTGAAAATATATTCTATATTTAAAAAATCAATGGATTGCATGATAATCAAAAAAACAATAAAGCAATGAAACAATGAAACAATGAAACAAAAACTTATACTTATATTATAGTTTTAATTTTCTGTTTCGTTAAGGAACTTCTTACTTATTTCAAATAAAACATCTTCACACATCTGCGGAGCAATTATTTGTAATCCGAGCGGGAGCCCTCCATCAAAACTTCCATCTGACTTCCTATTTGAAGGAATTGAAATCGCTGGTAATCCTGTGTGGTTTGCTGGTCCTGTAAAAATATCTTCCAAGTACATTTTTATAGGATCATTTATTTTTTCTCCTATTTTAAAAGCTGGTCCTGTTGTCGTCGGGGTAATTATTGCCCCAACTTCTTTAAATGCTTCCTCAAAATCTTTTTTTATAAACTCCCTAACGGCTTGGGCCTTGTTGTAATAAGCGTCGTAATATCCAGCAGATAAAACATACGTCCCTAAAATAATTCTTCTACGAACTTCTCTCCCGAACCCCGCTCCACGAGTTTTAAAATAATCATCAATTCCGTTTTCTCCATCTTTGTGTAATCCATACCTAACCCCATCAAATCTAGCAAGATTTGCAGACGCTTCAGCCGGAAGAATTATGTAATACGCCGGAACTGCATACTTTATATTTGGTAAGTTTATTCCTTTAATTTTATATCCTAATTCTTCTAATTTTTTAACAGATTCATTAAAATTATTTTTTGTAAAATTATCTAGTCCGTCTATTTCATTTACAAAATTTGGCACTCCAATAACTCTTGCCCTGTTAAATAATTTCACCTTTGGTGAAATTCCCGCTTCGCGGGATTTAACGGGGTGAATTTCCTTATTTTCTGTCGTTGTTGAATCTAATTCATCTTTTCCTTTTATTACATTAAAGATAATTTCAACATCACTCACACTTTTACCAATTGGACCAATGACATCAAGAGATGAGCCAAGGGCAATCAGACCACTTCTAGAAACAGAACCGTAGGTGGGTTTTAGACCGACAGTACCACAGAAAGATGACGGTTGACGTATAGAACCCCCCGTATCAGACCCTAGGGCTCCCAAACAGCTATTCATAGCAACTGCCGATGCAGAACCACCGGAAGAACCCCCAGGAACTCTTTCCGTGTCTAATGGGTTTTTTGTAATTCCGTACACTGAAGTCTCGGTTGATACACCCATTGCAAATTCATCCATATTCGTTCTACCCAAAAATATTGCACCCGCGTCCTTGAGTTTTTTTATTGCAGTTGAATCATAAGTTGCAACATAATTTTCTAAAATTTTTGAACCAGCAGAAACCTTTTGTCCTTTTATTAAAATATTATCTTTAATCGCCAACGGAATTCCTGTGAGTTCCGTGTAGTTTTTTTCTTTTATTTTTCTATCTGCTTCTTTTGCTTGTTCTAGTGCCGTTTTTTCAAAAACTTCAATATAGGCATTTATCTCTTTGTTTTTTTCTTTTATAACATTTAAACATTCTTTAGTAAGTTCCTGCGAAGAAAAATCTCCGTCAATAAGATGTTTGTGTGCAGATTTTATATCTAAATTTTCTATGTCAATCTTCATAAAATTTTCTTTACCTTAACATAGCTGTCTTTTTTGTCTGGGGCCTCTTTTAATAAGTCCTTACTAAATTCACCCCCAACATGTGGATTTTTATCCTCCCTCATAATGTTTTTTAGTGAATTAACATTTTTAACATCTTTATCAATAGAGACATTTTGAATTTGCCCAACATAATCAAGAATTGAATTTATGTCTTTGCTTAAGCCTAATAATTCCTCGTCTTTTATATCAATTCTGGCGAGTTTTGAAAGATTTTTTAATTCTTCGTTTGTAATCATGTTAACCCTGTTAAATAAGACTTGAGACGATTTTTAATAAACATTTTTCCCAAGTGTGTTTTTAAATATTTTTCTCTATGTGTAGCATCATCTCGACTTAGACATGCTTCGTAATGTATTAATTTTATAGGTATTCTATTCTTTGTTGATTCTACGAGTCCTTTCTTATGTTTCTCAAGTCTTAATTTTAAATCTTTTGTATACCCTGTATAGAATTTTTTATCTTTACTCGATTTTAACACATAAACATAATACATATCACCTTTGATTTAAAATTATTTAACAGGGTAAATAATAACATTTTAAACGTGTATTTTTAATACTTGACTCGAGCGGTTATGGGGTATATGTTGTAATAGAATAAATTAGTTATTTCAAAATAAATCGGAGTTTGCAATGGAAAAAAGAAAGCTTCTCAGAAATGTACTAATTGTTGGACTTTTCTTTGGTTTGGCATTTTGGATTTGTTTTTACTCAAATACGATTTTCACAAACTCAAGAATATCTTTTCCGATCATTGGAGAATTACTTTTTTCTCTAATGTTTGTATCGTCATTCGGAATTGGTTTTTACAACGTAACCAATTGGTACATAAAGCTAAATGGTAAAAGTGGGTCAGATTGGATAATGATTAATATCTCGTCTATTAATCTGCTTATAATATCATCAACTATGTTGATTATTTGTTTAGCTACTAGTGTCATTTTGAAAGCATTTTTATCAGAAAATACTAATTTTCTAGAAAAAATGACAATTTTATGGGTATTAATAAATTTGTGGTTACTTGTTATAAATGTAGGTTCACGAAAAGTAATCAAAACATATGAATATGGAGTTATGTCTGAGTAATAAAATTGGGTCTGTCTTTTTTGACAGACCATTTTTTATTTAATTGTTGAGTAGCTTTAAAAATTCTTCTTCATTTAAAATTCTAACATTTAATTCTTTTGCTTTTTCGTACTTGGAACCAGGATCCACACCAGCAACAACATAACCAGTATTTTTTGATACTGAATTTGATATATCTCCGCCAAATTCTCTTATCTTTTCTTTTGCCTCGTCTCTAGACATACTAGAAAGAGAGCCTGTTAAAACAAAAGATTTTCCTTTAAATTTTCCTTCTTTTTTATTTTTTAAATTTTCAATTTCAACATATTTAAGTAAATTTCGGATTAACTCAAAATTGTTTTTGTCTTTAAACCATTCATAAATTGACTGCGCCGATTTTTTGCCAACGCCGTAGATATTTTGATAATCCTCTACTTTTGCTTTTATTACTTTATCTAAATTTTTAAATTCTTCAGAAATAGTATTTGCTGTTTCTTCTCCTATAAAATCTATTGATAGTGATGTTAAAAATCTCGCTAAGGTTATTTTTTTACTTTTTTCTACGGAATTAATAAGATTATCAGCAGATTTTTCAGCAAATCTTGGTAAACTTAATAAATCTTCCTTTCTTAATTTAAAAATATCATCAAAAGAATTAATCAAACCATTTTCCATCAGTAGGTCCACAATTTGAGGACCCATTCCATCAATGTTGAAGCATTTTTTTGAAACAAAGTAATGAATCTTTTTTGAAAGCAGTGAAAAAGATTTTTTATCAACACACTTATAAGCTACTTGACCTTTTGTCTTTTCAATTCTCCCATCTTCACCACATCCTGAAATTCTTTTTGGGAATACAAATGGTTTTGAGTCTTTTTTTCTTAAATCCAAAATTACAGAAACTATATCAGGAATTACATCTCCGGCTTTTTGTAAAATAACCATGTCCCCTATTCTCACATCAAGTCTTTTAATTTCATCCTCATTATGAAGAGTCGCCCTTGATACCAAAGATCCAGCGACTCTGACTGGTTCAAGAACTGCAACTGGAGTTATTACGCCGGTTCGTCCTATCTGAAAAATTATGTCTTTAACAAATGTCGTTGTTTGTGTTGCCGGAAATTTGTATGCTACTCCAAATCTTGGAGATTTTGCCGTATAACCTAATGCTTTTTGTGTCTCATTATTATTTATTTTTAAAACTATTCCATCAATTCCGTAGTCTTCATTATGTTTTTCTTTTGACCATTTTTTATAAAAATTTTCTACTTCATTTATATTTTTACAAAGTTTAAAATTTGAATTTACATTAAATCCAAGTTCTTTTAAAAGTCCGAGCTCTTCTTCTTGATTTTGTGGTTTAGTGATTTTATGATTTTGTGATTTTATTTCGTCTATATCATAAGTAAAAAAATTCAAATTTCTTTTTGCAGTTATTTTAGAATTTAATTGTCTAATTGAACCCGCGGCTGCATTTCTTGAATTTGCAAATAAGGGTTCACCTTCTTTTTTTCTTTCTTTATTTATTCTTTCAAGTTCTTTTTCTGATAACCAACACTCTCCAACGACAATAATATCTACTTGCGATTTCAGTTTTAAAGGTATATTTTTAATTGTTTTTATATTTTGGGTCACCTCCTCCCCAACAATTCCATCCCCGCGAGTTGCACCGGTTTTAAGAATTCCATTTTCATACGTCAAAACGATTTTAAGCCCGTCTATTTTTAATTCACAAAGATACTGTGCCCTGTTAAATTCCGCCACGGGCGGACCAGCTTCGCTGGATTTAACAGGGTGAATTTCTTTTTGAACAAATCTTTTTATCTTCTCGTCCCATTTTTTTAATTCTTCAAAATTAAATATATTGTCAAATGACCACTGTTTAACAAAATGCTTTATCTTTTTAAATTCATCCAGAGGCTTTGAACCAACCCTTTGACTTGGACTTGATAAAGATTTGAATTGAGGATATTTTTCTTCAAGTTCAACAAGTTCATGCATGAGTGAATCATAAGCTTCATCAGAAATTTCGGGCGTATCTTTTTTATGATACAAATTTATGTGTTTATTGAGTGTTTCTCTCAATTTCTCTATTTGTTTTTTTATTTCTTTTTCTTTTTTGTCTATCATTTAATTCTTTGATTAGAAACATTTCAGCTTACAAGTTTTAAGTTGTAAATTTGAGATTTTAGATTTGAGTTTTGAGATAAATTAGTATGTTACCCTTATTCCTCTTTCTACCCTTCTGGCATTTGAAACATCACAAGTATTATAACCACGAGATTCTATTATTGTTCTGTTACCAGATTTATCAACGGTAACAGTTGCACAAAATGGGTCTGGAGAAAAATTTATATTAAAAATTGATACGGATTGCCCCCCTACATTTTCAATAGTTTTGCCATCACACTCTATGTTTGTTGGTGATGAGGTTGAAAATGCGTTCTTTTTTATACCCCAAAAGAGTGCGCACTCAACACCCGTATCAGCAGCATAAAAAGCAAATTGAGAATTTCTACCATAGGAAGATAAGACTAGTTCTTTCAGTGTCACATTAAAAACTGTGATTCCCAAAGACAATAAAAGAGATGAAATAACCATCGCCATTAATAATGTGAAACCGTGAGAGTGTTTTGATTTTATGATTTTGTGATTTGGTGATTTCATGATTTTTACTGCCAATTAAATATGTTCTCTCTGACAGAAAAGTTTTTCATAAAAACTCCGCTCTTCCAAGAGATAATAACATTCACAGATAATTCATCACTATTTACGTTTTTAATCTCTATTGATCTGTTAAATTTAGAGTTTTTCCAATCTGGATTATAACCATAAAAACTATTTGTCGTATCAAATAACAAGTTTGGACAGTTATCACTACACTGCGATAAGGTTTCATTTACTGCATCAACGGCACATTTCTTTCCTATGCAATCAGATAAACCGTTTGTCCAACTCAAACCAGATAATGTGTTCTCATCTCTTTTATTTCTTATATACTCTATAGCCTCTTGGGCAAGATAAAATGCTGTAATCTGGTCTTTTGAAAAGTTAGCCGAAGACAAACTTTTTTGAACAATAACCATCGGACCAACAATTGCAGATATTAAAACGGTTATTGCAATTAAAGTTTCTACAAGCGTAAACCCACTCACTAATTTTCGTTTTGTTTTAAACAAATTACTCGGAAAAACAGATTCGCTTGTGTTTTTAGAAAACACAGAACTAAACCACTTTTCAAACTTGTTTGAAAAGAAAATTAGTGTGTGGGTAAACCCCGACACCAATTTTCTTTTTGTTTTGAACAAATTACTCGGAAAAACAGATTCGCTTGTATTTTTAGAAAACACAGAACTAAACCACTTTTCAAACTTGTTTGAAAAGAAAATTAGTGTGGGGGTAAAACCAGATTTTTTATTAATTTTGTAATTAAATGATTTCATTTTTTGCTTGCCCCGTTAGAAGTTTAACATTATGCGCGATTTAAAAATAAATTAAGCCGTTAGGCGAATTCATTTTTATATTCTGATAAAAATATTTAATCTTAATGAACTTCTAACGGGGTTATTTGCGCTTGCCCCGTTAGAAGTTTAATATTATGCGCGATTTAAAAATAAATAAAGTCGTTAGACGAATTCATTTTTGTATTCCGACAAAAATGTTTAATCTTAATGAACTTCTAACGGGGTGAATCTGCGTGTTTTTATCTGCGCTCACCCCGTCGTGGCGGGGTAAATTTGCGGTTATTAAAAATCCAAAATCCTCTGGCTTATTGTTGTTTGGATATTGAAATTTGATTTTGTCTTTTCGTCTTCGCCAGAATAACCAGATAAAATTATTAAAACCCGCGGTTGTCTTTTGTCGCTTCCACCCTCTGACCCTTGAACATAAAACATCAGTTTTTCTATCTTTACCTCTGGCGCAGTAATTGCAATAAAACTATTTGTTGCTCCGCCTTTTGTGGATTTTTCTATTTGATTATTATTAAGTCTATAAATCACCTGATCGTCTGTTGTATCAATATCTCCGCCCGCTGGTTCAAACGCCAAAAAAGAATTCCCCTCAATACAATCTTTCGGTCCCATAATATCTCCGGACCCACAATGATATGCTGTACCAATTCTAATTGTTCTTGTGATATCTTCTATCGCAAAATTTAGATTATTCATAACAAGCTGTATTGATTGTGATTTTTTATTTGCAGCCATCATACTTAATAAAGATCCAACTCCAATAAGCATAACAACAGAAAATATTGCCACAGAAACAATCATTTCTACAAGCGTAAACCCACACACTAATTTTCGTTTTGTTATAACATTATTTTTCGTACAAAAAACCCTTTGTAATTTTTTAGATAATACACCAAAAAACAACATCCTAAATTTATTTGAAACGAAATTTAGTGTGTGGGTAAACCCCAACACCAATTTTTTTTTTGTTTTAAACAAACTACTCGGAAAAACAGATTTGCTTATATTTTTAGAAGACATGAAACTAAACCACGTTTCAAACTTGTTTGAAAAGAAAATTGGTGTGTGGATGAAGCCTTTATTATTAATTTTATGATTTTGTGATTTCATCTCATTTTAATTACTTGCCCAGTGGAATCTGAAAGACATTTCACTGGGGCGGATGAAAAATCGAGCACTCTTCTTCAAAAGCTCATTCAGAGCTTTTGAAGTCATTCTACCGATATCTGCCCAACATATTTAATCAAAACAGACTTTTCATCTCCCGTTGTGGACGATAAAAATATTCTTGCAGATTCATATAAACCTAAACCAAGGTTTGTCGATATTATCGCATTATGATTTGGTCTTTTAAAAATCACATCTAGTTTTGAATCAGACTCACTACAAGTTTCGTCCCCGTTTGATCTAAAAACACAAAACTTGCTTACAAAATTATTTCCTCTCATATTTATTAATTCAATCATTTCTGTAGATCCATCGTAAGATCCGTTCCCATTTTCATCAGCAAAAAAAACAAAATTTTTTCCATTAGCAATGTCAAAGTGTATTCCGTAACCAACATTAAAATTTCCTGAACCAAATTCTTTAACTCCTGTACCAAATACTTGTGCCTGCCTAACAGCAATCGCAATTTCGTAAGCTAAATTACCTAATTTTACAGAATTATTAAATTGAGAATCTTTAACTAACATTAATGTCGTTATTAATGCAAAAATAGCTGTTGTTACTATTAATTCAATGATTGTAAACCCCGACACTAATTTTCGTTTTGTTATAACATTATTTTTCGTACAAAAAACCCTTTGTAATTTTTTAGATAATACACCAAAAAACAACGTCCTAAATTTATTTGAAACGAAATTTAGTG
>JBAZZJ010000001.1:0-192249 GCA_041658885.1 Minisyncoccota bacterium | reverse complement strand
CTCAAAAACCGGTCCGATTATCTCCACAGGAGATTCACTGACAATATAAAAATAAACATCAAAAAGATGTTATTTTTAATTGTGTGACCTCACGGGGAATCGGACCCCGATTGCCGCCTTGAGAAGGCGATGTCCTAACCATTAGACGATGAGGCCAATTCAAAAATTATACATTTTTTAAATATTTTATAAAGTATTTATAATATAAAATAAAAACCCCGCTCCGCGGGGTTTGTGATTACACTGCTAACAAAAATTTTTCTAATTGAGGTCTGTCACATGCAACAGACGATTCAACAAGACCGTTTTTTCTTGTGACGAGGACAATTTTGTCTTCCTCATCTATATTGACGTCCTTCATTACGTCTACAATTTTTCTTGATGTATCCATATCCTTTTCGTCAAACTTAATTTTTGCTCCCAATTTACCAACGCCAGTTACTTTGGACGAGGAGATGGTACGTTGAAAAGTTTTCAACATAAGTTCCGTTTTTTCGGTATTTTTTCTGATTATAGTAACGGATACCTCTCTCTGTAAATTTTTTGATGTAATAAGCATGTGTATTGTGCTCCTTTTTAAATTAAAAGATCAGTTTTTTGTGAATCCATGAATGATTATAATGGAATATAGTATTTTGTCAATCATTATTGTTTTTATGTACTTTTAACCCAGCACTTATTTTTTATAAAAAATAAGTGCTGGGTTGACAAATTATTTAGTTATGATATCATTTTAACCAGATATTCATTCAATATTATATGGAGTCAAAATGTTAAGCAATTTTGAAATATCCGTGGTTGTATTTGGTCTTATGTTTGCCGTATGGGCCTTGTACACTTCAAAAAACGCACACCAAGAATTGTCTTGGTCTGAGTTTTTTTATTGGAAAATGTAAATTTTCCAAAAAGGCGCAGAATTTTATATTTTGCGTCTTTCTTGTTTTATTTTTAAGAATCGTGTAAGATATGGCTAATATGAAAGAATTCGCAGTTATAAAAACAGGCGGAAAACAATACAAAGTCTCTAAAGGAGACATTATTAATATTGAAAAAATAAAGAGTGAAAAGGAACCAGAAGTTGGAGACAAAATAACTTTTGATACGGTTTTAATGGTAGACAATGGAAAAGATACAACGATTGGTACTCCAAGCATAAAAGGAGCAAAAGTTGAAGGAATTTTGATGGCAGAAGGAAGGGGAGAAAAGATAACGGTTATAAGGTACAAGGCAAAAAGCAGATATTTCAAAAAGAAAGGACATAGACAACCATTTTTCAAAGTAAAAATAGAATCAATTAAGTAAAAATCTCGCAATTATGCGAGATTTTTACGTTCTATTTTTCAAAGCGTTTTTAATTGTTTCAGTGTCTATATATTCAAGTTCCGTACCAGTAGAAAGTCCTCGTCCCAGAACAGAAACTTTAAGAGAATGTTTTTTTACGATTGGCGCTAAAATTTTATTTACAAACTCCATAGTATTTTCTCCTTCAGTATTCAAACTTGTAGCTATTATGATTTCTTTAAGCCCTCCTTTAACAGAATCTTCAACTTTTTTTAATAATTCTTTGCTTCTTATTTTTTGTTCAGGATTTTTTTCAAATACAGAAATATTTCCACCGAGAATAAAATAAAATCCTTTATAAATTCCACTCTTTTCTAAATTTTCCAAGTCAGTATCTTTTTCAACAATCATAAGCAGGGAAGAGTCTCTATTTTTATTTAAACAAATCTCACACATTTTATTTTCTCTTTTGTCAGTAGAGAAGAATCGATAACAAGAACTGCACATTGTTATTTCTTTTTTTAATCTCTCAAGAACTTTAATTAATTCATCTAAAAAACTTTCTCCTTTGGACAACAAAAAAAAGACAAATCTTTTAGATTGTCGAGGACCTATTCCAGGAAACTTTGAAAAAATTTCTGTAGCTTTTTCTAATACGTTCATATTCACCCTGTTAAATAAAATTTGAGAAATTCTCAAATTTTAATTTTACATTTTTAAACCATTAATATATTTATCCATGTATTAAACAATTATAAACATTTTTATAAATTTTACCTCGTTTAAAATTATTTAACAGGGTTTACCCCGTTAAATCCGACTAAGTCGGTGCGAAGCAATTTAACAGGGTCAAAAATCTCCAATTATTTCTGCATCTTGATTTTGATCGGATACATCGTCAAACCCTTTCTTTACAACACTCAAAAATGTAGCGCGTCTGTCATCAAAATACAAATCAATTTTACCAGTTGGACCATTTCTGTGCTTTTCAATCAATATTTCAGCAATGTTTGGTTTATCAGAATCTTCTTTATATTTATCTTCTCTATGAATAAACATAACAACATCAGCGTCCTGTTCAATGGAACCTGAATCTCTCAAGTCAGATAACCTTGGTCTTCCACCTCTTTGTTCAACGGCACGAGATAATTGAGATAGGGCTAAAACAGGAGTATCAAGCTCACGAGCAAGAGTCTTCAACGAACGCGAAATTTCCGTTACTTGATTTACCATTGAATCTGAACTTTTCATTCTTCCACTCGGAATCATCAACTGCAAATAATCTACAATTATAAGTTTTATATCTTTTTCACTTTTTAACCTTCTTGCAACGGAACGCATTTTTGTAATTGTATTTCCTGGCTGGTCATCTATGTAAATTGGGGCTTTAGAAAGCCTATCTAAAGAGTCTCTTAAACGCCCAAAATCGTCCTCAGTCGTTATTTTACCTGTTCTTAACTTCCAAGCATCTACATGTGATTCTGCCGCAAGCATTCTATCTACAAGCTGTTGTGAACTCATTTCAAGTGAAAATATACAAACTGCATTCTCGTGGTCAACGGCAGTTTTTCTGGCAATATCAAGAGCGAGAGAAGTCTTTCCCATAGACGGACGAGCTGCAAGAATTACCAAATCGGATTTTTGAAAACCAGATAACTTATCATCTAATTCAGAAAAACCAGTCGCAACACCTCTCAAATCTGTACCAGATTTATGTAATCTATCCATTCTGTCCCAAGCTTCTCCAAGCTCATCTTTCAAATGAACATAAGGTCTTATCTTTGATAAATTTGTAACGTTGAATATTTTCTTTTCAGCCTCGTCCAACATCTCATCAATTTCTTCTTCGTCAGATGCGTCGTCATATCCGATAGACGAAATATGGTTTGCCGCGTCTATAAGATTTCTCATTTTATATTTGTTGTGAATTATTTTTGCATAATAAAGAGCATTTGAAGCACTTGGAACAAGAGTTACTAAATCTGTTAAATAACTTCTCCCGCCGGTGCGTTCAAGTTTTTTCTTTTCATTTAATCTAGAAGAAACGGATAACAAATCAATTGGGTCTCCCTTTGAAGATAGGTCCAACATTGTTTGAAAAATCAGTTTGTGTTTTTCAGAATAAAAACATTCAGGAGAGAGCATGTCCGATACTTCATGAATTACTTCTGGCTTAAGCATAATAGACCCGAGCAATGCTTTCTCAATTTCTATATTTTGAGGTGGAATTCTTAATTCAGTAAAATTTTCTTTAGTTGCCATTAACGAGATTTTATCACAGGAGCTTTGAGCAGGGAATAGATTTTAAAATCAAAAAGGTTGAAAAGAGTGTGGATGAGTGGGGATAGCAAAATAATGAAATCACTAAATCACAAAAACATGAAAACACAGGAACAAAAGCACAAAATACAAACAAAACAAAAAAGCTAAAAAACAATAAAGTAAAAAAATCTTAAATAAAACAAGAAAATAAGGTTTTTAGCCATATTTTAGAAAAAGCTTGACAAAATATAATTAAGTATGCTATAATATATACGAATAGTAAAGAAAATTTTTTGATTTAAAAATAAAAAATATTTTTCAATTAATCATCGGAGGATGAAATGAAAAAGTATATTACGGCTATTGTTTATATTTTTGGTCTTATAACAATCGCATTTCTTGCGAATATCGGGCTAATGGTAGAAGATGATTATTATAATAATTATCTTGTGCTAATAATATCATTGTCAATTTTTGAAACACTTTTTCCACTTGCTATATATTTTGAGTGGAGAAAAGATAACTCTTTCAGGGTTGCAATTGGTTCATTAATAAATTACAACGCTGACATTCTTTCTGTTTCTTTTGGAAAAGAAAGAATTGAAATAGTTGTAAAAAAAATTCCTCGAAAATTCAAAGGTAAAACAATTAAAAGAAGTGACGAAATTCAAAATTACTCAGTTTACTATGGTGTAAACAACAATATTTTAATAACATTTTGACATTCAGCCGACGATTATATCGTCGGCTTCTTCTTTTATTTTTTTAAAATGGTGAATCCGTCTTTGGTATCTTTTAATTCATAACCAAGCACTTCAATTTTTTTGCGAATTTGGTCTGCCTTTTCCCATTCTTTGTTTTTTCTTGCCAACTCGCGTTCTTGCGCGAGTTTTCTTATTTCTTGTGGAATTTCTTGTATTTCAATTTTGTCCAAACCAAATCCAAAAATTTTATCAAATTCAAGCAAGGTAGCTTTTTTATCTTCATTTTCAACAGAATCATCTTTTACTAATTTCCACACTAAAGCTATTGTTTCTGGTATTGCTAAATCATTTTCTAATAATTTTTTAAATTCGCTAATATATTTTTTGTCAGATTTTCCTACCTCTTTTCCAAATTCGTTATAAGAATTAAAAAGTTTTTCCAAGGCACTTTGAGCCCCAATAAGTGCCTCCCAAGAAAAATTCATTTCTGAACGATAGTGTGAAGTGAGAGTCAAATAACGATAGGCAAGGGGATTAATGTTTTTTTCTTTAAGAGTATCAAGAGTGATTACATTTCCAATAGATTTAGACATTTTTTCAGCTTCTGCGGATGGGTCTTCTTTTATATTTAAAAATCCTCCGTGCACCCAATATTTAACGAAATGTTTACCAGAAACTGCCTCGCTTTGCGCGATTTCGTTTGTGTGGTGAGGAAACATTAAATCAGTTCCACCCGTGTGAATATCAAAACTGTCACCTAAACATTTTGTTGACATGGCGGAACATTCTATATGCCAACCCGGACGGCCCTTGCCAATTTCTGTGTTCCAGTAAATTTCGCCATCATCTTTATCATAAAATTTCCATAGAGCAAAATCTTGCGGATTATCTTTTTCATACTTATCATTTTTGATTCTTGATTTTGATTCAGAAACATTTTTTAAACCCGCCAACTCCCCATAATTTTTTGATTTTTGAATAGAAAAATAAATTCCGTCTTCTGTTTTGTATGCATAACCAGTTTCAATCATTTTTTTTATCATTTCAACCATCTTTTCTATGTTTTCAGTCGCTTTTGGTGTTTTTTCTGGTGTTTCAATATTTAACTCTTTCAAATCCTCAAAAAATAATTTTTCATATTTTTGTGTAATTTCTTTTTGTTTATCCTTTTTTCCTTTGCTTTCTTTAATAATTCTATCATCCACATCAGTTATGTTCATTATATGATTTACTTTATATTCCAAAAAACCGAGAGTTCTTTTTAAGATATCTGTTGAAACAAATGTGCGAAGATTTCCAATATGTGCGCGAGAATAAACAGTTGGCCCACAAGTATAAATACCCACATTTGGTGGACTTATTGGTTCAAATTTTTCAATTTTTCGTGAAAGAGTATTAAAAATTTTCATAAAATAATTATAACAATAAATTATAAAATCATAAAACCATCGAAATACTAAGTTATAAGAATTCTCATTCAATCATTCAATTGAATGATTGAATGAATGGGAAAAAATTAAATAAAAATTTGACAAGTTTAATTTGGTTTGATATTATTAAACATAAATAGAACATTAAAAGGAGTGAGAAATGAAAACTTCTCAAAAAGATGAGGTTTTCATAAAATGTCCTTCTGACAAGTATGGAGAATATTTTTTTGTAAAAGTTAAGATTTGTAAAAACGGATCTGATATTTATGAAGTAAAATATGATGACCCAAGTTTTATTCACGAAGATAGATATTTACAAAATGAGGTTCGTGAATTAAGTCAATCAAATAAAGTTTATTTGGTTGAAGAATTTAAACTTTTTAAAAAAGAGGGAAGCATTATGAAAACTTTGTCAAACTAAAATCCGTTGTTTTTTAAT
Source organism: Minisyncoccota bacterium (assembly GCA_041658885.1). Classification (GTDB taxonomy): domain Bacteria; phylum Patescibacteriota; class Minisyncoccia; order Phycocordibacterales; family 21-14-all-36-13; genus VMGX01. The sequence goes on along the minus strand of JBAZZJ010000001.1, from coordinate 186,133 downwards.
TAAAATATAACAGCGGATTTTTTTATTTTTTAACTATTCAACTATTTAGCTAAATTAGGAAATAGTTTTTTAGTTTTGAGATATTAGATCTGAGATTTAAGATTTGTTACAGCCACTTCTTAGATTTAAAATACGTAAAGAGCCCTACGGCAACTATAAATATTGTTCCAACAACGATCCAAAAGTCATTTTTCATTCCTACAATTGGAGTATATTTCGTATTCATTTGGAATAAAGCAGTTATAATTGTAAGTGGATAGGCAATAAAAGATACAATTGTTAGAACGGTCATTATCTCATTTTGTTTTGTTGAAAGAAGAGAATTGTTTGTCTCGCGAAGTTCATCAAGAGTTTCTTTACTTTTTTCTATGTTTTTAATTATTTTGTATTGGTCAGACATTATTGTTTTAACATAATATCCAAAATTTTTACCAAAAAAACTTATACTTGCTTCTTCAAAAAGTTTAAGAATTTCATCGTGTGGAGCCATAACCTGTTTAAAATCAAGAAGAACGCGCCCTGTTTCTGAAATATCTCTCACCATTTCTTTTTCCTTGCCCTTAAATATATCGTCCTCAATCCTTTTTAATTTAGATGCCGTATATTCAATTTCATCCGAAATGAATTTGTAAATTCTATTCATCATATGATAAAAAATAAAACCAGCATGTCCCCCCATTTCTCCTTTTTCAAGAACGGCATTTACCTCAAATGTTTTTGAGAAATTATGAACCGGATCAACCATATCGTATCTTGTAGTTATAATAAATTTTTTTCCTATTATAAAATCAATTTCTTGCATTATACTTTTTGAGTGGGAATGTTTTGCAACGGGGAAGTGAAGTATTAAATAAATATAGTCATCATATAATTCAACGCGAGGTTTTATTGTAGGTAAGAGCAATTGTTCTGCAACAAAAGGATGAATGGAGTATTCTTCCATCAAATCTCTTATTTCTACTTGAGTTGGAGATTCTATATCAATCCAAACTAAATCTCTATATTCGTATCTTGTTATCATAAATAAAATTATAACACAATTATAATTTTATTTGTCCACATTTTTTATAAATGTTGATAAATGTTTTATCCCCCACTTTTGCATTAAAAAGCTAAAATGAAAGTATTGTCTTATTTATGAACTAGTACTCCAATTTTTATAAAAAATTTAGGTATAAAAAAGTGGGGGATGAATTTGCACCAATTCCGATATTTTGAGATAATATTCTGAATGAAAATAAAAAAAATATTAGACAGTAAAATAGTTTTATTTGTCTGCATACTTATATTCGCTGGCTCGGCTTTTTACGCGGGGTTTTATTTTGGAGAAAAAACTATACCTGAAATTGATAAAGTGGAGGGTCTTATAAGTAAAGAAAAGGGAATAGAGGAAAATATAGATTTTTCTGAATTTTGGGCCGTTTGGAACCTTTTGAATGAAAATTTTGTTTCCTCAACGACTACAAAGGCAACAAATCAAGAGAAAGTATGGGGGGCAATAAAAGGCCTTACAGAGTCTCTCGGAGATCCATATACGGTATTTTTTCCTCCAAAAGAAGCTGAAATATTTAAAACGAGTATAGATGGTAATTTTTCGGGGGTTGGAATGGAAATAGCTGTAAAGGATAATCAATTAGTAGTAATGGCGCCGTTAAAAGGAACTCCTGCAGAAAAAGTTGGGATGCGTTCGGGTGATAAAATAATGAGTGTGGATGGTAAAAGTACAACCGGCCTTAATGTTGAAGAGGCAGTGCAGATGATAAGAGGAGAAAAAGGAACAAGGGTAAAATTGACGGTTGTAAGAAATGGAGGTAAATCGTTTGATGTTGAAATAATAAGAGACACAATAAATATTCCAACGATAGATACAAAATTAAGAGAGGATGGGGTTTTTGTTTTGAGTTTATATAATTTTTCAGCGGTATCCCCAAACCTGTTTAGAGATGGTATAAAAGAATTTGTTGATTCAGGAAGTAGTAAACTCGTACTTGACTTGAGAGGGAATACTGGCGGATATTTAGAAGCCGCAGTGGATATGGCGAGTTGGTTTTTGCCTTCAGGGAAAATAGTTGTAACGGAAGATTTTGGAGAAAAAAATAAAGATAAAAATAGAATTCACAGAAGTAGTGGACACAATATATTTAACGAAAATTTAAAGATGATTATATTGGTTGATTCTGGTACGGCTTCAGCTTCTGAAATTTTGGCGGGTGCCCTTAAAGAACACGGAATTGCTGAATTAGTTGGAGTTAACACGTTTGGCAAAGGTTCTGTTCAAGAACTTGTTGGAGTTGGTGCCAAAAAAGCCTCAATAAAGATAACAGTTGCAAGGTGGCTCACACCTAATGGAAATTCAATATCTGAAAATGGTTTAACGCCTGATTATAAAGTTGAATATACAAATGAAAACAAAGAAAAAGGTATTGACCCACAAATGGAAAAGGCGGCGAGTTTACTTCTAGTAAAATAATACATGTCCCGTTAGAAATAAAATACGGGATAGATATACAAAGATAAACAAAATAAAAACGACAGCATTAAACAAAAATTATAAATTAATTTATGGAACTGCCTCTGGCAATTCCGATTTCTAACGGGATGAAAATTATACTTTTAAAAGATGTTCCTAAAATAGGACGAAAATATGACATTAAAAATGTTGCTGATGGATATGCGCAGAATTTTTTGTTACCAAAAGGATTAGCAAAAGTTGCTACAGATGTTATTACAAAAGAAATGGAATTAAAGAAAAAAAATAAAGAAGAAGAACAAAAAGTTAGAGAAAATTTACTTGATATGGAAGTAGATAAACTAAAAAATACAGTTTTAGAAATTAAATCAAAACTCAATGAAAAAGGACATCTTTTCGCAAGTATTCACAAAGAAGAAATTCTGAAAGAATTAAAGAAAAAATTAAAATTAGATATAGATTCAGAATATATTAAATTAGATAATCCTATAAAAGAAAGTGGGGAACATTCTATAAAAATACAAGTTGGTAAGAAAGAAGTTGAATTCAAAATAAAAATAATAGCGGGATAAAAGATAGCCAAAAAATAAATTACCCAGCACTTATTTTGTTTAAAAATAAGTGCTGGATTTGTGATTGACTGAAACTAAAAAATACAATATAATCTGCAAGAATTAATTAAATCAGCTCATTAAATTTTGGAGGTAAAAAATGACCACTTTTGAAATATTAGCTATTTTGTTTGTAGTATGGATATACATTTTTCTTCTAAATATCTATGCCACGATAAATTTATTTGGTTTTGGTCTTATATTAGAAACAGCAAAAGAAGACTTTTTTATTAAAAAAATGTCTAACTTAAATGGATATGTTCTAAGCATAAGGTCAAAAGTAAAAAAGAATTTTTTCTTTAATGGGAAATCTTATTTTGAAGATAGAAGTGTATCAAAAACTTTTTTCTGCTTTGGTATAGCGTCTATGGTTATTCCATTAATAATGTACTTTATATTGAGAATAACTTTTTTTCAAATAATTTTTATTATTTCTTTCTTTTTATTTTTCTTTTATGTTCTACTTCATAAATACATAAAGAAAAGGTTAGATAAGTTTGAAAAAGATGAGAACATTAAAATCGAAGTGGAAAAAATAATCAGACGCTATGAGTTTAAAAGAGTTTAAGTTTTAAACAAAAGACCTTCGTGAGAAGGTCTTTTATATTTTATCTGCGCTTGCCCCGTTAGAAGTTTGGTAAAAAATATAAATTTAATAATAAAGAAAGCCGTCAGACCCGCCCAAGGCGGGCAAGGCGATTTCATTTTCGTAAACTATTGAAAATATTAATCTTAATGAACTTCTAACGGGGTAAATCTGCGTTTCTAAACGACACTTACAGATTTTCTTACAACAACTTTTCCATCAAATCCTTTTTTTCTCTTATCTTTGAATTGAACTTTTCCATCTTTAAGAGCAAACAAGGAATGATCTCTGCCAACTCCAACCCCCACTCCGGCCATATATTTTGTTCCTCTTTGACGAATTATTATATTTCCTGTTTTTACAGCTTGTCCAGAATGCAATTTAACACCCAAATATTTTGGCTGCGAATCTCTCAGATTTTTGGCTGTTCCTCCTGCTTTACGATGGGCCATGATGATCAAAAAAACAAGAAAGCAAAAAATCAATAAATCAAAAAAATAAATTGAAACTTTAACAATCTTGATATTTGTATTAAAATAATGAAATGAGTATATATGAAATGAGGAACAAAATCAAGAGGTTTTTAGATAAAATAACAGATTCTTTAAGTAACGAGATTTTTGTTATTTCTATGATAGTTTTGGTAGGATTTGCAGGGTTTGGGCTTGGTAGATTGTCTATTTCAGAGATTAAAAAACAACCTATAAGTATTGAGAATATAAAAAACAATGAAATGACAGCAAGTGTATCAGGATCTTTAAAAGAAATAACAAATGAGAATAAAAATAGTGGGGGAATGGTTGTTGCTTCAAAAAATGGAACAAAGTATCATTACCCGTGGTGTTCTGGCTCAAAAAGTATAAATGAAGCAAACAAGGTTTACTTCAACTCAATAGAAGAAGCTAAAAAGGCAGGGTATGAGCCTGCGAGCAATTGTAAAGGTTTGAAATAAATGAAAAATGTCCCTAAGGACATTTTTCATCCACCCCAGTTAAATATACTTCGTATTTAACGGGGCAAGTAATTTTTTTTGTTTTTTAAAAAATGTCCCTAAGGACATTTTTCATCCACCCCAGTTAAATATACTTCGTATTTAACGGGGCAAGTAATTTTTTTGTGTTTTTATAAAATAATTTACAAAAAATATGCAAAAGAAAAAAATATACTTGTCTAAAACAGACAAAAAAATAGCTGGAGTGTGTGGAGGAATAGGGGAGGCATTTGACGTTGACTCAACTCTTATTCGTTTGGTTTGGATTATTTTAACAGCTGTAACAGGAATTGTTCCTGGGATTGTAGCTTATCTTATTTCTTGGATGATAATTCCTAAAAAACAATAAAATAAGAAAACAAAAAAACAACGATAAATAATTTAGAGGGAAGTAGACCAAAAGAATTATATATAGGGTCGCACAATATACCTTTTACGCAGGTATCTTATGCGACACATCTTGTATTTTATTAAAGCATATGGAAATGCCCATTTTATTGAAGATAAGAATTCATTTAATCCCCTATTTAATAAAATGTTTTCTACTTTTACAAAATTGTACAAAAGTGTCCCAACTCATAAGATATTGCCCTTCTGATAGTTTTCTCTTTTTATTTTTAACAATATTGTCTAAAACACTTTGATCAATATCTAAATTCATCTGTAAAAAAATTACAGGATATTGTCTCATATATATTTGATTATATTTATTAAGTTTATTGTTTAAACATCCTAGTAGGTTTCTTTTGTCGCTTGGGTAAAATATATCTATACAAAATCCGTTTTTTGAGTCATATACAAAAAAATCCGCCCTTGTGCGCCTATCGTCCATAAAAAGATATTCTCTATGTACAAAGGGTTTATCATAATGTTCAACCAAAAACTCGTAAACTTTTTTTTCTAATAAATTATTTCTTTTATTTATATATAAGGCTCTTTCCGAACTATGTTTTCCTTTTCTAAAGTCATAATCATTTTCTAAATTTAATTTCTTTCTTATTGTAACCAATCCTCCAAAACTCCTTTGTATTGATTTAGACGATGGTAAGTGTTCATATTTATCTATTTCTATAGATGTTGGGTATCTTTGGTTTTCTTCAAAAAAATGTTTTAATCCAGCTTCAACCTCTTCAATTTTCCAAGGTTTTTGATTACCAAATTTTTGTAAACGAAGTTTGTTTTCCATTACTATATTGTATTCTATTTCTTAGTGTCGCACAAGGTTTATAAATACAAATATTTTAATCTTTATATAAAAATTATCTTCTAATTAAAGCAAAAAGCGCCTCTGGAGCGCTTTTATTTGTTTTTAAATCTATTTCTATGTCTTAATTTATTTCTTCTTCTACGTTTAACAGATTTTCTTTTATTTTTTATTTTTGTTCCCATAATTTATTCTCTTTTATTGTGTATTTCCAGTTTCGACCGAAGGTGCATTTGCTTCTAAATCGGTAGGTTGGCCAGCTTTAATCTTCTCCATGTTGCTTGTGAATGCATCCCAGATGAGCTTTATAAAGATTTCGTTCCAAAAATACATCACAGGACCTTTTAAATAATTTTCCCAGACATTTAATACAAAAGTCCAAACATACCCTAGATTGCCCTGTGTTTGGTCTGATTCTATAAATGTTTTAAGGTCAAACCCCAAGTAACTTAACACAAGAATTGCCACTACGATTAAAATGACTAATTTTACTAATCCCCCACTCGTTTGTTTTTTTGAATACATAATATTTATTGTGGTTATATTTTAGTTTATAAATAAATTATTGCAAATAATCAAGTGGATTCAGATAAGCATTTAATGGCGCAACAGGAATTATGGAATTGCTACAATTTGTTATCTTTTTTATATTTCCCAATCTAACGATTTTAACTCCTTGGGTTGCATATACAGTAAGATGTAAATGTGGGCCTGTGGAATACCCAGTATTTCCAGAATATCCTATTATATCACCTTCGTTGACACTTTCCCCTGTCACAACTTTTATTAAAGATAAATGGGCATATAAAGTTGAAAGTCCATTCTCGTGCTTCACAAGAACCCATTTACCATAAGAATAACACCCCCTATATAAATCTGTGTTTCCCGTTCCCGTCACGATTCCTCCTAGCGATGCTTTGACTCTGGTCCCGACAGAAGCTCTGAAATCAACTCCATTATGACCACTCCCATTATAGGCCCCTGCCTTAGAAAAAGAAGTATTTCCAAAGTATTGAGTTATAAAAACAGAATCTAACGGCCAATTTAAAATTCCAGCTTTAGCTCTTGGAATACTATTCGGGTCTATAGTTATTTGTAATTCTGATTCAAGAGCCAAAAGTTCTTTCTCAAATTGGTCTTTTAAAATTTTTTTATTGTCCAGCATTGTTTTATAATTTGATTCCTTGTTTTTTGTTTCGGCTAATAATTTATTTTGTTCGGCTTTGTTATAATCAACAATTTTTTTCTGGTCAGAAAGTTGTGATTTCAAATTTGCAAGTTCCCTTTTCTTTTGTTCCTCTTCTGATTTTTTATTTGTGTAATCTTCTTTCAAAACCTTTAATACATTTAAATTTTCTTGTACACTTGCTTGAAATTTTTCCAAATTTTCAATTATATTCCAAAAATCAGACATTTTTTCATACTCCAAAACAATTTCTAACAACGAACTTGAATCAAATTCATCCATTCTTCTCACTGATTCAGATAGGGCCTCATTGTTTTGAGCAATTCTTTCTTTTTTATCTAAAATTTCTATACTTAATTTTTGTATATTTAAATCTGTAGAACTTATTTTATTTTCTGTAATTTTTAAATCCGTCGCCAATTTTTTGCCAGACAATTCAAGAAGCTGTACAGCTTTTTGAAGTGAATCTTTTTCTTTCCCAACCGTCTCTAACTTATTTTGGTATTCCTTTATATCTTTTTCTAATTCTTGAATTTGGGTGTTTCTGTCTTCTATTTTTGTTCTCAATTCTACAATTGTTGAAGCATTAGTAAAAGGACTATTTAAAAAAATAAATAAAAAAAATAATATAAGAAAAACTATATGTTTTTTATAAGTTCTCATCTATTTTTTGTATAGCCGTGTCTATTCTCTTGATAGTCTCCTCTTTACCAAATATTCCAGCCAAAATGAAAGGGTCCGGAGATTTTTCAATTCCAGATAGAACATATCTCATAGGCCAAAGGACGTTTCCCCTTCCCTTTTCAGTTGCAAAATTCCAAACAGCGTCTTTTACTGATACTGAATTAAAATTATTATTATCAATTTTTTCTAAAATATTTTTAATTTCACTTAAATATTTTTTCGTTTCAGAAATATTTTCTTCTTCTTTCCACATCAGAGATTCGGTATCATAATCTGGTGTTTCAAAAAAATATATTAATTCTCCCCTTTCATTCATATCTCTCAAATCTTCAAACTTATCAATCCTCTCTTTAATTATGGGTATAATTTTACTGATATTTTCTTTGTATTTTGAAAGCTGTTTTATTTCTTTTGGCATAAATTCATCTACAAATTCCTCAAACTTTTTATCAGATAACATTTGTATATATTTTTTATTGAGCCAATTTAATTTTTCAATATTAAATACAGCACCTCCCTTTTGAACTTTTTCCATTTTAAATTCTTTTATAAGTTCTTCTCGAGTTAAAATTTCTCTTTCATCTCCAGGATTCCATCCTAAAAATGCCAAAAAATTTATAATGGCGTCAGATAAATATCCCGAATTTTTATATTCAACAACATTTACGGCGCCGTGTCGCTTTGAAAGTTTTGATTTATCTGGAGCTAAAATAAGTGGTATGTGGGCATATATAGGTCTTTGGGCGCCGATTACTTCTTGTATTAAAATTTGTCTTGGAGTATTTGAAACATGATCTTGTCCTCTTATTATATGTGTTATTCCCATTTCATAATCATCTATAACATTTGTTAAATGAAAAATAGGAGTTTCTAAATCTTTTGCGATAACAAAATCTCCAAGGTCAGTTGTGTCAACTTCAACATCTCCTGTAATTAAATCATTAAAAATAACCTTTTTATTTGGGTTTTTAAAACGAATCACTTCGTCTCTGTCCCCTTCTTTTTTCGGTTTTTCTTTTGAAATGTAGGCATTTCCGTCATCAATCATTTTTTGTAAATATTTTTTATATATTTCGGTTCTTTCAGATTGTCTATAAATTTCGTCGTAATCAAGTTCTAACCATTTCATTGTTTCTAATATACTTTTTTCATATTCCTTCGTTGACCTTTCTTTATCAGTGTCTTCAATTCTTAATATAAATTTTCCATTATTTTGTTTTGCAAAAATATAATTAAAAAGAGCCGTCCTTGCTCCTCCAATATGTAAATAACCAGTTGGTGAAGGCGCAAAACGAACAACGACAACGTCTTTATTTTCTATGTTCTTTTTCATCAATAAAATTATAACAATAAATATATAAATCTCATAGAATAGCTATAAATAATTACTAATTTCTAATATCTAATTTCTAATGAAATTTTGGAATTAAAAAACTTGACAGAATTGTTTAGTAGGTATATAATATATGTAGAAAACAAAGAAAGTTTTTTGATTTAAAAATAAAAATATTTTTTCAATCAAATGCCTGGAGGGCACAATGAAAAAGTTAACATTACTTCTATTGTTAGTAATTGTACTTTCTGTTCAAAATTTTGGACAGGAACTAACAAAGTATTTCGCCGGTGTCTTATATACCGGTAGTTATGATCAAAATCTTAATGTTTTACATGGTGCGAACTTAAGATTAGCTGGTCAATTTGAAGTTTCAAATTTTGTTTTTAGAGGAGTTTATACCTCTGAAAATAAAAATCTGTTTCTAGCATGGTGGGATGCACAAATTGAAAATACTACTGTTCAAGTCGGTTTTATGGGAAGGCCTATTGCTTTTTTGAATCGGCCTAGTCCAGTTAGTGCAGGCGCACAGTTTGAACCAGGTGGATTATCAGTAATACCGGGTTCAGCAATTGGCGGACTTTTAACTCAAAAAATTTCTGATACAAAAGTATATGGTGGAGTTTATTATTTGCCAAATGAAAAACTCCCTGAATACAATATTGGATTCAGTAACGATGTCAGCAGTGTCGGATACTTTTTTTCTGAAAAAAGTTTTGGTGTTGCCGGTACTATAAAAATTCCTGATTTATTAACTCTAACAGGTTATATTGAATCACTTAAAACAACCTCTGGTTTTCTTGAAGTTGTTCTTGGAGGTTTAGGTGCTCCCTACGTTTCTGTCGTTTATGACAGAAACAAGAAAGTTTACGACAGTCAAGTTGGCTGGACAAAAAAATGGAAAGTTAAAGAAAAAGAAAATGTATATGTTCTCCTCGGTCTTGGGTATTTACCTGAGGCAAAAGTTCTAAATGTTTATTTTTGGGTGCATTTATAAATTAGATGCACAAAGCCGACGATTTGTTTAATCGTCGGTTTTTTATTTCTAAAAATTCTACACCTATCTCTGCTATAGCAGAGATAAGTGTAGAAAGATTTTTGCTCTTTTTCTATTTTTTTTACTCTTTTTTTGTATCTTTATCAAAGAAAATTATGGATGAAAAACATCCATATGGATGTTTTTCATTTATTTCTCGTGTTCTAAAGCAATTCCTATTAGTTCCTTTGCGATTATTTTTGCCGAATCGATTTTGGCGAACGATTTTGCAGAATTAATCATTTTATTTCTTTTTATCTCATTACTCATTATTTCTTCAATTTGAGAAACTAAAATATCATCTGAAAAATTATTTTCTTCAATAACGACACATGCGCCAGAAGAAGCATAATTAAAAGCATTTCTTCTTTGATGGTTCTCATTGGACTCTGTGATTGGAATTATTATGCTCGGAAGACCCCAAACTGCTATTTGAAAAATTGTTGAGCCGGCTCTTGAAATCACAATATCTGCAACACCTGCCGACATTCTCATTCCCATATTGTTTAGATAGGGAAAAGGTTTGTATCTATTTTTAAGTTTATTGTTTCTTAAGTTCAATTCGGATAACTTTTTTATCTCTTCAAAATTTTTATCTCCCGTCTGATGAATAATTTGATATTTTTCAATCAATCTGGGTAGGGCTTCCAAAATGACACTATTAATTATTTGAGACCCAAGAGAACCTCCAAGGACAAATATCACGGGAATACCACTTTCTAATTTCAAAAATTCTACAGCACCTGTTTTAGAAGGACTAATTAAATCTTTTCTTATTGGGTTGCCGGTTAGAGCAACCTTGTCTGCGGGGAAATATTTTGATGCCTCTGGAAAAGATATAGATATTCTTTTAGCAAACTTCCCTGCCCACCTGTTTACTTTCCCAGGAGCGCTGTCTGATTCGTGTATTACAAGAGGAATTTTAAAAATTCTTGAAGCTAAAACAACTGGGAAGCTCCCATATCCTCCTTTTGAAAAAATTACATCTGGGAAAATATTAAAAACAACCAAAACGCTTTTCACTATTCCCCACCCAGTTTTAAATAAATCAAAAAAATTCATCAAAGAAAAATATCCTCTAACTTTTCCTGCAGAAATTTTTTTATATTGTATTCCTAATTCAAAAAGTGTTTTTTTGTCGTAAGGGTCAGGCGCCAAAAAAAACAATTCCGGTTCAATCAGATTTTCTTCTTTGGTTATTTCCCTTATTTCTTCGGCTACGGCAATTATCGGATAAAAATGTCCACCCGTACCGCCACCTGTAAATACAATTTTCACCCTGTTAGAAGCAGGCCCCGTTATAAGTTCTACATTTGTTTAAATGTAGAAAATATAGATTACTGCTCGTTAATTAATACTTATAATATGTTGCCTCCGTTTTATAAAACTTATAACGGGGCAGGTCGCGCTCAACCGCACTCTGCTCAATTAAACTTATAATTTAAATACAATCTCTATTTATTTTGAGACCCGTTTTGAAACCGTGACCGTGGCTTCTAACGGAGTTCATAATATTAAAATTTTAACACAAATTAACTTGACTTTCGATGTTTAGACACATTCAAAACGATTCCGATTGATGCCAAAGCAAAAAACAATGCCGTTCCTCCCTTACTTACAAATATTAAAGGCATTCCTGTGAGAGGTGCAACTCCTATCATTGAAGCTATGTTTATAAATGACTGGGTAATAATTAACATTATTATTCCAACTACAAGTAATCTTCCAAATGTTGTTGGCGCTCTCGCGGCAATTCTAAATCCTCTGAATGTAAAAGCTAAAAACAAAACTAACAGAAAAACACTTCCAACAAAACCCCATTCTTCCGCAAAAACAGCAAATATTGAATCGCCTATGGGTTCTGGAAGAGATTCAAATTTTTGTATACTTTGTCCAAACCCTCTTCCAAGTGTTTGCCCGGAGCCAACAGCTATTAATGATTGTTGAATTTGATAACCCGAATTTTGCGGGTCGTCGCTCGGATTCATAAAAGTCTCTACTCTTTCTTTTATATATGGTTTGTATGTCATTAAGATAAGAAACCCAATTATCATTACACCTATTAAACTTAAAATATGTTGCCATTTTCCACCAGCAACCAACAACATACCAAGTGAAGTCACTATCAAAACTAACAAGGTTCCAGCGTCTGGTTGAAGTAATAAAATTATTCCACTGATTCCAAGAATAATACAAAGAGGAAGAACTCCAAATTTTAAATTTGTAACTTTTGTTTTTACACCGGCGAGCCAAGCTGAAAAATAAATTACAAAACCAAGCTTAAGAACTTCTGCAGGTTGAAAAGAGAACGGTTCAATCAAAAGCCATCTTTTTGCTCCTCCGTGTAAAAAACCCAATCCAGGAACAAAAACTAATGCCGTTAAAATAAGTGATCCAAGAAATATATAAAAAGCGTATTTGTTCCAAACTTTATAATCTATTTTAGATAAAATAATTAAAGACAATGAACCCAAAAAAAGACCTAGGAAGATTTGATTAAACGCCACAGAAGAAAAATCTGCCCCACCCCTAGTTAAAAGTCCTAAAGAAGCTGATGTAAAAATAAAAAGACCACCAAAAACGAGTATGGCGACTATGAAAAAAAATACTCTGTCTATTTTTTGTTGACGCATGATAAACTAGATCAAATATAAAATATCAAAAATCTCAGCCCTAGGCTGATCCGCCTTGGGCGGAAAAACTAAAAACTACAACTAAAAACTTAAAGCTATTAAAAAATTATTTTAATAAAGCAATAATAACTCCGACAAATGCAAAAACAACACTTATTACCCAATAACGCATCGTGACTTTGTATCCTGGCCAACCAATAGCTTCAAAGTGATGATGTATTGGGGCTACTAAAAATACTTTTTTACCTCTTATTTTTTTAGATAATATTTGAATGATATTAGATAAAGTTGTTAAGACGAGTGGAAATGCAATTATAGGTAAAACTAAAACTTCCTTTGTTAAGAAAGCTACAACTGCAAGAGTCATTGTTAGAGCCATTGAACCAGTTTCAGACATATAAAATCTTGCCGGAGGAATATTGAACCACAAAAACGCGAGGAGACCTCCAACTACTACGAAGCAAAATGTTGCCAGGTCTATTTGATTTTGAACGAAGGCAATTATTCCATAGGCTGAAAACATTGAAGAAAACACTCCGCCAGAGAGCCCATCAATCCCGTCAATAACTCCGCCAGAATAAATCCCTAACATAACAAATATAAAAAATGGGATAAAAAGTAAACCTACATCAAGATCTCCAAGCAAGGGTATCGCTATGGATGTCATTTCAAGTTTTGAATAAAACCACCAAGCGCCTATTAAAGAAACAACAAACACTACTAGCAGTCTTTTTTTCAAAGACAACCCACCTGCGAGTTGGTCCTTTTTGCCTTTAACTTCAAAGTAATCATCAACGAGTCCTATAATTGCTCCTACTATAAGTGTGAATAGGGGCAACCATGTTTGATTTCTACTAAAAAAATTTAATTTAGAAGTTATATCAAAATTAAAAATAAAAGGTAATATTAAAAATAATAATGTAGTTAAAATCACACTTCCCCAAATTAATACTCCGCCCATTTTGGGAGTCCCAACTTCTTTTCCTTCATGTAATTTATTAAAAATAGGAGTATCTTTTCCGTCCATCCCAACTTTTCCAGATTTCTTTTTCCACATCTCGTGTTTATATAAATAACTAATCAGAATAGGAGCAAGACCTATACCTATCAAAAAGGCAATTGCAGAAGGTGTAAATACTTTTATTATGTTTATGATCATAAAATCATTTAATCATAAAATCACTAAAACAAAAAAACAATAAAACAATAAAACAATAAAACAAAAAATTAAAAACTACTTGACAATATTTTAAGGTCTGATATAATGTATCTGGACTTGATAAACGATGTTTTGTCGCCAAGATTCTTTGTTTAATATCCCACAAAAGTTTGAATAACAAAGGATCTTGGTTAATGTTTTATAGAAGCTACCCAATTCTAGAAATAGATTGCTAACGGGTAGCTTTTTTTATTCACGATCATCTCTGGGTTGTAAAATTACATCAACTATATTTTTCATATCTTTAAATCTCCCCTCTCTTGATGACCCAAGAATAGAAACAATAATTGGTCTCATCATTCCATTATCAAAAGCCGTCACAAGATTTCCACCCGCTAAATCTGTATAACCCGTTTTTGAAGCTATCACAAAAGGTATCTCATTTATGATTTCATTAGTATTTTCTGTGTTGTGAATTTTGTCTTCAGATTTTAAACTTAAATTTTTATAAGAGGTTGCCTCAAATATTTGTGGTTTATTTTTAATTATGTAATCAAAAAGCATTGTTATGTCACGAGCCGAACCATAAGAACCACTTAAATAAGTTTCATCTACATCTAAACCTGACTCATTCAAAAAGTATGTTTGTTTTAAATTTAATTCCCTTGCTTTTTTGTTCATTAAATCTGTAAAAGTCGTTTTCTCATTTTCTTTTTTTGAAATAGCCCGAATTGCTGAAGCAACGGCATTCGCTCCATCATTTGAAGATGAAAGGAGTGTAAAATCTAATAAATCTTTTAAATTCCACCTTTCTTTATCTACAAGACCATTATTTCCATCGTGTTTTAAATTTTCTTCGTCTATTTTTACTATTATATTTTTATCTTCATAATCACTTGCAACCAAAGCAGTCATAGCTTTTGATAAAGAAGCCAATGGTAATTGCATTTCTGGATTTTTTGAAAAAATTTCTTTTTGGTTATATACATCCCAAATAAAAATCGCATTTGCTTCCAGTGGAATTTGCTTAAGTTTTGATATTAAGACAAAATTGTCAACGCTATTATCAACGCTTTTATTTTCTGTAGTACCAATTTTGCTTTGAATATCTAATATTGAGTAAAATAAAAAATAAGCAAAAACAATCAAAATAAAAATAACAATTCCTGTCCAAATTGCTTTTCCTATTTCTGACTTGGACCAAATTTCTTTTTTATTTTGCTCTTCCATGGTTAATTTTTAGAATCATATCACTTTTGTGGCTGTTTTAAAAGGTGTTTATTCATTTGTTCCATTTATTTGTTCAAAATCGCTGTCATTTTCATTTTTAAACATTTCTTTAAATTCGTCTATTGATTGAGTTATTTTTTCATACTCTGGTAGTTCTTCTATTTTTTCTAATCCTAAAAATGTAATTAAATCAATTGTTGGAGTATATAAATATGTTCTTTTATCTTTTTGACTTTCTTCCCTTTTCACAAGTCCGCGTACAAGCAAACTTCTTAAAATTGTAGAGGAATTAACGCCTCTTATATAATCTATGTCTGGCTTTGATATAGGACCTTTGTATAAAACTATTGTGAGAGTTTCTAGACTTGCCTTTCCGAGATTTTTTGTTAATTCTTCCTTTCTTATTTTTTCAATAATTTCTGACATTTCTTTGGTCGCGCCAAGCATAATTTTGTCTTCCAGAGAAATAAGTTTAATACCTCTATCTTGGAGTTTTTCTTCAAGTATTTTCAAACTCTTTTTTATTTCAGAATTACCTACACCAAAAATATCCGCCAATTCCTTTACAGACATCGGTTCTCCTTTATAAAAAAGTATTGATTCTATTTTACTATCTAATTCCATATTTTTTAATAAAATTTAGGTATACTAGGTTCATTACTCTCTATCTCTATATCTTCAAAATGTGATTCCTGTCTTACCAAAATAATTCCTTCTTTTACTAATTCCAATAATGCCAAAAAACTTATTATTACCTCAATTTTCTCTGTTTTACCTTTTTTTGAAAATTCGTTGAAACTCATTTTAAAGCTTCTCTGAATTCTATCTTTTAAATTGTCTATTATTTCTTCTAACTTTACCACATTTTTTACTTTTGCAGACTGGAGTTTTTCTTTTTTGGGGAATCTCTCTGTTAGTTTTTTTATGGAATTAAATAAATTTTCTATTGTTATATCTCCACTCGGAGAAAAAACAGGTTCTATATTAAGAAAATATTCTCTTTCAAAAATATTGTCTCCAAGAGCTAATCTATTTATGTGTTGACTTAAATTCTTTATTTGTTGGTAAAGTTTTAGTCGTGTTTCAAGATACTCAATATTTAATTCTTCCTCATCTGTTAAATCTAGATTTGGTAATAATGATTTTGATTTTATTAAAAGTAAGGTTGAGGCTATAAGCAAAAAATCTGCAACATTTGGGACATCAAAATTTCCCAATTTATTTACATAAGTAATGTAGTCATCTGTAACTTGAGCAAGAGAAATATCATTTACGAACAATTTCCGCTTTTCTATAAGCTCTAAAAGCAAATCTAGTGGACCTTCAAAAACATTTGTTTTAGCTACAAAAGTTTTTGTTATTTGATTTGTTATTTCTTTCTCCATTGACTTTTTATTAAAACTATCATATTATAACTTTGAAAATGATCTTTTAAATCAAATATATTTTAACACAAAAAGGAGTAATCCAAATGAAAAAAATATTGTACGTTGGTATAAAAGTAAGTAACGAAGATGCTCTGATAAAGGAAATCATATTTAACAGCTCTAACAATCTTTATATTGGAACAATAAGTTACATTAATTTTCTTTTAACTGAACTTAGAACAAATCCTGACATAGCATGTCTACTTTTTGACGACATAGAATTAGACAGAGGAATAGTTTTTTCTCGTGAAGAAACTAATGATAACAGAACTACTGTCATTGTCTTAATCAAGACACTTTCTCAAAACAAAAGATTTGACCCAAAAAAAATTGTCGTCAAAATGTCTCGTCCCGGAAGATATTTTGAAAAATATGGGGTAGAACTTTTTGAACAATGGAAAAATAAACTCCTAAGTTATGGCGTTCTTGCTGAAAATATTTTTGAAAAACCGGCAAGCAATAAAGAAGTTGCAAATGCCGTTGTTAAAATATTAAACCAATAAGGAGGATTTATGGCGGAAAAAAATGAGAAATGTGAAAAGAAACCATTTCATGTGGTAATTTTAAGAGCAATGGAAAAAAAATTAGAACTCATTATGTCTTCCGACGCTGAAGAAGAAGTACTTCGAGAACTCGGAGAAATATTACGTTGTTCCATACTTCCCAAAAATGAAATTAAAATCATTACTTCCACCCTCGAATCTTTTGCCAATTGTTTAACAAGTACGGATGAACAAAGAGCGGCTAACTATCTTAAGAACTTGGCCAAAGAATTGTCATCAGAATTGACTTTGGGGTAGGGATGAACTGTTTAACACAAACCGCAACATTTTTAAATCTAAAATGTTGCGGTTATTTTTTTCTTTTTGTTTCCTGGTTGTTAATTGTGTTGGTTATGATTTTTTGTTTTTGTGATTTGGTGATTTTGTGATCTGTATCCCAAGTTCTCTCAACTGCTCATTTGAAACTTCTGACGGAGAATCCATAAGCAAATCTCTCCCATCACCTGTTTTTGGGAAAGCAATCACTTCACGAATGCTTGGTTCATTTTGAAGTAACATAATAATTCTATCTATCCCCCACGCAATCCCTCCATGTGGAGGTGTTCCCGAAGAAAATGCCTTCATCATATGTCCAAAATTTCTTTCAATATCTTCTTCTTTATGTCCCATTATTTCAAAAACTTTTTTTAAGGCTTCGGGTTTGTGATTTCTTATACTTCCTCCACCTATTTCATTTCCGTTTAAAACAATATCGTATTGGTCTGTTAAAATTTTTCCAATATTTTTCTTATTCATTAAATCATCATAAAATTCTTTTTTAGGCGCAGAAAATGGATTGTGTGTGAATGTCCAGCCGGTAGTTTGGATTTTCTCTCCGCCCGAGGCGGATCCGCCTACGGCGGAAAAAAAAGGAAAATCAATAATCCAACAAAATGCCAATAAATTTGGGTCCTCAAGATTTTTTCTTAAATCAGGATTATCTCTTTTATATTTATCCATTGCTTCTTTATATGTAAGTCGAGGAAATGGAACTTCTTGGATTTTCTTTTCAGGATAATTTTTTTGTATAACTTCAATGAGAGCTTTTTCATTTACTTCCATAACATCTTCCCTTTCAACAAAGCTCATTTCCAAATCCATTTGTGTAAATTCAGGTTGTCTATCTCCCCTGCTATCCTCATCTCTCATACATCTAGCAATCTGAAAATATTTTTCCATTCCAGAGGCCATCAAAAGTTGTTTGTATTGTTGTGGGGCTTGTGGAAGAGCATAAAATTTACCATTTTGAACTCTAGAAGGCACAATAAAATCTCTTGCGCCTTCGGGTGTTGATTTGGTTAAAATAGGCGTTTCAATTTCTATAAATCCTTCCCTATCAAAAAAATCTCTTATTGATTTAACTAGATTATGTCTGTTTCTTATGTTCTTTTGCATTCTATCTCTACGTAAATCCAAATATCTGTATTTCATTCTTGCTTCTTCATTAATATTTTTTCCATCAGAATTTACTTCAAAAACTGGGGTTTCAGCTTCATTTAAAACTTTTATTTCTTTAATTTCAATTTCTATATCTCCATTGTCCTGTTCTTTGTTTATCATTTTTTCAGGTCTTTTATTTACGAGACCTGAAACTTCTATAACCCACTCATTACGAACTGTATTTGCAATTTTGTGGGCATCTTCGTGGTTTGGTAGAGCAACCATTTGAACAATTCCGCTTTTATCTCGTAAATCAATAAAAATGAGTTTCCCGTGGTCACGACGAATATTAACCCAACCGGCAATTTTAACTTCCGAACCAATGTGTTCTCTTAGGTTTTTTATATATATTCGAGACATAACATTTTTTAAAGTTTATTAAATTTCTAATTATTAATTTCTAATATCTAATGAAATGTCTTAATTTCTAATTTAACATTAAAAAATTTCATTTAGAATCAGTAATTTGATATTAGTGATTTCAAAATTGATTTGTAATTATTTTAGATTCAAACCAATTTTGCTTCTAACTTCTTCCATTTTTCTTCCAATTTTTTCCTTTGCCTTTTCTCCTCCTTTATTTATAACATCAATTACAAAATTCTTGTCTTTGGCTATTTCTTCTCTTTTTTCACGAAGCGGACGAATAAAATCTGATACATTTTTTAATAAAATTTCTTTTGATTCTTTGTATCCTATTTCACCATTAGTATATCTTTCTCTTAATCCCTTTAATTCCTCGTCCGAACTAAAAAGCTTATGCAAATTAAATATGTTGCATTTTTCAGGGTCCTTCTTATCTTTTGTTCCTTTTGAATCTGTCACAATTCCCATTATAGATTTTTTTAATTCATCGTCTGTTGCAAATAGCTCTATAGTGTTTTTATAACTCTTACTCATTTTTTGCCCATCGGTTCCTATTATTGTTCCAACGTTTTCAAAAATCATTGGTTCTGGCAGTTTAAATGTTTCTCCAAAAATATTATTAAATTTTTGTGCAATATCTCTCGCTATTTCTACGTGTTGCTTTTGGTCGTTGCCTACAGGAACTACATCTGCATCTGGAAGCAAAATGTCGGCAGCCATAAGAACCGGATAATCAAAAAGACCAACATTTATTTCTTTATTTTTTGCTTCCGCATCTTTAAACGCATGGGCTCTCATCAAAAAAGGCATTGTTGTAATACAATTAAAAATCCATGCCATTTCTGAAACTTGAGGAATATCTGATTGTTTATATAAAGTTACTTTTTTTGGGTCTAATCCTATTGCTAAATAATCAACGGCTATGTCATAAATGTATTTATTCATTTCTTCTTTATTTTGAACGGTTGTGAGCGCGTGTAGGTCAGCAATAAAAATGTATGACTCGTAATCATCTTGAAGAGCTACAAATTGTTTCATTGCACCAAAATAATTGCCCAAATGCGGACGACCGCTTGGTTTTACACCAGAAAGCAGTATTTTCTTTTCATTTTGTTGTTTAATCATTTAAAATTTCATTAGAAATTAGTAATTAAAAATTAGAAATTATTTTAATTTCTCTTCAAAATATTTTTGTAGTTCAGAAATTAAAATCCTATCTTGTTTCATGCTATCTCTTTCTCTAACGGTCACTTTTTTATCACCAACGGATTCAAAATCTATTGTAACGCAGTATGGCGTTCCTATTTCATCTTGTCTTCTATACCTTTTTCCTATTGATTGAGTTTCATCATAAATTGAGAACCACTTTAATTTTAATTCATCAAATATTTTTTTTGAAATTTTCTGAAGTTCTGGTTTTTTTGAAAGAGGCAAAATTGCAATTTTTACAGGTGCCATTTCTTTCTTAAATTTAAATAATGTTCTCGTTTCCCCATTAACTTCTTCCTCCACATAAGAATCACACAACAAAGCTAATACGGTTCTATCAACACCTAAACTTGGTTCTATAACATGCGGAACAACTTTCTCGTTTTTTTCTTGGTCATAATATTCAAGCGGAACTCTGCTATTAGTAGCATGACTTTTCAAATCAAAATCTGTTCTATATGCAAGACCATATAATTCACTTTTTCCAAAAGGATAATCATATTCAAAATCTATTGTTCTCTTAGAATAATGAGCTAACTTTTCTTTAGGAACTTCGTGTTCGTGAATATTTTTTTTATTTAAACCTATTTCATCTATCCACTTTCGCATTTCTTTTACCCATTCTTCAAAATGTTTCTTCCAATTTTTTTCATAAATAAAATATTCTATTTCCATTTGTTCAAATTCGCGGACTCTGAAAATAAAATCACTTGGGGTTATTTCATTTCTAAAAGCTTTTCCTATTTGAGCAATCCCAAATGGCAAATCGGGGTGAAAAGAATCAACTATATTTTTAAAGTTAACAAAAATTCCTTGAGCTGTTTCTGGGCGCAGGTAAGAAACCGACGAGGAACTCTCCACAGCTCCCACATTTGTCTTAAACATCATATTAAATTGTTTTTCTTCCCCAAGTTCACCTTTACATTCTGGACATTTTTTTTCTTTTAATTCATCCGCTCTAAATCTCTTCTTACATTTCTTACATTCAATTAATGGGTCGGAAAAACCATCAATATGACCACTTGCCTTCCAAACACCTTGGTTCATCAAAATAGCAGTATCTAAGCCAAAAATATCACTTCTATTTCGCACAAAACGACCCCACCAGAGGTTTTTTATATTGTTTTTGAGCTCTACTCCAAAAGGTCCATAATCCCATGTTCCTGCGAGTCCTCCATATATTTCGGAACCTTGATATATAAAACCACGCCTCTTTGCGAGAGATATTATTTTGTCTAATTTAGTGTCATCTTTTTTCATATGATGTTTATATTTCAATTATTTTGAATTACTTAAAACCACTACTTCTCGCCCCGTAGCTCAGCCGTTTAGGCTGATGGTTTGGGGTCCATTTTAGAGTCATCTTTATCCATTTTCTCTTCTTTTTTCATTGCTTTACCCTGTGGAATAAAAATCCTTTAGATTTTATGATGTTAAAACATCATATTCCACAGGATTAATAATACTATATTTTTCATTTTTAAAAAACTTGTGTAGTTAATAATATATTTTGTGCCATTGACAATTTTATAAAAAGGTCTATTATTCATTTTGAATAAGTACCTATTTCAAACAAATTTAATGGAGAAAAAAATGACAAACCATTTAACTCTAACTAATATAAAAAAATTCGGGGAGAATCTTCGAAAATATCTCTGGGAACAATACAAAAAAATTCCTGAAAAACCAATCAAAGTAGGAGAGGTGTCTAGGGTCACTCATATAAGAGTCTTGACAGCATCCTTGCCTGATTGGGCAAGAGAAATTGCTGAACTAAGTTTTAAAGACTTTAAAAACCCAAACAAAAAGATTGATTGGGATCCTGATTTTTTAGAAAGTTTGGAATTTTCTAGGCCAATTCTTTAGAAAATTTTTCTTCAGACATTTTTAATCCCTCTTTGCTAGTCAAGGAGGGGTTTTATTTTCCAAAAAATAAGGAGTGAAGCGACTATATTTTTTGAGAACCCCCTCATCAATTTTGCTTCGGTTTATTGTTTAATTCTGTATAAATAGAAAGTTCGTCTTCTCCCGCAACGCAGAGCTGGAATAAGCCGAGCATAGCGAGTGCGTTGCCACAGGAATATTGTCCAAAATTGATGTGGGGTAAATCAATCATTTGGCAAACGCTATATGTCTTAGCATATATACACTACAGAATGACACAGAATAAAATATAGGTGTTTTAGTTTGTTTTTTTGTTTTATCATACAAAAAATTAATTATGAATTCAAATGCTCCACAGGAGCATTTGAATTCAACTCCACATAAAATTCAGCTCCCTTGCCTTCCCCATCTGATTCAGCCCAAACCCTGCCGTTATGAGCTTCCATAATTTTTTTCTCAAATAAAACATAATAAAATTGACATGATTTCAAATTGGCGTATTATTTAAATAAATATTAGTTCACTAAATAACAATAAAACACACCGAAGGAGGTGAAGAAAGTGGGAACAAAACATGTAAATGATGACAAAGATGAATCCTTTAATAGGTCAAAGGGAAGAGACAAAGACGAAAAACCCAGCGAAAAGGTTAACAAACCAACTCGCGAAAAAAATGTCGGGATAAAAGAAGAACACTCTAAAACCCAAAAAGGAAATCGTGGTTAATCATTCTACACATGGGTATAATATTTATATTGTACCCATTTTTATTAATTTTTTTATGATAAAAAATATAAACAATAAAAACTTAATTTATTTTTATGATAAAGACATAGAGAAAAATGTTTTGGGTGTATCTATTACGGTTGGTTCAATAAATGATAAAAAAAATCAAGAAGGCATTACACATATAGTTGAACATTGTATATCTCGGATTTTAAAAGATAGATTAGGTAAACATGTTGAAATTAAGACATTAACCTACAAAGAAAGAACATATTATGAAATAGTTTTTAATAAATTGACAAAAAAAACACTGGAAGAAGTTTTTAATATTTTTTCTTTTGATTTAAAAACGATGTTGGAAATAAAAAACTATTTGAATATTGAAAAAAGGGTTGTGTTGGAAGAGATTAGTTACGAAGAAAATGATTATTTCAAAAATTTTTTTAACAAGTCAAATGAAAAAATACTAAAAAAAACAAATTTTGCCATTAATACTCTCGGAAAAAGAGAATCTATCAAAAAAATTAAACAAGAAGACATAAAGTGTTTTATAGAAGAAAATTATATCAGAGATAATATATTTTTTGTTGTTTATAGTAGTATTTATGGCTCTGAAATAAAGAATAAATATAGAGAAAAATATAAAAATAATTTTTCTAAAAAAATTGTTTCATTACAAAAAACAGATATAGAGAAAGTCCTTAATATAAAAAATAAAAAAATTAAAATAGATGGTAAAATTAATTTTTGTTCTTTAATTTATATTATAAGCAATAAAAAAAGAGAAGACAAAACAAAAATAATGTTTATATCATCTATTCTAAATGATTTGTTTGTTGAAAAAATTAGAAGAGAAACAGGATATAGTTATGATGTGGAAGTAGCAACAACATTTTTTAATAATTTTTCTATTATGGATTTTAATTCGTCTTTTTCAACAAATTATAAAAAAATAACAGAAATATTTATAAATATATTGAAAAATTTTAAAATGGACAAAAATGTTTTTGATAATAAAAAGAAAGAGATAATAAACAGCTTAAAGAGAACAAACTCTAATGCAAAGAGTTTCGTGAGTTATGTTTCTTACGGTATTATTTCCTCGAATGAATTTATTTATCCAAATGAAGAAATAGAATTTTTGCAGAAATTAAAAGCGAATGATTTAAAAAGGTTTTTTGATAAAAATATCAAAAAGAATACTCCTTTTATATTGTATTCAACAAAAAAATATTAATTTAGATGTTTCTCCAGAACGTTTGTATTCAACTCTACATAAAATTCAGCTCCCTTGCCTTCCCCATCGGATTCAGCCCAGACCCTGCCGTTATGAGCTTCCATAATTTTTTTGACTATATATAAACCAAGCCCAGTTCCTTTTACATTAGCTTTGTTTGCATTATTTGCTCTTCTGAATAATGTGAATAACCCGGATAATTCTTTTTCTGGAATTCCAACACCACTGTCAGAAAGTTTAAACAAAATTTTTCCTCCATCTTTTTTAAGTTCTGCCTTTACCCAACCGTATTTTGTGTATTTAAGAGCATTATCTATCAAATTAGTTATAACTTGTCTGAATTTGCTTACATCAACATTTGCTTCAAATTGTCCGTTCTTATCGTAAGTAAAAGAAAATTCCAAACCAGAGTCGCTTATAGACGGTCCCATTTCTTCTATAACCTTTTCAATCAATTCATTTACTTTCACATTTTCAAATTTGTATTCCATTCTTCCTTGTTCTATTCGCGATACATTTAAAAAGTCCTCAACTATCATTGCAAGATTATTTGTGGAATCAAACATATTTTTAACCGGCTGTTTTATTTTATCTTCAATTTTTCCATAAGAACCTTCCATTATCAATGAGGCATATCCTTTTATAGCGGAAAGCGGACTCCTGAACTGATGTGATGCAATTGATAAAAATTCTGATTTTTGTCTGTCCAGTTCTTTTAGTTGTTCATTTGTTTCTACTTCCTTTATGACACTTCTTATTAACAAAATTCCGGCAACTATAACAACTATTAAAATTCCTCCATTAACCAATTGGTCTTCAAGATTATTTGCAAGAATTGTTCTCAATAATATAAATACCCAGAGAGCAAACGTAAGAACTTCAGTAGCAATAACTTTTACGTTAAATAAATGATGTTTTATTATTGCATACCCTAATGATCCAACCAAAATTAAAGTGAAAGGTGGTCCTAACCAAATTAAACTATAATCTCTCCAAGGTAAAAACAGATTAAAAATCATTCCTAAAATATAAGAAATTGTAGTTCCCCAAAATATGAATTTGAATTGAAGTTTAACCAGTTCATCTTTTACTTTTTTATAAGAATCAATTAAATTATAATAAGCCAGAAAAACAAAAAATAAAAAGTAAACTCCATACCCTATGTAGACTTCTTTATTTAATATAACTCCTTTTGTCCCATCTTCAAGGAAAAACACATCTTTTAAAAGAAAATTTTTGTCATATATAAAAGCCCCAATTATTGCAATTATTGGTATTAAAGATACGAAATGTATTTTTTTAAATTTTTGTTCAGAATTAAAAAATATTGTAAAAAGAAAAAATAAAGTTGGGATTATTGCCGCAAAGATATAATAAATATCAGCATACAAAAGAGCATATCCTAAATTTTTAGTGGATATAAAAAATCCTAAAAATAATGCCCAAGAAGCCACGGCCAATGTTATCAATGAAAAAAGTACATTGGTCTTCGATTTTCCTTTTCCAAGAATAAAATAACTAAAAAAACCATTTAGGACCGCCATTATAAATAATAAAACTATTTTATAGTTCATAAAATTATTTTTTTGCTATCATAACAAAATGAATTTTTAATGGTTCAAAAAAGATTTTTATATTTTCTTCTTTAAACCCAGCTTTTTTTGCTAGTTCAAAAATTATTTTGGGTTCTCTATAAATCATTTTCCAACCAACAACATTTGTCACAAATTTTCTTTCGCTATTGTCAACTATACTTGCTGTTATAAATGTTCCACCAATTTGCATATTATCATATATAATTTTAAATATGCTTTGAACTTTTTCATTATCAAAATAATCTAAAAGACCCACCATCTCTATTATATTAGGTTTGTTCTCATCATGAAAATATTTTGGAAAATTACTAGCAGTATCTTCTATCCATCTCGTAAAAAATTTGTTTGGTAAAGATAACGCAAGTCTTTTACTATATTCCAATGCATTTTCGCTTTTATCTAAAAATGATATTGATACATCAATTGACTCTGGAACATTAACCCGTGCAAATGATTCCACAATAGCTCTTGCAGAACCAGAGGCTATACTTAATAAATTTATATTCTCACTTTTCTTAATTAAATTATTAACAGCTTTTCTTAATTCATTTTCTACAACCACTAATCTATTTCTTACTGCTTTAGCATTATTTCTTGTGAGCCAGACCCATCTAAAAAACACCTGTAAAAGATTTCTAGATTTATACATTTTTCCATGTCCATACAGCACTTCAAGAGCATTATAACTTGTTGCCGTTTCTATTATTTTACCAGCCGCTTTATGTGTTTTTTTAATGCCAGGCTGAAAAGATTTAGGAAGACTATTCAATATTGGTATAAGTACAAAATCAAAAATCTTTTTAAGGAAATCATTTGTTTCAAATTTTGTGTTTTTATCTTTATATATTTCGATTGTCATTATTTTTTTACTTGATTTAATTATATCAAAAATAATTGAATTGATAAATAAAAAAAATGCCATGGGTTATGAGACCATAGCACTTTTGTTTTCTCTTTTTGAGAATAAAAGAGAAAAAAGTATTAATGAAAGGCATAAGAAACACAAAAAAAGTGTCAGAGAAATTATGAAAATCCAGAGTGAAAAATCGTTTTTAATGAAATTGGTAACAACCAATTTCCCTAAAACTAGCATTCCTCCAGGTTTCCCCATCTCTTCAAACGATGCGAGGCTTATGTTCCCAAACATAAGACCTATGCCTAATAAAATTAATGAAAAAAGAGCTAAAAGTATCTTTTTCATCTGAAATCTCCTTAATTATTTAAACAACTTTTCAATCAGAATAATACCACAAAGTAGATAAAAAGTAAACAAAATCGCATTAACATTTATTTTTCAATAACTTCACAGCAAAAACGGAACCAAAATATCCAGTTCCACCAGTAAATAAATAAGTTTTCATACCTATAAATCATATCAAAAAATGACACAATTTGAAAACAAAAAACCACACAACAAAAACTACTTTCTAATTCGCGCGAATTAGAAAGTAGTTTTTATTTTTTACTTTATTTATATTTGCTAAAAACCATCCCCTTATTCCGTTGGATTGGGGGATAGTTTTGTTTTTATGATTTAGTGATTTGATGATCTGTTGTAAAGTTTTTTAATTTCTTCCATTATTTTATTTGCACCGGATTTGTAATCGTCTATTGTAATTTCTTTTTTATCATCAAAAATGTCTTTCAAGGACATTGGCTTACCTATATTTAAAGTAATTTTTCTTTTTCGTAAGAAAAAACTTCCCCAACTTATTTTATATGTACTATTTATTCCAACAGGCACAACTGGTAAATTAGTTTTATGTGTAAGAAATGCTACCCCACCTTTTGCCTCCTTAAGGTTTCCATCTTTTGTTGTGCTTCCCTCTGGAAAAATAAATAAACTATGTTTATCATTTAAAATTCTTATATGCGATTTTAAAGATTCTTCATAATTATGTATTCCTATTCCGACAGCATATGAACCCCACGCCTTAAAAAATAAACCTGATGAGAAAAATACTCGCATCCAAAGTCTTTTATAAAAAGTGTTTTCGCGAGAAGTATAGAACATTGGCATAAATTTTGACAAAAACGGCAAACTTGCAGGCAAAAGTATTGGGTCAAGTGCATTTGCATGATTTGATGCAAAAATAATTCCTTTTTCTAATCCTTTTAAATTTTCAACTCCGTTGACTTTAAGTTCAACAAAAAAAATTAGGATTAGCCGAGCCGGTATCCATATTAGTGTTTGCAAAATTAAAGGCGGTATAAAATAAAGCTTTTTCATGAAGCTCTTTAATTATACCACAAATTTTACATTCCTTCTTTTTTTAGTTCGTCCAATAAGTCTTTAGCCTTCTTTGAAAGTCTTTTAGGCATTATTATTTTTATTTTTACAAGTAAATCCCCTCTCTTATCTTTTCCAACAATCACTCCTTTATTTTTTACTCTCAAAAAATCACCATGATTAATGCCTGTGGGAATTTTTATATTTATTATTCCATCAAGAGTTTTTAATTTATATTCTGCACCAATTACCGCATCTGTTAATTTGACATCCAAGTCTGTAAATATATTGCTTCCCTCTTTTCTAAAGTCAGAATCACTTTTTACATGAACTTTTATATATAAATCTCCGCTCGCTCCGTCTTTTATAGCTTCCCCTGCTCCACTTTGTCTTATCATTTCTCCGTCTTCAATGCCTGCAGGAATTTTTATATTTAATTCCTCTTGTTTATCTGTCGTTCCGACACCAGAACATTTTGAACATTTTTCTTTTGGAATTTTTCCTTTTCCATCACACTCATTACAAATAACCGTATGAGTTATTGAACCAAACATTGACCTTTTTGACTCATGTATTTTCCCAGTACCATTGCAAACCGAACATTGTTTCATTTCAATACCTTTTTTTGCTCCTGTTCCATTGCATTCAGAACAAATCGTCTTTTTTCTTATCAAAACTTTTCTCTCTGTACCAAATGCAGATTCAGAAAAAGACACTTCTATATCAATGGAAATATCTCTACCTCTTTTGGTTCTACGAGATTGCCCTCCAAAAAATTCACTGAATATGTCTCCTAGATCAAAATCCTGAAATCCTGAACTTTCTCTATTTGTAAAATTAGAGAAATCCCAACCAGAGGCCTGCCCTCCTTGGGAGGAAAATCCAGAGAATGGTCCTCCCTGTGAAGAAAATCCTGAAAAATCCCAACCACCCGTTCCTTGTTGTCCTGCTCCAGAAAAAGTTCTTCCGTAGGTATCATATTCAGCTCTTTTTTTTTCATCTGACAAAACAGAATAAGCCTCATTTATTTCTTTGAATTTTTTTTCATCCCCACCTTTCTTATCGGGATGATATTGGTGAGCGAGTTTTCTATACGCCTTTTTGACCTCATCTTTTGAGGCCTTTTTGTCTATACCTAATGTTTTGTAGAAATCCATAACATTTTTTAGTTAAAAAATGTAATTCCAAATTATTAATTACTAATTTATAATGAAATGTCTAATTAAAAAAATATAATTTGATTTAAAACGTTTAAAATTTCATTAGCAATTAGATATTAGAAATTAGAAATTTAGAAAATCAATTTATTGATTTTCTACATCATGTATATTTCCTTCGTTGTTATCTTTCTTTTCGTCTTCAGATTTTGTCTGTGTTTGTGTATTTTTTTGGAGTTCTTCTCCTATTTTTTGCATTTCTTGAGATAACTCTTCTGTTGTTTTCTTTATATCTTCTATACTATCTTTTTCTTTTATTTTTTTAGCATCATCAATTTTCTCTTCCAAGCTCTTTTTCAAACCATCAGACAATTTATCTTTGTTTTCAGAAAGAGATCTTTCCGCTGTATAAACAACTTGATCCAAAAGATTTCTAGTATCTATCAATTCTTTTTTCTTTCTATCTTCTTCTTCGTGTAATTCGGCATCTTTCTGCATTTTCTTTATATCATCATCTGAAAGTCCGGATGTCGCCTCTATTCTTATAGACTGCTCTTTGCTGGTAGATTTGTCTTTTGCTTTAACATTTAAAATTCCATTTGCATCTATATCAAATGTTACTTCTATTTGTGGCATTCCTCTTCTTGAGGGAGGTATTCCATCAAGAACAAACCTCCCGAGACTTTTGTTATCATTTGCCATCGGTCTTTCTCCTTGAACAACGTGAATTTCAACTGAAGTTTGATTATCTGCGGCAGTTGAAAAAATTTGAGATTTTGCAGTAGGTATAGTTGTATTTTTTTCAATTATTTTTGTAGCAACCCCTCCAAGTGTTTCTATACCAAAAGAAAGAGGAATGACATCAAGAAGCAAAACATCTTTTACGTCTCCTTGTAAAATTCCTCCCTGAACGGCTGCACCGAGAGCGACAACTTCATCAGGATTTATTGTTTTATTTAGTTCTTTATTAAAAAATTTTTTAACAGCATCCTGTATTGCTGGCATTCTTGTTTGACCACCAACTAAAATTACCTCATCAATGTCTGAGATTTTAAAAGGAGAGGCGTTCATGGCTCTTTTTGTTATTTCCATTGCTCTATCTATATATTCTTTTGTTAAATCTTCCAATTTTGCTCGAGAAAATTTCATCAATAGATGTTTAGGTCCATTTGCATCAGATGTTATAAATGGAATATTTATTTCAGTTTCCATTGAGCTAGATAATTCGTGTTTTGCTTTTTCAGCTGCTTCGTCTAATCTCTGTAGCGCAAGTGCGTCTTTTCTTACATCTATTCCACTTTCTTTTTTAAATTCATCTGCAATCCATTTAATTATTTTCTGGTCTATGTCTTTCCCCCCTAAATGACTATCCCCATCAGTTGATTTTACTTCAACAACATCATCCCCAACTTCCAAAACTGAAATATCAAAAGTTCCTCCTCCAAAATCAAAAACAACTATTTGTTCATTTTTCTTTTTATTAAATCCGTATGCCAAAGCCGCCGCGGTTGGTTCATTTATAATTCTTTTTACATTCAAACCCGCAATTTTACCAGCATCTTTTGTTGCCTTTCTTTGTGAATCATTAAAATATGCTGGAACGGTGATGACGGCTTCAGTAATTTTTTGACCAATTTTTGCTTCCGCATCAGTTTTTATTTTTTGTAATATCATTGCAGATATTTCTTCTGGTCTATATTTTTTATCTCCTATTGTAATTAAAACCCCGCCGTCATCTCCTTTTGTTATTTCATAGGGAACCATCTCTTTATCTTTCTGAACCTCTTTATCATCAAAACGATGGCCCATAAATCTTTTTATTCCAAACACTGTATTTTTAGGATTTGTAACAGATTGTCTTTTTGCAGAAATACCAATTATTCTTTCATTCATCTTAGATATAGCAACAATAGACGGAGTTGTTCTTGCTCCATCTGAATTTTCTAAAATTTTTGGTTCTCCACCTTCAATAATTGCGAAGGCTGAGTTGGTTGTCCCTAAATCAATTCCTAAAATTTTACTCATATTTACCCTGTTAAATAAGATTTGAATCTTTTTTAAAAAAATTCAAAATTATTTATTAATTAAACTATTAATACTTTTACCCTCGTTGATTCAAATTGTTTTTCAAATCTTAATTTTGTTTTTAACAAAATTATTTAATGAGGTGAATTCAATTTTGACCTTTAAACCTGCCAATTTTTACATTAGCTGGTCTTATGTTTTTTCCATTGAGATTGTATCCCCTTCTCAATACTTCAAGGACAATATCATCCTCTTTATTTTCATTTGTGTCAATAGTTCCTTCTAAATGATGCAACGTCGGATTAAATTTTTGCCCAAGTGGGTCTATTATTTCCAAACCAGAACTTTTTAATATAGTTATCAGTTGTGTATATATGTATTCCATTCCCTTTTTCCACGTTTCATCTACTTTTTCTAAGTGTTCTTTGTTTTTAAATGCCATATCAAAACTATCTAAGACTGGAATTATCTCTGAAATTAAATTTTCGTTTGCGAAAAGTATTAAACCTTTTTTAGAAGATTCTATTTCTTTTTTAAAATTAATTAATTCTGCTTTTGATCTCTGCCATCCATCCAAATATTCCTTTTTTTCACTCTCACACTTTTTTAGACTCTCTTTAATTTTTTTTATTTTATTTTCAACAAATTCTTCCGTATCTTGTATTTCTTCTTCTATATTTTCATTTTCTTGTGATTTGTTAAATTTATCTATCATAAAATTAGGCAAACAAATATACTTACTTTTTAAAAAATTATAGATGAAAACTGTCCTTGGGGACATTTTTCATTACCTCTTACTCCACTGAGCAGCTTTTCTTGCTTTCTTCAACCCGAATTTCCTTCTTTCTTTTGCCCTTGGATCTCTTTTTAAAAATCCGGCCTTTTTTAATTTCTTTTTATTTTCTTCATCAAACTTTGATAATATTCTAGAAATTCCATGTCTTATAGCTTGTGCTTGAGAAGATATTCCACCACCATTAACTTTTATAGAAAAATTAAATTTTTCTTTTGTTTTTAATTTATTAATTGGATCCATTACAATATTTTGTAATCTTTCAGTTTTAAAATATTCCTCCATTGTTTTGTTATTAACAGAAATTTCATTTTTAGTTTTATTTTCTGTTACCCTAACACTTGCTACAGAAGTTTTTCTTCTGCCGATTTCTTGGTGAAATTTATTTTTGGATTTTGCTGTTTCTTTTACCATATTATTCAGAAATTTTTAATGCTTTTAATCTAATTGATCTCAATCTGTTGTTTGGTAACATTCTTTTTATTGCATTTTCTATCAATTTTTTATAACCACCTTTTTCTATGGCTCTTTCAGCTTTCATTTTTTTCAACCCCCCCGGATAACCAGAATATGATGAATAAGTCTTAGTTTTTATTTTTTTAACATCCAAATCCATTTTTGAAGCATTTACAACCGAAACTTCTACTTCAGAAACTTTATTTTTTTTATAATCAATCAAATTTTTACCCATTAACAAAACGGCCAATTCACTTGCCAATCTACCTAATTTTTTATTTTTAGCATCAATTGTATATTTTTTCATCCCTACACTAATCTTAATTTTAATAATATTGACCTTGTTTGTTATTTTTGTCTATTTACTCAACAGTCCACCACTCATTCTATTTTATAAACTAATCTGTTTTAAACGAAATTAAGATTAGTGTGGGGATTTCATAAAAATATTTAAACAAATTCTATAATTGCCATCGGGCTCGAATCTGCTCCTCTTTTGGATAATTTTGTAATTCTTGTATATCCACCTTTTCTTTCTTTATATTTAGGTGAGATTTCTTCTATCAATTTTTTTGATAATGTTTTTTGACCTAATTTTGAAATTATTAATTTCTTTGAAGCTAAGGTTTGATTTTTACCTCTAGTAATTAATTTTTCTATCATTGGTCTCAATTCTTTTGCTTTAGCTTCTGTCGTTTTTATTTTTTCACTTTTAATTAATGCCAAACACAAAGATCTCATCAAGGCTTTTCTTTGATTAGTTTCTCTACCAAATTTTCTATTTTTGTTATGATGTCTCATCTCCACACTAATCTTAATTTTAATAATATTGACCTTATTTGTTTTTTTATAGATTCCAGAATCCACCACTTACTCTTATTTTATATACTAATCTGTTTTAAACGAAATTAAGATTAGTGTGGGGACTCATCCTGTTTTGAAATTCTACTATGGGATTTCATCCTGTTTTAATCTATCTTCAAAGAAATTCCATTATCCTTCAAAAGTTTCTTTATTTCATCTAATCCCTTTTTACCCAGCCCATCTATTTCTAAAATATCTTCTTCTCTTTTTCTTATTAAACCACCAACCGTTCTTATGCTTGCATTCTTGAGTGCATTTTCTGTTCTAACAGATAACCCAAGTGATTCAATTCTTGTTTTGAAAAATTCTTTATCAGTTTCCTCTTCTTGTTCATTAACTTCTTTTTCACCATCAACCCCTCCTTCCTTTTTTAATTCTTTTTGAATTTCTTCTTCTGTTTCTTGAAATCCTATAATGGCTTTCAATTGTCTAATCATTATTTCTATAGATTTTTCAAAAACTTCTCTAGGCGTCATTGTTCCGTCTGTTTCTATAAACATTCTTAATCTGTTGAAGTTAGTTTTTTCTCCAACTCTCATGTCTTCCACTTCATAATTTACCCTCCTTATTGGACTATATATTGCATCTAAAGAAATTGTTCCTATTTCAACTCTGTCCTTCTCTATAACTTCTTTTGGAACATATCCGAGCCCTCTTTGTACTTTCATTTCAATATTTAATGACGCACTCTTGCTTGTTAAATGTGCAATTACCAAATCTGAATTTAAAATTTTAACCTGCCCAGGAACTTCAATGTCTCCTGCCTTCACTTCTTTTTCTCCCTTAACCTTTAAAGAGATAATCTGTGGTTCGTCAGTGAACATTTGTATTCTTATTCTTTTTAAATTTAAAAGAATAGTTATAACATCCTCTCTTACCCCATCTAATGTTGTAAATTCATGATCGGCTCCTTCTATTTTTACAGATACAATAGCCGCTCCCGGCAATGAAGATAAAATAATTCTCCTAAGAGAATTACCTAAAGTATGCCCATAGCCGGGATACAATCCTTCTACTTCATATATACCTTCAAATTCCTCTTCCTTTATAACCTTTGGCTGTGATGGCAAAATGATATCGTAATCCATATTTTTTTAAAAAAATTATAATAAACTATGTACTATGTTTTATCGGTTATAAAACTCTATAACCGATTCTAAATCAAATAATAAGTCGGAAGAATTATAAACGGGCTCACCTTTTACAATTCCTTCTTTGCTTTTAATATCAAAAGATAACCACGATGGTATAGATGGCGCATCTTTTATATCTTTTTCCAAGTTTGAAAAGATACCAGCACTTTTTCTTTCATTTTTTATAGAAATTTTTTCTCCCTTACCAACATTATAAGAT
Organism: Minisyncoccota bacterium; assembly: GCA_041658885.1. Classification (GTDB taxonomy): domain Bacteria; phylum Patescibacteriota; class Minisyncoccia; order Phycocordibacterales; family 21-14-all-36-13; genus VMGX01. Next base: position 151,706 of record JBAZZJ010000001.1, on the reverse strand, counting down.
GGGATATTTACTCTTTTACCGTCTATAGCAATGTGTCCGTGGGAAACAGTCTGTCTTGCCATTCTTCTTGTTTTAACTAAACCAAGACGATATATAACATTATCTAATCTTCTTTCCAAAGATTTAAAAAGCTCTTCGCTCGGGTTTGTATTCTTTTTGGCTATTGATTTTTTTACGTAATTACCAAATTGGTTTTCAGAAATTCCATAAGTATATCTCGCCTTTTGTTTTTCAATAAGTTGACGACCGTAGTTTGTCATCGCTCTGGGTCTTTTCTTTGACTTTTTTGATTTGCTTGCTTTGGCTTGTGCCAATACAAATTTCTCTGTTTGACATTTTTCAAACACGCCTGAACCCAATCTTTTACAAATTTTATATTTTGGACCTATTTTCATATTTTTAAAAATTAATTATGGATTTAAATGCTCCACAGGAGCATTTAAATTTACACCCTTCTAGTTTTAGGAGGTTTTGGACCATTGTGTGGAATTGGGGTTACATCTTTTATAGAATTCAATTTTATTCCTTTTGATATAAAAGCCCTTATTGCTGATTCTCTACCAGCTCCAACTCCATTAACAATTGCAATAATTTCTTTAACTCCAATTATTTTGGCCTTTTCTCCTATCAACTCACCGGCTTTTGCTGCAGCAAAGGGAGTTCCCTTTTTTGCTCCTTTAAAGCCGAGTGCTCCTGAAGAAGACCAAGATATTACGTTCCCTTTCATATCTGTGAGAGTAACCAATGTATTATTGTATGTAGATTTTACAGACAAAATTGCATTCTCAACTCTTTTTTTTGAAACCTTAGAAAGAGCTCGCGTTTTTGCTTCACGATCCATTGATCCTCCTGTCCCTGTTTTTTTTACTATTCTTTTTTTACCCATGATTGATTTTCTTATTGAGCCTTGGCGAGATTTAGAAAATCATCATCCAGCTCCACTTTTTTATAACAAATTTTAATTTTATTTTTAAATCTTATGTTTTTTAAATTGTGGATTCAAATGCTCTCCCAGAGCATTTGAATTTCTACTACTTCTTATCTACTTTCTTTTTTCCAGAACCCATTGTCTTTCTAACATTTCCTCTAACGGTTCTTGAATTTGTTTTTGTTCTTTGACCTCTCGTTGGTAATCTTCTCATATGCCTAACTCCCTTATATGATTTAATATCTTTCAATCTTTTTATATTTGAAGAAACTTTTCTTTTTAAATCTCCCTCTATAGAATAACTTTCAATCAATTTTCTTATTTCGTTTTCTTCTGAAATATTAAGGTCCTTTGTTTTTTTACCCTTATCAACTTTTGCCTTTTTTAAAATTTCTTCAGCTCTAGGTCTGCCAATACCATAAACGGCAGTTAATGCAACTTCTAATCTTTTATTATCTGGTATTGTAATTCCTAAAATTCTCATAATAAATAATATTAACCCTGTCTCTGTTTATGTCTTGGATTATCACAAATAACATAAAGACGATTTTTTCTTCTAACCGTCTTACATTTTGGACATCTTTTTTTAACAGATGATTTTACTTTCATTTAAATACTTTAACTTCTCTGAACTATTCTTCCTTTCCCGCCATATTTATCTAATTCGATAAGGACCTTATCTCCCACCATAATTTTAATCCTATTCTTTCTCATTTTGCCAGATAAATAGGCTATATTTTCGTCATTACTATTTTGAAGTTTGACTCTAAAAATTGTATTCGGCATAGCCTCAATGACTACACCATATACTTTTTCTGGTTGTTCCTTTTTTATATTCATTAGAATGACAATGGGGTATATTACCAAAAAACCCACTATTAAGTCAACTTTTTAATGGTATAACTTTACAAATTTATAATTTATTTTAAAATTCTTTCTATTTTTATATTTTCTGGATTATCTGGGAATACTCTTTTCCAAAATGGTCTTAATACCAATTCAGCCTTATCAATTCCCTTATATTTAGACAAAATAACGTCAAAATCCCCCTTATTTTTGCCTATCAAATCGGCCTTCAACATATCTTCATCATAAATCCATATAATTTGGGCATCTCCTTTTATGTTTATATTGATGTCTCCTTTTTTAGAAATATCAATATCTTTATCAACAACTGAAATCGTTAATTTATCTAAATTCAATACCTCAACATCTTCTCCTGTATATTTTTCAATCTTGGCTTGAGCTATGAATTTTGCTAATTCTATTTTGCTCAAAATAACCGCAGACAAAATTGTCTTTTCTTTTATAAGAACTGTATCGCTATCCATATTTGAATTTGGCAATGGTTCAAAAGTAATTTTAATTAAATCGTTAAAAAGAATAAAATCTTTTGGAATTTGAGATTGAATCTCAGCTAAAATTTCTTTTTCTATTTCTGAATGTATTTGATTTACAACTGTTTCTTTATCAACATCAGAAACTATCTTTATATTCCCAACAAAACCACCAACCATGTTTGTTTTTGATCTAGCATAAAACTTATTAAATCTTGGGTCTCCTTTAAATCCCGGAATAGTAAAATCAGCCAAACCTATATTATACTTTTCTCCCGGTTCGTCAGCATAAACTTTAACATCAACACTTCCAGGAACAGATTTTCCATTTACTTGTTTTATACCGGGGACTACTATTGAATTTCTTATCCTGTAAATTAACCCATCTGAAGACTCAAATCTCGTGTTTTTTATAAGTCTTTGGTCTTTTGAATCAAAATTATTAAATACAGTTATGGTTCCAGACGCATTCTCTTCAACATATTCTTCCCCCTTTGCTTTAACTGTTTTTGAACCCTCTTTATTAAGAGTCATAATTTCATACTGAATTGCATCTAACTTTTCAATATCTTTTGTTAAAACAAAATTCTCGTCAAGTTGAACAGATGCCTTTTGTGGATAAACTAGAACCTTTGCTCCAGAGAAAAATATTGAAAACAAGAAAAATAAAAAAACTATTATTATTAAAGCAACAAACCACAACCCAAAAGATGAGGCTCTTTTTTCTCTTCTAATTTTTGGAGGTGATGGAATTTCTACATCGGCTTTGTTTCTTGATTCCTCTCTGTTAAGAGATACTCGTCTGATTGAGTTCTTACCCGTAGAAATTATGTCGTCTAATATTCTTTTTGCCATGTTTTCATTATAACTTAAAACTAATAATTATTAAAGGTTTTTTATTTTATTTAAAAACACTGTCTCCAAAGATAAAAATTGATCCCTAGAAATATTATCTTGGTATACTATGTGTTTATCAAAAACCTCATTTTCTATAAATTTAATTTCAACTAATTTCCCGAAAGTATCTATATCATCAAATTTATATAGCTTTATAAAATCTCCTATTAAAGTTTTTATATCGTCATCTGACATAAAAAATACCACTTGTGGTAATGCTATATTTGATAATAGTTTTTTAATTGATAAATCAAGTAATTGATGCCAGTCTCTCATCGTGTCATCTATTGCTTTTGATATTTTACTTTTTGAAAATTCTACTAAATTATCAGACTTATATAGTGAGATTCTAGACAAAGCTTCTTCTTTGTTTGTCTCAAGTGTTTCAGAAAGTTTTCTTACCATAGTATTTTTCCCAAGAGGAAAAGATACCGAGTCAAATAAGACACCATTTTTTACAATCGCGACTTCTGTAATTTCCCCGCTTATATCCAAAAAAATATAATCATCTATTGAAGAATTTAAATCTCTAAGAGTCGTAAAGACTGAATTAACAAATGTGTGATAATAAATTTTAGTATCATTAAAAAATCTAAATAATGAATCCTCAAATATTTTAATTATATTTTTTGAAACTGAGCTTATAAAAAAATCCATCTCAATGGTTTTTGCTATTTTGTGATACGGATCGGCAGTTTCATAACCGTTTAATTTTATCTGCATTATTTTCTTTTCAATTATTTGAATATCATTTTTAGAAAAATCTGTTTTATTATCTTTTGTCTGGCATAATTCAAAATTCTTTTCTCCATCTTCTATCATTTTATTTATGATAGATTTTGTTATTTTTATTTCTTTTATACTTTCACTTTTTAAAACTCTCATTTGAGAAATATGCCAGAGTGAAGAAAAAAAACAATGGATGTTATTTATTTTTATATTTTTTCCTTTTGAAATAAAATCTTTTTGAATATCGGATAAACTTCCTTCAAGTGCCGTTATCATTGAAAACAAAAAACGTCTTGAATTTAAACCACCATAGTATTTTATTTCCTTTCTACTGATATAAAGAATTTGTGGGGCAAGATTTATGTCAGTAGAAATAGAAACTACTGCCGTGGCAACACTTCCACTTCCTATATCTATAATTAAATTAGTTTCCCTTTCGGATCTCATGACCCAATTATAACACGCAATATAAATAGACAATCACAAAAGTGTGGAGACATAATGCTTATTTTTTAATTGATATTGCACTTTTTTATAAACCATGTAATAATCTCTATCAGAGAGTTCCCTTAATAGAACTCGGATTGATCAAACGTTTAAAAAAGGAGAGACATGTGAGTGACAACAGCCGAATCCCCAATAACAAAAACAATTCTGGTATAACTAAAACAGAGTTGCCAAGCAAAAATTCGTCTACATTTTCATCTTTCAACAAATTGGAGCAATATAGAGCTCCAACAAGCGCTAGTAAAAATAATAGTACGCCAATCGTCCTTAAACCACGGTTGGTTAATATTTTTTGATCAATCAAGTTTAAAAAATCCCGTCAATCAAAAACGGGATTTTGTTTTTTCCAAAAAATAAGAAGTGAAGCGACTATATTTTTTGAGAATCCCTCTCTACTTTTGTAGCTTATTCTCATTAAATTATTAAACCCAAAGAAAGATTTCTAATTTAAAAATTAGACTTATAATCAGAAACAAAAGTAGGGATGGACTACAGATTTTGAGAATTTTGTTTTTTATTACTTTACTCCAAAACTGCTTTTATTCTACGAACTCCAGCAGAAACAGATTCTTCTTTTAAGATTTTGAAACTTCCTAATTCAGAAGTATTTTCAATATGAGGTCCTCCACAAATTTCCCTACTGAAATTATCATTTTCTTTACCAATAAAATAAACCTTAACTCTATCTCCATATTTGTGTTCAAAAACTCCAGTTGCTCCAATTTTTTTAGCTTCGTCTAAACTCATTTCTTCAAACCAAACTGGCAGTTTCTTTTCTATTTGTTCATTTACAATTTTTTCTATTTTTTCTTTTTCTTCATCTGAAAGTTTCTGTGGGTGAGAAAAATCAAATCTTAATCTTTCGGATGTAATATTGCTTCCCTTTTGCTCAATATGATTTCCTAAAATAATTCTCATTGCCTGCAACATCAAATGAGCTGTTGTATGCAATTTTTTAGTTTCTTCGCCTGCGTCCGCAAGACCTCCTTTAAACATTCCAATAGAAGATGTCCTTGAGAGATCTTGATGTTTTCTCATTTCTTCATTAAATTCTTCTATATTTATACTAAAACTTTTTTCTTGAGCTAATTCTTGAGTTAATTCAAAAGGAAACCCATATGTAGAAAAAAGCAAAAATGCATCTTTGCCAGAAATATTTTTACTCTCAGACATTTTTGAGAATAATTTTTCTCCTTGTTCAAGTGTTTTTCTAAATTTATTTTCTTCAGCCTCTAGTTCTCTGTTTATAAAATCTTGGTTCTTTTTAATTTCAGGATAAATATCTTTGTAAATTTTTATGATTGGTTCAAATAAATCAGCTGTAAAATTTTTCTCTATTCCTAAAATTTTTGCATATCTCACAGCTCTGCGAATAAGTCTTCTTAAAACGTATCCATGCCCTGTGTTTGAAGGAATAATTCCTCTTTCATCTCCTAAAATCATCACGCCTGCTTTTATGTGGTCAGCAATAATTCTCATTTCTTTTTTGTTTTCATCATATTTTTTGCCGGACAGTTTTTCTATCTTTTCAATAATTGGTAGAAATAATTCTGTTTTGTAATTATCATCAAATCTATTTATAACTGCGAGTGTTCTTTCAAGTCCCATTCCAGTATCAACATTTTTTTGTTTTAGTGGTTCAAATTTATAAAGAATTTCAATAAACTTTTTGTCTTTTTCTAAAATATTTTCATCTAAACTACTGCTATATAGTCTACCTCCTGTAGTTATTTTATTGGCAATTTTTATCTTATTAAATTCCATAAAAACATCGTTCCAAATTTCAACCCATCTTTTATCACTAGGATTAAACTCACTTGGAGACTCAACTTCTAAATCAGACCAATAAAACATTTCAGTATCAGGACCACACGGACCGGTCTCTCCAACTGGACCCCACCAATTATCTTTTTTGGGAAGTTTTTTTATTCTTTTTTCTGATATTCCTAAGCTTTGCCAAATTTCAAATGCTCCTTTATCAAATGGAGCATCTTTGTCTCCTTCAAAAACACTAAAAGCTAATTTTTCTTTTTTAAGTTTTAATTCGTTTGTTAAAAATTCCAAACTCATCTCAATCGCTTCCTTTTTGAAGTATTCACCAAGAGACCAATTTCCAAGCATTTCAAAAAAGGTATGATGAGTCTCATTTCCAACTTCTTCAATATCTCCCGTCCTTATACATTTCTGAATACTCGTTAATTTATTACCAGAAGGATGTTTTTCACCCATTAAGTATGGAACGAGTGGGTGCATCCCAGCAGTTGTAAATAAAACGGATGGGTCATTTTCAGGAATTAAAGATGCAGAAGAAATAACCGCATGTCCACGCTTTTTAAAAAAATTTAAATATTTTTGTCGTAATTCATCTGCTCTCATGTTGTATTAAATTAAAAAATCCATTTTATTTGTTAAAAGTAACATTACCACTTCTCGCCCCGTGAAATCTGAAAGATATTTCACTGGGGTCGTAATTCTTGCGCTTTCACCCTGTAGTGAAAAATGACATTGCTCTAAAAGAGCACGGCCATTTTTGTTGTTAATGTTAATAAATTCTGTTTCATAAATTTCTATTATTTTAATATTCTTTCCCGTAATGCCATTTTCTACTACGGGGTTCACGGGGTTAATTTTATCATAAAAAAAGAGCTTCGTAATGAAGCTCTTAAAATAAAAAATTATTGTCTATTGTCTTCAAAAACAACAATTATATCCAACGTGGATTCATGAAGACCATTAACAACCCCAGAGTATGTGGAAGATTGTGTAATTGATACAAATTTTTTTTCATTTGCTTTTCTGAGGGTCTCCAAAAAACGATCCAGTTCTGCATTTAAAATACCCCTATTGACTCCACTTATAATTTTAGAACGAGTCATTAAATCCTCCTAATTTTTATTATTTTGATTTGTTTAACAAATTTACAGCTCTAATTCTTATTATACATAACAAAAATATATTGTCAAGCACAAAATATTTTTTATATTTTTAAATATTTTAACAAATTTTTATCGTTTTTATGTGGCCCAATTATAGATAAATTCATTTTGTTGTTCTTAAATATCTCGTTCGCTACATTTTTTATGTCTTTGGCAGTCACTCTCTTTATTTTATTTGCCTCTTCTTCTGGTGTTTCTAATTTAAGGTGCATTATTTCTTTGCTTCCATACCACCCTGCAATTGAATCTGATGATTCTAAATTCATTTGAGTATTACCTATAATGTACTCCTTTGCTTTTTTTAATTCTTTCTCAGAAATTTCAATCATTTGTATTTTTCTTATTTCTTCCAAAATTGCTTTCAAAACTTCTTTTAATCTTTTTGAATTAACTCCTGCAAATATTCTAAAGTTACCAATGTCACTTTGAGAATAATTTGATGAAGAAACATAATAAGCCACACCCATTTCATCTCTTAATTTTTCAAAAAAACGAGAGCTCATGCCTTTTCCCAAAATTGTAGACATTAAATAGATTGCTGGGAGTTTTTTATCTTTGTTGTTTACAGATCTAAAACCAAAAACAAAATGTGTTTGTTCTGTCTTTTTGTTTTTAATTAAAATCCTTGGTTTTTTTTGATTTTCAATTGTTTTCTTTTTTCTGGATCCTTTTCCGTTGTTTATTTTTGAAAAATCTTTTTCTATTTTATCAAATACATATTTTGGACTTATATCTCCCGCGATAACTACAACTGTTTTTTCTGCCACATAATTTTTATTTCTATATTTTATAAAATCATCCCTGTTTATTTTTTCTACATTACTTTTTGTTCCAGCAATACTCCATCCTGCTGGTTGATCTCCGTACATCAGTTCATCAAGAAGCAAGTGAACTTTGGTGTCTGGGATGTCTTCATACATATCTATTTCAGCTTTTATAACACCTTTTTCCTTCTCTATTTCTTTTTCTGGCAATTCAGAATTCAAATAAATATCAGATATTACATCTGTAATTTTATCAAAATTTTTATTTCTTGATTTCGCATAATAACTAGTATATTCATACCATGTAAAAGCATTGCTCAACGAACCCAAGGCGTCTAATTCTCTAGATATATCTTTGTATGTCCTTTTCTTTGTTCCTTTGAAAGCCATGTGTTCTAAAAAATGAGAAATTCCATTTATTTCTTTTGTTTCATATTTAGAACCTGCTTCAACAAGAACAAGCGTAGTCACAGTCGGGCTTTCTTTCATCGGGATAACAACAATTCTCATTCCATTTTTTAAAACTTTTTTTATTGGTTTGTTCACGTCATCATTTTAACATATTTTTATCAAATTTTTGTAAAAATAAAGTCGCCTTATCTTTGCGATAGCAGAGATAGAGCGACTATAAATAATTTTACAACTCAAACTCATTTTTTAAAGAATCTTCATTATTAATTTTATTTGCTTCAAGAAAAATTATATGTTTTGCAATACCAAAGTATTCTCCAATAAATTTGATTTCTTTTTCACATTCATATGGACTAACAAAAACCGATTTTTGTATTGGAGCACAACCCATTCTTATCAGTTTTAGAGTTAACCCATCGCGAGCTGTTTTCTTTTTTTCAGGAATATCAAACATTATTATTCTCCATATACCATCCCATCTTTTTTGTTCTTTTATTTTTATTTCATCAATTTTGTATTTCAAGACCTCTTTTCTCCCATTTTCTGTTATTTCTATAATATCATCTCCATCTTTTTTATATTTTCTTACATATTTTTTGTTTTGTAGTTTATCTATTGCACGCCTAATTCTTTCTTTTTCTCTTTTGCTTTCTGCATCAAACATTTTATAAACAATAGGTAATTGTGGTAATGCCAAAGAACCAATAACAAATGCGGTTCCACTGATAGCTTTTAAAATGTTTTTAGCAAGTTCTCCCTTGTTATATATTTTCATATAAATTTTATAAATTTATACATATATTATCATTTTGTAATAGGGTCGCCTTATCTTTGCTATCGCAGAAATAGAGCGGCCAATATCAATTTCTTATATAAATTTTTTTAAAATCATAAAATCTTCTTTGAGTGTGTCTTTTGTTTTATTATTATAAACAGCGACTGCGGGATGATATAAAACAGCTATCTTTACTTTCCCATATTCAGTTTTTGTATCAAATACCTTACCATGCATTTGACCTATTGGTAAAAGTTCTGATTTAAGACCAAACTTTCTCATAATGTAGTCCATTGAATATCTACCGAGTGTAGCAATAACCTTGGGTTGAATTATATTTATTTGTCTATCTAAAAATGGGCCATAAATTTTAATTTCATTTGGTAGTGGGTCTCTATTTTGTTGTGGTCTATCTTTTAAAATATTTCCAATATACACATCTTCTCTTTTTATTCCCGCAGTTAAAAGAAGTTCGTTTAAAATTTCACCCGCTCTACCACAAAAAGGTCTACCTGTTTTTGCTTCGTTTAAACCAGGGGCCTCTCCTATAAACATAATTTTTGCATTATGACTCCCCTCTCCTATCACAGGAAAATAGTGGTTTTCTGTTCTAAATTTATATAATGGAGATTCTTTTAAATTTAAAACTTCGTCGCGAATTTGTTTCATCAATTCGGTTTTGTTTTTATTTTCTATCATTGTTTCTATTTTTTTAGTTTTCTTGCCCCATACCATTCGCTTTGCGAAGCTACGGGGTAAATTTTATTGTTTTACTTGCCCCGCCCGCCTACCGCAGGCGGGCGGATTCGCTTTCATATTCTGAAAAAGTTTTTTACTCATCATGAATTTCTAATGGGGTTGTTTTCTTGTTTTATCACTTTTTTGATTAATAAACGGAACAAAAGAAAAACCAGGATATTCTTTTTTCTCTAATTTCCCATTTGATAACTTTTTAATTCTAAAAATTGAATTTAGAACGGATGCTATCATTATTCCACCAATATCTAATTGTTCCAAAAGTTCTTTTGGAATTTCTTCTTCAAAACTTGCCGAAACAAGAATTCTCTTATATGGAGCATGTTTTTTTAATCCAATTTCTCCTTTAACGTTTATTATTTGACAATTGTCAAAATTATATTTAGCCAAATTTGTTCTTCCAAAATTAACAAGTTCTGGTACGATATCTATCCCAAAAATTTTCCCTTCAGGACCAACAATTTCAGAAAGCAGAGCTGTAGTCCAGCCCGAACCAGAACCTACATCCAAAATTTTATCGCCCTTTTGAGGATTCAGAAGTTCTAACATAAACGCGACCGTCGTTGGTTGAGAAATTGTCTGCCAGTATCCTATTGGCAGTGGGTAATCTTCATACGCTTCCATTTTACATTCCGCTCTCACAAAATCAGCTCTATCAATTTTTTCAAAGGCTTTTTTTATTTCAGAATTTCTTAAAACCCTTGTGTTTTTTAAATGATTTATTAGATCTTTATACGAGTTCATATTAGAAAATACAAGAATACAAGAGTAATCCTTGAATTGAATTAAAACAATAAACCACCAGAAGATTTTTTATCTATTTTTGTTTTAAATTTTTTATGTCTTTCAACAACACCTAATGCAGAATCTCTATAAGGACAATAATCACATCTCTTTCCTTCTTTTGGGACTCTATCGTCAGTCAAACATTTTCTCATATCTACAAGAGCTTTTTCAATCCAATCCAGATTTTCAGATTTATAAGGAATAATTTTTACATCAAATTCTAACTTTGCATCAAAAGCTTCTCTATCTTTTTTACCATTTGCATAAACAAAATAACCCGTGTCAGAAACTTTAAATCCGTTGTTCACAAAAAGCCATCTGTATATTTCCATTTGTCTTTTGTATCCGTCTTGCCATTCTGCATCTAAATTAACTTCATCATCCTTGCTTGTAGATTTGTAATCAACAATGTGAAGTTCTTTTTTAGAATTTATCCAGACATCATCAATTGCTCCAAAAATTAAAAAGTTTGTTTTCTTGTGCAAAAATTGAATTCCTTTAAAATTATTTCTCCACTCATCTATTTTTTCGTTTTGAAAAGGAACCGCATCTATTTTATATGCTTTCATCATTGGATGAGTTGTTTCATTTGCTCTGTGGATATCAAATTCCTTTTTAAGAAGTGCGTCCACAGCGCTATTTAAAGCAAAAGGAAACCCTGGAGGTCTCCCGACTCCAAGTCGTCTGTCTAAATAAAAACATCTCGGGCACTCAACAAATAAATCAATTTTTGACCTGCTCAATTTGAATGATTCTTTTGAATCAGGATCAAACAAATTTCTTGTTCTTAATGAATTGTAGTATTCAGACATAAATTTATTATAACATAATAAATTCATCTTAAATCTTAAATCTAATATCTCAAATCTGCAAAAAGGTAAAATTCACCCTATTAAATCCTGCTACGCAGGAATTTTGCTAACAGCAAAATTATTTAACGGGGCAAGCAAAACAAAAAAAGTTGACAAAAAAATGATTTGGGTATATAATATCTTTCAGAAAATAAAGGTGGTTTTTTGAGTAAAAAATAAATTTCAAACTAATTTCCACGGAGGAAAAAATGACAAGGTATATTGCAATAATTGTTTACTTTTTGGCCTTAGCAACAATTGTATTTCTTGCAAGCATAGGGCCAAAAGTACAAAACAGTGATTATAATAATTATGTTGCACTTGTATTTTCATTATCATTTCTTGTTTCTTTTCTACCACTTTTTGTATATTTTGAGTGGAAAAAGAGAAATGCACTAAAAGTAGTGATTCGTGCCCTGACAGAACATAAATTGCATAGAGATGATGCGATAAGAGGTAAAATCGAAATAAGTGCAAAATTAGAAAACTCGCCAAAACTTAAGTTTACAGAATTTAAGTATAAAGATGATACTGTTTATTATAGTGTTTATTATGGTCTAAATGACATAACCATAAGATTTAAGTGAAATTAAATTGATACCGGTACATAATTAAAATGTACCGGTCTTTTTATTTTTTAACTATTCAACTATTTAATTAAATTAGAAAATAGTTTTTGTTTTATCGTTTTATTGTTTTTATATCTGCGCGTATCTGCGTTTACCCTGTGGAATAAAAACCTTTAGATTTTATGATGCTAAAGCATCATATTTTACGGGGTGAATCTGCGCTCGCCCTGTTAAATAATTCGCTTTGAGCGAATTCCTGCTTTGCAGGGTTTAATGGGGTAAATCTGCGAATTTGTCGCCAGACAAATTATCTGGGCATTCCTGAAGTAGTTTTAAATGTTGTTATTAAATCTTTCTTCGTTGCTATATTTTTTACTGGTAAATCTTTTGTGTGGTCAAAAGTTCTATCACCATCATCTTTCAAAAGTTTTACATAATATTTTGACTCTCCCTCTGTTCCCCTTAATAATTCAATGCTTGCATTTTTATAAGAACCTTTATCAAAAACTCCCGCTCCCAATATATTTCCTAGCTCACCATCTTCTAAACTTTCATAAATAGTAACCCAAACAGTTTCTTTAAGCTCAAGTTCTGAAATAACAACAATATTTCCGAATGGTTGATTTTTTACACTTATAGAATCACCAACTGAGGTAGTTATCTGTTGAGGTTCTTGATTATTTACTATTTCTTCACTTTTTTGTTCGTCTTTTGAATTTAAAGTACCTTTATCTCCACCAAAAAAAATAGTAGACACTGTAAATCCCAAAATAAAAAAGATCACTGCGTATATAATTATTTTTTTCATTTCATTTTTTTTTAAACCATCAATATCTCCGTTTCGCAAATATTCGTAATTTGCTTCGTCCATATTAAAAACTTCATTATTTTTAATTCTGTCTTTTTTACTCATACAAATTACAAGCCCATATTATATAAACAAATTAAAATTTATTCAAATAAAGCTACTTGGTCCTTTTTGTTTTTAAAACCTGTATTGCTTCATTTATTATTCTGTCTGTTCTTTGCTCTTTAACCCCAATATCAACAAGTAACTTTCTATTTTCTACAAGATCCTTGCACAAAACTATCTTTTTATCAAAAAGCATCCTTTTTTCCTGATTTGTAAGATTAATCAAAACCGTAATTGGATGTAATTCAGCCTCTTCAATCAAATCCTGTAAATTACCCTTTTTAGGATATCCCCATCCAATCATATTTAAACCAGCACATTTTCCATAAAGAATGGCATTTTTTGTAAATTTAGTGTTTGTAATAATCCAAAATTGTGCGGAGAGATTTTCTTTCTTTTTTCCTCCAAAATTTCCCTTTAATAAATCTTTACATCTTGCATCTACATAAAGAGCAACTTTTAAATCAGATTTTATTCCACTATTATTGTGAAACTTTGCCTCACAAACTAAAAATTCTTTATCATTTTCAGCAATTACATCTATTTCATGTTCAACACAACGCCCCTCCATAATTACATCTAATTGCGTTTTATATCCTTTTTTTTCAAAAATTTCAGATACAAGAGCTTCAAAAGGAAAACCACTCGGACCCAACTCCATCAGTGCCCTTTTTAAAGAATAAACCGAGGCAACTGGTTCAGATTTTACTCTCAATAATTTAAACGCCCTATGATAGATATAGGACGTTCTCATCCCATCTTGAATTTCTCTTCCTATTTGCTTTAAGACATCGTCAGCCATTTCTTTTGTTGCTCCTGATTTTTGAAGAGAATCTAAAAGTTTGTTTGGATCAAAAAATTCCAAACTTCCATCCGCTTTTTTAATTGTTATTTTTTCTTGCATCCAGTTAGAAATTGGAATTGCCAAAGGCATTTCCATAGATTAATTTATAATTCTTTTTTAACATTATAACTTTTATTTTTAATTATTTTGTATACAAATTTAGTATTTTATTTCTAACGGGACAAGTCTTATTTTTCTATTTTTTCTTCAGTGTTAAACTGAACTTGAATATCATTTACAACTGCATGAACTTTTGCTTCGTTGCTAGCTTGAAAAATAATCCTAAAACTTTTTTCTGTTAAAGCTTGTGTACAAATTTGGTTTTCTTTTTTGTCTTCTTGTATTGTAAATCTAATTGTTACATCCTCTGGAAAAGATTCTCTTACAATTGCGTCAACACTTAACGTATAACACGGGGTTGGTAATTTAATCGTACCAATATAATCATGCAAACCACTTTTAAAAGAATGAATTGCCGTTATTGAATTTATTACTGGAGTTTGTTCATTATTTTTTTTCTCACCAAAAATACTACTAAAAGATGCAATAAAAATTATTCCAACTATTATAATTGTTAATATCAAAGTCCACTTTTTATTTTCTTTATAAAAATCCATATTTGTCCTTTATATTTTAACATGTTAAAAGAAAATAATAAAAAAAATGCGCCAGTAAAAACTGGCGCTTTAAAATACATTAATTTATACCTGGCTTTGTTGCCCCTATTCCAACATTCCCACCTTGCTGTTCTTTTATAATTCCACCCTTAATTCCGACGGTAATTAAAAAAGAACCACAAAAAAATAAAACTCCACTGAGTTGTCCCATCCGGGCGTAATAAAGTTGTTGTGACACTATTATTGAGAAAATAATGACTAGTGTGAGTATAATAGAAGCACCAAACATTATCAAAAAAAATTTTCTATCCCGGAAATCCTTCAAGATTCCCAAAAGAATTCCAAGAAGAATAAAAGCTATTGAAAAAGCTAAAACAGCTCCAATTGTTGTTAATGAAGGATACATTTTAATCTCCTTTAATTTATGACAAAAAACTATTTAATTCGGAGAGAATTATACACCTTAAAATAGATATGTCAAGAAGTTTATTTGTATATTAAAATCACATACACGTTATGGTGTATATGTGATTTTTAAAAAATTTCATTAGTAATTACTTGCCCCGTTAAATCCATAGGATATTTAACTGGGGGAAATTAGAAATTAAACATTTGAAAAAATTTTTACAAAATTTTTTCTATAACTCCTCCTCCCAAACATTCTTCCTCATCATACAAAACGACCGATTGACCTAAAGCAACTGCCTTTTGTTTTTCCTCAAAAATTATAAAGGTTTTTTCATCTTCATATTTGATTGAACAATTTTGAAGTGATTGACGATATCTTATTCTCCCAAAATATTTTTTATTTTCATTGGGTTTTTCTCCAAAAATCCAATTTATTTTTTCTATTTCTATTTTATTTGAATTATAAAGTGAAGATTCTTTTTCATCACCTTCGCGGACAATGATTGTATTATTATCTATATTCTTTGAAATTATATAAAAAGGTTTTTGGTTAGGCCTTTTTTTTGTAATAACAAATCCGTGTCTCTGTCCTATCGTATAAAAAAACGCTCCTTCATGATAACCAATTACTTCTTCTTTCTCGTTTAAAACATTTCCTTTTTTTTCTTTAACAAAATTCTTAAGAAACTCCTTCATTTGAATTTTCCCAATAAAACAAACACCTTGGCTATCTTTCTTTTCAGCTGTAACCAAATTATTTTCTTTGGCTATTTTTCTTACCTCACTTTTTTCCAAATCTCCAACTGGGAAAAATGTGTATTTTAATTGTTCCTGATTTAATGTCCACAAAAAATATGACTGATCTTTTTCTTTATCAACTCCAGCACATAATTTATAAACAGAATTATCTGCGTTTACCCCGCCTTTGGCGGGGTGAATCTGCGTGCTTGCCCCGCCATGGCGGGGTGAATCTGCGCTTGCCCTGTTAAATTCCGCCGTAGGCGGACTAGCCTCGCTGGATTTAACAGGGTGAATCTGCGTCGTCTTTAGACGAGCATAGTGTCCAGTTGCAATCATATCAGCCCCCATCTCTTGTGCCTTATTCAAAAATGCTCCAAACTTTATATTTTTATTACACATTACATCCGGATTTGGGGTTCTTCCATTTTTATATTCCTCAATCATATAATCAGCTACCTCTTTTTTGTATTCTTTTTCAAAATCAAAAGTTAAAAATGGAATGTTCAACTGGGCACAAATTCTCATCGCATCATCTCTTTCTTTTTTCCAATCACATTCTGCAAATTCAGGATGCCAAACTTTTATAAAAACACCGATTATGTCATAACCTTTTTCTTTCAGCAAAAATGCTGACACAGATGAATCAACTCCACCCGACATTGCTACAAATATTTTTTTGTTTTTGTTTGAAATCATATTTGACAAAATTAATAAAATTGTATATTATGCTCTATAGAAAAAACTTTGGAGGTACTATGACTTTTTGGAATTACTTTGCCGAAATATCAAATATTCCTGTTATTATTGTTGCTCTTTGTATATTAATAGGTATCTTTCATTCTTCTCGTAGAAGAATAAAAATAATTTTTCATATTTTATTAAAAACAATATTTTATCCTTTTTATTTTCTTTTTGCTTTATTATTTTCTCTCGCGATAAGAAAATCAAGAGATAAAGGTTTATAATTTATGCCCCTTCGGGGCATTTTTATTTATCCCCTTAGAAGTCTGAAACCAAACTCGATTAAACAATAACAAAAAGCCGTCAGGCGAATTCTCTTTCTTTAGCTATTTAAAGTTTTTACTCTTAAAGAACTTCTAATGGGGTTGATATTTACGAGCTGAATTTTTTGAACTAACAAAAAACAACAAAATTATTTACCCCGTGAAATCTAAAAGATATTTCACTGGGGTGGATTAAAAAGCTCTCCCAGAGCTTTTTAATTTCCATTCCTCTATCTCCTTATGATTACCAGATAACAAAATTTCTGGGACCTTGTACTCTTTGCCGTTGTATTTGAAAATCTCTGGCCTTGTATAAACTTCACTGCTTGATATTCTTTTTTCTTCTATTGAATTTTCATTTCCTAGAACCCCACTTATCTGTCTTGAAACTGAATCAAGTACAATCATGGCCGGGATCTCTCCTCCTGTAAGAATGTAATCACCTATTGAAACTAAATCAGCCTTCAGAATTTTTTTAACTCTAGTGTCTATTCCTTCATAACGACCACAAATCAAAATCAGATTTTTATATTTTGAAAGTTTTTTTGCTTCAATGTTTGTAAATTTTTTACCACTTGGAGAAAAAATTATTGTTTTTGTATTTTTATTGTTTTTTAACTTTCCTAAAATTTTTTTAACCGCTAAAACTATTGGTTCAATTTGCATAACCATTCCTGGGCCTCCGCCATATGGTTTATCATCAACCTTTTTATGTTTATCTTTTGAAAAATCTCTAGGATTATATATATTTATTTTTATTTTTTTACTTTTTTGAGCACGTTTAAGTATTGATTCATTTGAATATGAACTCAAAATTTCCGGAAATATACTTACTATATGAAAATTTAACATTTTAATTTAAGTTAAAAACGAAAACCGCGGTATTAAAATACCACGGTTTTCTCTTTAAATCTATTGTTTAAAAGATTACGCTTTCAAATCTTCCATTGCTCTATCAACTTCCTCTGAAGCTGAACTTGTTCTCATTGGTGGTCTTCGTGTACCATCTTTAGGTTCGTTGATTTTCAAATTCACTCTTGCGTGATTTTTCATACCAACAACTCTAAGCAATGTTCTAATTGATTTGGCTGTATTACCGTTTCTACCGATAATCTTACCCATGTCTTCTGGATTTACATCCAAAGTAATAAGTACGCCCATCTCATCAACTACCCTATCAATTTTGACATCTTTAGGATGATCAACTAATGCCTTAATAACATACTCTAAAAAATCTTTATCTTGTTCCATTTTACCTTTATCAAATAGCTATTAATCTTTTATCTCTCTTTCTTTTCAGATTGAGAAGAAAACAGCGCGACCTATTCTTGCTGTCTAAAAGAATTATACACTAATTTTATACAAAAACAATCCCGCCCTTTCTTTTACGAAAGGGCGGGATTTTTAGTTTAATTATTCTTTTGGAACCTCTACGGGAGTTTCTGCTGAGACTTCTGTTTGAACCTCTTCTTTAGATTCTATTTTTTCTTGTGGTTCTACAGGTTTTTCTTTTTTACTATCTCTTTCTAAAGCTTTTTTACCTTTTTTCTTTGAAGATACATCCTTCTTTTTTCCTTCAATAATCTTTTCAGAAACCAATATGTTGTGAACCGTATCAGAAATTTGAACTCCTTTTGAAATCCAATGTTTTACTCTGTCAGCATCTATTTTCTTAATATCTTTTCTTGGGTCATATGAACCTATGTTTTCTATATATTTACCACTCTTAGGCCCACGAAAATCTTCCGTCACAACAATTCTGTATGACGGGTCATGTTTTCTCCCAACTCTTTTTAATCTAATCTTTAACATTTTGTAGCAGTTATACTAACAAAAACCATCTTTCTCGTCAAACTTGACTTTTTTAGGTGTGGAGCGTAGTCTAAAATCAGATTTAGTTAATTAAATATCAAAAAACAATTCTGGAGTAAAAAATGAAAGATAGACCAGTAATAATATGGGAAGGATCTATAGTCCTTACTGACAAAACAAAAAACAATGTAAATTTATATGAAATCCGTCCAACAAACATACCAATAAGCGATGGAAAATATGCTGGCCATTTTGGAAAATGTGAGACGGAAGAAGCGGCTGGAAATCTAATAAAATTTTTTCAAAAGCAAAGCCGTTGGGTTTCATTTAAAATAAGCGACCTAAGAGAATTCCTAGGTAAAGAAAAAACAAAGAGATTAGAATTACTCTACGGTCTCCACGGAAAATTTTATGACGACTACCAAGTTAGAGTAGCTCCGTTGTATATTGTCAGAGTTGAAAAGAATTATTTCATTACTGATTTATTTATAAATCAGTGTATGAAAAAATCTGAAAAATGAATATTCAAAAAGTGGCCTAAACGGCCACTTTTATTTTTGTTTTGTTTTGTTTTTTTGCTTTGTTGCTTTTTTGTTTTCTTACATTTTACCCCTCTCTCATAGGAGAACTCTCTACTATCTTTATTATTTCTTCTTCACTATCAGTAATTATATACAACTCCATATCTTCTTCGTCTATTGTTTTAAATTTTTTATACAATAAATTATTTATCAATTTATCAATTTCATTCCAATATTCATTACCAAAAAGGATTATAGGCGCTCTCACAAGTTTTTTTGTTTGAAACAATGTCAATAATTCAAAGAGTTCATCAAGCGTTCCGTAACCACCCGGGAAAAATATAAATGCCTCAGATGAAAAAGTGAGTATAAATTTTCTACTAAAGAAATAATAAAAACTCATTCCCTCTTCAACAAAAGGATTCACAGCTTGTTCATTTGGCAATTCAATGTTTAGACCTATTGAACGACCCTCCCCACCGCCAACAAAAGCACCTTTATTCGCAGCCTCCATAATACTTGGACCACCACCGGTTATTATGTCATAACCTCTCCTTGAAAGTTTGCCCGCTATCGATTCTGATTTTTTATAATAAAAATTATCTTCACTAAATCTGGTTGACCCAAAAAATGTCACGGATTTTGAATGATGACTTAAAAATTTTAAACCATCAAGAAATTCTTGATTTATTCTAGACATTCTCTTCCTCAAATCTTCATCAACCTCCTCAATTGTGAGAGGTTTTATGTTTAGATGTTTTTCTGGAATATTAATTTGTTTTTTTTCTTCTTCTGACATGTTTTTTACTCTGTGAAGCATAATACTTTAGCATTATAAAATCTAAAGATTTTTATTCCGCGGGGTGAATTATATCATAACTTAAATTAATTATAGATGAAAAAGTTCCACTGAAGCTTTTTCATTTGACTATTTTAACAGCTTCTTCAAATTCAACTGACAATAATTTTGATACTCCGTCAGAGCTCATTGTAACTCCATAAAGAATTCCTGCACGCGACATTGTTTCTCTGTTGTGTGTGATAAGAATAAGTTGTGAATATTTTGATAAATCTTCAATTATATTTCCATATTTTTTTGAATTTGATTCATCTAGTGCAGCATCTGTTTCGTCTAAAACTATGAAAGGTGGTGGTTTAATTTGAGATATCGCGAATGTTAAAGCTATTGAAGTAAGAGCCCTTTCTCCACCAGATAACATTTCTAAACCTCTTATTTTTTTGTGTGGCAATGACAAATTTATATCAATTCCTTCCTCAACTATTTCTTCTTCAATAATACCTTCACCTATTTCCTCTAAATCCCCTGTCTCTAATTCCTCTTTTTCAATCTTCTTTTTAATATTTTTTACAACAATTATTGATGCAGTTCCTCCCCCAAACATTAAGATGAAGAAATTATTAAATTGTTGATTTATTTTTTTTATTCCGTCTTTAAATTCTATGTCTAATTTTTCTTCTAACTCTTTAACTAAAATACTTATTGATTCTTTCGATTTTTTTAAATCTTCAATTTCTCTCTCCAAAAAATCATCTCTTTCTTTTATTTCTTGATATTCTTTTACAATTTCATCTGAAGAACCAATTCCAGCGTCTTCAAGCCTTATTTTTATTTTTTCTATTTCTTTTTTTCTTTCTTCTTGTTTTGTTCTATCCTCATTTATTATTTCTCGTACTGAGATATCTGACCCATCGGAGTTTTTAACCGTATATCTAAAAAAGGACGACATTTCTTCCCCAACCAAAATCAGAGATTCTGAAAATTCGTTTTTAAAATTTGATTCATCTGAAAATAATTTGTTTTCTTTTGATTCAAAAATATTTAATTGAATTTTTATTTCACTAATTTTTGCCATCACTTGAAAAATTCTTTTTTCTGTTTCTATATGTGTATCTTTTTCTAAATCTATCTTTTTTTGTAAAGAACTATATTTTTCTACAAGAGTTGTCTCTTCTTTCTTTAAATTATCTATTTGTTCATCTAAAATATTTCTTTCTTTTTTTAATCTTTCTATTTCTTTTTTTATATTTTCTTGTGTTTCCTTATTTTCAGAATCTTCTTTTTTGTAAATTAAAACTAAATCTTTTATAGAGGCTTTTATTTTCCCAATAATACTTTTAAGTTTTGAAATTTCTGTCTCTTTTTCACTCTCAGAGAAATATTGTTCCATGATATTAGAAAACTCTTCCAAATGAATTGTTGGGATTTTTATAAAATCGTTTTTATCTTCTAAATCTTTAGTTCTAACTAAACTCTTCTCATTAAAGGACATTTCTCCTTCTATTCTACCCATTTCTCTTTCAAACCTATTTTTATCTTTTTGTGTTCTGTCTAAAGAATTTTTTATTTCTATCAACTCCTTCGCATTTGTATTTTCTTCTTTCTTTTTTGCTTGCCCCGTTAAATAATTTCGTCCTTGACGAAATTCCTGCTTCGCAGGATTTAACAGGGTGAAATTTTTCTCTAATTCTTTTAGTTCATTGTTTAATTCATCATATTCTTTCTGTGGCTTTGTTTTTTCTCTTTTTAATATTTCTTTTTCGTTATCTAAATAAATTCTTTCTCTCTTTAAATATTCTTTATATATTTCAGAGAGTTTATTTTTTAAGTCCTGTGTTTTTTCTACTTTTTTAACTTGTTTCTCTAAAAATTTTATATGTGGTTTTATTTCTCTTCTCAATCCTTCAATTTCTTTTATATTTTGTTCTGTTTTTTCAAGCTTTCTTACACTTTCTTTTTTCTTATAGTGATAAATCTTTAAACCAAGAGCATCCTCTATCATTGATTTTCTGTCTTTTGAATTAACATTTAAAATTTTATCAGCTTCACCTTGAGAAATTATATGATGTCCAGTAGAACCTATGCTTGCTCCAGCTAATATTTCCATTATGTCTCTCAATCTCACACTACTTCCATTTATTAAATATTGGTTGACTCCATCTCTGTGAACAATTCTTTCTATTATTACTTCATCGTAATCAATTTTCAAAAGTTTATCCCTATTATCAAGAGTTATTTTTACTCCGGCCCTATTTGCTCTCGCTATATTTCTAGAACCATTAAAAATAAGATCCTCACCTTTTTTGCCACGCATTGATTTTATTGATTGTTCTCCCAAAACAAAACGAAACGCCTCGGCAATATTTGATTTGCCCGAGCCGTTTGGTCCAACAATAGCCGAAATTGGAGCTTTAAACTCCAATCTGCTTTTCGTCGCAAAAGATTTGAATCCTAATAATTCTATTGATTTTAACATCCCGTTAAAAATTGGTAGTGCTAGAGACACTTCCACAAGTTAACTTATAATTTTGTATTTCTTTTAAAAACACATGTTTTTATTTTATTTTTAATTCTCAGTTCCGTTTTATTTCTAACGGGACAGGTTTAATTTTCTAACATATATATTTTAACACGACAAATCAAAAACCTCTAAATGAGGTTTTTGATCCACAATATTTTTTTGTTTCAAATATAAAATAAAAAACCCACATTAAGTGGGTTAAGAAATTGAAATAAAAATAGAGAAAGGATATTTGCCTGAAAGATTCGTGATTGTTACAATCACTCTTTCCTTCCCTTTTAAAAAGAAAAATCCCCCGGATAATATTTTTTTAAGAGAATATCCATTTTCTTCAAAAAATTTTTGAATTATTTCGTCTATTACTTCATACGAAATTTGTTCTTTTGCTTCAAAATGGATTTTTTCTCCATTTTGGCTAAGAATCGGGAGGTTAAAATTTTTAGAAAAATATTTCGTGAAATCATTTTTAATTTCTGTCATTCCTGTCATTTAAACTCTCCAGTTTTTAATTTAAAAAATTAATGAACTTATTCGTTAGATATTGTATATTATATCTTTATAAAAGTCAAGCAAGAATCTACCCCACATCAATTTTGAACAATATTCCTGTGGCAACGCACTCGCTACGCTCGGCTTATTCCAGCTCTGCGTTGCGAGAGAATATAAATCTCATACTTATACAGAATTAAACAATAAACCGAAGCAAAATTGATGAAAGGGTTCTCAAAAAATATAGTCGCTCCGCTTCTTATTTTTTGGAAAATAAAAGCCCTCGGTTTGATATCACAAACCTCGGGCTAATTTTTATTTGCAGTTTGGACATTCAGCGTCCTCACTGTAAATTGGAGTTCTGCAATTTGGATCCGTGCAAAATCCCTTGGCCCTTGGGTACATACCCTTGAGCTTTAGGAGAAGAAATTTTTCTTCATTTATTTCTTCTTCTTTTAATAAATCCAACAAAGTTTTACTCCTTGTTCTCCTTCTTGAAAGAACTGGCATATATTCTCCGATTTTTATTCAGATAAATAGTATACCAAAAAAGTACTCTTGTCAACCCTGTTAAATAGTTTGCTCCAATGAATTCTTGTAAATAGCGAACTTAATAGGATAAACCCTTATTTAAATAGCCAATTTAAGCAAACTCCCGCACATAGCGGGATTTAACAGGGTCAAGTACTTTTATAAAAATTGTGGATAATTAAAATTGTCCCAAAGGACGATTTTAATCCATAATATTTTTGTTTTCTTGCTTTATTGCTTTATTGCTTTCTTGCTTTTTTTTCTTTAACGCCACCCTTTCAACTTTAACCCCTTTTCAGCCGCCTCTTGTTCTGCTTCTTGTTTAGACTTCCCTTTACCGTCTGTTATAAGTACATCATCTATAAAAACTCCGACTGAAAAAAACTTATCATGGTCGGGTCCTTCTTCTTTAATAGTTTTATAAATTGGTGTTGAACCCATTTCTTCTTGAACTTTTTCTTGAAAATAACTCTTTGCATCTTGCCATAAGTTTTTTTCTACAACTTCATCTGTAAGGTAAAAAATATTTTTTTCTATAAATTTTTCGGCAACATCAAATCCTTTGTCTAAATATATCGCACCTATAACCGCCTCAAACGCATTAGCGAGAATATATTGTCTTGCTCTACCAACATCTTTTGCCTCTCCTTTAGATAATAAAAGAAAATCATTCATTTTAATTTTTCTCGCAGCTTCTGAGATTGTATTTGTATTAACAAGTGCCGCTCTTATCGCGGTTAAATCCCCTTCTGGTTTTTCGGGATATTTATTATATAAAAATTTAGTTACCGCAAGCTCTAAAACAGCATCACCTAAAAATTCTAACCTTTCATTGTGTCCTGTTTTCCCTTTTCTGTTTTCGTTCAAATAAGAACGGTGTGTGAATGCCTGTTTTAATAAATCTTTATCTTTAAAACTAACCTTTATTATTTTCTCAAATTCTAAAAAATCTTTCATATGTAAAAAATTAATTTATTAATTTTTAAATTTATAATTTCCAATTTCTAATTACTAATGAAATAGCAAATGTTTAAAAATAACTGAATTTAGAACCTATAATTAAAAATTTCATTACCTGCCTGTCGCAGGCAGGGAAATTAGTTATTAGAAATTAAGCATTCTTACTTTTGCTACGCAAAAGTATATTTATGGCCTTTGTAATAATTGGAAGAATATCATCATAAAAATTAAGGTCAACTATCTCTTTTAATTTGAACCATTTTGCGTTATCAAGACCACCAGACTTACCAAGATGTAGTTCTTCATATTTTGACTCTCCGAGAAAATAAACAACTTGTTTTCTTATTTTTCCTTTTTCTGGGTCTGAAGCAATATATTCATTTTCTCCCAATTTATCTTTTATTTTTATTTTAATTCCTATTTCTTCTTTTATTTCTCTTATGGTTGCCTCCTTTTCGTCTTCTCCGGTTTCAATTCTTCCCTTTGAAAGAGTCCAGTGTCCAAAAACATCATGAACCAAACCTAAATAAAACTCATTATTTTTTTTTGAATAGACAACCGCTCCTCCTAATTTTTCAATTGGCATTTGTTCGTAAGGAATGTCTTTTATTTTTTTTCTGGTTGTCTGGTCTTTTTCCGGCTCCCCCAACTCTTTATAAACAGAACCGAGTACTCCATTAACAAATCTTCCGCTACTTTCTCCACCAAAACCTTTTGCTAATTCAATAGCTTCATTTATCGCAACTTTTGGAGGAACTTCTGTTCTGTTAGAAAAAAGAAGCTCTTGTAAACCAATCCTTAATATATTTCTGTCTATGACAGCTATCTTATTGATTGGCCACTCTGGAGCCGCTTTTACTATTATTTTATCTAATTTTGATAAGTTTTTTACAACATTTTTTGCAAGAGTTCTTATAAAATCATCATCATCAATGTCGGGAGCGAACTCCTGTATATTTTTTGTAATAATTTCATCTAACTCTTTTGAATTTTTACCAGAAAAATCCCATTCAAAAAGGGATTGCATAACTATTGAGCGCGAAAGATGTCTATTTGCCATAAATAAAGAACTAATTACTAACTATTAAACACTAAAAAACATTATGGATGGAAAACTTATTTCTTGTCAGTGTCTTTTTCTGGTTCTTGTCCTAATTCTTTTCTTTTTCTTTTTGTTCTTTCAGCTTTCTTTGCAATTTTTGATTGCATATCAACTACAACTCTTCCTTTGTATTTACCACAATTCTCACACATTTTATGCATTACATGCAAAGAACCACATTCTTTACATTTTGAAAGTTGTGGACCTTTTATTGCGTGATGAGCTCTCCTGTTTCCTGTGTGAGCTCTTGTATGTCTCATTCTTACTGTCATAATTCAAGAAGTATATAATATTCGTTAAAAAATATCAAATAAAAAAGCCCGAATCAATCGGGCTTAAACTCTCGGGCGAGGTGAATATAAATGTTCTCTACGATATTTCGTCTTCATTTTTTTGAGAACATTTATGAGGTTGCTCATATAGGCCACATTACAAAATTTTGTATCTTCAACTAATAATTTGTCTATTAGTTTGATACAGGCGATTTTGTGTTGCCCGTACAGGTTTTGTAAAGCCTCTGTTGCCAGCTCCCATCTTGGAAGTTCGGTGTCAGAATCTTTTTTAGTTGGGAATCCGGCTTCTTCGTCTTCTTCAACTAAAAAGAAAAATTGAACATGTCCATCTTTTAAAATTTTGTGATGGATACATTTAGCTTTTTTAATTCTGCGTCCGGTTTCTTCCGACCATTCATGTTCCAAGGTTTCAAGTGGAGTTTCACCTTTTTCAAAAGGCGTGCCTCCATTTTCACTTTTTCCACCAGGAAATTTTTCCTGGAAAAACCAGTTTTGTCCTCTGTAAGTAACTACAAGAAAATAAATTTTACCATTCTCAATCTTGTATTTTATTCCAGCCGAGAATGACCTATCTTTGACAAATTTCTTTGCCAAGAGTTCGTCAATATTTAATTGATTTGATTCCACTTATAAATAACTCCGTTTATTTTATCTGAATATATAGTACCATATAATAAATAAAAAAGCAAGGGGATGTTTAATAATGTCAATTTAAGTATCATATCTTATAAAATTATAAAAATTACATATACGCCATGGCGTATATACACTAATTTGAATTTTTAAAATTTCATTACCTGCCTGCGATAGGCTGGGAAATTAGTAATTAAAAATTAAATATTTTTAATGTAGGTTTTTCTGTGTATTTTGCAAGGCCCATGCTTTTTTATTTTTTTAATATGCAAAGCAGTTCCATACCCTTTATGTTTATCAAATCTGTATTGCGGATACTTTTTTGCAAATTCACACATAACCTTATCTCGAGAAACTTTTGCAATAATTGATGCTAGAGCAATTACTTTTTCTTTCTCATCTCCTTTTATTATTGTTTTCTGATTTAAAAATTTTTCAGGTGCTTTTATTCCTCCATCCAGTAAAACTTTACAGGTTTTTGGATTAATACTTTTTAAACAATTGTTTATCGCTTTTTGAATTGATTTTGTTATTCCTATTTTATCTATTTCCGAATTACTTACAAAGGCAATTTTATAATCAACTAAACCCTTCTTTTTTAATTCTTTAATTTTCTCAAACCACTCTTCTCTTTTCTTTGCTGATAGCTTTTTTGAATCCTTAACCCCACTGAAAATAGACATTTTAAAATTTCTTGGAATTATAGTAGAACAAACACAGACAGGTCCAGCCAAAGGTCCTCTTCCAACTTCATCAATTCCGATTAGATATTTAATATTTTGTCTCATTTTAAAAATTATATCATTAAAAAAGCACCACGAATGTGGTGCCTGAAGTCTTAAACTCAAAACTCACTGAATAACAACGGTCTGACCTCTACCAAACTTACCATGATTCCATCCACCTCCTTGAATATCGGAAACATTCCGTATATGAATTATTAAAACACGATAACTAGGTTGATTATGTCCATTAAATTCCGCGTAATAAAACCATGGTTTATTTTCTGGTTTGACATCAGATATTATTTTTAAATATTCTGATTCAATGCCATATGTTGCAGTTTTTAACTCATTAGTGTTAGGTTTGAAATACATGAAAGAATATTCTGTTGGCTCGTGCATAAATATCCTTTCAACAATTTGTGTTTTTTCATTTTCTTTTGTAATTGAAGACCCACAACCACAAAAGAAAACTAAAACTAAAATGAAAAACATATTTGTTTTCATTGAATTTTCTCCTTTGTTTTTTGATTATTCAATTGAAAAGAGCTTTTGACTTTTCACAATATATTATACACCTATTAAATATCCTGTCAACCCCCAGAACTCACGAACATCTTATGTCCTACTTCTAACGGGGCAGGGTCTCTATTTTTACATTTTGACATTTTAAAATTTCATTAGAAATTGGAAATTAGAAATTTAATTTGTCATGTTATAATTTGAACATGCCAAATTTTATTCATCTCCACACTCACTCCCATTTTAGCTTGCTTAATGCATTACCCAAAATTCCAGACCTTGTTTCCGCATGTAAAAAAAATAAAATGTCTGCCATCGCTCTAACAGATAACGGAAACATGTATGGCACGATCGAATTTTATAAAGAATGTAAAAAAGAAAATATAAAACCAATAATAGGAGTTGATTTTTATGTTGCATTTCGCACACGACAAGACAAACAATCTGGAATAGATAGTAAAAGATATCGCTTGGTGCTTTTGGCCAAAAACGAGGCTGGGTATAAAAATTTAATAAAACTTGTTTCTGAATCAAACTTAGACGGGTTTTATTACAGACCAAGAATAGACAGAGATTTAATGAAAAAATATTCTAATGGGCTTCTCGCAATTATTCCTTCTTTTAGTGGAGAGACTTCAGAAAAAATAAAAAGCGGAGATTTTGAATCTGCAAAAAAGATTTTTAAAGAATATGAAGAAATTTATAGTCCCGAGGATTTATATTTAGAAATAACTCATCATCCAGAAATTGAAGGTCATAATAATTTAACAAAGAAAACTATTTTATTTTCAAAAGAAGTTGGAGCAAATCTTGTTGGAGCTCACGATGTCTATTATATAAACATAGAAGATAAGGAGGCTTACCAAACTCTTTTGTCTATACAAACAAATTTAGATTTTGGTTCAAATAAACGACTCACAGATGAAAATGAGGATTTTTCTTTTATAAGTTCTGAAAAGGCACAAAAATATTTTGAAGAAATTCCTGAAGCCTTTGAAAATACTCAAAAAATCGCCGACAAATGTAATTTGGAAATTAAACTTGGGAGTTGGGTTTTTCCTGAAATAACAACACCCAGCGGGAATCATTCCAACGAACATTTATATGAACTAATAAATTTAGGCTTAAAAGAAAAGAAATTAAAAAAAACAAAAGAAGTTTCTGACAGAATTGAATATGAATACAATATAATAAAAAAGAAAGGTTATTCGCCATACTTTTTAGTCGTTAGCGACCTTCTTAAATTTGCTCATAAGAATAATATTTTTACAAACACAAGAGGTTCGGCCGCTGGTTCTCTTGTTTCTTATTTAATAGGAATTACGAATATTAATCCTCTTGAGTATCAGCTCCCATTTGAAAGATTTTTAAACCCAGACAGACCTTCCCCGCCTGATATTGATATTGATATGGCGGATAACAGGCGCGACGAGATGATTCAATACGCGAGAGAAAAATATGGGAAAGATAGAGTTGCACAGATAGGAACGTTTGGAACAATGATGGCACGTGGTGCTGTTCGTGATACCGCTCGTGCTCTTGGATATGAATACCAAATCGGCGATAAAATTTCAAAACAAATTCCCCTCGGCAAGCAGGGCTTCCCTATGACAATAGATAGAGCAATGGACGAAAATTCCGATTTAAAAAAAATGTATGCAACAGACAAGGATGTTAGAAAAATTGTTGATATGGCAAAAAAAATTGAGGGTGGTGCAAGACACATTTCTGTTCATGCGGCCGGAGTTGTTATTTCTCCTACGTCATTAACCGAGTATACTCCAGTACAGCTTGACCCAAAGGGTGGAAAATTAATAACTCAATATGACATGTATGTGATTGAGGATGTCGGGCTTTTGAAATTTGATTTTCTTGGATTAAAAAACCTTTCAATTCTCGCGGACTCGGTAAAACTTACAGAAAAAATCACTGGTAAAAAAATTGACATTGATAATGTTCACCTAGATGACAAAAAAACTTACGAGATGCTTGCTCGTGGAGAAACTATGGGGGTGTTTCAACTTGGGAGCGATGGGATGACAAGTTATTTGAAAGAATTGAGGCCAACTGAAATAAGAGATATAGGCGCTATGATTGCTTTGTATCGCCCAGGACCTATGGCCTTTATTTCTGAATATATAAAAAGAAAAAGAAACCCAAAACTCGTAAAATATATTGACGAGAGATTGCGAGAAATTCTTGAACAAACTTATGGAATTTTGATTTATCAAGACGATATTCTTTTGATTGTTACAAAACTAGCTGGATATTCTTGGGAAGAGGCCGATAAATTTAGAAAGGCCGTCGGTAAAAAAATTCCTGAAGAAATGCGAGCACAGAAAGAAAAATTTATAAAAGGATGTATTAGTAATGAAATGAAATCAAACATAGCGCAAGAACTCTGGGAGATGATTGAAACATTTGCTGCATATGGGTTCAACAAAGCTCACTCCGCAAGTTATGGAAAAGTCTCTTACCAAACGGCTTATATGAAAGCCAACTTCCCTGTTATTTATATGACGGCTTTATTAACGGCAGACGCGGGAGATGTAGAAAAAATATCTGAAATCATCCAAGAGTGTAAAAGAATGAAAATAGAAGTTCTTCCACCAAATATAAATGAAAGTTTTGGGAATTTTACCGTAATTAATGAGGATGGAAAAGATAAGATTAGATTTGGTTTGTATAGTATAAAAAATTTTGGAGAAGGAATTGCAGATAAAATAATAGAAACTAGAAAAGAAAAAGGTAAGTTTACTTCACTTGGAGACTTTTTGGACAAGGTCAAAGATAAAAATATAAATAAAAAATCTTTGGAAGCTCTTATTAAATGTGGGGCTATGGATGAACTTGGAGAAAGAGGACAAATGGTAGAAAATATTGAAGACTTGCTCGCTTATCACAGAGAAGGTTCCAAAGCGCACGAAAATCAAAATTCTCTTTTTGGCTTAATGAAGGATGTGAGCTCGGTCCCAAAATTAAAATTAAGAGAATCTCCACCAGCAACTATGGTTGATAAATTGGCTTGGGAAAAAGAATTGCTTGGATTGTATATCTCAGGACATCCACTTGATAAATTCAAAGACAAACTTCAAAAACGTGAATACACGGTAAAAAAAGTTTTGGATGGGCTTGAGGAAGGAATGGCCGTTGCAGTTGCAGGAATAATAAATGAAGCTAAAATTATAAACACCAAAAGCTTTGAGAAGATGGCATTTGTTAATTTTTCAGATTTAACTGGTTCTATTGAGGTGGTTGCTTTCCCAAAAATATTTGATAAATATAAAAATCTTTTAGAAGCAAACAAATGTGTAATTATAAAAGGACGAGTTTCTTATAGAAATAATACAATAAGCATTCTCGCGGAGGCAGTGAAAGAAATGGAATAAAAGTGAAAAGCCACCAGCGTTTAAGCTGGTGGCTTTTCACTTGGTTTTAAAATAATGCTAATATATTGAAATGGAAAAAAATTCAAAAATACAAAGTATTAGACATTCGCTTTCACATCTGCTTGCGGCAGCTGTTTTGGATTTATATCCAGACACAAAAATGACTATCGGCCCAGCTATTGAAAATGGATTTTATTATGATTTTGACTTCACAACCACTATTTCAGATAAAGATTTGCCAAATATAGAGAAGAAAATGAAAGAAATATTAAATAAGTGGGATAAATTTGAAAAAATTGATGTTTCCGAAAAAGAAGCCAAAGAAAAATTTAAAGATAATCCATACAAATTGGAGCTTATTGACGAACTTGTAAAAGATAAACAAAAAATTACATTTTACAAATCTGGAGACCTTGTTGACCTTTGCGGTGGCGGGCATACAGATAGCGCAAAAAAAATAAATCCAGATTCTTTCAAGTTAAACAAAACCGCTGGAGCATATTGGAGAGGAAGTGAAAAAAATAAAATGCTCACTCGTATATATGGCCTTGCTTTTGAAACAAAAAAAGAACTTGATGAATATATAAAATTACAGGAAGAAGCTGAGAAAAGAGACCACAGAAAATTAGGTAAAGATTTAGGTTTATTTATTTTTTCAGATATTGTTGGTAAAGGCCTCCCTCTCTGGACGGAAAAAGGTGCAACAATAAGACGTGAGTTGGAAAAATTCATAGTTGAGGAAGAATTAAAAAGAAATTACAAACACGTTTATACCCCAGATATTGCAAAAATTGATTTATACAAAAAATCAGGCCACTACCCTTATTACAAAGACTCTATGTATGCTCCAATAAAGATAGACGAGGAAGAATTTATGTTAAGACCAATGACTTGCCCACATCATTTTGAATTATATTTGAGTAGCCCAAAAAGTTATAAAGATTTACCAGTAAGAATTGCAGAATTAGCAAAACTTTACAGATATGAAAAATCTGGAGAGCTCACTGGGCTAATGAGGGTAAGAAGTTTTTGTCTAGCTGATGCACATATAATTTGTGCTAATGATAAACAAGCGAAAGAAGAAGTCGTGGGGGCATTGGATCTCATAGAATATATTTCAAACATCTTTGGATTTAAAATGGGAGAAAATTATTGGTACAGACTTTCTCTTGGGGATAAAAAAGATGACAAAAAATATTTTAAAGATGACAGTGCTTGGGAAAAAGCAGAAAAATCTTTAAGAGAAGCCCTTAAAGAAAGAAAATGTAAATTTGTTGAAGCCGAAAATGAAGCTGCATTTTATGGACCTAAAATAGATATACAAATGAAAAACTTCTCTGGCAAAGAAGATACTGCGTTTACTGTTCAGTACGATTTTGTTATGCCAAAAAGATTTAACTTAATTTATACTGATTCTGACGGAAAAGAAAAAGAAACTATTGTTATACATAGATCTTCTATTGGAGCAATAGAAAGAATTGTTGCAATTCTTATTGAACACTATGCTGGTGCTTTCCCGCTTTGGCTTTCGCCCGTTCAGGTTGTTGTTATTCCAATTTCAGAAAAACAATTAGAATACGCCACAGAAGTGTTTAGGAAAATGAAAGAGGAGGGATTGAGAGTTGAATTAGATAATTCAAATGAAACTCTTGGTAAAAAAATAAGAAATTCAAAATTACAAAAAAATCCTTATATGATAATTGTTGGAGATAATGAAGTTAAAAACAAATCTGTCACACTAGAATCAAGAAACGAGGATGGTAAGAAAGATATCAAACTAGAAGAAGTTATTGAAAAATTAAAAAAAGAAATCAAAGATAAGAAATAATTTAAAAAATCAGCGGTTCAACCGCTGATTTTTTATACTTTTCTTCTAAAATTTTGTTTAGGAATTTTTGGAAGCCTAAAACCAACGGTGTTCTTAAAATTAGACGGAGTTCTGTATGCTGGTTTCCCTTTTTTATTTCCTACTTTAGCATAATTTTTCATAATAATATTAATTAAAACACAAAAAATTGTGGATTCAAAACCTCATTTGGAGGTTTTTAAAAAAACAAATTAATTATGGATTCAAAACGTCCTTGGGGACATTTTGAATTTATAACGAAAACAATTAGTTGTATGATCATTTACCATTCCCACGGCTTGCATGTGTGCATAAACAATTGTTGACCCTAAAAATTTAAATCCTCTTTTTTTCAAATCTTTAGAAAATTCCTCTGCTTCTTTTGTAATTACTGGCAATTCTTTTAATGTTTTTCTTTTTCCATCAATTTGTTTGTCTTTCACAAACCCCCACATATACTTACTAAAACTTCCAAATTCCTTCTGAACTTCTAAAAATCTTTTTGCGTTATTTATTGTTGACTCTATTTTAAGCTTGTTTCTAATAATTTGTGGATTTTTAATTAGTCTGTTTACATCTTTTTTTGTAAATTTTGATACTCTTTTTGGGTCAAAATTTACAAATGCTTTTTTATATCCATTCCTTTTATAAAGTATTGTTCTCCACGATAACCCAGCTTGTGCGCTTTCTAACACCAAAAATTCAAAAATCTTTTTATCATCTTTTATTGGCACCCCCCATTCTTCGTCATGATATTTTACCATTAACAAATCGTTGCTTGGCCAAGCACAGCGAACTTTTTCTTTCATAACTTTTATCCTGATAGTAGGGCGAAGTTTCACTGCGAGATTTGTAAAATATTTTTATAATTTTGAAATTTCTTTTAAATCTTTGTCGGGCAAATATAGTACTAACAAACCGACAATGACTCCACCTACAGCTGTCCAAAAATGGCTTCCATTCCATATAAGTATATCTATTTCGTCCAAAATATACCAAACTCCTCTCCAGATAAGAACAAGACCTATAACAATTTCTATATTTTTAATAAAATAAGCTAATAAATGTTTTTGTTCTTTTTCTTGATTCATATAAATTAATTATATTAAAAAATTTACTTTTACACAAATAAAAAGAAAACGGCTTTTTGGGCCGTTTTTTATTTAAAAAAATTTTTTCGCCGCCAATTTATCCAAATTTCTTTAACATAAAATCTGGCATAAATCTATTGCTAATATAATACTTCCGCATTCCTTCTGGCAAGGTTTTGAATTGGTCAATTATTCCTCTGCATTTTTTGCTTCCGCAATTACATTTACAAGTCCAAAGTTCACGCCCAGCGCTCACAATTTTTTCCTCATTATCATTCATTGTTGTAGAATAATCGAAGGTTATTTCCTCGCCAACTGCTATATCCCTTAAAGCAATCAGTTCATTTTTTTCTTTGATATATGAATTTGGTTCGCACGAATGATTGAATGTTCTTGATATCTCATTCAAATCCAAATATTCTTCATCGTCAATTTCTAGCGGGTCAGATGGCTCTTCCTTGCCTTCATTTACTCTCCGTATCACCTCGTCTAAACTACAGAGTTCGCCTTCAAGAAAATAAATCGTCTGACCTTTTTTAATTTCTTTGTTAGTAAAAACCCCGTTTCCGGCAATTTTTGATTTTTTTATTTCAAGATTTTGTTCACTGTTTATTTCCATAATTAGTTTTCTATCGGATAAATATCAAAAGCAACTTCTTCGTATGGGTGGACTGATTTTACTTTTTCAATGACCTCTTTCAAAATTTCTCGCGGCACAATTGCTTCAATTCTTTCTTCTTCAACCGCTTCATAATTTCCAGCTTTACCAATAGTGGGATTTGCCTTTTCATTCCCGCGGAAACGACCAGTGCCGCGAGAAGAAAAAGAGCAGAAATCATAGTTTCCGATTTTTCCTGCTCCGGCTTCGCCGAGAGCTTGACGCACAGCGTTAGCGTGAGAAATCGGAACAAAAACGATAAATTTTACATTTTTTGTTTCCATAAAATTATTTCAAAACCTCATAATGAAGTTGAATTTCGCTTTCACTTATTTTCTTTTGCCCAATCAACTTAAGATTGCGCTCAAAATTTTTATCTCTAAAAAGTGGAATACCTTTGTTTAAAATTATCGGCTCAATATCAATAAAAATTTCATCAATAAGATTTTCTTCGGCAAAAGAAGCATTGAGTGCGCCGCCACCAGCAACAATTACCTCCTCAAAATCTTTTAAAAGTTCCAACGCTTCTCTTGGCGAATGAGCAACTAAATGATTTTGAGTCAAAGATTGAAAATTTTCTTGAGCGACGACGACAAGTTTTACATCTTTGAATTCCGAAAATTCTGGCTGTTTCGTAAGTATACTGTATGTGCGATGACCAACAATAAGGTTTCCGGCGGTTCGTACTGCCAAACTATAGCTGTCCCATTCCTCTTTTGAAATCCAGCTTGTATCGTCGTCGTTTTTTGCGATCATTCCATTCAAGCTTATTGCCATGTATAAAATAACTTTTTGTTTCATAGTTTTATTTCAATAACTCATCAACCGAAACATCAAGCGCACTTGCCAGCTTTTCTAAAACCGCAATAGTGACATTTTTCTTGCCGCTTTCAATTGCACTCATAT
Organism: Minisyncoccota bacterium; assembly: GCA_041658885.1. Lineage (GTDB taxonomy): Bacteria > Patescibacteriota > Minisyncoccia > Phycocordibacterales > 21-14-all-36-13 > VMGX01. The sequence goes on along the minus strand of JBAZZJ010000001.1, from coordinate 116,138 downwards.
AACTTCTGTCCATATCAATCGCTCGGCAAATGTCGCCTTGCGACATACGCTTCTTTAAGCGTATACGCTTGATGTTTTGTCCTAATGTTTTGGAAATTTGAGCCATATTTATATTGTCATATTATCAACTATTGCGCTACCGCTCAATATGGAGTTATAGTTCCATATATGGTATTCTTAATTGTAGTGGCGGCGAATCCGCGAGGCAACTTCTTCGGCAAATCAAATTTGGTGGACCAGAGAGGACTCTCCTTTTCATAAAATAACTTAGAGTCTCAGAGCGACATTACTAAATTATTTTATTTAAGGCCCGCGAATTTTTACTCAGACCAGTGACGCAAAAATTCGTTCGAGTCCTCACAAATCTCAATGAAATATAAAAATATACAACTTTAAGTTGTATATTTTTATGTTTGGTGGACCAGAGAGGACTCTCCTTTTCATAAAATAATTTAGAGTCGCAGAGCGACATTACTAAATTATTTTATTCAAGGCCCGCGAATTTTTACTCAGACCAATGGCGCAAAAATTCATTCGAGTCCCCACAAATCACATTAGAATACAGAAGTACACAACATTAGGTTGTGTACTTCTGTATTTGTGGACCAGAGAGGACTCGAACCCCCTACCTCCTCAGTGCAAGTGAGGCGCTCTACCAGGTGAGCTACTGGCCCAATATTAAAACTCAATTTATTTTATCCCATCTCCTCCCATAATGAATTTATTCTACACGATTTTATTATAAAAACAAAATATTATAAAAGCCTCTTTTTAACTACAAAAGAGGCTTTCTAAACTAATTCTTTTTGTCAGCAATCTTTTTAAGAGAATCATTGATTCCTGACAAATTTTCTTCAACAAACTTCCCAAATTGAGTCATCCAAATGACCCCAAAGATGCAAAAAGAATCACTGCAAAACCTACAAAAGTATATAATGCTTCTATATTAAACATATTATTCTCCTTCTTTTTGTCTGCTATAAATATAACAATCAGATATACAAATGTCAATGTTTTACGACAAAGCAAGATTTGATATGTGTTTTATAAAATCAGATAAACTAACTCCAACCTCATTTAATTCTCTAACAAAAGGAGCGCTTTCTGACAAATCAGGTAAAGCGTTTGTTTCCAGTAAATAAATTCCACGCCTAGGAGAAACTATAAAATCAGACCTTGAATAATGTCTTAAATTTAAAACATTATGAGCTTTGCTTGCAATTTTTTGAACATCTTTTTTCATACTCATAGGCAAACTTGTTGGGCAAACATATTTAACCGAGTCTCTTTTTGAATAATCAAAATAGTCTTGATCTTTGTCTAAAATTATTTCAAGAGGCATTAACTCGTAAATATCTTCATTTCTGAAATCGTCTATAACCCCACAAGTAATCTGCTTACCTTCTATAAATTCTTCAACTAAAAGAGTTTCGTGTTTATTTAATAAATTTTCTAATGACAAAAGTAATGAGTCAAAATTTTTACAAACAAAAATATCATTTGATGAACCATCTGAAATTGGTTTTATAATTACAGGCATTACAAAACCACGAAATATATTCATCGCTGTTTCTTTTGGTTTTATATCGTTTTTAATTATTAAATATTGTGGAATTTTTATACCGGCATTCTCAAATATTTTTTTAGCAAAATATTTATTAAAACTCATCAGCGATGGCAAGGCTTGTGAACCCGTATAAGAAATTGAATAATTATTTAATATTTTTTGAAGGGCACCATCTTCGCCATAACTCCCATGTATAGAATTTATAATTAAATCAATATCCTCTAATATTCTATCTTTCTTCTGTTCTTCGCCTTTTATTCTCCAAGATAAATCTTTAGAAACTAAAATATCTTTTACAATAAAATTTTCGGGAATATTTTTAAGAAGTGATACTCCTGTATTTAAGGAAAGTATACGTTCATTGTCTGGCCCACCACGGACTAATCCTATTTTTATTTCTCTGTCGTTAGTTGTTGATTTCATCCCTACACTAATCTTAATTTTAATAATATTGACCTTATTTGCTTGCCACGTAGTGAGCTTTGCTCTACTACTGTGGTTTCTTTATCTATCTCAAAATCCACCACTTATTCTTATTTATATACTAATCTGTTTCAAACGAAATTAAGATTTTAGTGTGGGGATTCATTGCTTTAATTATAACAAAAAAAATATATAAATCGAAGTAATTGCTTTTTATTTTGAAAAGGATTAATATCAGAAATAGAAAAAATAGGAGTTTGAAATATGAATAATAAGGTTAAATATTGTAGATTTTGGCCTTTGTTCTTACAGAATTTAATATGGATACCCACCCGAATTATTTTAAAAATTTTTTTTGATTTTAAAATATATGGGTTAGAAAATGTAAAAAAGGTGCCCAAAGAATACGGGGTAATTTTTGCGTCTAATCACGCAAGTGGATTAGACCCAATTTTTATTCCAGCAGCACTTCCATTCTTATCAAGATTGTTACCAACATATAATATGACCCGCGGAGAAGGAAAACTTTCATATAAAAATAAATTTATGAATTTTCTTCTCGTAACACTTAGACCAATTTTTAAGCTGTGGGGTGCATATCCAGTATCATTTTTGGTTCACAAGACATTTGCGGGATACAAAAATATCTTGAGAACACACATAAAAATGTTGCATGAAAGAAAAAGTGTAATAATTTTTCCTGTTGGTGCAATAAAAGAAAGAAGGACGCAGGAAAGACCTGGTACTGGGATTTCGTTTATTGCTCACACTATTCAATGCAAAATTATTCCTACTCAAATATGGATATTTGGGATTGATAAAAATGAGGGCATGACTTTCAAAAAAATTCTATCCAGAAAATACAAAGTTAGAATATTTTTTGGAGAGATTTTAAGGAATGAGAATATTTTTTCCGGTGATGAAATAACCGAAAAAAATATGACAGAAGAATATTTGTATGCTGCAAATCAAATTGTGGATGCAATAGCAAAATTAAGCGGTCCTTGTTAAGACCGCTTTTTTATTTCCCAAATTCAAAACCGATGAATGAGGTTTTGAATCCACAATTATTTTTTGAGAACCCAGCACCTATTTTATATACAAAATAGGTGCTAAATAATTTACAATCTAATAATTTTTAATATTTTTATACGTAATACTTCCCCAAAAATTCTTTCTTGAATTCAAAAAAGGTATCGTCCAAAATTGTCTGTCTCATTTTTTTTACAAGATTAACTATAAAATAGAGATTGTGGATTGAAGCAAGTGTAGAACCTAAAATTTCTTTTGACCTATGAAGGTGTGAGAGATATGCTTTCGTATAACTTGTCTCGCCATGGCGGGATGAACATGTATAACATTCACAATTTTCATCTATTTTTGAAAAATCATTTTTATAATTTGCATTCAAAATATTTATTCTTCCGTTTTCTGTATAAAGAGAACCATTTCTAGCAATTCTTGTTGGAGATACACAATCAAATGTATCTATTCCATTTTCTATTCCTATAAATAAATCCACAGGTTCTCCTATCCCCAGTAAGTGCCGCGGTTTTTCATCTGGCAATATTGAATTAACCCAGACCAAAGACTTTTCTATGTCCTTTTTTTCAAACGAGCCACCTATCCCAAATCCATCAAAATCCATCGCTCCAATTGTTTTTGCACTTTCCTTGCGAAGTTTTTCACTATTTCCACCTTGAACAATACCAAATAACGCAGATGAACGCGGATTGGACGCAGATTTACGCAGAAGAGAATCTAATTTTTTATGATGTAATAGAGACCTATCTGCCCATCTGTGAGTTCTATTCATGGCTTCCTCTAAATATTTTTCAGAATTGTTTGGTGAAGTACATTCATCAAAAGCAAAAATTACATCAGCTCCTATATTGTGTTGAATTTCAATTGACTTTTCTGGTGTAAAAAAATGAGAACTTCCATCAATGTGAGACTTGAATTCTACTCCGTCTTCAGTTATTTTTATTTGACTTTTTTTAAAAGATTTTAAGTTTGAAGTATCTTTATCTAGATTTTCTTCTCTTTCTTCCCTTCCAATTTTATTAACCTTTGAATCAAAACCTGAACCTAATGAAAAAACTTGAAAACCTCCGGAATCCGTTATTGTCGGACCACTCCAATTCATAAACTTGCCTAAGCCTCCAGCAGATTTAATAATTTTTTCGCCCGGCTCTAAATAGAGATGATATGTATTTGCTAAAATAACTTCAGCTCCTAAATCTTTCACTTGTTCCGGCGATAATGACTTTACAGTTGCCTTTGTCCCTACAACAGAAAAAGCAGGTGTTTTAATAATTCCGTGTTGTGTTTTTATTTCTCCGGCTCTTCCTAAAGAGTTTTTTAATTTTTTTTCTATCCTAAACATGTTTATTGATAATATAACAAACAGAGCTCTCTTTATAAAGAGCCCTGTAATTTATTTAATGAAAAATATTATTCTGTTTTAGGAACTTCCTCAACCCCTAGTAATTCAACTTTGAAATTCAAATTTGAATTAGCGGGGATTGGACCAATTTGTTGAGCTCCATATCCTAATGCTGGAGATATTTTTAATTCTCTTGTTCCTCCAACTTTCATTCCTTTCACTCCTAAATCCCAACCTTGTATAACTTGACCTGAACCCAATATAAATTGGAACGGTTGATTCCTTTTGTATGATGAATCAAACATTGTCCCATCATCAAGAGTTCCTTCATAATTTACCGTTACCAACATCCCGTCTTCTGCTGACAAACCATCTCCAACCTCAATATCATTAGCTAACAAGCCTTCAACTTGTGGTAAATTATTTGTTTGCATATTTTCTTCTTGATTATTGAAATTAATCCCACTAAAACCAGTAAAAGAGTTTGAAACAAAAAACAAAATTATGGCAATCACGATTGCCGCTCCTACTGCTATGTTTGTGTTTATTTTTTTATTCATAGGCTTAAATTATTAATAAATTTTATATTATAATTTTAAACGAAATAGATTTTTATGCAAATGAAAAAGCAACCAAAGTTGCTTTTTCATCCATACTTTAAAATCTCCTGAGGAGATTTTGAAGAGTAGTGCCAGATTTTTATCCATAATCAGTTTTTTAAATGAAAAAAGCTACCCGAAGGCAACTTTCTTCATGGCGCCCGCCTCAACAAAGCCGAAGCAATGAAAAGACGAACACCAACATAAATGATACTACCTTCAATTTTTTTTAAAATACTAACTGTGGATAACTTTTATTCACTTATTACTCCATCGAATTCTGTCTCGTTTACCGTCGCCTCTTCTTTTGTTGCTCTAACAATTCCGTCCTTATGATGTGCTGGAGAATAAATTGTATATAATTTAAGATTTTTTTTATCAGATGTATTTATAATGTTGTGTTTTGCACCCGCCGGGACAACAACCGCGAAATCGTCTTTAATGTCATATTCGTTCCCATCTATAATACATTTGCCTTTCCCTTTTTCAAGTCTAAAAAATTGGTCGTTGTCTTCGTGAACTTCCATACCAATTTCTTCCCCCGGCAATAAATTCATTAAAACTAACTGACTATGTTTACCTGTGTAGAGAACTTTACGAAAATTTTCGTTCCGTTTTGTTTCTTCTTCTATGTTTTTTACAAATCCTTTCACAATTTTAATAGATTAATTTATAATTTTTCAAATTATATCACAAAAACATTTTGAATAAATTTTAATTTGGACATGGAGCAAACTCACAATTTGGTCCAGTTCGTCCTACACCAGAGCCATCTGGGCAAAGTTTTGCTTCCATCGTGCAAAAAATTTGTTTCCCACATTGTTCTGTTGGCATTGAAGCATTTGGATTACCACGTCTGACCCATCCGTTTTCTTCACAAATCCACGTGTCTTCTTCTCCGCGGATAATAAACATCACCGCAAGCAAAACGAATAAAATTAAAATCGCTATAATTTGTTTTTTTGTAGACATATTATTTAAAATTATTTTGCTAATTCCCTAATAAATAAATCACTAAGGAGTTTTATTTCATTATCATCATACAACGACACCGTAATAACAATCGGACATTTTTTATTTAACTTTTTAATAATTTTATCTATTTGTTTTTTGTCGTCAATCAAATCTGTTTTTGTTAAAACAACAATTTCTTTTTTGTTCAAAAGTTCTTTATCAAATTGCCCAAGCTCTTTTCTTATTATTTTATATGCGCTTTCAATATCTTCATTTTCTAAAGAAATTAAATGAACGAGCATTTTTGTACGTTTAATATGTTTTAAAAATTTATGTCCAAGCCCTTTTCCATCTGACGCGCCTTCAATAAGCCCCGGAATATCTGAAATAATATACCCAAAAAATTCTCCAAGATTGGGCTCAAGGGTCGTAAACGGATGTGCACCTATCTTTGCGTTAGCATTAGTGATTGCGTTCAATAGGCTTGATTTTCCTGCGTTTGGGAGTCCTATTAATCCTATATCTGCAACAAGTTCAACTTCAATAAAAAAATCAGCTTCCTCTCCAGGCCATCCATTTGTAATTTCTTTAGGACTTCTGTTTGTTGAACTTTTAAAGTGTTCATTCCCGCGACCACTAGCACCACCTTTAAGTAATAATATTTTTTCGCCTTCTTTTAAAAGAGAAATTTTTTCGCCCGTTTTTAAATTTGTAATGACAGAACCAATTGGAACAAAAATTTCCAAATCTTTTCCAACAGCGCCGTGTAAACTTTTTTTCATTCCATCCTGCCCCCTTTCTGCAATAAATTCTTTTGTTGTGCGATAACGAGACAATATCTGTGCGTCGCGAACAGCAACAGCAAATACACTGCCACCATAACCTCCATCTCCGCCAGATGGACCCGCAAATTCTCTTCCCTTCTCATGACGCCAACGAACAACGCCGTCGCCACCATCACCGGCTTTCGCGTATATTTTTAATTCATCTATAAACATAATTTAATATTATCTCTCTTTAATAGTATACTTAATATTAACATGGACCAAAATAAATTTGATATATTAAAAACTGAACTATTGCTTACCCAACAACAAATGGATAAATATGATCAATTATCCACTACAATCAAAACGTGGGCCGTTACCTTATGGGTCGCGGTTTCTGGGTGGGCGTTACAAACAGATAAAAAGACGATTCTCGTGTTGGGGATTGTTTTGGTTATAGCATTTTGGATTTTTGATAGCATGAACAAAACGTTTCGTATGAATTATAAAAAACGTCGCGACGAAGTCGCTGGCGTATTGGGAGAACTTTTTAATACTGGAAAGATAAATAAAGACTCAAATGCTCCACAACTTCCCATACATGATTTACAAAAATTTATGGAAAATATTATTACACCACACGTTGCTCTCCCTTATTTATTTTTTATTGTAGTTTCAGTTGTCTTACTTTTTATATAATAACTTTTTGATTATTCTATATTCATTCACTATCCCCCTATTCGCTACAATTAGGGGATAGTTTAAAGAATGGATAGAATATGTTTAATAAAAATATCGTTTTTGTTGATTATGGAATAATATTGCTCTAAACCAACTTGCTCACTTTCTATAAATTCATTGCTTTTCAAAACATTCAAATGTTTTGAAGTTGCATTGAAAGATAATTTTATTTGTTCAGCAATTTGCCCAACATTAGCTTTTGATTCTTTTGCTAAATAATGAATAATTTCTAATCTGCGTCTATTTGCTAAAGCTTTGTATTTTTTCTCTAAATTTTTATAATTCATACTTATATATAAATTTATAAATAATTTTTATTTTTTTCACTCTATAACTTTATTCTCTAATTGTAGCGAATTAGAGAATGAAGTGCCAATTTTTTTATTATTCTTTTTACAAATCTATCCCCTTATTCGCTACAATTAGGGGATAGAATATAGGGCTTTGGAAAAAATTATTTTATAAATCCTCCGTGAAAAATGGCATAGTAAATGACATTTTCATCTTTTAAAATTTCTTCCCTTCCTCCAAATTTACCAAGTGTTCCTGAAATGTTGTTTTTATACTCATAATTTTCAATTTTAAAGTTTTTTGGACCACGAACTGGAATTATGTCGTTATAATCTTGAATAAGTGCTTTTCTTAAAAAAGAATAGACTTCTTTTTCATCAATATTTTCATTTTCATCAAGAATAAAACCATTGTAATTCATACCCCAGATTGGCTTTTCGCTTTCATATACAATTTCTTCGCCAATAAAATCCCGCGAACCAAAATATGTATCATGATACACAAACTCCCCTTCTTTATATTCGTAATCTTTTGAACCGAGTCGTTGCGAAATAACCTTTTTTGCTGTTTCAAAAGCATAAGTATTTTTCTTCGCTGTTTTTAAAAAATTTGTTAGTTTGTCTAGGTTCATTTTATTTTATTATTTAACTATTCCTCTATTCGCTACAATTAGGGGATAGATTTTGGATAATTTTATTTTTTATTTTCTTAATTCAACCAAAAGATTTCTGTCTTCTAATAGATATTGTTTTTCTTCGTTATCTTTTTCTTTCATGAGTTTATTTTATTGGTTTATTAAGAATCTAGCCATGTCCATGCATCTTGTGACAACCATCCCCATCTATCTTTACTTTCTATTTTTACTATCAATAAATAATCGTTTGTTATAATATGATTTCCTAAATAACTCCATATTTGCTGAGAATTTAAATTCGTTTTTATTATCCATGTAGAATCAAGATAATGCCACCATGGTCCAAGTTTTTTTATTGCAGAGTAAAGACTTTCATAATTTCTTATGTTTTTATTTTTTAAATCGTAAGTTATTAAATATTTATTCATGTTTTTTATTTTGGCTCTGCTGAACCATAATTTTTTTCTGTTATTTCTAATTCGGGTGGAATAACAGATTCAAAAGAAATTGGTTTAACATTTGGAATAATTTTATTTTTTATTGTTTTATGTCCTTTTTTCCCATCTAAATTCAATAACATAAATTCGACTGTGTCAAAATTTTTTATGTCAAACTCTATTAAATCATTCAAAATATCTAAAGATAAAACATTATCTTTCCCAAAATAATCATAGTCTTTCACACATAAAAATATAGTTTTAATATCATTTTTCTCTTTTAAAATAGACAATAAGGACTCAAAAGCAATACAATCTACGTCTTTAATTTTTGGTTTCTCGTGTTTTTTATCAGGTTTAGTGTATGGCGCCTTTTTCAATAAAAATCTTTTCATTCCACTAAGTATCAATTTATCTGTGAGTTTAACAATAATAGTATTCTCATGTTTTAAAATTTTTTCAATGTTTTTTGCTAAAATACTATAAAAATCTTTTATTTTTATAATAAGATTATTTACTTCATTTTTTGTAAATTTATCAACTAAATTGATATTTTTTTCTTCCTCTTTTGCATCTGGTGAAGCCAAAATTTTTTTAATTTCCAAATTTTCTTTAATTTTTTGGATAGAATTTTCTTCCCAATCCTTAAATTCTTTTTCAATTTCTTTTTTTATAACTTCTGGTAAAATCAGAATCCGATTTTTTTTATTTAAATGTTTAACCAAATTTGCTAATATTTGCTCGCTATTATCACTTTTAAACATATCTACAAATATATTTGTATCTATAAATATATAGTTTTTAGAATTTTTTGGTTTTTTTATATTTTTCTTTTTTTTATTCATTATTTAAAGCTTAAAATCACAAATTCTCATTCAAAAATTTTTTGAGGACAACTAAATCTTTTTTACTATCATCATAATGATAACTTGTTATTCCTACTGATTGGGCACTTTTTACTGCTTGTGGATTATGTTCAAAATAAATAACATCATCTTTGTTCAAATTATAGTTCTCTAACATCTTCTTAAAATATATAGGGTCTGTTTTGTCAGGTTCATGCTTTAAAGTAAACATTTCATAGGGCATATTAACTAAGCCAAATTCAATCATTTGTTCATCGTTGGCATTGGTTAGAATAATTTTTCTATTTGGGAATGTTTCTAGTAAATCATACATTTCCTTGAAAATGCCTTGTCCTTCTATTACTAATGTATCTACTGCATCAACTAAAATTGTTTTCATATTTATTTATTTTAAAAATTAAACGAGAAAAAGTAAAATTAAAAATAGAATTACAAAGCAAGCGAAAATTCCAACAATTTTTAAAAAGAAATTAATTGCTTCTTGTTTTTGATTTTCCATATAGAGATGAATTGGTTCAGACAAAAACAAAAATCCCATAATTGCAGTTGATAACACAAAAAGGCTTAGCATAATCATAGGGATAATTATGGTTTCGTCGTGTAAAAGAGAAGACATAATATTTATAATCAAAACAATAACAACAATATATACAGCTACCGTTGTTGCGTATAAAAATGGTTTTTTCGTGTTAAAAAAAATTTTCATAAAAATTCATTTCTAGGCTGGGGGACTAGGAATCGGACCTAGATAAACGGATCCAAAATCCGTTGTCCTACCGTTAGACGATCCCCCAGCTTAAAAATCAATTTATTTTGTTTTCAATTTTAAAAACAATATCCATTAAATTGCACCCATGGGCTAAAGCCAACTGGCTACGGTCGAGAGACAACCCCCGCAATTTGTTATTCACACCTATATTGACAGAAAAATCAAAGTTTGCAATACTATAAGCGATCGTAAGATCATTAATTCTAATGCTTAGGGGCTCCGCAAGGAGTCCCTTTGGCTTTTTTATACGCCATTATCATTCACTTTGTCTTTTATACTCTGTGAAAGTTCTTTCGGCCAACAAATAAATTCTTTAATTTTTTTAATATCAAAAATAGGCACCTTAATCTCATTCAATTCACAAGAGACTTCTCTGGCCGTAGCAAATAAAAAAACTTTTTTATTATCAATTACTAATTGGTTGATTGGATCTACAAAATCACTATCACCGCTCCATAAAATAAAATTTCCTAAATTGTCATTATCAAAATCTCTAAGCATATCTCTACCAATTTCTACATCAAAATTACATTTTTTATCTTCAATAAAAGTAATACCTTGTTTGTTGAAATCAGATAATCTTTCATTTAAAAATTCAATAGTATTTAGATTTAACTTAGATAGTAAGCATTTTTTTATAAAATTATCTAAAAGTACTGGAGAATTTTTAGGAATACTAGATGTGTTTATTGACATTTTCATTAGTTTAACCGGTTTTGTTTTTATTTTATATCCTAATTTTTCGAACTCTCTTATTGATTTTTCAGATTTTTCATTGCCAACAAGTGTACCAGTATACAACTTGACTATTTTTATATTAGTAAAAGAATCAAAAAATTGTTTTAATCTTCCTAAATGTATGTGAAATTTTAATCTGTCCTGCCAATGAATAACATTTTGCCAATCAATATAAACATTAGTATCAGAATCAAAGATATTTTCTAGTTCTTCAACGACGTCGGGGAAAATTTTTGAGAGTTTTTCTATTCTTTTTGTACTTGGTTTAAACATTTATTGGTTTTCTGATCTGATAATTTAATGATTTTCAAATTAAACTTTTCGTTTATATTTTTTCGTCAAACACTTCGTTGCAATGCTCTGTGCGGGAAAATTCATAGGATATCCGGCATCACTCCGGCTCAATTAAGAGCGGCTGACAACCTAACTCCTCCTTGAATTTTCCCGCACAAAACATTATTTTTACTATTTAAAACAACAATTTACTCCTTTTGGATTATTTTTACCAGTGCTAATTCTATCGGCAATTGTGGAAGTGCTGATTTCCCCACCTGATTATATACATCAATAAACTCTTTCAGAACCGATGAATTTATTTTTGTTTCTTTTGCATTCGCGATTTCCTTCAAAAATTTAAAATCTTCTTCGCTTAATTCTTCTTTAATTTCCTTTTCCATTTCTTTTGAAAATCTTAATAGCAAAACTCCACGCATTTTGTGAAGAACGAGTTTTACAAAAACTTTCATATCAACATTATTTTCAGTCGCTTTATTTACAATTTCCAGAGATTTATTTAAATCACCGTCATCAATCGTTTTAATAAATTTATTTATAAGTTCCCCCCTTGGTGCACCTGTTATTCTTTCAACTTCTTCAACACTTATTTTTTTGTCATCAGACGACCTTATTATTTTTTGCAAAATTCCTATTGCATCTCTAAACGAACCATCGCCCAAAAGTGCGATTAAATCTGAAGATGAAGGGTCAAGTGTAAAACCTTCTTTCTTCGTAATTTTTTCTATATTTTCTTTTATTGTTGTCTGGTTTGGTTTTTTAAATTGATAAACTTCACATCTTGAAATAACCGTGTCGGGCAATTTATACATTTCCGTTGTGGCCAAAACAAAAATAGCGTACTTCGGCGGTTCTTCAAGTGTTTTGAGAAGCGCGTTAAAGGCCTCTTTTGTGAGCATGTGAACTTCATCAATAATATAAACTTTATATGGCGATTCAAAAGGAAGAGTATTAATTGATTCACGAAGTTCGCGAATATCATCAATCCCACGATTTGAAGCAGCGTCAATTTCATAAAGGTCATTCCCCGTGCATCCTATTTCTTTTGCTAAAATTCTCGCAACGGTTGTTTTCCCTGTTCCGCGACTTCCTGCAAATAAATAAGCATGCGATATTGAGTCATTTTTAATTGCCCCTTCAATTACATCAGTTATGTGTTTTTGGCCCAACACATCTTTGAATTTTTCAGGACGATATTTGCGATATAGTGCGATTTCGGACATAAAGTAATTATAAAGCACCCTAAGTAAAATTGAAAGATTTTATTGGGCAAGAAAATTTCAAAATTTGGAATTTAAAAACTATTCAACTATTTAACTAAATTAGAGAATAGATTTAAAAGAAATAAAAAAGCCGATTATAAAATCGGCTTAAATTAAAAACGTATGAGATCAAGAAACTTTTTTGAAAGAAACAGAAACTGGTGGTTTTCCATCTGAAAAACCAAACAAATAATTATCCCACTCGATTTGTTTGAAGTATTCACTTCTCGCCAAACCGCTTAAATATTCTTCCCGTTGTTTCTTATTCATTGAATTAAGACGACTGCGAATTTCGTCAGTCATATGTGGCATGTTTCTTACATATTCCCTTTCATCGTCTGTAAGTTCAGCCCATCTTAACTCAAAAGTTAAAAAACGCTGTAAACTTCTTATTTTCCCAATTCGTTCTTCATTAACGAATTGGTTAATGTATTGTCGAATTTCTTCAACAATTTCTTTTTGTTGCATATTTACCTCTTTATTTAAATGTTCAAAAAACTGTTTATTCTGTGCAAATGATACTAAACTCCTGAAAGTTTTCTGGTCAAATTAAATGACCAAAGCTCTTTCCTAAAAGAAGTATGGAATTCCAAAAGCTTTTCAATTTCCACATTATTTTCAATAGAAGACAATATATCAAAAATATTTTTACCCCAATATTGTTTTGGAAGATTAAAATGCTTTGGAATCACGTGCATATGAATATGATTAAAACCGCCTTTTTCTGCCAAACACAAAAGGTACTCTTTTTCATACTCCGGTAAAATTCTTTTTAAGATTTTTACACATGGATATACCAATCCCAAAAAATCATTTAATTCAGAACAATGTAGGTTGGATATCCTTACTACGTGTTTTTTAGGAGTTATTACCAACCATCCCAAAATTTTCGCCGGATAAATATGTTCAACAATCGTGTGTTCTGTTTCTATCAGAACCGGTATTTGAGAAATTCTTTCTTTCCCACTAATAGCAAGACAAGATTTGCAAATTTCTTCTGCCATTTGATTCTCCTTTTGATGTTAAAAAACTGTTTATTCTGTGCAAACAATACAGGAAATTTTAAAAAAGTCAAATAAGAAACCGACTCTAAAAAGAGCCGGTTAAGTGCAAAATTAACTCTCAATTTTTTTCAATTCATCAAGAATAGAAAAAATTTGCAAAATTTTTTCTCTTATCTTTATGTTTTCATCACCAATAGCATAAAAGTATTCAATATCATCTTTGCATAAAACTCTTTTAGCTTTTAGAGCGACGGTAGATTCAAAAAATGATATTCCATTTTTTTCCGCATATTCTTTTATGACTAACGACGAGAGTTTTAATTTTTCTTCGGCGATATCAAAAAGTTGAGTATTATTACCTTTGCATGTATTGAAAATTTCTCTCCAATAATTTAGAGGGAGTTTAGAATTCTTCAGTTGGTTTTGGCCAACCAAATTATTCTCAAATCAAAACAATACAGTCGCACCTATTGTTTTATGGTTTTCAGAACATGCTGTGTGAAAATCAATAAGATCTTTTAACGTTATAAGCCCAGAATCTTTCATTTTATTCTCCTTTTGATGTTAAAAAACTGTTTATTCTGTGATAGATAATACAGGATTTTTCTAAAAAGTCAACCTTTCAGATAATTAGTAATTATTTCTTCAACTTCTTTTGCGTTTTTTGCTCCCATTAATTTTATGCGTAATTCCTTTGCTCCATCCCTGCCTGCGCAGGCAGGAAATCCATTCACATAAGCTTTGAAATGTTTTTTCATTACATCAAAATTTTTCCCATCCCCAAAAATTTTTACAAAAAGTTTTGTGTGCTCTAAAAGAATTTTTAACTTTTGTTCTGTTGTCGGATTAAAATTTTCGTTCAAAAGCCACGGTTTACCAAAAAATCCTCTTCCTATCATTATTCCGTCACATCCAGTTTCTTTAGCGCGCACTAATCCTTCCTCTCTATTTTTTACATCCCCATTCCCTATTATTAATGTTTTTGATTTCAAACTATTACGTATTTCAACGGCACGCGCAACGGCAGACCAATCAGCAGAAACTTTTGACATTTCTTTTTTAGTTCGTGCATGAATTGTAATTGCAACAGGATTTTCCGCGAGTAATTCTGGAAGCCATTTTTCAATTTCGTTTTTGTTATAACCAATTCGTGTTTTTACAGAAACTGGAATTTTACCAGAATTCTCTTTTGCAGAACGAATTATTTCACGAGCAAGTTTTGGAGTTCTTATAAGTTCCGCCCCAGCACCCTGTTTTAATACACTTTTATCCGGACACCCCATATTTATATCAATTCCATCAAAACCCATTTTTGCAACAAGCTCACAGGCTTTTTTTATTGTCTCTGGATTTGAACCAAACAGTTGTGCAACTATTGGTTTTTCTTTTTTAGAAAAAATTAAATGTTGTCTTAAAATATCTTTTCCCTTACTCAAAAGTCCGTCGGCAGACACAAATTCTGTAAACATAACATCGGGCCCGCCTACGGACGAGCTAAACTTTCCATATTTTGCAATCATTTGTCTAAATGGTGCATCAGTCACATCATACATTGGTGCCAAAGCAAAAAATGGCTTTTTTAATTTTGTCCAAAAATCATTTTGCATATTTAGATAGTATCATCAAAATGTTGATTGACAATAATATTTCAGAGAGTATTATTCTTGTAAATTCGTTCACAAAATGGAGTTAAAATGTCTGACGATAAAACAATAATGCAACTCGTGGAAAAAATCTACAGGAATTATGCTTATACTGTAGGAGAGTGTGTAGAAGACATGCTTTCCAACGGGAGGATAACTACGGATGATTTAAAAAAAGATCACAGTTTAAAAAAATTTGACTGGATGTCTATAGAACAACAAGCAACATCGGTGGAAGTAAAAAAATTAGCGGAAGAAAAAATTTCCGGTTAAACAAAAAAATGCCGACAATATCGGCATTTTTTATTTTTACTTTCCATTCTGTCATTCTGCAGAATGACAGAATGGAAAAAATGTTGTACCAAAAACAAGGATTAAAAACCTCACCCGAAGGTTAACAAAAAAAATTACTTGTCCCGTTAAATACGAAGTATATTTAACTGGGATAAATTCAAATGATCCCCCGGATCTAAAGAAAAAATAATTGTGGATGAAAAAGTGGTTTGGACCACTTTTTCATTTAAACTTGTAGAAAATCTTACTTCCGAATCTCAAATCTATGTAATCTAATTGAACAGCGTAATCAAACTCTTTTGTTAGAGCATTTTCTTTTAAAATTGTTTTTAAATTATCAAAAATTTCTCCTAAATTGTCGTTTTTATTAAATATTATTTTACCGCCTGAAAAATTATATCTTAGAGAAGAATCTTCAAGATATATTTCAAAATCATCATTTTCCTTTGCAAAAAAAGAAAATGGCACAAGATTGATATCTTTCATTGATTTAATGAAAAAAGATATCTCCTTAAATTTTTCACTCCCCAAAAAAATTGAGCCTATTGGATTTTCCTTTTTTATATTTCCATAATTTTTGAAAAATACATTTCCAGAAAAAGTTGGAGCTTCAGAATATATATATCCTGTTTCGTCTAAAAAATAACATTTCTCTTCAGATTTTATTTCGAAACCACACCATAAACTGTGCGGGCTTCTTTCATCTATCGTTATTTTTATCTCACTAAAACTTATATTTTCAATATCAACACTTTTTATTTTATTGAATTTATTATATATATCTGTTTTTATCTTATCTTTTTGATAAAGAAAAATATTTGTCTTTGGATATAAACCAAAAAAATTACCTTTAATATCCTCTTCCGCCACATTTTTTATTTCATCTTCTGTTATTGAAGAACCTTCATTTTTAATCGTTATTTTATTTATATTAATTCTATCCACTTTTGATATAAAAATAGACAAAACAAAAACAACTAAAACAACAAAAAGAAAAAGAGATGTCTTAATAAGAATGACCATTCTTTTTTCTTTCTGTCTCTTTGGAGAAGCAAACCTATTTTTTTTTCTAATTAGCATTTTTCCCTATAATATTTTTACCGAGATATTTTGCCAAAACATCTGGAATAATTATTGAGCCATCTTTTTGTTGATTGTTTTCAATTACTGATATCAGAGCTCTTGCAGTTATTGCTGTGTTGTTTAAAGAGTGGGCATATTTCATTTTTCCGTCATCGTCTTTGTATCTTATATTTAATCTTCTTGTCTGAAAATCATGAAAATATGAACATGAGTGCGTCTCTCTATATTTCTTTTCTGAAGGCATCCATGCGTCTATATCATACTTTTTAACTTGTCCTAATCCCAAATCACCAGAGGAACAAATCGTAACTCTGTAAGGTATTTTAAAATCTTCCATTATTTCCTCCGCATTTCTTTGTAATTCTTCGTGGTATTTTACACTTTCTTCGTGATTAGCTTCACATAAAACAACTTGTTCTAATTTATAAAATTCATGAACTCTAAACAAACCTTTCGTGTCCTTTCCGTGACTTCCGGCTTCTCTTCTAAAACAGGGTGAGAAAGAAATAAATTTTATTGGCAAAGATTTTTTATCAATTACTTCATCCATATAATATGCCATCGTTGGGACTTCAGCTGTTCCTGACAAAAAATCTTGGTCTTGAGTTTTATATAAATCTTCTTCCCCTTGCGGAAGATAGCCTGTTCCGACAAACGCCTCTCTGCCAACAAGTGAAGGAACTATCATGGGAGTAAATCCTCCTTTTTTAACAAATTTATCAATTGTGTACTGCCAGAGAGCAAAATTTAAAAGTGCTCCCTCATTTTTCATAAAATATCCACGAAAACCAGTGACCTTCGCTCCTCTTTCAAAATCAACCATATCAAGATTTTTCATCAAATCTACATGGTTTTTTGGTTCAAAATCAAATTTTGGAATTTCACCCCATTTTTTTAATTCTTTGTTATCTTGGTCATCTTTGCCGTCTGGAACTGACATATCCGGAACATTTGGAACTCTTAACATTATTGTTTGCCAAATTTTCATTGTCTCTTTGAGTTCTTCCTCTTCTTTCTGCAAGGCTATTTTAAGTTTCTGCATATCTTCTATCAGAAAATTTTTTTCATTTTGGTCCGTAGTTGTAGATATCCTTTTTGTGGCTTCATTCTGCTCGTTTCTTTTTTTCTCAATTGAGGTAATTAAATTTTTCCTTTTATCATCAAAATCAATCAATTCTTTTATGTCAATTCTAATACCTTTCTTTTTTGCGGCTTCCTCTACAAGATCTTTATTATCCCTTATAAATTTTATGTCTAACATGTTTATATTTGTTATAATAAATATTAACACAATGGATAAAAATATAAAAATTTTAAAATTTGATGAGTTTCCAGAGTTATTGAAGGAAATTACAGACCCACCAAAACAACTTTATATAAAAGGTGTTTTCCCGGATGAAAAAGAAAATAAATTTCTATGTGTCGTTGGTTCTAGAAAATATACTCCTTATGGAAAAGAGGCCTGCAAAAAAATTATAGAGGGATTAGCTGGATATCCTATTGTTATTGTTTCTGGTCTTGCAATTGGTATAGATAGCGTTGCCCATAACTCTGCATTAAATGTTGGTTTAAAAACTATTGCAATTCCAGGATCTGGTTTAGATGATTCTGTTTTGTATCCATCTTTAAATAAAAATCTTGCCAAAAAAATTTTAGAAGAGGGTGGAGCTTTAATTTCAGAATTTGAATCTGATTTTAGAGCTACTCCGTGGAGTTTTCCACAAAGAAATAGAATCATGGCGGGAATTTCTCATGCAGTTTTAGTTATAGAAGCAGAAAAAATTTCAGGAACACTTATAACTTCCCGTTTAGCAACTGAATACAATAGAGATGTTATGACAATCCCCGGTTCTATATTTTCAAAAAATTCAGAAGGCCCCCATATGCTGTTAAGAACTGGTGCAGTTCCTATAACTTGTTCAGGAGATATTCTTAATTTTTTTAATTTTAAAAGTGAAGAAAAAGATATTGATGAAATTTTAAAAGATTTGTCTGTAGATGAAATTAAGATTGTTAAACTTTTAACAGAGCCAATGATAAAAGATGATTTAATAAGAATATTAAATTTACCCGTCAGCCAGATAAATATACTTTTAAGTACTATGGAATTAAAAGGACTTATATCTGAAAAAATGGGAAAAATGGTTTTAACTATAAAATAAAAAAACCCCGTGTTAAACGGGGTCAAATTCAATTGATGGCTTTTTGAAGATTTCTTTTGTATTCTTCATCGTCTTTTTTTATTTCCTTGCTCTGTTGCCAAAGGCAAGAAAGAATAAAATAAGCAATAAAGAATAGCATCCCAATTACCACTAAAATTATTGATAATATTGGTTCAGGAATTCCAACAAACCTAAACAGCAATAAAAATAAAAAAACAAAAACTACATCGGCTGTTAAGGCCCTTAAAAGAAACCACAAAAAAGTAAAAACTGAAGGTGCTTTTTTATAATCTGCCATATCTACCATATAATCTCCGTTCGTTTGTTATCTATTATTATTTATACCATAAAAATTAAAATAAATCAATCATTTAAATTTACTAAATTTTGTAAATTTAAAATTACGAGTTATACTCCTTTAAACACAGATATGTGCAGATAACAAACCGCAGATTTACCCCGCCATGACGGGGTGAACACAAATAATAAAAATCTATGAAATTACTTATAGTAGAATCACCAGCAAAATCAAAAACAATTTCAAAATATCTCAACGACATGCCGGGTGATACTGAATATGTTGTAAAAGCAAGTGTCGGGCATATAAGAGATTTACCCAAAAGTAATAAGAAAGCCATAGACATTGAAGCTGGCTTTATTCCCCATTACGAAATAACAAAAGGAAAAGAAAAAATAATAAATGAACTAAAAAAATTCTCAAAAAAAGCTGACGAGGTTTTGTTAGCAACTGATCCCGATAGAGAGGGCGAAGCAATCGCTTGGCACATAAAAGAAGTCGCCGGATTAGAAAATCCAAAAAGAATTGTATTTAATGAAATAACAAAGGAAGCTATTTATGAGGCAATTAAAAACCCACGTGAGATAGATGATGATTTAAGAAAAGCACAAGAGGCGAGAAGAGTTCTTGATCGTTTGGTTGGTTATGATTTATCTGGTCTAATTTGGAAAAAAGTTAGATATGGTCTTTCTGCCGGAAGAGTTCAGTCCCCCGCATTAAGAATATTGATGGAAAGGGAAAGAGAAATAAGATCTTTTATTCCTGAAGATTTTTGGACCATAACTGCAGATGTTCAAAAAAAATCTGGCAATAAAACCCCTTTCAAATTGACCTGTAATGAAGAGCCAAAAGAAAAAGAAATTGCTGAAAAAATTGTTGTGGAAGGAAGAAAAGGAAAATGGATTGTAGGAGATATCAAAAAGACAGAAAGAAAACAAAGCCCAAAAGCCCCATTTATCACTTCTACGTTACAACAAACCGCCAGCAATAGATTAGGATTTTCCCCTTCAAAAACAATGCAGGTGGCTCAAAAATTATATGAATCAGGATATATAACATATATGAGAACTGATAGCACGATCTTGAGTTCGGTTGCACAAAATCAAATAGAAAAAATTGTAATAAAAAAATACGGAGAAAAATATTCAACTCCAAGATTTTATAAAAACAAAAGTAAAATGGCACAAGAGGCACATGAGGCAATAAGACCGACAAGTTTTGAAAAAGAAAGTATAGGAACTACAGATGAACAAAAAAAATTATATAAATTGATATGGGCAAGGGCTGTTTCGTCACAAATGACTGATGCAAATGTTTCAAACACAAAAATAATCGTTAAGATAAACGATGGAAAAATTCCAGATTTTAGTATAAATGGTTCAATTGTTCTTTTTGACGGATGGATGAGAGTTGAAAAAAATGGAGATGAAAAAACAAATGAATTACCAGATGTCTCTATAAAAGAAGAGTTAAAACTCATAGAGATTCAGTCTGAAGCAAAACAAACACAACCTCCTTCAAGATATACAGAGGCTGGTTTGATAAAAGAACTTGAAAAAAGAGGAATTGGTAGACCTTCAACTTATGCAACAATAATGAGAACTTTGTCCGAGCGTGGTTATGTAGAGAAAAAAAACAGAACTCTTTTCCCTACTGATATTGGAGATGTTGTAAGTACATTTATTGAAAATAATTTCAGAGAATATATAAGCGATTCATTTACAGCTGAAATGGAAGATGAACTGGATGAAATTGCCGATGGAAAAAGAGATTATACAAAAACTCTTAAAGATTTCTATGGTCCATTTAATAAAAAAGTTCAATCAAAAGAAAATATTGAAAAAATAACGAACATTTCAGAAGCACCAGAAGAATTTAAATGCCCTGAATGTAGTTCTTCAATGATTATAAAATTAGGTAAAAATGGAAGATTTATGAGCTGTTCCAGATTTCCTGATTGTAATGGAGCAAGAACGATAGACGGAGGTATGATTGACCCACCAAAAGAAACTGGGGAAATGTGTCCTGAATGTAAAACAGGAAAATTAATAGAGAGACACGGACGATTTGGAAAATTTATTGCATGTTCCAATTATCCAAAATGTAAATTTATAAAAGAGAGTGAAAATAATGGAGAAAGAAGACAAAACGATACGGGTGTAGAGTGTCCTGTGTGCAAAAAAGGAACAATGGTTGAAAGAAAAGGAAGATTTGGAATTTTTTATAGTTGTTCAAATTATCCTAAATGTAAAAATGCAATAAAGGCAAAACCAACCGGAAATGTCTGCAAAGAATGTGGTTCATTAATGATGGAAGGAACAAAAACAATACCAACTCGTTGTAGCAACAAAGGATGTCCAAATCATAATCCTCATAAATTAAAAACTTCTTAATGAAGTTTTTAATCTATCCCAGTTAAATATGCTTCGCATTTAACGGGACAAGTAATTAATTTTTTGTTTTCTTGTTTCAGTGATTTTATATTTCTATGAGTATAGATATAAAAAAATTAACAGAGGGTTTTTCAGAAGAAGAAAGTAAGATAATAAAAAAAGCTTTTGAATTTGCTGAAAAACATCACAGGGAACAAAAAAGGCTCTCTGGCGAACCTTATTTTGTCCATTTATACAAAACCGCTTCTATTTTAAAGGAGCTCGGTATGGGACCTAAAATAATAGCGTCCGGCTTGCTTCATGATGTAACAGAAGAGGGTTTGGCCGACCAAGACACAATAAAGAAGGAATTTGGTGAAGAAATTAGTTTTTTAATTGAAGGAGTAACAAAATTAGGGAAAATTAGATTTAGTGGAGCAAAAAGATATATTGAGAGTTTAAGAAAATTATTTATAGCAACCTCAGAAGATATAAGAGTCTTAATCATTAAATTGGCTGATCGTCTTCATAATATGAGAACTCTAGAATATATAGAGAATGAGGAAAAAAGAAAAAGGATTGCGACAGAAACAATAGAAGTCTATGCACCAATTGCCCATAGATTAGGAATGGGGCAATTTAAATGTGAAATGGAAGATTTGTCTTTTAAATATTTATTTCCTGATGACTATAATAAGGTTAAAAAAATGTTGGAAGATAAACACGGTAAAAATATAAAGTCACTAAAAGAAATACATGACACCCTAAAAAAGAGGTTAGAAAAAGAAAAAATTCATATTGAAGAAATGGGCTATAGAAAAAAACACTTATATAGCCTTTACAGAAAACTCCAAAAAAATGAAATGGACATAAATAGCATTTATGATGTATTTGCCCTAAGAGTTGTTGTTTATTCTGTAAGTGATTGCTATAAGGTTCTCGGAATAGTTCATGGTATTTGGAAACCATTGCCAGGACTAATAAAAGATTATGTAGCACTACCAAAACCAAATGGTTATAGAAGCATCCACACAACGATACTAACAGGTAATGGAAATATTGTAGAAATTCAAGTTAGAACGGTAGAAATGCACAAAGAAGCTGAATATGGGATAGCGGCCCATGTATCTTACAAAGAAAAAGGTGGTGAAAAAAACGCAATGAAAAACTTGTTATTATTTAATAAAATTTCATCGTTAGCAAAAAAGAATAGTGGGAACATTTCAGAAAAAGAGATAAAAAAAGACCCACCTAAGTGGATAAAAGATTTGGCTGAAATACAAACTGAAGTGTCTGCTCCTGAAGAGTTTATGGAAAATTTGAGAAATGATTTTTTTGAAAATAGAATATTCGTTTTTACACCAAATGGAGATGTTATAGACCTGCCTTTGGATTCTACACCATTAGATTTTGCTTACCATATACATTCAGATATTGGAGATCACGCTTCTGGAGCTAAAGTAAACAATAAATTTGTCTCCCTTGAAACAAAATTAAAAAACGGAGATATAGTTGGAATCGCTGTAAATAAAAATAGCCATCCAACACAAAAATGGTTGAATAGCGTAAAAACTTCAATGGCCAAAAGATTTATAAGACAGGCATTGTCTAATAAATGAAAAATGTCCCCAAGGACATTTTTCATCCATACTTAAAAACCACCAGTGTGGTTTTTAAGAGTAGTGTTAGATTTTAATTCTTTTTTATTTTTGTTTTTTAAAAATGTCCCCAAGGACATTTTTCATCCATAATTATGAATGAAAAAGCAACTTAAGTTGCTTTTTCATTCAAATAGAAAAGTTTCTTATTGAATATATCTCTTCCTCATTATCTTCGGGATTATCATCCGAGTTGCCTTTTTCCTTTACATCAAAATAAAGGTTATCTTCTACTAACTTCATTTCTTCTTTTAGATTCATATCATCTTCAACAAAATTTTCTTCTTGATTTTCTGATATATATTTGTCTAACATATCACCAACGTTTTTTGATTCCCCTTTTGAATTTATCAAACTTAAAATTGTTTTTAAATCACTTGGAGAAAAATAATCTATAACTATTTTACCTCCTACGTCTTTCTTTTCTATCTGAACTCTCGTTCCTAAGGATTGAGAGAGTTTGTTTTCTATTTCAACAATTTCAGGATCATATGCATATTCTTTCTTGCGAAGTTTATCTTGTGCTATTTTTCTAGCGATATTTTCCGCTTCTCTTACTGTAATCTTTTTGTATAAAACTTCT
The DNA here is from genome assembly GCA_041658885.1 of Minisyncoccota bacterium. Taxonomy (GTDB): domain Bacteria; phylum Patescibacteriota; class Minisyncoccia; order Phycocordibacterales; family 21-14-all-36-13; genus VMGX01. Next base: position 92,313 of record JBAZZJ010000001.1, on the reverse strand, counting down.
TTAAAAAGAGTATCTTGTTCTTCTGGTTTGTCTTTTAACATCATCATTGGTCTTGCATGTCCTTCCGAAACTTTTCCAGCAACAATTGCCTCTTGTATTTTTGCCGACAAAGAAAGCAAACGAATTGAGTTTGAAACATATTCCCTGCTCTTACCTAATTTTTTTGCGATCTCGTGATGTTTAAATTGAAATTCAGTCGTTAGTTGTTGAAAAGCCCTTGCTCTGTCAATCGGGTTTAAGTCTTCTCTTTGGAGATTCTCTATTATAGCCATCTCTAATTTCATTCTTGGGTCTTCTTCCCCACTTCTTATTATTACAGGAACCTGGGAAAGACCAGCTATTTTTGCGGCTCTGAATCTCCTTTCACCTGCTATCAGTTCATATTGGGATATTAAACCCCCATCTTCTGTTTGAATTTCAATTCTATTAACTATAAGCGGCTGAAGAATACCGTATTGTTTTATAGAATCAGCTAAGTCTTTTAAACGCGCCATATCAAAATCCGTTCTTGGCTGATAGGGGTTTGGCCTAACTTTATTTACTTCTATCCAAAATATTGAGTTGTCTTGAAATGAGGACATTTTATAATCTTAAATCTCAAATCTAATATCTAAAAACTTAAAAACAAAATTAACAATGCATTAATTTTAACATTTTATTTTTATAAAATAAATAGTGGATACTGATTGATTTTTGATGAAAAATTAAGTAATCTGATTGTACGCCGCGGTGGCGGAATTGGTAGACGCGCACGACTCAAAATCGTGTGAAGTGATTCATGAGAGTTCGATTCTCTCCCGCGGCACAATGAAAAATAAGATTTTGGTTATCCTTGGGCCGACTGCCTCAAGAAAAAGTGATTTAGCGGTTAAACTCGCCAAGAAATTTCGTGGTGAGATTATTTCTGCTGATTCAAGACAGGTTTATAAAGATATGAATTTGGGTACTGGCAAAATCACCCGAAAGGAAATGCTCGGTATTCCTCATTATCTGTTAGATATAAAAGATCCCAGAAAACAATTTAATGTTATTGATTTTAAAAAATTGGCAAACAAAAAAATTAAAGAAATTTTAGGCAAAAATAAAATACCAATAATTTGTGGCGGGACTGGATTTTATATAAATGCGGTTGTTAATAATGTAGATTTTCCAGCTGTAAGGGTAGATAAAAAATTAAGAAAAGAATTGGAGAAAAAATCTATCGAAGAATTGTTTAAAATGTTAAAAAAACTAAATCTCGTTCGCGCAAAAAACATTGATTCAAAAAACAAGAGGAGATTAATTCGAGCTATAGAAATAGCAAAAGCAAAAAAACAAGAAAACAAGAAAACAATAAAACAGGTGCTTTCTAATTCGCGCGAATTAGAAAGTAACGAAAGAGAATATGAGTTTTTGCAGATTGGTATAAAAACTGAAAATGAAAAATTAAGAAAATTAATTCATAATCGTCTAATAAAAAGAATTAAAAAAGGAATGATTAATGAAGTTAAAAAACTTCACGAAAACGGGGTGAGTTGGAAAAGATTAGATGATTTTGGTCTTGAATACAGGTATGTTTCTCGTTACCTTCGCGGTTTATTATCAAAAGATGAAATGATTAAACAATTAGAAACAAAAATTTGGCAATTTTCAAAACGCCAAAAAACTTGGTTCAAAAGAAACAAAAATATAAAGTGGTTTGAATTAAAAAATTATAAAAAGATTGAGGAGGAAGTACAAAAGTTTCTTGTTTAAAATAATAATATTTTATATTACTTCTGACAAATGAAGAAAACGGGAGGGTTTTTTCTAATGTCGTCTTTTGATATTTGTAAAGTCCCATTTACTTCTAAAATTTTAAAACCAACTTTTTCAATTTGTTTTATAACATCGCCTACTTTTGCAATATGTATATATTGTTTTGTTTTGTAGGTTCTTCCTTGATTTTGGGTTTCTCTATCAAAAAATCTATCACCAAAATCTATCTCTAAAATATCAAAACCAAGGGGTTTAAACACGTAAAAACGCACCCACTGCCAAATCCAGAAAAAGATATTTTTTGATAACCACACACGAGGATGGGTAGTAAAAATAAAAATTCCATCTTTTTTTAATACTCTACAGATCTCTTTAAGAGTCTTCTCCCTTTCTTTGGAATCAGGAATTTGTGTCCATCCTTGATTTGAAAATAACACATAATCAAAAAAATTATTCTCAAAATTCAATGAGGTAGCATCATCAATCCTGTAATCAATATTAAGTGACTTTTCTTGAGCAATTTTTTTTGCACTTTCAATCATTGAAGGAACTATGTCTACACCAATAATTTTATATCCCATTTTGTATAAAGGAATTGTGGTCCTTCCGGTTCCGCACCCTAAATCTAATGTCCTTCCTTTTTTAATAAAATATTTATTTATAAAAAATTCTTCAGAATCCCAAAATCCATTTTCTGCTTTTTGTATATAAAGTTTTTGAGTATTTTCTCCTGAAAACTCATCAATCACTAATTTTTTTAAATCTGTTTTCATACTTTAAAAAATTTTGCGGGAGCTAAGGGAATCGAACCCCTGACCGCTGTTTTGGAGACAGCAGTTATACCACTTAACTAAGCTCCCGTATTTAAATAATATCATAACTTAAAAACCTCTTGAAGAGGTTTTTAAGAGTAGTGCCAGATTTTTTAATCCATAATCCGTTAAAACGGACTACTTCTTACTTTCTTTGTGTGGAGTGTGTTTTTTACACCATTTGCAATACTTTTTTAATTCTATTTTTTCAACAACCGTTTTTTTGTTCTTTCTTGTATAATAATTAACCCTCTTGCAGGTGGTACATTGAAGTTTTATAAGATTTTTCTGTGAAGCCATACCCAAAAAAGATACTATATTTTATCTGAAAACGCAAATAAAAAAGCTGGGACGAATAAATATCCCAGCTTGCGAAAAATGATTATTAAAAATCCACGAAAATCAGAAGGGAACAATTCAATTCCCAATCTTTGCTACGTTCTTCACCAAGTGGAACTTGATAATCAGCGAGCAAAACATATTTTGAAGGGCCTTTTTCAATATTGAGTAAAATTCCATTATTCAAAAAAGTTCTTTTTCCACCAAATGTTTGAGGCCCATTTTCAATACCCATATGGTATTCAAAATTTTTTAGACGAACACCAACCATACCATTATAGGAAAAAAAGGATTCATAATCTCTCGGAGACTCAATAAAAAATGAACCGTCTAGAAAAAAAATCCCACCTTTCTCATTATACCAACTAACATGTGTTCCTGCCCTACGAAACTTTTCACAAAATTGAGTTCCTGTAGAAAATTTCAAATAATAAGACGGGATATCAACATATAGTCCAGCTGACCCTTCAGTTTTTGATTCATATGGTCTATCAATTATTTCGTTAGAAGTTCCTATAAAATCAAACGCAAACGAAATATTTTGAGAAATGTTTGCGAATAATTTTATTCCATTTCCATATTGACCAAAAAATGGATCGGACACTCCATACAATTTAGCCGTTGCCCTTTTTTGGTATTGATATGGATAAAAAGTAATTTCTGCTGCTGAAGTCCTAATTCTTCCAAGTAAAATGCTCACCGATGAATTTGAAGGATTAAATTGCAAATAAAGTTGTTTTACATTAAATTTGCTACCAGACATCAACCCATTAGTATTTTCAGCTCTTAACTCAAGATCGGTATGAAATTCAAGCCAATAAAATTTCATACCATAAATTGTTCGAATCAAGCCTTGTTTAACTCTGGAACCAACAGAATCCGTTTGCAAATTTGCAAATAGAATCGTTGATAATCCACCAATAAACTCCCCATTGTTTGATGAAAACATTATTTTCTTTTTTTCACCATTAAGTGAAATATTTTGAGAAAATACGTTTTCAAAGAAAATTGCAAAAAAAATTACTGCAAAAAAGATTATCTTTTTTTTCATGTGAAGCTCCTATTTGTGGTTTATTTTGTTTCAAAGAAAGTCTATTCTATTGAGAAAATAGTACAAAACATCTGATTAGTCAATCTGTTTTAGAAAACAATATTAATATGACAAAAATATTATTATTTTGAGCCATATTTTTACTATATTTAAAATTTAGATAAAATATAAAAAACGCGTGTAAAAAATTACACGCATTTTTTATATAATTCACAAATTATTTAACAAGATTCACCCCGTTAAATCCTGCACGACAGGAATTTTCATCCTTTCTTGAGAAAGGATGAAAATTATTTAACAGGGTAAACCAACGCTCCTTCTTTTGTTTTTTCAGAAAATCTTATCGCAACATCATCTCCTTTTTTTGCAGAATCTACATTTTGATGGTCTATTTGCATTGAATCAATGGTTTCCTCAAATTCCGTGTCCCCTTTTCTTATTTTTATTTTATCTCCTTTTTTAATTGAGCCGTTTAGTTTTATTACAGCAACATTTATCTTATCAAACCAATGTGTTATTACACCTATTTCTTTTTCTTTTTCTTTTTCCATATTATTAAAACGAGGTCAAAAATTTTTTAAACGAGGTTGCCCATGTCGACCACAAGCATGGAAACCACTACTAATTGTATCAGATACAAAAATAGTAGTTAAGCAAGTTTATTTATATCAGAAATTCTGGCTGAAAATAGAACATTTTTTACAATTTCAATTTTGTCTGTTATTATGTAATCGTTGCGTCGGTGGCGGAGCTTGCCCCGCCGTGGCGGGGTAAAGTCAATCGCAAGAGAACAAATGTGGTATATCTATATAATTAAAAGCGTTTTAAATAATAGATACTATATCGGTTGTACGAGTAATATTGAAAGAAGAATATTAGAACATAACAATGGTTACAATATTTCTACAAAGAAAGATAAACCATGGAAAGTTGTGTACTGTGAAGAGTTTAATGACCAACAAAAAGCTTATTCTAGAGAAAAAAAGATAAAATCTTACAAAGGTGGTAATGCTTTTAAAAAATTATTAAATTCATAATATATGCGTCGGTGGCGGAGCGGTCAATCGCAACAGACTGTAAATCTGTCGCCCTTCGGGCTACGCAGGTTCGAATCCTGCCCGGCGCACAAAGTAAAAAACCGATATCTTTTGATGTCGTGTTTTTTATTTCTTTGCAGGAGTAAGTGAATTGATTCACTTACATATAGGATTCGAAAGGAATTTCGTTATTGAGTCCGAGCTTTGCGAGGACAAAATCAAAATGTCACCTTGCAAGGTGACATTTTTTATTTTTAGACCTCAACTTTTTTTCTATCGTCTTTTGTTTTAGAAATTTTACTTTTAATCTTTCCCTCGTGCTTAACATCAAAAATAAGTTCATTTTTTGGATCAATACTAATTGAAACCGTACCACCATCAGACACTCCTTTTGAAACTATCATGTTTGCCATTGGAGTAAGAATTTTTGTTTGTATTAATCTCTTTAGGGGTCTTGCTCCATATTGAGGACTGTAACCTTCTTTCGCTATATATTCCATAACTTCAGGACTAATTTTTAAAGTTATATTTTTTTCAAATAATCTTTTTTGAACCATATCAATTTGAATATTAACAATTTCTTTTATAGCTTCCCTACTCAATACATTAAACACAATTATTTCATCGAGACGATTCAAAAATTCTGGTCTAAAGTGATCCTTTAATGCTCCCAAAACTTTCTCTTTTGCATCATCATACCCGACTTCTTCACTACCATCTCCAAATCCAATGCTTTGCATTCTATCTATAAATTCTCCACCTATATTTGAGGTTAAAATGATTACGCAATTTTTGAAATTAGCCGTTCTTCCTTTTGCATCTGTTAGACGACCATTATCAAGAACCTGTAAAAGAATATTAAATACCTCTGGATGCGCCTTTTCTATTTCATCAAATAAAATAACCGAGTAGGGTCTGTGTCTTACTGTTTCAGTCAAAATTCCTCCCTCTTCATAACCAACATATCCGGCTGGAGAACCTATCATTTTAGAAACCGAGTGCCTTTCCATAAATTCTGACATATCAACACGAACTAAGGCTTTTTCATCATTAAATAAAAATTTAGCCAGGGTTTTTGTTAGCTCTGTTTTTCCTACTCCTGTTGGACCAAGAAACATAAAGGAACCTATTGGTCTACCGGGGTCAGAAATTCCAACTCTGGATCTTTTAATCGCATCAGCTATTTTTCTAACTGCTTCATCTTGCCCTATTACACTTTTCTTTAATTCTTCTTCAATTCTTGTGAGTTTTTGAACTTCACTTTCAAGCATTTTCGTCACGGGAATACCTGTCCATTTTGAAACAACTTCAGCTATATCTGATTCGGAAACTTCCTCTCTTAAGATTCTTCTTGAGCTTTGAAGTTTTTTAAATCTTTTAGTTTTTGTTTCTAATTTTTTTTCTAAAACTGGTATCTCACCATATCTTATTTCTGCAACACGAGATAAATTAGACATGTTTTCTGCTGTATCTGCTTCCATTCTTAATTTTTCAAGATTTTTATTGATATCTTTTATTTCAGTATAAGTATCTCTTTCACCATTCCATTTTAATTCTAGTTCGGAAGTTTTTTCTTTTAAATCTGCTATCTCTTTTTCAATTTCTTTTATTCTCACTTTTGCTTTCTTACCACTCGCAGAATTTGCCTCTTCTTTTTTTAGTGCTTCTTTTTCTATTTCTAAACGAAGAATTTTCCTATGAGTTTCTTCAAGAAGTGGCGGTTTATTTTCCAAAATCATTCTCAATGACGAGCAAGCCTCGTCTATTAGATCAACAGCTTTGTCGGGCATAAATCTATCAGTTATATATCTACTACTCAAATTAACAGCAGACACTATCGCTTCATCTAAAATTTTAACTCCATGAAAAATTTCATATTTTTCCTTGAGTCCGCGGAGAATTGCTATTGCATCTTCAACGCTTGGCTCTTGAACATATACTGGTTGAAATCTTCTTGTTAACGCTGGATCTTTTTCTATGTGCTTTTGATATTCCTTCAGAGTAGTTGCCCCTATCGCCCTCAATTCTCCTCTTGATAGAGCCGGTTTTAACATATTTGAAGCGTCCATCGCGCCTTCTGCGGCTCCAGCTCCAACAATAGTGTGTATTTCGTCTATAAATAAAATTATTTTGCCATCAGATTTTTCTATATCTTTTATTATTCCTTTTAATCTTTCCTCAAATTCTCCTCTATATTTCGTTCCTGCGATAAGAGAACCAAGATCCAAAGAAACTAAATCTTTTCCTTTTAAAGATTCGGGAACATCTCCATTATTCATCCTCTGGGCAAGACCTTCTACAATTGCAGTCTTTCCTACTCCAGCCTCTCCTATTAGAATAGGATTGTTTTTTGTTCTTCTAGATAAAATCTGAATTATTCTATTTATCTCATTATCTCTTCCTATAACAGGGTCCAATTTATTTTCCGACGCCAGCTTTGTAAGACTTCTAGTATATTTCCCTATTGACCTCATTTTTTTGGGTGCTTGTGATTCTTTATTTTTATTATTTTTTATTTCTTCAAGTGCTTTCAAAACCATTTCTTGCGTTATTTTGAAACGAGACAAAACATCTTTTGCCGAACTTTCAACATTAAAAATTGAAAGAAACATGTGTTCCGTTGAAACAAATTCGTCATTTAATCTTTTGGCAAATTTTGATGATTCTTCAAGAATTCTTGCAAATTCTGGAGTTATATACATTTGATAAGAAGGAGATAAAACCGTTGAGCCTTCTGGTCTATCTAACATTTCTACTACAGAATCAGTTAATAAAATTATATCTGTATCAAGTATTTCTAATATTGAATAAACAATACTCTCTTCTTGTAAAATAAGCGCGGCTAAAAGATGTGTAGGGTTTACACTATTTTGTCCGCGTTCAATAGCAAGCTCATGAGCTCTTTTTATAGCTTCCTTACCTTTGGTTGTAAAATTATGAAATGGGGGCATAAAAATATCTAATATCTAAAATCTAAAATCTAAAATCTAAAATCTAAAATCTAAAATCTGGGTCTATTTTTTTGTTTGATTTTTTAAATTTTCAGTTTCAAAAATTTTTAATTCTTCATTTATAAAATCTGATGGAATCAATGTGGCCCCTTGTGTAAAAATAATGTTTACGGCTATAACTTCTCCAAACAAATTAAATACTGGCGCACCTTCTATTCTTAATGGTTGTATAGAGGTCTCTATTTCCGTTATCTTGTTTTTGATTGCATCCTCTTTAACAAGACTTGAGACAATGCCTGTACTAATTATGTTCCTGTCTTCTCCACTTATAGCCACAATAGATTCTCCTAATTTTATATTTTTTGATTCTAATAAAATTGCTGAATTAAAAACATATTTTTCAGTACTTTTTTCATCTATTATTGCTTTTGCAAAAGACACCTTTTCACCATAAAAGAGAACATTCATATTAAAAATCCTGTTATCGTACGTTGATATCATATATTTTTTCCAATTTAACAAATTATTGCTTGCCGTAGAAATCGTTCCATCTGAAGATATGATTATTCCTACTCCAACAAAACTACCAAGTATATTATTATTGTCGTTTCCTTTATTTAAATCGCTTTCGGGTTGCTGTTGCGGTCTTTCATAAATTCTTACAATACTTTTTGACCCAGTTTCAACAGACTTAACTATTAAATCCTCCTCTTTAACAACAACAGTTTTTTCTTTCATTATTACAGAAGCTCCCTGCTTGTCTGGAACAACTTTTTCAACTGTTCTTTCAAAAATCCTATTAACTGTCTGGGTGACCCCAGGTGGAGTTTGCCCCAAAAGTGTAACGGATACTATTCCGGTTGCAATAGAAGTAACAAAACTCACGAGAAGAGCTAAAAGTATTATTTGTTGTTTTGTGAGTTCTTCTAATTTCATTTGCCGAATTATAATACGATTAAATTAAAAAAGCAAATTTAAAAGCCCAAAACTAAGGCCTAAAACTTACGGCTTTTACATTTCATTAGAAATTAGATATTAGAAATTAGAAATTTTTACATTCTATTTTCTCTTTGTCCTCCAATTAGTTTATTTAGAATATTAACCACGTAGTTTATATCTATTTGGGTCGTTTCCTTTCCTAAAGAAAATCTTATTGCTCCTGACTTGTTTGAATTTCTGTTTATTGCATTTAACACATACGAGTCTTTATTTTTATCATTTAAACAAGCGCTTTTTGTTGAACAAAAAATTCCATTCTCGTCTAATTGGACTGCTAAAAATTCATGGTCTATATTTTCAAAAGAAATATTTATATTGTTTGGTATTCTTTGTTCGCGACTCCCGTTTAATTTAGAATTGGGAATATTTTTTAAAATTTCATCTATAAAATAATTTTGTAGTTCCAAGATTCTTTTTGAAAAATTTTCTTTTTCTTTTTGAGCCATTTCAAGTGCTTTTGAAAAACCGACTATAAGCGGAATATTTTCAGTCCCAGCCCTTAATCCATGTTCTTGCTTTCCACCAAAAGAAATTGACTGAATTGGAACTTCTTTTTTAATATACAAAGCCCCTATGCCTTTTGGCCCATAAATTTTTTGTCCATCTATTGTGAACATATCTACGCCTAACTTTTTTACATCTAAATCTAAAAATAATGGCGCTTGACTCGCGTCTGTATGAAAAATTGGAAATTTTAATTCGTTATTTTGTGGAGAAAAAATTGCTGAACTTTTTCTTTCCTTTCTAATTATTTTTGCAATTTCTTCTATTGGTTGTATCGTTCCTATTTCATTATTTACAAACATTATTGAAATCATTAAAGTTCTATTTTTAATTTTTTCTTTAATTTCTCTTAAATCAACGATTCCGTCTTTATCAACTTTTATATATGAGACTTCAAGCCCGTCTTTTTCTAAATGTTTAAATATTTCTAATACTGATGAGTGTTCTATTTCGCTCGTTATTGCATGATATCCATTGAGGGTACCGGTTTTACTTTTTATAAAATTAAAAAAACCTAAAATCGCAAGATTATTTGATTCTGTCCCGCCGGATGTAAAAATAATTTCTTTCGCGCTTGTATTTAAAATTTTTGCAACATTTTCACGCGCTTGTTCAAGAACAATTTTTGCTTCTCTACCGAGTCTGTGTTTTTCACCTGCATTTCCAAATTTTTCACTCCAATAAGGTTTCATTACCTCAAAAACCTCCTTCCTAACGGGAGTTGTGGAGACATGATCAAGATATATTTCTTTTTGTTTTTTGCCAAAAAAATTCATAAACTAATATTATTCTAAAACAATAAAAAAAGCACGTCCTCGTGGGCGTGCCTAGTAAACCTTCAGCGGATCATTGTGCCTTTTGGCTTTCTTATAGTCGCCACAGAATCAATCATAGATTCACGGACTATTTCGGGGAAATTCCCATCCGATTCAATGAACAAAAGAAAATTATTATTTTCTTTTTTTGTTAACACTATGTAATCAAAGAAAGATTTGTCTGTTGAATTTTCTTTCCTAAAATATGGCGAATGAGAAGAGAATGCTTCTGATTCCACTTTAAAAATTTTGTATGGATGATTATATCCTTTACCATCCAAAAATACCTTGATTTGATCCTCGGTGTGATCAGGGCTTGAACCACAAGCCGAGAAAACAACCAGAGAAGAAACCAACAAAACGAATAAAAAAGTTAACTTTTTCATTTGAATACTCCTTGTTTGTGAATGAATTTTTATTGAACTATCTACACATATTATATACCTGTTTAAAAATTTTGTCAAGCTTTAATGGTTATGTGTGTGCCTAAAACAAACTTTATTATCAAAATATTAGACTGGTCGTCATATCTCTGCGATAGCAGAGATATGACGACCAATTTTTATCCTATTGTTTTTTACTTTTATGATTTTACTTGTCCTATAGAAACTTCCAGCTGTTTCACCGCTGGAAACTTAAAATTGGAGACATTTTTTATTTATTTCAAAAACCTCCTTTCTAACGGGAGTTGTGGAGACATAATCCAAATATATTCCTTTTTGTTCTTTATCAAAAAAATTCATAAACTAATATTATTCTAAAACAATAAAAAAAGCACGTCCTCGTGGGCGTGCCTAGTAAACCTTCAGCGGATCATTGTGCCTTTTGGTAGTTTTGTTTTACTCAATAAACAATTTCTTATTGCTATTTCCTTTATTTCACTACTTGCAACAATTTTTGGTTCTGGGAAATTATCATTTAAAAACACAACAAGAAATCTCCCATCTTTGTTTACAAACACAGAAAAGGATATATCATCAATCGTTTTGTAAACAAAATCATCAAAAAAGTTTAGTTTAGTGTCTTCAAAACTTCCAAAAAAAACTGTACCCGTACTGTTGTGAACAAAAACTTCAGATAGGATAGTATATCCACATTTTTTTTCTAAAAAACGAGACACTTGTTCAGTTGTTAAATTTTCGTTAGTTTGGTTGCAACCAACAATAACCAAAGATAATAAAACAAACAAAAAAGATAATCTTTTCATTTGAACTACTCCTTTATTTGTGAATGATTTTATTGAACTACCTATTATATATTATATGCCTATTTAAAAATAATGTCAACCCCACAACTAATTTCATAAGTGTGGGATTAAAATCACAGCACTTATTTTATAAACAAAATAAGTGCTGTGTATTTCCTAAAATGACAACCTATTCCTGCGATAGCAGAAATAGGTTGTCATTTCTTTATTTTTTACTTTGTTATTTCTTCACCTTTTTGTTTTCTTGCCGTTTTCGTGGTATTATGTGGTTCTAAAGCACAATTGTGCTTATTTTATTTTATGCCTAAACAGGAACAAAAAAACATAACCGAACGCCCACCTGTTATAGTTGTAATGGGACATGTTGACCATGGGAAATCCGCACTTCTTGATTATATAAGAAAGACAAATATTGTGGATTCAGAAGCTGGTGGTATAACCCAACATATTTCAGCATACGAAGTCATACATACCCTTCGACATGCTCAGGGCAAGAAAATGGAAAAGAAAATTACTTTTTTAGACACCCCAGGACATGAAGCGTTTTCGGCAATGAGAAAAAGAGGCGCAAATACGGCAGACATAGCAATTCTTGTTGTATCAGCCGAGGACGGTGTAAAAAAACAGACCTTAGAGGCATATGGGGCCATAAAAGAGGCAAAAATACCGTTTGTTGTTGCTATAAATAAAATAGATAGATCAGGGGCAAATATCAACAAAACAATATCCGACTTAATTGAAAATGAAATTTATGTTGAAGGTTATGGAGGAGATATTCCTTACGTATCAATTTCTGCAAAAACAGGAGAAGGGGTGGACAAACTCTTAGACATAATACTTTTGGTGGCAGAATTGTCTGAATTAAAAGGAGACATTTCAAAAAAAGCTGAAGGAGTTGTAATTGAAACAAATGTTGACCCCAAAAAAGGAGTATCTGCTACTTTGATAATAAAAGATGGAAAAATTAAAAATGGAATGTTTGTAGTTGTTAAAGAAAGCATAGCCCCAGTTCGTATGATGGAAGATTTTTCTGGTAAAAAAATTGTGGAGGCAATTTTTTCTTCACCAATAAAAATAACTGGATTTAATAAAAATCCAGAAATTGGATTCCCCTTTAAAACATTTATGTTAAAAAAAGACGCTGAAAAATATATTCTTGAAAACAAAGAAACTTCTCCAGATATAAATGGTTCATTAATGGAAAAAGAAGAAAACAAAGTTATTGTACCTGTTGTAATAAAAGCGGACGTTTCTGGAAGTATTGAAGCTATAAAACATGAGATAGATAAATTTAATGATGACAAGATTTCTGTAAAATTTATACAAACAGGAATCGGTTCAATTTCAGAAAATGATGTAAAAAATGTTGGGAACAATGAAAACACAATAATAGTTGGTTTTAATGTAGAAATTGAAAATTCTGCAAATCAGATAGCTGAAAGATTAAATACCAAAATAAAAACCTTTAAAATAATATACGAGCTCACTGATTGGCTTAAAAATGAAATTGAAAGTATGATACCGAAAGAAAACGTTGAGGAAATCCTTGGGGAAGCAAAAATACTTAGAACTTTTAGTAAAAACAAAGATAAACAAGTTATTGGTGGGAGAGTTGATTTAGGAAATTTAAAAATTAGAAAAACAATAAAAATTTTTAGAAGGGATGAGGAAATAGGAACTGGAACCATTTTGGAATTGCAACAAAATAGAACTGAAATTAAAGAGGCACCCGAAGGTATTGAATTTGGTGCTAAAATAGAATCAAAAATTACAATCGCCCAAGGTGATAAAATAAAAGCTTTCAACATTGTCCAAAAATGACATTAAGACAAGAAAAAATAAAAAGTTTGATTAAAGAACTTGCTTCAAAATTTGTTTTGGAGCAATCAAGTTTAAGATCTATGATAACAATCACAGATTGTAGCGTTTCTGATGACTTCAGAAAATCAACAATATTTTTTACAACTCTTCCTTCTGAAAATGAAAAAGGGGCACTAGATTTTTTAAAAAGAAAAAGAAGCGAATTTAGAGACTTTATTAAAAAAGAAATGGATTTTATGAGAGTAGTTCCATTTTTTGATTTTAAAATAGATTTTGGAGAAAAAAACAGACAAAAGATTGATGAGATTTCAAATGAGATATAGAATATAAGAGTTTGAAAAATAAATACAAATAATGGCCAGATGGCGAAGTGGTAACGCGGCGGTCTGCAAAACCGCTATACAGGGGTTCAATTCCCCTTCTGGCCTCAGGGTATTTTGAAAATTTGCCCGGGTGGTGGAACTGGTATACACGCAAGACTTAAAATTTTGTGGCTTCACGCCATGCGGGTTCGATTCCCGCCCCGGGCACAAAGTGATTGGGGAGAAAGTAAATTTATTTACTTTCGTCGGGAATCGAATGATTTTTTATGTCGAGCTTGCGAGACAAAAAATCACGGGGGAGCACTGCGACATTCCCGCCCCGGGCACAAAGTGATTGGGGAGAAAGTAAATTTATTTACTTTCGTCGGGAATCGAATGATTTTTTATGTCGAGCTTGTGAGACAAAAAAATCACGGGGGAGCACTGCGACATTCCCGCCCCGGGCACAAAGTGATTGGGGAGAAAGTAAATTTATTTACTTTCGTCGGGAATCGAATGATTTTTTATGTCGAGCTTGTGAGACAAAAAAATCACGGGGGAGCACTGCGACATTCCCGCCCCGGGCACCAGTAAGAAAATTGTTAGCAATTTAATAATCAATAGTTTAATGATTTTGGGGAGAAAGCAAATTTATTTGCATTTTTGATCTTAATTTTGCATTTTGATTTTTCAATTTTAAATTTTTTACATCCGCCCATAGCTCAGCTGGTAGAGCAGTTGCCTCTTAAGCAAACGGTCGTAGGTTCAAATCCTACTGGGCGGACAAACGAGCGTGTGAAAAAATGTGAAAAAATAGATTGGCTATTAAATTAAAATTTTATTTCTAAAATATTTTTTATTAATATTGGCAAACGCTATATGTCTTAGTATATAATATAAGAATATAAATAAAAATAATTTTTTATAATCTTATGAGAAGATTAAATAAGGTAAAAATAAAATGGAGTCCAAATTTTGCTTATGCTATCGGTTTGATTACAACTGATGGCAATTTATCTCCAGATAATAGACATTTGAATATGACTTCAAAAGATAAAAAATTAATAATATCTTTTAAAAAATGTCTTGGTATAAAAAATAAGATAGGCAAAAAAACACGAGAATATAGTAAAGAAAAGAAATATTTTGTTGTACAATTCGGAGACATTAATTTTTATAATTTTTTAATGTCTATAGGGTTAACACCGGCAAAATCCAAAATTTTATCTAAAATAAACATCCCAAAAAAATATTTTGCAGACTTTTTGAGAGGATGTATAGACGGTGATGGAAATATAAGCATAAGTTATCATCCAGAAAGTAATCAACCACAATTAAAAATAAGGTTGGCCTCCGGAAGTTTAAATTTTCTTGAATGGGTGGATAACGAAATTTATAAACACATAAAGACAACTGGTGGATGGATTTCTGATGATAAGTCAGTTTTTGTTCTCAATTATGCAAAGAAAGACTCTATTAAATTATTAAATTTCATGTATTATAATGGTGATTATGAATATTTGGAAAGAAAATATAAAATTGGCAAAGAATTTTTATATAAATGAATATTCAAATATTTTAAAGATGCCGGGGTGGCGAAATTGGTAGACGCGCTACGCTTAGGACGTAGTCTCGAAAGAGGTGGGGGTTCAAGTCCTCTCCCCGGCACCAGTAAGGAAATTGGGGATAAAATAAAAGTCTTTCGAGCAGAGCAAGGACTGACACAGGACGCTCTTGCAAGAAAGTGCGATATTCCCTATACAACACTTACCAAGATTGAATCAAATGTCATAACAAAGCCATCAATCCAAACGGTTATGAAAATTGCTACGGGTTTGGGTGTTAGCGTTGATGATTTAATGAAATAATAACCATGTTTAAAAAATATTGCAAAGATTGCGGTTTGCCAGCCACTCATCACATTCAAACTTGGCTTGATGAAATAATAAGTACGTTAATGCCACGATTGCGGTTGTCGAAAAAGATTGAATCTTTTTTTGATGTCTTGCTTGAAAAAACTTTTGTAGCCACTGGACTAATAAAAATGAGAGATGATTTTTTGTCATCTGAAATTCAAATGCGCTCGGCTTGTTTTATTGAGGAGGCAAGAAAGCGAGGAGTGAAATTTCAAGCCGCAAAGGGACCAGTTGGATACACTAATCATTTTTGCGCTGAAATAGGCGGCCAGAAAATTCGTTTTGAAAGTTTACCTGTCGCCAACCATGTTAGTAAATACGATGCTTCATTTGTAAATTGTAAGGAAAGAACAAAAAATCATCTCAAAAGGGGCAATTTTCCTATTGTAGAAGGAAAATCTTTTTGGTTTTGGCGGAAGGGACGAGTATTAAAATATGGAATTGACGAACTTGGCTTTCCGTTAGTTGTAAAACCGCGCGGCGGTTCGGTGGCAAGACATGTTACGACAAATATACGAAGCAAAAAGGATTTGCAACGAGCAATTGATAAAGCAGTCGTTTATTCACCGGCGTTTGTTGTTGAAAGGTTTGTTGAAAATTCTTTTGTCTATAGAGCTACGGTTGTTGATTTTGATTATGTCGCCGTGGTGAAACAAGTACCAACAAACGTGGTTGGCGACGGCAATTCAACAATTAGTGGATTAGTGGAAAAGAAAAACGACGACAAGCGCAGAGGCGAGCCACACCAAAAAGAATTTACTTTGTATAAACTTGTCATAGACGATACAACAACGAAACTCCTTGCGGAAAAGAATTACAATTTACAAACAGTCCTAGAAAAAGATGAGGTTGTATATTTACAGAAAAATCCATTTCTTAAATTAGGCGGCGATCTTGTTGAGGTAACCGAAAAGGTTCATCCGGATAATATCCAATTATTTAAAAACACCGCAAAATTTTTTGATATTCGTTTGGTCGGCATAGATTTTCTTGTGCCAGACATTTCTCGTTCTTGGAAAAATCAGACCTGTGCCGTATTGGAATTAAACAGCGCTCCCTGTATTGAAATGCACCATTTCCCATCATCTGGTGCGCCGCAAAATGTCGCAAATGCTCTTGTTGATTTATTTTTTAAATACTATCTATGATTTTTTTAACTTACATTTTGCTTTTTCTCATTTTAGGTTTTCTTGTAATAGCAATGCCGCTATTTCTTATTTTTGCAATCGACTCTTTGATTAGAGGACACGACTTGCCTACAAGTAGACGAGCAACGAGAGCATTGGCAACAACAATACAAAAATATAAGTCAGATGCTAAAACTTTTTACGATTTGGGCTGTGCTCGCGGCACCTTGTCATTAAGATTAAAAAAGATTTTGCCGCGCCTTGATATTTATGGCATAGATAACAGCGCCGTGCGGATTTTCTCTGCCAAACTAAAAAGTAAAATTTTGAGGCGCAAAGTGCATTTTCAAACAAGAGATATTTTCAAAACTGATTTTCATAATGCCGATGTGGTATACACCTATTTGTGGTACGATTTAATGCCAATTCTCGAAAAGAAATTGCAAAAAGAACTAAAACAAGACGCAGTGATTATAACAAATACATCACATTTTCAAGATTGGCAACCGGTTGAGAAAATTATTACCTATCCGAAAATTTCTAAGACTCCGGATTTTGAAACGTTGTTTGTCTATGTTAAGAAATGAGCCCGCCCGAATTTCGCCAAAAGCGAGGTGTTTTTACACCTCACCCAATGACGCTTGAATTATTATATAAGTACTTGCAATATCTTTCTCCTCTTGAAGTTCTTAACCAATCATATATTGCAGTTTTGGATACAAACCAACCACATTCTCTCTTACGCGGTCTCAGGTATCCAGCTATTTCATCAGGACTCCATCCTTTTCTTAATTTTTCAATAATAAACTTCTTTAGACTCGGATAATATTCTATCTTAGAATATTGAAGTCTCCTCATTCTCTTTCTTAATCTTGCTTTATTGTGTGCTTTTATTGGGTCATATACTTCTTTAACACTATTGTGTTTTATTTCATACGATATAGTACTTTTGCCTCTATCCATTGATTTAGCTATCGACCTTATTGTATATCCCTTATCTAATAATATTCTAATCTCAAATCGCTCTACGCGAGTTAAATCTCCTTTGTTTTTCATAGAATTCTTATTCTACTTATTTTACAAGAGTGTCCTAACTCATTACGGAATTGGGGAACACACATAAAATAAATTATGATATAATGACCATATGAATAAAAAAATTATCGTGGTTGCTATGCTCGGAGTGTTTATGTTCTCCGGTGTGGCGTTCGCACAGAGTCAACAAGCTGTACTTCCTTCGGCTGGCCTAACTCCCGAAAGCAATTTCTATTTTCTCGATAAATTTAGCGAAGCCCTGCGCGAGTTTTTCACTTTTAATCCAGAAGGCAAAGCTCATCTCCAGATTACTTTCGCCGCAGAACGGATCGCCGAGATAAAAGTCATCTTGGAAACAAAGGGTGTAGAAGCCAAGGGTCTTGAAGTAGCGCAAGGCCGCCTTCAGGCGCATCTTGCCAATGCCGCAACAATAGTTGTAGACCAAAAAGCAAAAGGCAAGGACGTAAGCCAGTTTGCAAAAGAACTGGATGATGAGTTTGATGCTCCGAAAACAGCTCTTGAGCAAGCATTCAAAGCAGAAAAGCGCACCCTTGAAGTTCAAGAAAAAGAATTGAAGGGCAAAATCATTGAGGCAAGACGAGCGGGTGATACCGCCCAAGTTGAAAAATTGGTTCAACAGCTGGGACAGATAAAAGCTCAAAAAGAACTCCTTGAATTAAAAGAAGAGGAAGCGGAAGAAGCGTTAGAACAAGAAGAAGAACGTATTGAAGAAGAAATGGAAGTAAAAGAAGAAGCAGAGAAAGCAATTCGGGAAGCTGAAAAAGAGAAACAAGAAGTATTAGACGAAGTCGCCGAAGAAGATATTGCAGTGCCAGCCGAAGCATTCGGTAAATTTGACAGCTTGCTTGCCCAAGCAAAGTCTGCCCTTGTCGCCAGTAACTATCCAGAAGCAAAGCGGTTGGCCAAACAAGCCGAGAAAAATCTCGATGTCGTAGATGACGCTATTGAAGATTTAGAAGAAGCGAAAGAGGAGGCGGAGGAACTTAAGGAAGAGCAGGAAGAAAAAGAGCAAGAGGCAAAAGAGGAGCAAGACGAAAAAGTGAAAGAGGAAGCTGAAAAAGATGCCGAGCGTTTAGAGAAAGAACGAGAAAAAGCCGAAGAAGCAACTCAAAAAGCAGAGGAACAACTTCTTGACGCTGGTGACGAAGAAGAGAGCGACTAGACACTCCCTTGAAAGCTAAGAATAATTTGTCGCTAAAAATTTGAAATCGTTTCTTAATTTGGGAGCAACCCACGCCGTTTTATAATATCTCCTAAAAACGGCGTGGGTTTGTGTGCGAATGGAAGGGTGGGTCAAGCACATACAGATTTGTTTGTGCCTAGCACAATCCTTTATAAAATATACACATGGAAGAAAACGAACAAAAACTTTATGAATGCCCGGAGTGTCATTTAAAATATAAGAACGAGGAATGGACAGAAAAATGCGAGGCGTGGTGCCTTAAATATCACAGCTGTAATTTAGAAATTATTGCTCACGCGGAAAAATAAAATCCTCCGCAATGGAGACCGTGTGGAGAATTTTATTTTTGTATCTAGCCGCGGGCGTTTTTCAAAGAGCGAGTCCACCACAAAAGCTGTGTAATCATGTCCTCGGCCTGCTTTGAGACAGAGGCAAAAAGTTCTTTAGCGTCTATTTTGCCGAATAGTACTTGGAAATACTGCTCGCCGGGAATGTGTACAGAGTTTCTGATCGGAGCCATCTGAAGCTCAATGGCGTTAAGGCGCAGTTGCTCTATGGCGCGCGCCCCACCGACACCGCCATAACTTACGAAAGCAACTGGCTTGTTATTCCATTCCGGATATACCCAATCAAGCGCGTTTTTGAGTACGCCGGAAGTGCCGTGATTATATTCTGGCGTAACAATCACAAAGGCTTCTCCTTCCTCTATTTTTTTGGTGAAACGCGCGACTGCTTCGTTTTTGTAAGGTTCTTGTTTGAATGACGGGCTCATCGGCTCGTTGAAAAACGGCATATCGTAGTCGCGCAAATCCAGCACCTCAACCGCGACTCCTTCCTGTTTCTTGATTTCTTCAGCGATCCACGCGGCGGCCTTGTTGCTAAAACGGCCCTCGCGAGTGCTACCTGCTATTACTTTGATGTTGAGTGATGTAGTGTTTTTCATAAGTTGTAATAAATTAATTTAATAAATCTCACAGGCTACTTTTTGGCTTTTTTCTTTGGTCTAAGCTCCTCGGCAAGACGCTTGAGCAGGCGGATGGTGTGTTCGGTATTGAGCGTATACCTTACTTCCTGCCCTTGTCGTTCATCTTGCACCAAGCCAGTTTCTTTAAGAACGCGCAGGTGTTGAGATACGAGGGGTTGAGACAGTTTTGTTTTCCCGGCAAGCTCACTTACTGTTTTAGATCCTGAGAAAAGCGCTTCCACAATGCGATAGCGCGGCACGCTCCCGATACCCTTACCAAACCTTTCCATTTCTCTGCATAAATCTGTCATATGTAGATATTAGCATATTCTAATAACTTAATGCAAACCCCGCCGAAAAAAACAAAGCGAACCCCGCCCGCATTCCCCCCCCCAGACCCAGTATGTGAGAATTAGAGCGGGCGGGAAATCAGCCGAGTCCGCATTGAAGCCCCACGCACTGCCCGAAGTATTTAGGGCAGAGACCCGCAGAAAAATATTCTTTTCCTTTTAGAAGAAAAAATCCTGCGCGCGCAAATCCGAAAAGCAAGGAACATTTTTCTTTGGTGTCCGCCGAGGCTCTGCGAGGCGGTGGCGGGACTGATTCATTCGTTTTCGTTCAATTTCCGCTCAAAAAGGTTCGTGCAAAGTGTATGATTAGAGCACCAGTAGTAACTTGTTCGGAATTAAGAATATGGAGCGATTTTGCTGACAAATTTTTATTTTTCGTTTTTATTAGCATTGGCAAACGCTATATGTCTTAGGTATAATATATATTATATGTATATTATAAATGTAAGATTTTTTGATATAATATTTTTTTATTAACATTGGCAAACGCTATATGTCTTAGCTCACACACAAAAATAACCCCTCCTTGTCTTTTAACAACAGAGAGAGATTATTTTTTAAATTCTGAATTTAAATTCTCAATTATTGTCTTCCAGCGGTGAAACCGCTGATTTTATTATGCTCCTATTGTGTTTTCGATTATGGCTATAATTCCATAAACAGCGACCATAATAAACATCCCAACTATTCCCCATACCATGTGTTGTTTCCCTTGCGTTCTTATTTCGTCACTATCTGCTTTTATAACATATTGGGTTACTCCCCAAATAAAATATAAAAGAGCCAACACAAATAAAAGAAGTATTGCTGGATTTACTATCTGGTCATTTATTTTACCCAATAGAACATTCATAATAAATTACTATGGCGTTGTTACGAATGGCAAATTTTCTGTTCCTCCTGTTGTTATACCAAGCGTAGTAACCAATATACTTACAAGACCCCAAACTGAAACCATAACAAACAAGGCGATAATGCCATATATCATTATGTTTTTACCTTCCGCTTTCTTTTCTTCGTTGCCAGCATTCAAAATATATCTTGCCAAGCCGTAGAAGAAATACAAAAGTGCCAATGCAATTACGATAGGTGTCAATAATTGAATCCAATCAGAAACCTTTAAAATAAGACTCGTTAAGTCAGTTCCTCCAGTAGCGGCAAGAGAAACCATTGGAAACATAAATGATAGACCTGCTAAAATTGTTGATATTTTTTTCATAATAAAGTGTTTTTGCGTTAAATAACGCATTAATTTCACGACCTTTAATAATTTTTGTTAAAACGACCTCTTAACTAATAATAATAAATTATATGAATCTAATCAAGTTTTTTGTGGATTGTAAAGTGCACCAAAGTTAGATGTCAAAAGTATTTCTCAAAATACCAATTAAACCCCAAACACCTACAATTACAAATAACCCTAATATTCCATACAACATTTTTTTCTTACCTTCTTCTATGGCTTCGGGATTCCCTGCCGAACGAATAAAATTGGCTACGCCCCAGAAAAATACTAGCAGAGCAAGACCGACTAATGTTGGAATAATAAATTTGTTTATAAATACAACCAAACTATAAATTATTTCTTTAAATGTTCCGCCTCCTATTGTGGCCGCACTACTGACCAGTGGGATAATGAGGAATAAAATTAATAATTGTATTTTTCTAAAAATTTTCACCCCGTTAGAGATAGGGGGTCTTGGGCTCTCGTTGATTTTTTTAATAATTTTTGACATTTTATTTTTAAATTAGTTTTGTTGTTATTTATCCTCAATTATTCTATTTGATATCTAACGGGGTTCATATATAAGACTAAAGAGCATTAATGGTTCCTTTGATAGCTAGAGCTATTAAGTTCGCTCCCAAAATAATAGCTGCCCCAATAATTACATAGAGTAGTATTTCTTTTACCTTGGTTATTTCTTCTGGTTTTCCTTGTGCCTTAACGAACAAAAAACCCGTATAAATTATAAAAAATACTATAACAACTGCTCCTATTGGGTTTACTATGTCTTTTAAAATTTTTTGTATCAAATCTGGAAGTGTATTTGTATTACCGAGCGGGTTTTTAAGAGTGACTACTTCAGCATTTATACTAAGCGGAATAAGAACAGAAACCAATACTCCCCAAAATATATTATTAAATCTTTTGATATTCATATGTTTTTATTTTTAACTCTTAATTTGTTTGACCTGTTTGATTTAAATAAGTATCAAAATTTGTTTTATCCAAAAGCGCGTTTGCAATTGTGTTTATGACAAGCCACGCAGATATTATAACAATAAAACCTATTAAAACATTCGTAAAAATTTTATGAGCTTTTTTTATTTGATCTTGTGCCCCAGATGCTGTTAAATACAAAATTCCTGCGTACGTAAACATAATTACAGCAACTGTAACAGATAAACCGAGTATAAAGTTTATTATAGTCTGTGCCATAACTATAAACTGATTAAAATCACAAGCGGGCTCAGCACCACCTCCGCCACATGGAACAAGCCCCGCACCATATACAACAGACACGTTAAACAAAAACAATACAAAAATAGATATTGTTATAATTTTAAATAAATATTCACTTTTATTATTTTTAATCATCTAATTATGGATTAAAACCTACTTAAGAAGATTTTGGATTTCCGTGTCGGCACGACTAACCGATTGATTTATTCTTAACTTTCCAGATGTCACATTTTCAATCATATCTTTAAATATTGTGGTCGTTTCATTGGGATTCGGGTCAAGCCACGCTCTGCCAATTATAGCAGAATCATAAAAAATACTCTTGTATGCATCTTGTTGTTTTTCCATCAAAAGTTCCCTTTTTATTGGCGGAATATTAAATGAATTACTTAAAATAGAAATTGTATCGTTGCTTATAATATAACCTATTACCTGAAGTATGTTATTGGCGTTAGGAGAACTTTTCATAATTGCTATTGCATTCATATTTGCAAATGTTTTGTTCGTTTTACTGCCTCTTATTTGTGGTAATTTTGCAACATCAAAATTTAAATTTGGATTTTTTTCTCTCAATCCTTTTACCTCACTTGTAAATCCAATATAAAAAGCTAAATTGCCTGATAAAAATTCCTGCAAAGAATTATTTAATGACCTATTCCATGTATACATATCTTTAGATGGGTTTGAAAATTCGGTATAAAATCTTATTGCAGATTCTGTTTCTGGTATAAGAGAACTTGTAGAATTTCCTAATACTACTTCAACCCCGGTATCATTTCTCTTAGTTATTTGATTACCAGTCTGCATTATTAAGGCAGATATTATTTCTTTAGCATTATTTACGTTTATAAATTCTCCAAAGGCTATCGTTTCCTTTTTTAGATTTTTTTGATTATCTTTGTCAGTTACCTTTTTAACAATTGAATAAATTTCATCCCAATAAACGGGCGGTTTTGTAATTCCGGCGTTTGAAAGTATGTCCCTGTTCCAATACATAACAAGCGGGTCTATCATTATTGGAAATGCCAAAATTCCATTTTGTGTGAGAAAAATTTCAGCACCCTCTATATAATCATCTCTAAATCTTCTTTCTGAAAAACTTGAGAATGGGACTTCCAACACTTTATTTTGATATTTCAATATTCTATCTTGAGAAAGAACAATTACATCAGGACCAGCGCCTGAAGCAAGGGCTTCTAATAATGCGCTATCAAAATTATCTTCTCTAAACTGTTTATATTTTATTCTGAACGGGCTTTCTGTATTATTTCCAATTTCATTCATTTTTTGTTCAAATATTGTGCTATCAATTGTGCCCCAAACTGTTATGTCCGCTATTAAATTAGAATCGTTGGCCTTTTGAAGAGCAAAAACTACGACTCCTACAACTAGGAAAAACCCAAATATGAAGAGTGCTATTGTTTGAAAATTTTTGTTCATATTATGTTTTCTTAAAAACAAATCCGTAATGATATTCTCCAGTTGGTATCTCCTTTTCAAATGAAAAACCAAAACCACCTAAAAAGTTTTTTATTTCTTCTGGAGAAGATATTGCATTTTCAACAAAAGTTATATTTTTTGAAGTCTCCTTCCAGTCTATAAATAAAAGTTTACCTTTAGTCTTTAATATTCTAAGTATTTCTTTTAGAAAGGCCTTTTTATCCTCCACTTGAAAAAATATATTTGACACTATGACTACATCAACCGATTCATTTTTTAACCCCGTTCCATTTTCTTTTTCGGCATCTCCCCAAATTATTTCCACATTTTTTAGGTTTCTTTCGTTTGCTTCATTTTTTATTTTAGAAAGAATATCTTTTTGAATATCTATTGCATACACCTTGCCTGTTTCTCCAACTTCTTTTGACGCTTCAAAGGTATAGAAACCAGTCCCGGCACCTATGTCGGCAACTATCATTCCAGGGTCTAAATTTAATTGTCTAACATTTTTTTGTGGATCTAGAAACATTTTAAATTAATCTCAAATCTAAAATCTAATATCTCAAATCTGAAAAATTATTCTTAAAATTATTTAATAGGGTGAACTTAAATTATATAACAAAAATTCTGATATAGTTTGAAAAGTGGGGAAAATTACAAACAAATTAAAGAAACAATACTATCTCCCTCTCTCAATTTCATTATTCTAACCCCTTGAGTTTGTCTTCCAAGAGTCGGTATTTCTTCAATTTCTATCCTTATGACCTGCCCTTTTTTTGACATTGAAATAATCTCTTTTTCTTCGTCGGAAACAAGCTTTGAGGCCATCAATTCACCTGTTTTTGGTGTTATTTTTGCCGTTTTTATTCCACTTCCACCTCTTTTTTGTACTTTATATTCTTTAAGAGGTGTCTTCTTACCATATCCATTTTTCATTATTACAAGCAATTCAAGGTCCTTTGATTCTTTTGAAGTGATGTCTATCCCGACAACCTCGTCCCCTTTTCCTAATTTTATAGCACGAACGCCCGTGGCGGTTCTTCCCATTGGTCTTATGTCAGATTCTTTAAAATGTATAGATTGACCTTTTTTTGTAACAACAACTGCCGTATTTCCTTTTTCAACAAACGAAGCATAAACCAACTCATCGTCCTTTGAAAGATTTATTGCTATTATCCCACTTCTTCTTACATCAGAAAAGTTTTTTGCTAAAGTTTTCTTTGCAACTCCCTGTTTTGTAATCATCAAAAGAGAAACTTCGTCTTTTTTAAAATCACTGGACATTGGTAAGATAGATGTTATTTTTTCTCCTTCAGTAAGTGAAATGTAATTCATTATAGATTTTCCTCTCGTTGCTCTTCTGCCCTCTGGTAAATCGTACATTTTCATTTGGTAAACCTTTCCTTTGTCAGTAAAAAATAACAAATCGCTGTGAGTAGATGCTGTTAAAAATTTTGTTACAAAATCTTCCTCTTTTGTGTCTATATCAACAACACCAACACCTCCTCTTTTTTGAGTTTTAAATTCGGTTGGATCTGTTCTTTTAATATATCCACCAGCTGTATAAACTAAAACTTCTTCTTTATTAGGAATCATATCTTCAACAGATATATCCTTTATTCTATTTGCAAAAACTTTTGTCTTTCTTTCGTCTCCATATTTATCTTTTATCTCTTTCATTTCATCTTTAATGATTGAGAGTATTTTTTGTGGGGACGCAAGAATTGATTTTAGTTCTTTTATAAGATTTCTTTTTTCCTCCAATTCATCATCAATTTTTTTCCTTTCAAGACCAGCCAACTTCTGAAGTTTCATTTCAAGAATTGCAGTTGCTTGTAGAGAAGAAAATTTAAATTCTTTAACCAAATTGATATGTGCGGTTTGTGTGTCTTTTGACGCCTTTATAATTTTTATTATTTTATCAATATGATCAAGAGCCTTTTTGAGCCCTATTAAAATATGCTCCCTCGCCTCTGCTTTTTTTAAATCAAATTCAGTTCTTCTTTTTATTACAATTACTCTGTGAGAAATAAATTCCTCTAAGATTGTTTTCAAAGAAAGAGTTTGTGGAACCCCATCAACAAGACCAACCATGTTTACATGAAATGTGTCTTCAAGTTGGGTATGTTTGTAAATTGAATTTAAAATTTTGTTTGGAAGAGCCCCTGATTTTATATCAATGACAATTCTTATATCTTTTGTTGATTCGTCTCTAATTCCTTTTATACCCTCTATTTTTTTATTCTTAACTAAATCGGCTATTTTTTCTATCAATTCGGCTTTATTAACTCTATATGGTAGCGATGAGATTATTATTTGAGATTGTCCCGCTTTTTCTTCAATTATTTCCCCCTCTCCTCTTACTAAAATCCCGCCACGTCCATTTACGTATGCATGTAGTATGTCGTTTTTCCCAAAAATTATTCCTCCCGTTGGAAAATCTGGTCCTTTTACAAATCCTGCTAATTCTTCCGTTGTCGCATTTTTGTGGTCAATTAAATGTGTTGTCGCGTCAATAATTTCTTTTATGTTGTGAGGTGGAATATTTGTAGCCATACCAACCGCGATTCCAAGAGTTCCATTTAAAATTAAGTTTGGTATCGCTGAAGGAAGTATTGTTGGTTCCTTTCTTGTATTTTCGTAGTTTGGTTTGAAGTCAACGGTTTCCTTTTCCAAATCTTTTATCATCTCTCCAGCTAATTTACTCATTTTAGCTTCTGTGTATCTTTGAGCTGCCGCAGGATCTCCGTCTATGCTTCCAAAGTTCCCTTGTCCTATTACAAGTGGATATCTCATTGAAAAATCTTGTGCAAGTTTTACCATTGCTTCATATACCGAGGCATCTCCATGTGGGTGATATTTTCCTAAAACTTCTCCTATTATTGCCGCGGACTTTCTCGTCTTAGCACTTGAGGTTAAACCCATATCTTGCATAGCATACAAAATTCTTCTGTGGACGGGTTTTAGACCGTCTCTTACATCTGGTAATGCCCTACTGGTTATAACAGACATTGCATAATCCAAATACGAAGTTTTCATTTCAGAAGTTATATCCTGATTTATTATATTTTTATCTATTGGTATGCTTTTTTCTGGTTTTTCTTTTGCCATAAGTTTTACCCTGTGGAATAAAAATCTTTTGGATTTTATGATGCTAAAGCACCATGTTCCACGGGGTTAATTTTTTAATTCGTTTATTTTCTCTGGTACACTCTCAAAAATTTTATCAAGGTCGCCCTTTATTTTTGAAAATGGCGTTGCTAAATTTTGTTCACTATTATTTTTTTTGCTTTCTTCCGCAACAATCTTCTTTCCCGAACCCAAATTAAAAACCGATAACCAAACAAGAAAAATTAAAACTGTCACAACTAAAGAAATAAAAAAGGACGTTTTTTTCCTAGTCTGTGGTGATTTTTGCTGAAGTTTTTTTATACCTTTCAAAATCATATCATTTTTGTGATAAGACAATTATTTCGCCGTCTTTGTTCACCAGATCTTTTTGTTTTAATGTGAGTTTTTCTAATGGCTCAAAGTTTTTTATTCCTTCTTCACTAAGAAATGTTTTTAAACAAGAGTCTTTATCGTCTGTATAATGCATTGGGATTATTATTTTGGGTCGAAGTTTTACTGCAAGTTTATATGCATCCGTTGGGTCCAAAACTTCTTTGTTTCCTATAGGAACAAATAATACATCTATATCATCCATGTTTTCTTTTATTTCCTGAGACAAGTCAGCCGAACCAAGAGCTCCAAGAAAACAAATATTCATTGACTCAAGTTTTAAAAAATAAATAGTATTAATTTTTTTATCTTTGTAAGAAGATGCGGAGGAAAATCCTTTTATAAAAATATTTTTTATTTCATATTCCCCAGGCCCACTAATTACAAAAGGCATCTTATCACCATAGGACAAAGTATCGGAACCATTGAAGTCTTCGTGTTTTAAGGAAATTAAAACTATATCTGCTCCAAATCTGGACGACTTTAATTTTGATTCTTTTGAAGGAGGGTTAAAGGCAACGACTATGTCGCCAAATTGTATTTTAAAAAATTCTAAACCTTGATATGTAATAATCATTGTATTCAAGAAAACAAAAAAACAAGAGTTAGGGGTTTACCCTGTTAAATCCTGCTTCGCAGGAATTTGTCTTCAACAAATTATTTAACAGGGTAAATTATATCAAAAAAGACCCTATTTTTCAAGGGTTTTTTATCCCCCACTTTTGCAAAAAATATCTATAAATAATCATTAAAATCAGATTTAAGAGTGATAAATAGGATGCCATTATAAGAATAAAATATAAAAAGTGGGGGATGAATTAATTTATGTATTTTAATTTGTTTATTTTATGTTCAGAAAAGGTCTTAGCGTAGTGCATGTTTCCACCCCTATCAGATAGATAATAAAGATAATTTGTCTTCGTTGGACTTATGGTTGCTTTTATAGAATCAAGACCTGGATTCGATATAGGACCAAATGGAAGCCCTTTATATTTATATGTATTGTATGGAGAATCATGAGATAAATCATTTAAAGTCAGCTCGTATGTATTTTTACCAATTATATATGGGAAGACTGCATCTACTTGAAGTGGCATGTCTATTTTTATTCTCTCCCATAAAATCCCAGAAACAATTTTTCTGGTCTCAAAATTTCTAGCTTCTTCTTCAATTATTGAAGCCATTATTATTATGTCTTCAAGTGGTTTATCAAATTTTTCTATTTCACCATATATAGTTGAGATTTTTTTAACAAAATTATTTTTTATTGTCTCTATAACATTTTCAGGGGTTATGTTTGGTAAAAAAAAGTATGTATCAGGAAAAAGATATCCTTCAAGAGGAACTGCTATTTTTAAAAACTTTTCCGAATCAAAGTTGCTAATATTTTTTCTTAAAATTTCAGATATCTCAAAACTTGTAGCTCCCTCTGGAATTGTTATTGATATTGGTATCAAACCATATTCACTATTTGATATTCTTGTTGATACATTTATTAAACCTCTTTTTTTACTAAAAAAATAATCTCCTGCATCTGCCCCGCCTTGTCCGTCAATAACGGTGATAATGGCCTTAAACCAGAAAGGTGATTTTATGACATTTTCTTTATATAAAAGTTTTGATATTTCATCTAAAGACAACCCTCTATCTATACGAATAACTGACCCGACCGGGAAATTAAATGGCGCTGAGAAAAAGAAAAAATAAAAAGCACAAAGAAGTAAAATCACACTTGCAATTGTGCTTATAATTTCGTAATCCTTTTTGCTTGCCCCGTTAAATAATTTTGTTATAGACAAAATTCCTGCTTTGCAGGATTTAACAGGGTGAAATTTGTCTAATGGGTTTTTTATAAAATTTTCTTTTTCTTCCATAATTAAACAGGTAAATTAGATGGCGGTTCCGCTCTATTTGATTCTATCCTCTTAAATGTTGGTGTTTGTACAACACTTCCAGGAAAGTGAAATATTGTTGCTAATTCTTCTGAACTTAAAACAAAAGCTTCTTTCTTATATGGCGAGTGAAAATAAGACCTTCTCTTGTAAGCATCAAAAAGTTCTCTTCTAACTTTATTTTGTCTTATTTGTCTAAAATCCTGCCATGGATAATCAAAAATAGTAAGACCTCCTGTTGGAGCAAAACCATTCAATGAGGCGGAGCCATATTGTTTAAATGTTCCAGTTAAGCCGGTTATATTTATTGACCTAAATTTATCAGATTCCGCTAAATAAATTCCTCTTATACCACAATCAAATCCTGGTTTTGATAATCCGTGTTGTATTGCAGAAATTATATCTTGTTCCTCTTTATTCAAATTAGCGTGCTCCTCGGAAATTTTTTCCGTATCTCTTTTCATTAATTTATTTATTAATTCTTCTCCTTCTTCTCTCCAATCTGTTTTTTTAAACCACGCCCCTTTTTTGTTTTTTTCTTTTTTGTTTGCCCTTATTAATATTTGAATCCATATATATTCTTTTGGACCAATCGAACCTAGAAATTCTATTGTCGGAGTTATTGGGTCAATTTTTTGTTCCTCCTTTGGGTCTTTGTCTAAACCATAATCAACGTATGTCTTTATTGGATATGGGTCAGCTTTTGTTAATTTAAATTCACATCCCCAGAGAGAAAATGTGTGTTTACTATATCTTAAAAAATTTGTATAATCTTCAACTTCTACAATTCTTGAACTAGGATATTGAGAATATATTTGTGATTCAATTAAATCTATAAAATTTTTTCTACTCCATATAAAAAAGTGAACATTACCTTCTATTGAAACTAATTCCAAAGAAAACCATGGTCTAACCTTGCCCTTTAAATATTTGTCAATTAAATTTCCATCTCCACCGGTTTGGTTTAGTGTATTTAATACCAATTCCATCGCCAACGGAGATTTATATTGTTCTTTTGGTAACTCTATCTCTAACAATCTATATTCTTGTTGAGAAAGAAACATCGTTCTCACATAAGTTAACCAGAGTGTATAAAAAATTTTTATAAGGAAAAATAAACCCCAAAGTGGAGATGTTACTATTAAAATATTTATAGCTTCTGGGAAAAGTCGTGAAAAAATTTGCTCTATTGCAAAAGATATCATAGTAATATGATACAACAAAAAAACATGTTGTGATAGATTGTTGTGTATACAAAAATAAAATTTCAAGAGTATTTCTTGAAATTTTATTTATTGTTTTAAGATTTTAGATATTAGATTTGAGATATTAAATCAACGCATATTTCCCGTCTTTTGTTTTCTTAAATGTTTTTGAATCCTGTAAGTTTACAAGTATTGTGTTGTCTTTAACATATCTTTCTTTCAAAACAGCTTTTATAATCTCCTCTTTCGTCATTGGTCCATTTTGTTTCAAAATTTGCTTTACAACGTCTTTTACAACTCCAACCATATACCCCCATTCTTTAAGTGCATATAATCCTCTGCCAACTAAAACAAATCTTGGATCTTTTATCAATTCATTGTGGCATGTAGCTATGTGTGCCTTTTTACCAAACACCTCTTCTATTTTCTTTGTAACTTCTACAAAGTGCATTGGTGAGCCGTGTTGTCTAATTATTAAATAAGCATAATCTCTCATTCCCTTAGCATTAATACTTGAAGATGAGGAAAGTCCCCATTCTCCGAGAGAATTGCTTCCTATTTTCTTTGAAAGTAGCAACCAACCTTTTAATATTTCTCTGTCAGAAACGTGTTTCTTTGGTGCGTCTACAATAAGTTTTGAAAACTTTCTTAAAATTTCATCTTCAGAAATTAAATCATTTTCAGAAATTTCATCATGAAGTTTTAATAGAGCCGTGTGAACTTTATCAGCAAGATATTTGTCTATATACCATCTTGGATTGAATCTGTCGTCTTCTTTTTCTTTAGTGAATTCATCACCCAAAACAAGCAAAAGATGTATATGGTTTTTTTCATCTTCCTTTGTTGAAAGACGATTAAAAAGTTGATCTTCTTGAACTATCCCACCAAGAGAATCTATTGAGGACAAAAGTTCATCAAATATTTTCCTTTCCTTTGTCATCAAACCAGACTGTTTAATTTTATCTATAGCATAATTTTCTATCTGTCTTACTCTCTCTCTTGTGATCCCATAATTCTGACCGATTGATTCAAGGGTCATTTTCTTTGGATCAGATCCAAGTCCGTAACGACTAACAACCACCGTATAAGCTCTTTCCGGCAATATTTCTATAAGTTTTTTTGTAACTTGTTTTGGTTTTGTTTGTAATGTATTCATAAACTATAAATTTTATTTATCTCCTAATTTATCCTTATTTTCAAGGATATCATAAAAATACCATGCTGTCAAAAAATAAGCAATGGGTATATATAACCTATTGGATATTTATATTATTATAATACACCTTTTTAAACCTATTGTCAAATGGTTACAATGTTAACTAATTTCCCCTTTATATATATGATTTTTTTGATTTTTTCCCCGTTAATCCATTTTGATACAGATTCAAGAGAGACTGCTTTTTCTTTTATCTCTTCTTCTGTTGAAAAATTTTTAATTTCAAAAGAGGCTCTCATTTTCCCATTGATTTGAACTATTATGTTTACATTTTCATCTTCAAATATTTCTCCAATAGAAGGCCATGCTTCAAAATGAACAGATTTTTTTTCTCCAATTTCTTGCCAAAGCTCTTCCGTAATATGCGGAGCAAAAGGCGAAAGAATTTTCAAAAACTTTTTATAAGAATCTTTTGAAATTGTATTTTTATCATAAACAAAATTTAAAAACATCATCATAGAGCTCACTGCCGTATTAAATTTAATATTTTCAATATCTTCACCAACTTTTTTAATTGTCTTGTTTAAAAAATTATCTATTTCTTTGTTAGCATCACCTTTTTCATTTATTTTTTCAGATAATCCCCAAACTTTTTCAATAAATCTTCTCGTTCCGACAACTCCGTCAGAATTCCAACTTGTTTGTTGATCAAATGGACCTAAAAACATTTCATACAATCTAAACGAATCTGCTCCAAATCTTTCAATTATGTCATCGGGATTAATTACATTTCCTCTGGACTTTGACATCTTCTCTCCTCCATCGCCAAGAATCATTCCATGTGATGTTCTTTTTACATAAGGCTCGTCAGTTGGAACCAAACCAATATCAAATAAAAACTTATGCCAAAAACGAGAGTAAAGTAAATGAAGAGTCGTGTGTTCCATTCCTCCGTTATACCAATCTACTGGAGTCCAATATTTCAATTTCTTTTTATCTGCAAAAACCTTATCATTTTTGGGGTCGGTGTATCTTAACCAATACCAAGAGGAGCCAGCCCAATTCGGCATTGTGTCTGTCTCTCTTTTTGCTGAACCACCACATTTTGGACATTTAACATTTACCCATTTTTCAAGCGAGGCAAGTGGTGATTCTCCAGAATCAGTCGGTTCATATTTTTTAACATCTGGAAGCTCAACAGGAAGTTGGTCTTCTGGAATAGGAACCCAAGCACATTTTTCACAGAAAACAAGTGGAATAGGTTCTCCCCAATATCTTTGTCTTGAAAAAATCCAATCGCGTAATTTATAGGTTGTTTTAAAACGAGCTACACCTTTTCCCCCTAACCATTCCGTAATTTTTGGACGAGCTTCTGCTGAAGACATTCCATCAAATTGGGCAGAATTTATAAGAGTTCCTTCTTCTGTAAAACATTTTCTTAAATTTTTTACTTCTTCCCATAATTTATCGTCATTAGGTCTTAAAGAAACTTTTAATGGTATACCGAACTTTTTAGCCATTTCAAAATCTCTTTCATCATGAGCATCAGCAAAAACGACACCCGTTCCGTAGTCAACTAAAACAAAATCTGCAATCCATATTGGCATTTTTTCATCAGTTGCTGGATTTATCGCATATGAACCAGTAAAGACACCCGTTTTTTCTCTTTCTTCTGACATTCTATCTATTTGTGAAATTTTTGATGCATTTTTTCTATATTCAAATACTTTTTCTCTGTATTCTTCTTTTGTAATTTTTTCTACCAAATCATGTTCTGGTGCTATCACAAGAAATGTCCCTGAAAAAATTGTATCTACACGAGTTGTAAAAACAGAAATTATCTTATCCGAGTTTTCTATTTTAAAATCTATTTCTGTTCCGTGACTCTTGCCTATCCAATTTCTCTGTTGAATTTTTATTTTTTCCAAAAATTCCGTTTTGTCCAAATCATCATAAAGTCTGTCGGCATATTTTGTTATTGCTAACATCCATTGTTCCTTTTCTCTTTTCTCAACCTGTCCTCCACATCTTTCACACACACTATTAACAACTTCTTCATTTGCTAGACCAATTTTACAACTCAAACACCAATTGATTGGCATTCTTTTTTTGTATGCAAGCCCATGTTTAAAAAATTGTAAAAAAATCCATTGGGTCCATTTGTAATATTCGGGAGATGATGTATTAATTTCGCGAGACCAATCAAAAGAAAAGCCAAGTGCCTTTAATTGCTTTCTAAAATTGTCAGTATTTTTTTTAGTTATTATTTTTGGATTTATTCCAGTTTTAATCGCATAATTTTCTGTTGGCAAACCAAAAGCATCCCACCCTATTGGATATAAAACATTAAATCCCTCCATTCTCTTTTTTCGCGCAACAATATCAAGCGCAGTATAACTTCTCACGTGCCCTACATGTAATCCTTCTCCTGAGGCATATGGGAATTCGATTAGGACATAAAATTTCTGTTTATTTTTGTCTTCTTTTGTATTGTAGATTTTACCTTCTTCCCACACCTTAGACCATTTACTCTCTATCTTTTTGTGATCATAGTTTTTCTGTTTACCCCGTAAGAAACCTGTGTCTTTAGACACAGAAAGTTTCTTTCGGGGCCACTTACTCTCTATTTTGGAATGGTCGTACTTTTTCATTATATTTTATCCCGTGAAATAAAAACCTTTAGGTTTTATGATGCTAAAGCATCATATTCCACAGGATGAATTATACAATAAATTTATTGCAAAAAAAAATATTTTATATTAGAATAACATTGGTTCTTTAGAGAACCAGTAAAAGTTCCTTTTCTTAAAAATTGGAGGAACTAAATGAAAAATTTGCTAAAGCGAAAACGAGGGCTTGTTGTAGGAACAAGTAACCTCTTCTTAGGCATCTTTTTAAGGGGACAATCAAAAGTTGTCCCCTTTTATTGCTTTTTTAAAAAGACATGCTAAATTATAAATAACCCTAACGGGAGTTCATTTAAGATAAAAAGAGCTGAACATCTCCCAGTTTTTAATTGGAGAGAGATTCATACGATGAAGAAGCAAAAGCGCAGACGTAATCTGCGCTTTTTTTTATTTTCCTTGATTTATGATATTATTATTTGTGGACATAGTACTATAACTCAGTGAGGTACATGCTCCATATCCCCACAGGTAAAGATCGGCAAAGGGAGATTTTTTATGAATGTATTTATTATGAGTTTGTCAGTTAAATAACTCACCTCAACATAGAGATTATTTAACAAGCCGGGGTACTCTGAACCCCCGGCTCTTTTATTTAACGGGATAGATTTTTTTAAAAATTATAGTGGTTTAGGGTATGGTGGATACAAATCTTTATCTATCGTCCTTTCAAAACAAGTTCTGCCCTCTTTGTGGTCCCAAGATTCATTTATTCCTCCACCAAGATAAGGACGAGATGAAACCGCTATGTCTTTCCCACCATAATAATTTATCATTGGCATAATTCCTCCTCCATTAGAATATTCCACCCAGCCCTGCGGAATGGGTAATGCAAATGTCGCACAAAGTTCAAATTTAAGTTTGTCTTTTACAAAATATTCATAAGTATTTCCTTTTTCAAATTCTGGGTCAACTGGCAACGAATACCCAGATATTGGATTGGACAGGTCAGAAAGTTTTTCAGGCAATTTTTCTTTTGATTGCCAATGATAAATAACTTGATATTGAATACTTTGAAGGTCACCTATTCGTCTATCGTCTAACCTAAGTTGTCTTTGCTTTGCGGGACTTCCCATAATCATAAAACTGAAAACAATCGCTCCGACGGCAAGAACTGCACCAACTATTGTAAAAATTAAACCCTTTTTAGATAAAGAATTTTTTTCTCTAAGTAAAAATATATAATAAGTACCAACCAAGCCGGCAACTATGAGTGTAATTATTACTTTTAAAATAAATCGTGTGGTTATTTCGCCTGAAATAAAATATTTAATAAGAGTAACCAAGTCCACCATTATTGTGATTGTGGAAAGAAATAAAATAATGTATATCACCCATTTTCTTATAACTTCATCTACATGGCCCATAACTCCTTTCGCATATTTTCTCCAAAAATAAGAAACGACAATAAAGACTGGGAAAAATATAATGAGAGTCGCGAGTGCCATGCGAATTCCTTCATATTCATAAGTTGAGTACCCATATTGATAACTTGCATTCAAAACATCTGGAAAGCGTTTGTTAAGTGTTTCAAAAACGAGATTGAGAAATGATGTGACTGAAGTTATTAATGTTATTAATATCCCCAAACACAAAAAGAAAAACCCTACACTTAATTTTGGTTTATTTGATTCCATAATGTGTATATTATAACATTTTTTTAAAATTTAACATTTCATTAGTAATTAGTAATTAGAAATTAAAAATTATTGAATTCAAAATCATCAGATTTTGAATTCAACCACGTCCCCATCTTTCACAACATATTCCTTCCCTTCCGTTCTAACCAATCCCCTTGCTCTCGCGTTTGCATACGAACCAGAATCAACTAAATCTTTCCAATTTATAATTTCTGCACGAATAAATTTATCTTTAAAATCAGTGTGAATCGCCATCCCTGCCTCCGGCGCGCTTGAATTTCTTTTTATGGTCCATGCTCTTGTTTCATCTTCGCCAGTCGTCAAAAATGTTATCAAGTCCAAAGCCAAGTAACCCTTTTTTATAAGTTCATTTGTTCCATCATCAAAAATATTTAATTCCTTTCTAAATTCTTTTGCGTCCTCAACACTTAAGTCCTTTAACTCATTTTCAATCCCAGCGTCAACAATAACAAACTCCGAACCGGTGTCTTTAAAAAAATTCATCAATTTTTCATATCTTTCGTCTTTTATTTCACACACATCCTTGCAACCACTTTTCTTATTTAAAACATATATTATTTTTTTTGATGTAAGAAGATTTAAATTTTTCAAAACTTCTTTTTCTTCTTTATTTAAATCAAGTATAGACGCGAGTTTTCCTTCATTCAAAATCTTATACATCTTTTTTAAAACCCCCTCTTCAAAAATTGCTTTCTTATCTCCCTTCTTAACATCCTTTGCCAAACTATTTATTCTTTTTGAAACTGCTTGAAAATCAGACATTATTAATTCCAAATTTATTATTTCAATATCTTTGAGCGGGTCTATTTCATTATGAACGTGTGTTATATTCTTGTCTTCGAATATTCTCACAACTTCTGCGATTGCATCGGTTTCCCTTATGTTTGCTAAAAATTGATTTCCAAGCCCTTCACCTTCAGACGCTCCTTTTACAAGACCTGCAATATCAACAAATTCCACAACCGCTGGAATTTTCTTTTTTGAATTTGAAAATTTATTTAATATTTCCATTCGTTCGTCGGGTACGGGAACAATACCCACGGATGGGTCAATTGTGCAGAAAGGATAATTCTCCGCCGGAACGGATTTTTTCGTCAGCGCATTAAATAGCGTAGATTTCCCAACGTTTGGTAAACCAACAATTCCTATACTAATATTCATTTCTAAAATATACCAAATTTTCTTTGAATTTGATAATTATTTTTTATAACATTATTTTATATAACTGATAGCTATATCCGAAGTAATAATACCTACCAATACACCAATTAAAATTGACACTAAAATAATTACTAGTGATCCTAAAACACTACTTATATTAAGTTTTTTTATTAAATATTTATATAGTGATGACGAATAAAACAAAGAGTGAATATAAAGAGAAAACACCGCGTATGATAAAAAAGTTATAGGATAAAGATACCAACTTTTATTTGTGACTTGTAAATACATAAGCAACCCCAAAATTATGAGCCATTCTAAAATAAAAAACCATCTATTTGCAAATTTTTCTATTTTTGTTTCATTTACTGTTATTTTTTTTGTTAGCCAGTCAGTTTTCATTGCATTATTTTAGAAATCTTCCAATCAGTAAAATTTTCATTTATTTCAATCTTGTGTGTTATTGATTGAATTCCAAAAGAATCTCTGAACTCTGTCACAATATAAGAATATCCATCTTTGCAAGAATTTAAAAGACCAACACAAAAAACAGCTTCAAAATTATGTCGTCTAAAAATACTTTCTCGTATTTGTTTTCTAAAAAATTTACCAGCTCCGTCAAAAAATACAATAAGCAGTTTCCCTTGTGCATAACTAGAACCCCTTGAAATCTTTAAATTTATTGCATCAATAATTCGTTGCTCTCCATTGGGTAATTTTTTACCTTTCGGAATATCTAATGCAGAAACATGTTCTGTTGGGAAAATTCCTTTTATACTTCCATTTACTATATCTACTATAAACCCGTCTCCTTCAACACTATCAGCAAAAGTTATGTCCCTGCCATATAATTTACATAAAACAACAGACACCAACCAGTTTCCCCACACTTCCCTTGGTAATAAATTGAAATTATTTAATTTCCTACCATTCCAAAGCCATTTAGGATTTTTCACCATTAGCTCAAAATCCTTTAAAACAACTTTCAAATCCTTAACTAATCTAAATTTTTCCATTTTTTTGTTTACAATTTCATAAATTAGGAGAAAAAATGTTTAAAATCAGTTTCAGAAAATTTAACCTTAAATCTAGGATTCTCTAGGCAGAAGTATCTATTGAAATCTTTATTCCAGTAGATAACTGCACTTATGTTTGACCCCATCTTATCAAAAAGCCCAATTTTCTTTTTTTGAAAACCAATCCACTTTTCTAATCTTATGTCATAGCTTAAATATGAGCCATGGAAAAGTGCCGACATCCGAATCTGATCTACATTAGATCCACCAACAAGAAGTAGGCGTGGATATTTATATTTATCCTTTATATTTTTAAACTTTTTACTACAGCTCTGTATGAAGGTCTTGAATGGCCCCCACAACTCGGTATAAAAATCTATGGTGTCATTTATAATAATCCCACTTTGATGTTTTTTTTGCAGGGCTTCTCTCCTCGTATCTATTTCTTTCTCTCGTTTTGCATTCGTAAAATTAGTAAGCGTTTTCACTTCAACAAAACAAAAAAGTTTTTCTTTTTTAATCAAAAAATCTGGACAATTTCCTTTTGAATTTATGAGATATTTGATTCTCAATGACTCATTTTCTACCAAATCTAATTTTTGACAAAAAATATTATTTTTCTTACAAAAACTAGAAAAATCATTCTCTGATTTTTTTGATGCTTCTATTTTATAAAGTTCCTTCCATGTTTTTTTGGTTTGATAAGTGGTTTTCATAATAATATAAATAAACTAAACATTAAAACACTCAATATTAGAAATACATAGAGTGTTTCTGGCCACCAATCTGCTCTAAATTGTTTTTCTTGTAATGGACGACTCCAGAAAAAATTTTATCTTGTCTTTGTCCATTTTATAGATTAATTTTCCTTTGTTTCTCTTTTCATAATTTCTTTTGTAAAATTATTGGAAGAATTTTCATAAAATTATTTCAGTAGTTCATATTCGAATAATTTTGGTGTAATATATTTTGCATAATATACTTTCAATTTTTTCTTGAGATTTTCTAATTCACCATTAAGCGTCGGGTAATCATGAACTGTTTTTTCATTTTCATCCTTCTCTGATGTATTTAATTCTATTTCAATTTGGTAAGGACCATATGCTAATTTTTTATTATAATTTTCCGTCTTTCTTGCTTCAACCAAAACACCTTCCCAAATCTTAATCAATTCTTTTTCGTCACTATTTAATTTAAATTTTCCAAGCTGTTCACTTGCTAATGTGTCATTATTGAAACATAGCTCATTTTTATAGAATCGTTTATCACTCCCTGTGAAAGAGATGCATTTATTATATCGAGACAGACATGTGAAGATAAAACATGATTTTAAGAAATCTTTATCTTTTGTATATTTTTCACCACTATCTGAGGACTTAAAAATAGTACCATTTTCATACCATTTTTCTTCGATTGGATATTTACCAACAGCAAAAAGTGGAAGTTTTTCAAGAAAATTATCAGAGCGTAAATAAAAACCATTACCATTATAAATAGCTGTTCTAAATAAATTTGATAACATTCTTGGGTTTTCAAAAGAAAAAGATTGTGCTACTAAATAACCAATAATGTTTTTGTTAAACAATGGAGAGATTCTGATTTTTACATCTTTACTTTCTTTTCCATCATATCCAACAGTAATCCCTTTTTTATCGTCAGTAAATGGTCTTTTATCATATAAATCAGACAATAACTTATTAACTTTTTTTAACTTAATTTTTTGTAAAAATTTTGCTTCATCATCTAGGGTATCTAAAGTATTTTTATCGTCTAAATCATAAATCTCCATATCAAAAACGTCTTGTTTCTTATTTAAATTTTTCCACCACACACACGATATGGCCGAAGCGGTTGCATGGAAAAATTTTCTATTAAAAATAAAACCTTTCTGAAAATTTTTATTAACTAAATTTTGTGATTTAAAATATTTGACTGGAGAAAATAAAATGTAACTATCTGTTTCAGATCTTAAATATTTTTTAATACCAGACCAAATAAATAAATTGGCTAGATCATTTCTTGCTACACCTTTAATCTCCTTCTTCATTTCTTCTGCTATAAAACTTTTTTTCCAAATAGCACCTCTTTCTGTTCTCGCCTCATTTGTTTGAATAGCTCCGGCTTCTGCATACGGTGGGTTTTCAAACAAAATTACAGTACATTTTGGATTATCAATATGTTGTTTAATAATTTCATTATTTATAAAATCTTCACTTAACGCATCTGCATTTACTACAAAACCAGCAGAAAATTCTACATTATCATCAGTTGGTGGAATAATGTGACGGACTCGTCCATTAAAACGCTCTAACAAAACCTTATATTCGTAGTATTCATAGGTGCTAACTATAGTGTGTTCTAATTCTTCATCAGAAAGTTCTGACTCTAGACTCCCAGTCCCCGCACAGCGATCTAAAATAATATAGTCGTTACCCTTTGGAACAAGTTTAATTGCCTCACGGACAAGTTCTACAGATTTTTTTGCATAAGCAGGTGGTGTAAAAAACGCACCGAGTTCTTTCTTTATCAAATTATCATTCAACTTGTCCATCAAATACTTAAATTTGATATTTGTTTTTTCTTTAAACGGCAAAATATAATCTCTAAACTTTATTGGCTTACGGATTTCTCCACCATCTCTATCATCAAGAAAATCACCTTTCTTCGCAGTTGGGTTTTCTCGGTAAAATTTTTCTGCCCATCCAACAATACAGTCCTCATTAATTTTAATCTTTGTAAAATTATTTTCTTTTAATAACTTCAAAACTTTATCTGCACCTATACTCATTGAGTAATCAATTTCAATAGGCTGATTTTTAATTGCAAAACCATCATTATTCTTACTAGCCCCACCATAATAAATTTCATGAATTTCACCAAAATAATCTCCACTGTCAAAAATGTACATTTTACTTTGATTTAACGAAACAAGTAAAATATTTTTTGGTACTGGATGACCAGTAATTCTCAATCTTGAACAATATTTAATAGCTTGAAAAAGTACTTGTTGAGTGTTGTTAATATTTGGTTTAAATTCGAAAATATTACCTTTATATACGCCATCAGTATTTGCAATTAAAACATCATTCTCATCAAGATTGATTCCAAAATTATGAAAGAAATGAAGTTGACCTTCTCGTTCAGTGGTAAATATTTTATTTGATGTTTTTTTATTCATATCTTTATTTAGCTAAACCTCTATTTATATTCTACCATTTTAGAAAACTTTTTAAAAATTTTTTGAAAAAATTTGAATAATCCTCCAAATTCTCAAAATTCCCTAAAAACACTATTTGTTTTATATTGAACTATTCAACCATTTAATTAAATTAGAAAATACATATGGAAATGAAACTATTCAACTATTTAATTAAATTAGAAAATACATTTTTCGTCGCTAAACTTCACTATTCAACTATTTAATTAAATTAGAGAATGGTTTCCTGGAGAGAATAGTTAAGTCACGCACGTTTTGGACACGGTATATGGCTTAAATTAATAATATTTTCTATAAAAAATACATGTCCTGTCCATAGCCACCAATACCAATATATTCCGCCTCACCTTTCAAAATAGATTCGTATGATTTACAAGCAAAACATCCTTTATCTCCGCGCGAACAATTAAAAGTTTCTTTTTCTCTGGCTTCTTTAACTTTCAAAGCAACCGTGAGTACTTTTTCTTTAGCTTCATTAATA
This sequence comes from Minisyncoccota bacterium, assembly GCA_041658885.1. Taxonomy (GTDB): domain Bacteria; phylum Patescibacteriota; class Minisyncoccia; order Phycocordibacterales; family 21-14-all-36-13; genus VMGX01. The sequence continues at coordinate 50,264 of JBAZZJ010000001.1, read as the reverse complement.
TCGGGCAATGTCATCTCTGTTGGTTTATCATCTTTATTAAGATACCAATATGACGCCCCAGAAATTTTTCGTTTTTGTAATGCACTTAGAAGCAAGAGATAAATTGGGAGTTGAAGTGAATCTTCAGCTTCGTCGTTTTTGCCAGTTTTAAAATCAAGAATACGAACGCTGTCATCTTCTTCAATATATTCCAACCAATCAACAAGCCCACAAAGTATTATATTTTCATCTTCAGAAAGGTAAAAATTTGGTGGCATATTATTATGTCCTTGCTTTATTTTAATGGTTTTATTTGCAATCGGTCCCGGATTTTTTATAACTCGTTTTATCATCTCAATGCCTCGTTTTTTAATCTTGGCTTCTTCGTCGCTATTTTTAAATCCACCTTTTCTCCCAGACACTTGTAACCAAGCAACTTCAAAATCAGCTAATAAATCTCGTTTCATTCTTTCTTCAACTGGAACATTTTTTAATGACTCAAGGATTGTATGCACCGCTTGGCCAAGAGAAAGCGCAGGATTAACAATATTTATTTTTCTTCCCGTTTTGGTGTCTTTATAAACATTATGCAGATAATAAGCCCGTGGACATTTTAAGAAATCTCCAATGGAAGAATGTGATACCCATATAGATTTGTATTTATCTGGCGCCATAATTTTAAATATAAAGATTTATGAATCAGTTTCTTTTTTCATAAAGTTTTTCTATACCTTACATAGTTTAAAATACACCAAATTTTCTATAAATTCAATAATCTCTTTATATACCAAAACTATTCAACCATTTAATTAAATTAGAAAATACATTTTTCATCGCTAAACTTCACTATTCAACTATTTAATTAAATTAGAAAATACATTTTTAATCGCTAAACTTCACTATTCAACTATTTAATTAAATTAGAAAATAGTTTCCTGTGGGGCATGAAAAATATCAAAATAAAAATTAAAGTGTTGAAACAATATTCGAAACAAAATTTGGTAATGGTTTATTTAAAAAATAATAAACCAATAAACCTCTCTGGTCTGAAGATAATATATCTGCTCTTTCTAAAAGTTTGAGATGTTTCGAGATGGCCTGTATAGAAATCTTCAATTCTTCGGCTATATCACCTACCGACATTTCTCCGTTCTTTTTTAACAACGAAACAATTGCTAATCTACGATAATTTGCTATCGCTTTTATTGATGTTTCTACTTTTTTAAATTGTTTTGCCTCAATCATGTTTTTGATATTTTTAATTTCTAATATTTCAAAAATATATTATATCTCTTAAAAATCCATCATACAACTATTCAATTGAATTAGAGAATGGGAAAAGATAAAAATATTTTTTGATTTTTTAAAAAGTTTGAATAATTATTTTTTTATACATTCATCCCTGCGACATAACCAGTGGTCCAACAAAGTTGGAGAGAAAAACCACCTGATGGACGATTGATGTTGAGTAAGTCTCCTGTGATAAAAAGATTTGGATGAATACGCGAGCGCATTGTTCGTGTATCAATTTCGTTTAACATTACTCCCCCATCTGACACAACCGCCCTATCAAAACCCATTAGGCCAGAAACCGTGAGTGGCATGGCCTTGAGTAAATCAACAATTTTTTTACGTTCTTCTTTTTCTATACTATGAACTTTTTTCCCAAGATCCAAATCTAATTTAGGAAGTAATAATTCAAGAGCTGGAAATAATCCGTGTGGTGTAATTTCTGGTAAAACATTTTTAAGAGTTTTATTTTTGTTTTTATTAAAAGTTTTTACAATTTCTTTTTCAAGTGCCCCAAGATCAGTGTGAGGATAAGTATCAATTGTTGCAGTAACAACTCCAGCTTTTAATAAATCTTTAACTTGTCTAGAGCTATTTAAAATAAGAGGTCCGGACAAACCAAAATGAGTAAAAAGAATTTTTCCCATTTTGCTAAACTTCTTTACTCCATCAAGAAAGAAAGTAATTTTCATAAATGATAGAGTCACACCAGACAAATCTTTAACCCATTTTTCTCGTACTGAAAAAGGTACAATATCGGGCGACGCTTCTTTAACCTTGTGTCCAAGAGATTTGAGCCAAGTGAAACCATCACCGGTCGCTCCTAATTCTGGATGTGAAAAACCACCTGTCGCCAATATTAAAGAATTGCAATAATATTTTTCTTTTCCAGCCATTACTCCAACTATTTTATTTTCGTTTGTTAAAATTTTTGAAGTTTTTTGATTTGTTTTAACAATCACTCCATTTTTTTTCATAAATTTTTCTAAAACACGAAAAACATCTTCAGCTTTCTGGCTCACTGGAAAAACTCTTTTTCTAGCTTCAATCACAAGTGGTAGTCCACGTTCCTCAAAAAAATTAAATGTATCTTTAACTCCAAATTTTGCAAAAGCTGAATATAAAAAATCTTTAGCCGAACCATAATGTCTAATAAAAGTTTCTCTGTCTTCTTCTGCGTTCGTAATATTACAACGACCTCCACCGGTCGCTTTTAATTTATCACCAAGATGTTCATTTTTTTCTATAAGTAACACGCGAAGTCCTCGTCTAGCAGAAAAACCGGAAGCCATCATCCCAGACGGCCCACCACCAACGACAATAACGTCAAAAGTATTATCGGTTACGTTTGAATGAGTTTTTTTAATCATAAAATAACAATTATTTTATGCCCTTTAGTTCTTTTTCGTATTTTCCTGCCCTGTTAAATAATTTGCCGACGGCAAATTCCTGCTTTGCCCGTACGGGCGAGACAGGATTTAATAGGGTAAACATTTTCCATATTTGATCTTGTGGCAATTTTTTTAATTGCATTTTCATTAAATTTTTAATAAAAAATTCTTTCATATTATTTAAAGTAGAATTTATTTGTTTGTCGTTTTTAACTTTTCGACAAGAATATCTATTTTTAGTTTTATCTTTTTAATTATATCCGTTATTTCTTTTGGATTATTCTTTTTAACATCTTTAATATTCCATTGAATAATTTGTCTGTTTAATCCAAAATTGTTAAAAATTTTTTTAGGTACATCATCTGCAACTATTACAATTATGTTTTGTTGAATGAGAAGTTCGATGCTCAGCCCATTTGGTTTCCCTTTCATTGAGACACCAAGTTCTTTGGCTATTTTTATTTTTTCTGGGCTAAGTGAGGTTCCTTTTATTAAACCGGCTGATTTTACTTTTATTTTTTTATTTTTGTTTATTTTTTTAAAATAACCTTCAGCTATCTTACTTCTAAATCTGTTGTATTTACATATAAATAACAAGTTTATTTGTTTTGAATTTGTAGTAATCATTTTTATAAATTTGAGATATTAGATTTTAGATTTGAAATAAATTAGATGTCTATATTTGCAGATTTAGCATTTGATTGAATAAATGATTTTCTAATTGTTACATCGGTTCCCATTAAAATATCAAAAATTTTGTCGGCTTCTCTTGCATCATCTATATTTACTCTTTTAAGAACTCTGTTATTTGGATCCATTGTTGTCTCCCACAATTCATCCGGATTCATTTCACCGAGACCTTTGTATCTTTGAACACTAACTTTTTTCTGACTCTTTGCTTGCTTTTCATCTTCCTTTCCTTTTGTCTCTTCGGTTTCGGGCAATTCCTGTACTTCGTCAGGATTTTCAATTTCTTCAGAAGATTCTATTTTATTTTGTTTAAAATATTTATCCTTGTCATTATCATTATAAAAATAAGTTGCTTCTTTACCCAATTTAACTTTATACAAAGGTGGCTGAGCAATATACAAAAACCCACCTTCTATAATTTGAACAAAGTGTCTGTAAAAAAGTGTCAGCAAAAGTGTGCGAATGTGAGAACCGTCAACATCAGCATCTGTTGCGATTATTACTTTATGATATCTTAATTTGCTTATATCAAAAGTATCTCCTATAGCGGTACCGAGGGCTATAATTAAATTTTTTACCTGTTCTGAATCCAAAATTTTATCAAGACGAGCTCTTTCAACATTTAAAATTTTTCCTCTCAACGGCAAGATAGCTTGAGTTCTTCTATCACGCCCAGTCTTTGCAGAACCACCGGCCGAATCTCCCTCAACTATGAAAAGTTCCGAATCTTCAGCATCTTTACTTTGGCAATCCGCCAATTTTCCAGGAAGGGTCATCCCTTCAAGAGCTCCTTTTCTCAAGACACTATCTTTTGCGGCTTTAGCAGCCTTTCTAGCTCTAAGAGCCAAAATTACCTTATTAACAATCATTCTGGCGTCGTCTGGGTTTTCTTCCATAAAGCTAGAGAGGGCGTCTCCGAACACGGTTTCAACGGCGCCTCTTGCTTCAACGCTTCCTAACTTTGCTTTTGTTTGCCCTTCAAATTGTATCTCTCTTAATTTAACAGATATCACCGCAGTCATGCCTTCTATAACATCATCTCCTGTAAAGTTTTCGTCTTTTTCTTTTAGTAAATTATTTTTTCTTGCGTATGAATTTAAGGTTCTTGTGAGTGCGGTCTTAAAACCTGTTATATGCATTCCACCTTCAGAGTTATAAATATTATTCGCAAACGGAAGAATTCTTGATGAAATATCATCAACATATTGAAAAGCTAATTCAACAAAAACATTTTCTGCTTCTTTATTTACATAAAAAATATTCTTGTGGATTTTTTTGAATGTTTCGTTATAAAAATTTATTAGAGAAACAAGTCCTCCTTCAAAATAAAAAGAAGTTGATGGAACATCTAGAGAATCTTCTTTTAAAAAGAATAGGGATGAATCATCAATTTTATTTTTGCTTTCTCGCGCATCAATAACTGAAATTCTCAAACCTCTCACAAGATACGCCTGTTGTCGCATGTGACCGATAATTTTATTCCAATTGAAAGAAATTTCTTTAAATATTTCGGGATCGGGTTCAAATGTAATTATCGTTCCGTGTTCTTTTGATGCTCCAACTTTTTTTACATTCGCTTTCTTTTTACCTTTTGAATATTCCTGAATATATTTAAAACCATCTCTGTGAACTTCAGCTTTCATATAAATTGAAAGTGCATTTACAACAGATGCTCCAACTCCGTGCAAACCTCCGGAAATTTTGTAAGCTTTATTATCAAATTTTCCTCCTGCGTGAAGTGTTAACATTATTGTTTCAAGTGCTGAAACTTTTGTTTGTTTGTGAACGTCTATAGGAATTCCTCTTCCATTATCAACAATACGAACCCTGTTTTCTGGAAGAAGTGCAATTTCAATATGGTCAGCAAAACCGCCCATAGCCTCGTCGCGACCATTATCAAAAATCTCAACTATTAGGTGATGTAGCCCGTCTGGCCCAGTTGTTCCAATATACATCCCGGGTCTCTTTCTGACAGGTTCTAGACCCTCAAGGACGGTAATATCAGACGCACTGTAGCCAGAACTTGTTTCAGTTTTTAGTGGTGTTTTTTTGTTCTTTTTTAGAGCCATTTTTTGTGAGAATTTTAGTGTATTTAAACAAAATAGCGCCTTTCAGCGACATGTGTATTATAGCAAAAATTCCTTTCAAAATAAAGGGGTTTTTGCTATTTGTGTGCATAAATTTAAATGCCCCACTGGGGCATTTAAATCCATCCCAGTTAAATATGCTTCGCATTTAACGGGACAAGTAATTTTTCTTTTTTTATGCTCTAGCGGAGCATTTGAATCCAAAATATACTTATTTTTTGCCTTATTATTTTTACCTAACTTCCCACCCCTTTTTAATTATTTTGTTTTCTATTTTTTTCATCACTTCATTTACCTCATCGTCTGTTAAGGTCTTGTCCTGTGATTGAAAAACCAACCGAAACGCGTATGAAACCTTGTTATCTTTTTTATATTCATCAAATAATTTACTTTGCATAAGCAATTCACCAGAATTTTGTTTTATTAACGCTAACACTTCCCCACTTTCTGTTTTTATAGGAACCCAAACTGCAATGTCTCTCAAGACAAATGGGTATTGAGAAATGTTTTTATACTTCTTATTTGTGTCTTTATAATTTTCAGAAAATTCTTTAAATAATTTTTCGTATGAATTAACTTCTGGAAGTTTTTCAATTAATTTATCTATATCAATTTCGAAAATTACTTCATCATAAAATTCACCATACTCCGTATGATCAAATTCTTCTTTATTCAGTATTTTTCTCAACTTTTCTTTAATATTGAACAAATATTCCTTTAGGTTTTCTTTTTTGAATTTTATACCGAAAGATAAACAGAGAGTTTCTTTTTCTCTCTTATAAATTTTATCAATTTCAAAAATTTTAATCTCATTAAGAGCCAGAATGTCAGAATGCTTATAATTAAAAAATATACTATTTCTTAATTGTTTTTTTGTAGTATCTCTCAAATATTTTTTATCGCTTGCCAAAGGATTTAATAACTCAATTTCTCCTTCGTTAACAAACGCGTAATTGTAGACCTCTGAAAATCCTTCGCTTACAAAAAAGTTCTTTATTAAATTTGAATAATAAAATATTTTATCTTTTTTTGCTTCAGAATCCTTTTTTGGTAAATCGTAAGAAACATTTTCATAACCAAAAATTCTTCCAATTTCTTCAACTAAATCTTCTTTAATTCTTAAGTCATTTCTGTAATAAGGGATTGTTAAAACATATCTTTCTTCATTGTCTGTAAATCTTCTATAACCAACAATTGTTTTAAAAGATAGATTATTTTCTATGTTTTGAATATCAACCTTATTTCCATTAAATCTTGATGTATGCAAAACCTTTCCATCACCTAAACATAAACCGCAATGGTCAACCCCCTCCTTAACTTTTGTTCCTTTTATAAAATCTACCGTTTCATAATGAATTTTTCCATTCCTCGTATTTAAAAATACTATGTCACCAAATTTTGCTTCATTTTCAGAAATTTCTTTTCCAAAAACGTATTGGTCAACTGAAACTCTTGGAATTTGAATCCCAGCCTGTGCAAACAAATACGCGGTTAAGGACGAGCAATCAAAATAATTTGGTGCATCAAAACTTACACTTGAACCAAATTTGTAAGGCTTGCCTTCAACTTGTGAAATTAATTTTTTAATTTCATTAAGTGGTTTTATTTTTTTATATTCAAATCCGAGTTTGTCTAAAATTTTTTCAAATTCTTTTTCTCTTATCTCGGTCCCTAAAATTTTATTAACCTCATCAATTGAAATTCCTATTTTGTATGGATTTGATTTTCTTGGATATTCGTCCAAAATTTCTTCGCTCACTTTTCCACCAGACAATTCTGAAACAAGTTGGGATAATCTTTGCATAGCTGTGTAAACCAATTCAGAACTTACATCTGCTTCAAATCTTTTTGATGCTTCTGTTTGTAATCCTAATTTTTTAGAAGTTCTTCTTATGCTCTTAGGATTAAAACTACAAACTGATAAAACAATTTTTTTTGTCTTTTCATCTATTCCAGTGTCTATTCCTCCTTTTATTCCAGCTATATCAAGCGGTTTTTCTCCATCGTGAATTACTAAGACATTTTCATCTAGAACATAATGATTTTCATCAAGTGTTGTTATTTGTTCTGCTTTTTCTGCTAATTTTATTGAAATATTTTTTTTGTCATTCTTCCCAGTTGCTAATTTATCAAAATCAAAAGCATGAACAGGTTGCCCCGTTTCCATCATTACAAAATTTGTTGCATCAACAATGTTATTTATAGATTTTTGTCCAAATTTTGATAATTTTTCCTTAAGCCAATCTGGTGATTCTTTTACTCTGACATCGACAACAAGTCGTTTTGTTGCTCGTCTGCATTCATTTGGATTTTCAATTTTTAAAGTTAAAAAATCTGATGATTTTAAACTTTTGTCTGCTTGTAATTTATCTAAGTCTGGAAATTTTGTTTTTAAATCAAAAAGCATTCCAATTTCTCGCGCAATCCCAAAATAAGAAAGTGAGTCGTGAGCTCTGTTTGGTAAAATATCTACATCAAAAATAAAATCATCTTTGTCTTTTAAAATTTCAGAAACTTCATAAGAGTGCATTGTAAGTGCATTTTTAATTTCTTCCGGTTTTGGAAATTTCCCGCCTGCCAATTGGCGGGCAGGCTTATCAAAATATTCTTGAAGCCATTTATATGAAATAAGCATGATTGTTTTTTAAAATTGATTTATCAATCTCAAATCCCCAGAATAAAGCATTCTTATATCTGGAATTTCGTATTTGAGCATAACTAGACGATCTATCCCGACACCAAAGGCAAAACCCTGCCACTCTTGTGGATTAATACCACAATTCTCTAAAACTTTTGGATGAACCATCCCCGCACCCATTATTTCTATCCACCCAGTTCCTTTACATATCGGACAACTTGGATTTATTTTTTCTGAACATTTAAAACAGGTTGCATCAACTTCCAGGCCTGGCTCAACGAATGGAAAATAACTCGGGCGAAAACGGATATCAATTTTTTCTTCAAAAAATTTTTCTAAAAAATCTTTTAAAACCCCCTTAAGAGTTGCAAGTGAAGTATTTGGAGTAATCATAAGTCCTTCCAATTGATAAAATTGTGCCTCGTGTGTTGCATCTGTTGCTTCATATCTAAAAATCTTCCCAGGGACAATAATTTTTATAGGTGGTTTATTATTTTCCATATATCTAATCTGTACCGGAGAAGTGTGTGTTCTTAATAACATCGCAGACTCACGCGGAAATTCACGCGGACTTGTGTTGGTATTTTTATCTGCGTTTACCCTGTTAAATAATTTTGCCTTTGGCAAAATTCCTGCTTCGCAGGATTTAACGGGGTGAATCTGCGGTTTTTTATCTGCGTTAATTTGCGTCTTTAACCAAAAGGTATCCCACATATCTCGTGCCGGATGGTCCGCGGGAATATTAAGTGCATCAAAATTATGATATTCATCCTCTATATGTGGTCCATCTGCAATTTCAAAACCTAAATCGTCAAAAATCTTGCCGATTTTAAACATTGTTATTGTGATAGGATGATAATGTCCTTTTTCTTTGTTTTTATCTTGTTCTGCCATTACATTATAATTTTATATTAAATTTGGTCGTTTTCAAAATAAACAATCTATAATTTATAATTATTTTATTCATTTCAATATACGCCATGGCGTATATTGAAATGTTAATTTAATTTTCTTCGTATGGTTTGTCTAACTTTAATATTTTAAACTTATCTTTCAAACCAATTTCTTTTAGGTAATCAGTAAAGTATTTTGGTAACGGAAATGGTCCTACCCAAACACTTTTTTGTATCAAAATAAAATTAAGAGTTAGCAACTGACGACGAAGCCAGTCTCTTTCCCTTTTCATGGTATGTGGAATATCATATATGAGAAGAAGACTTTTCGGATCATTTCCTTTTGATTCAGAAATAAACGAGGAAAGATATTCTCTCCTGATATACTTTTTTTCTTTTTTATCCTTTATGTAATTATCAGAAACAGGTAATCCAATCATATTTACCCTTAATCCTTTATATTTTAACCGTTTTGAATTATTCATTACGGTTATTATACCAAAATTCACATATACGCCATGGCGTATATGTGAATTTAATATAAAATACTCAACATCTATTCAAAACTTTTGGAGCCGGCACGAGGATTCGAACCCCGGACATCCATTTACTCCGTTAGAACTTTTAAATTTTGGAGCCACTTGTCGGATTCGGACCGACGACCTACGGTTTACAAAACCGTTGCTCTACCAACTGAGCTAAAGTGGCAAAAAATAAACAAATCCCTACTTACTTGAAAACAATATCACAAAAAGTTCTAACGGGGCGAGCAAAAGTGGCGCTCTGCCAACTGAGCTATGCCGGCAAAATATAAATTTATTTTGGCATGATAACAGATTCTAATAAAGCGAGTAAAGCTTTTATTTTTAACTTGTTACGTTTCAATCTAATTTTCAAACTTACTTAAATCCTCGTTGTCTTTATTTTCGCCTAAATTATTTTCCTTTTTAAATTCGGCTATGTTGCTAAGAAATGGCGATATGCTTCCTTTCTTTGTTAGTGTCTTTTCTCCTCTGATTATTTTTATTATTTTTAAATCACTATTTTTTACTCTTTTTATTAAATCATCATAAATTTTAAACAAAAAATATTTTAACTCCTCATAAACTAATTTAGAAACTCTTAACATTGTTCTCTTATTAAAATGTGAGGCAAATATATATAAAATTGAAAGATGTTTTCTTGTCTTTTTTTCTAAATGATTTTTTATATCTTCTGAAATAACAACTCTCCCCTTTTCCGTTTCAAGAATCTTAATAGAAAACAAAATAGATATACCCAACAAAGATATTATAAATAATATATAACTTGTCATAAAAAATTATTTATCTAGAAGTGAAAAACGAACAAATCTTGTTATTTCTATTTTTTCTCCGAATTTTTGTGTTGCTGATTCTATAAGATTTTTTATTGTATTATCAGGATCTTTTATAAAACTCTGTTCAAGTAAAACCTTATCTTTAAAATAAGAAAGCAATTTACCCCCCAAAATTTTCTCCTGAAGTTCTTTTGGTTTATCCTTTATTTCATTTTCAAAGACTTCTGATGCGGTTTTTTTGTCTTTTTCTGTTATTTCTTCCATCTTTATAAAGGTTGGGTTCATTGCTGCAACCTGCATTGCTATATTATATGCTAAATCCTTAAATTCTTTATTTCTTGCAACAAAATCAGTCTCACAAACTAATTCAACCATAGTTCCTATTGTATCCATATGAACATATGTTGATATCACTCCAGCGCCTATTTTTCTATCTGACTTTTTTGAAGCTGTTTCACTTCCCTTCTTTTTTAAAACAACTATTGCTTTTTCAATGTCTCCGCCAACACTTTCCAACGCCTTTTTGCACTGCATTATAGAAACGCCAGTTTTATCGCGTAGTTCTTTTATGAGTTCTGTAGTAATCATATTTTAAAAATTAAATACAAATGAGGTTCTTTATTAAAAAGTTTTACTTGGTTTGAGATACTTTACAAACTTCTATAATTTGATTTACAAAAAAAGTAATACTTGATATAGATGCATCATTCGCTGGAATTGGATAATTTATTACATCAAAATCACAATCTGAATTTGAAAGACTTATTATAGGAATTTTTTTCATTATTGCTTCGCTCACTGCGCTTTTTTCTCTTTTTGAATCTATAACAAAAATAGCACCTGGGAGACTTTCCATTGATATAATTCCACCAAAATTTTCTTCTAACTTTTTGATTTCTCTATCAAAAAGCAATCTTTCCTTTTTTGTATATTTCACATATTCCCCTTTCTCTTTTTTTGTTTTCATATCAACAAGTTTTTTTACTCTTTTTCTTACTTCTGAAAAGTTTGTGAGTGTTCCGCCTATCCATCTCCTAATAACGTACGGTTGTGATACTAAATCTGCAGAATATTGAAGAATGTTTTTAACCTCGCTTTTGCCTGAAATAAAAAGAACCTGTTTCCCGCTATTAACAACAGATTTAATAAATTCTTTTGCTTCTTCAAGCATTTTTTCAGTTTTTTCTAAGTCAAAAATTTCCACCTTGTTCTTTGCACCAAATATATATTTTTTGGCTGATGGGTGTCTTTTTGATTTTGAATAAGCGTAATGGGCCCCAGATTTAAACATCTGTTTTATAAGATCATTTTCTCCTATTTTTTCTACCTTATTTTCCATTTTTTAAATTTATATACCGCAGAAGTTTACCAAAATAATTCTTATTTTGCAAGATGGTTTTCCCAAAAAATAAGGAACGAAGTGACTATATTTTTTGAGAATCCCTCTCTACTTTTGTAACTAATCTACAATTCAATACCAAATGACAGGAAAGTTTGCCTGGTTAAAAATGTGTTTAAAATCAGGAACAAAAGTAGGGAGGGATAATTACTCTATTTTTGTTTCTAAATTTTCAAATTCACTTATCATATCTTCTATATAACCAGCCATTATGCTTTCTATGTTATGCCACGATTTTTTAATTCTATGGTCCGTAATTCTGTCTTGTAAATAATTATATGTTCTTATTTTTTCAGACCTGTCGGCCGTCCCTATCTGTGATTTTCTTTCAGAAGATAGCTTTTTTGCTTCTTCTTCCTCGTGAAGCACTTCAAGTTTTGCTTGTAAAATACTCATTGCCTTTTCTCTATTTTTTAACTGACTTCTTTCCTCTGTGCACCTAACTGCAATACCCGTTGGTTTATGTATAAGACGAACCGCCGTTTCAACTTTGTTTACATTTTGTCCACCAGCGCCTCCAGAGCGAGAAAATTCCATTTCAATATCTGAAGGATTGATTTCAATCGTTTTCTTTTTTCCAATTGGCAATACTGCAACGGAAGCTGTTGATGTGTGTATTCTCCCCGACTTTTCTGTAACTGGAATTCTTTGTACTCTGTGTACTCCTGTTTCAAAACGCATTTTTTTATAAACATCTTTACCTTTTATTTCAAAAGACACTTCTTTATAACCACCGGATGCACTCTTTGATTCGTCTATTTTTTTAAAACTCCATCCATTTAGTACAGAAAATTTTTCATACATATTTGCTAAATTCTCAGCAAAAATAGATGCTTCGTCCCCACCAGCGCCGGCTCGAATCTCCATAATTATTTCATTAGGAAACTCTTCTTCTTCAATTTCTGTTTTCAAAATTTCTTCAACTTGTTTTTCTATCCCATCTTTTTGAATTTTTATTGATTGAATTTCATTTTCAGCAAGTTCCTTTAAATTTGAATCCTTTTTAATCATATCTGAAAGACTGCCTTCTTCTTTTTGTAGGCGTTCATATTCTTTAACAAGAAAACTTGTTTTCGGATTCTTTTTTAATTCTTCAATATTATTCATCCCGTTAGAAATCGGAATTGCCAAAAGCATTTCCGTGAGTTAATTTATAATTTTTGTTTGATACTATCGTTCACATTCTATTTGTTTTTATCTGCTTGTCCCGTGTTTTATTTCTAACGGGATCCATATTTATATTATATAACATAAAAAGCGTTCCGTTTTGAAAACAGATACGCTTTTTGTTTAATACTTATTTCTTATTTTTTGGAGTTTTCTTAACGGTTGGTTTTTTAATTTTCGTCCCAAGGACGATCGGCCTAAGGCCGACTTTTTTCTTTGTATCAGCTTTTGCCATTCTTGCTTTGAATTTTTCAACTCTTCCTGCAGTATCAACGATCTTTTCATTACCAGTATAAAAAGGATGGCAGGCACTACAAATCTCCACATCTATTTTTTCTAGTGTGGAGCCTATCTCAAACTTATTTCCGCAAGCACAAGTGACTTTTGCTTTTGGGTAATATTTTGGATGAATATCCTTTTTCATGACCAAATTAGGATATCATAAAGAATAAAAAAAGCAAAAACAGATTACTGATTCAAAATATCAATTTGTTTCTGATACATATCAGCCAAATCCATAACTTCATCTCCATAAAAGGAATAAGCCGATTTTGTCGCGTTGGTCCAACCAGCAAAATATCTTAACGCGGAAAGTCTTTCAGCTGTTCTTGTTCCCTTTGAAGCCCCGTTGTCAGATAACAACATCGCAGAAGCTACAAACGCGTCAAAAGGATCCCACGGATTCGGAGGAGTGTGCCCAGTTAATCTTGAAATTCTGTCTTCGTACAAAATCCATGTTGAAGGAATAAATTGAGCCGGTCCCATTGCGCCACCCCAACCATACCAAGGTTTTTTTGAGACTGGCATTGTATCCGGATTACATCCAAGTCTTTTACAAATTTGCTCAAAAACTGGCCTGTCTCTTGTTGGGTGCATATCCGTTTTCCAATTTCCCGTTCCAACATTTTGTCCAAGATTTGATTCCTCGGCTATAACTCCTAAAATCAATGCGGGCCTTACACCTGTTTTTTTGCCAGCTAAAGTTGCATATCCATAAGCTTTTTCAAAAGAAATAGCCGTTGAGCCTCTTAATGTGAAGAGTTCCGAACGAATTTCGGCTACTGATTTTTGTTTATCCTTTAGTATTTTTTGATAGACAGCTTCTTGCCCCTTACTTATATCAAGAATTTGTTTCTTTTCTGCTTTTTGTGATTCAATTTTCTTTTTTTCAAGTAATTGTATCTCTTTAAGTTCTATTTCCTGTTGTCTTTTATCTATCAATGATTCTTTTTGAATATTTGTTACATTTTTTGTTTGTTCTATTTGTGAAAAAGAATCCGAGAGCGCTGATTCTATTGATGAAAACATATCTATGTCCTCAAAAAAATCTGAAAGATTTTGATTACTTAATATAACTTCCACCATAGAAAAAGAATCTATTTCATCCCTTTTTCTTATTAGTTGCGCAAGAGACCTTTTTTCTTTTAATATTTTTTCGTCCAAGGAAATTATTTTTATTTCTTTTCCTCGTATATCATCAGATAATTTTGATATGGCAATTTCTCTGGCTTTTATATTCAATTCGGATTTTTTTATATCGGCGTCAAAAATAGCTATATCTCTTTCCAGTGTTTGTGAGTCTTTCTTTTTTGTATCCAAAATTTGTTGTTGAATTTGTATTTCTTTTTCAAGTTTTGATAATTCTGTTTCAAGCTGATATCTACGAGAAACAACTTGTTCTTCAGCTGTTTGAGCAAAAATCATTTGTATACTCAAAAAGAAAGACACAGAAAGCGTCAAAATAAAAAATGAAGAAAAATAATATTTCCGCATATCAGTTAATTATACTAAATTTAGAGTATAAAAAGAAAACTTTAAATATTTTTTATATGTGCTATATTATGTCTAAATTTAAATGAGTGTTCTTTAAACAAATTGGAGGTGATGTGAAAACAATGTTTTACATATTGTTATTTCTAAATGCACTTTTATTCTCTGTATGTTTACTTGGTATTAGTATGGAAAGTTCAGCCCTTGCGGAAGGAAATTTTGTGAATAATCCAATATTGTTCACATTCGTGTTTTTATTTAATGTTATTTGTTTCAGTGTTTTTTTACAATATGACCTTGAATCTAAAATACTTTGGTCTCTTGTTTTAATTCTTTCCATTCTTACATTAAATATCGTAACAATATTAGGTGAATTCCCATTAAAAAATAATGACAAAGTTCTTCATTTAATGATATTGGGAGCAACGGCATTTTATCTAATTTATATGGCCTTTGTGTTAGTTAGAGATTCGTTCTTAGAAAAATTTAAAGAAAGGGTGTTATAAAATTAAAAGAGAGGCGGCTTTGCCTCTCTTTTTTAATTAATTATATTTTATTCTTTCTTTGTCTCTTTGGTCTCGACTTCCTCTCCTTCTTTTTCTTCCTTACCTTTCTTTTCAACTTCTATTGATGATAAATCAACCTCTACTACCGGTTCTACCTCTTCTTTTGCTTCAGATACTAGTGCTATAACCTCATCGGGTTCTTCAGTGCTTTTAACTCCTTCAGGAAATTTTAAATCTTTTATTGTTATTCTTGATTCAAAATCAATCAAGCTTGATATATCTACTTTAATTTCGTGTGGTAAATCTTTTGGTTCTGCTTCAACCCCTATCTCATGCAAAACTTTAACCAAAACTCCTCCAAGATTTTTCACGGCTGGTGATTCCCCAAAAAATTCTATTGGAATTGAAACTTCTACGGTTTGCCCTTTTTCTATTATATAAAAATCTACATGTATTGGTTCGTCCGAAACTGGATGTAATTGAACATTATGTATAAGAGCCTGCATTTCTTTATTTCCATCTTTTATATTAAAAACTCCAGATTCTCCAACTTCTTTCCACATTTTCTTAAATTCAACCATAGAAATTGAGATGGGGGTTGATTCCGTTTTTTTACCATAATAAACAGCAAGGATATTCCCATCCTTTTTTATTTGCTCTATTTTATTTCCCTCTCTTTTTTTAACTTCTAACGTTTTCATGTCTGCAAAATTATACAGAAAATAATCAAGAAAGCAATAAAACAATAAAATAAGGAAGCAAAGGATAAAGAAACACTTTCTAATTCGCGCGAATTAGAAAGTGTTTCTTAAAATAAAAAATATTATTAAAAATCGCATCTGCGTTTACCCTGTTAAATAATTTTGCCTTTGGCAAAATTCCTGCTTCGCAGGATTTAACGGGGTGAATCTGCGATTTTTTATCTGCGTTCATTTGTGTCTTGAAAGTTAAATAGTTTGAGTTTTTCCTCAACAACTTTTTCCATTGCCAACACAACGCCCTTCATTATTTTATATGGGGCTATTTCGTCTGGGTTTTCTTGAAGTGATAATTGAACCGCGTTTTTATAAGCAACTCTTAATTCTGTATTTATATGAATTATTGAAATTCCTGCTTTTATTGCCTTTTTAAAATCTTCGTCGCTTGTTCCAGAACCACCATGAAGAACCAGTGGTACTCCCGCTTCTTTTCTTATTTTTTTTATAAGTTCTATATTTAAAGATGGGTCTTTCCCAAGTCCTAACATTCCATGAATATTTCCAACTGCTGGAGCAAACAAATCAATTCCTGTTTGTTTGACAAATTCTTTCGCTTCTTCCGGCTTGGTGAGTGAGTCTTTGTCTAAATTTACATTTTCTGGTATTTTATCTAAAATTTTTGATGATGAACCTATAAATCCGAGCTCTGCTTCAACTAAAATTTCTGGATTAATTTTTTTAGCATATTCAACACATTGTTTTGTTATTTTTATATTTTCTTCAGTACTTAATTTTGCTCCATCAAAAATCACGGAATCAAAACCTGCATCTACTACTTCTTTAGCTCTTTCAAATGAATATGTGTGGTCGGCATTCAAAAAAATAGGATAATCATTTTCCTCTCTCAAACTTTTTACAAGTGCTACGACTTGTTTTATACCAATAAAATCTCTTTCACCTTCTGAAACTCCAATTATTACCGGCGAGTTAAGTTTTTTAGATGCGTTAAAAACAGCGTGTAGCCCCTCAATATTTGAGATATTAAAATGTCCGATTGCTACGCCTCTTTTTTCTGCTTCTTCTATTATTTCTCTTAAAGATTTCATGACAATATTTTAGCATAAAGTATGTTAAAATAATTTATATGAATAAAAATTTTGATTTTATAGGAATTGGAGATATTACAAACGACGCTTTTATTCGTGTCAAAGAAGCTGAGATTATTTCTGATTCAAAAAATAAAAAAAATAAAATATGTTTAGGTTTTGCTGAAAAAATTCCATACGAATCAGTGTCAGTTGTTAGAGCCGCTGGCAATGCATCAAATGCATCCGTATGTGCTCACAGGTTGGGTTTGAATTCATCTCTTGTGTCAAATGTTGGAGATGATGATAATGGGAGAGCTTGTATAGAAACGTTAAAAAAGGAAGGAGTTGATACTAATTTTATAAAAATTCAAAAGGGGAGAGAAACAAATTATAATTATTTAATTTTATATGAGGAAGAAAGAACCATACTTTCAAAACACAGAGAATATGATTATAAACTTCCAGACATAGGATCTCCGAGATTCGTTTATTTTAGTTCTCTTGGAGAAAATACTTTAGATTATCATAATCAAATTGCAGATTATGTTGAAAAACATCCACAGATAAATCTTGTCTTTCAACCTGGAACGTTTCAAATTAAAATCGGCTATGAGCCGCTAAAAAGAATTTATAAATTGAGTAAGTTATTTTTCTGTAATAAAACTGAAGTAAAAAGAATTTTAAATACTGAAAATGATAACATTGTTTATTTATTAAAGATGATGCACACGCTAGGACCGAAGATTGTTGTAATAACAGATGCCGTGAATGGTGCATATGTTTATGATGGAAATGAGGGTTGGAGTATTCCTATGTACCCGGACCCAAAACCTCCCGTTGATAGAACCGGTGCTGGTGATGCATTTTCTGCAACATTTACTTCTGCAATCGCACTTGGCAAAACAATTCAAGAAGCTCTAATGTGGGGACCCATAAACTCAATGTCAGAAGTTCAATTCGAAGGTGTAAGAAACGGACTTTTAAACCGCGAACAATTAGAGAAGTATTTGAAACAAGCCCCAGAATATTACAAACCTACTAAAATAATATAAGTTCAAACGACACCTAGGTGTCGTTTGAACAGTTTTTTACTTAGAGGCTCAGCCTCTCAGTAAAAAGTTTATAAATATGGCTTTACTTAGCCACATTTTGACATCCTTAAAAATACTCTTAATCCAATACTTATAAAATTAGTCGCGGGGTTGACAAAAATTATGAGTATGCTATACTCATAATAGAAGTTTAGATTATGACACCAGCCAAATTGCGGAGTAAGAGATACTTACACCCACCAAAAAAACGGTCATAATCTTAAAAATTTTTTTCCCCCACTTTATGAAAAAGCTCAATCGATTTTATCGATTGAGCTTCTTTCTTTTTTATAAATAAAAATATTGTGGATAAAAATTATCACTAACGACAATTTTTATTCCTCTTAATTACTTTTGTAACTGCTTTTTTTATTGATTCAACATCAAGCCCATAGTGTTTAATTAATTCAGCCGGAGTGCCTGATTGTCCAAATTTATTATTTATTCCAATAAATTCAATTGGTACTGGATATGTTTTTGCCAAAAATTCTGCAACTGCAGAGCCCATACCTCCTGCAATCTGATGATCTTCAACCGTGACAACTGCTTCGGTTCTTTTTACGACCCCCAAAATTAATTCCTCATCCATTGGTTTAATTGTATGATTATTAACAACTAAAACCTCTATTCCCTCTTTTTCTAATTCTTTAGCACAAAGAAGAGCGTTGTGAACTAAATAACCAATAGCAATGATTACAACTTTTGGATTATTTGATTCCCATAAAATTTCAGCCTTTCCTATTTTAAAAGGAGAGCTTTCTGTAGTAATGGCCGGAACTTTGCTTCTATCAAATCTCATATAAACGGGTTTCTCGTGTGTGACAATTTCATACACGGCTTTTCTTGCTTCTTCATAATCACAAGGAGCTATGATTGTCATGTTTGGTAAAACTCGCGTGAGAGCAATGTCTTCAAGTGATTGATGCGTTGCTCCATCTTCACCAACAGCAACTCCAGCGTGAGAACCAATTATTTTTACAGGAACATTATTAAGAGCAATTGTCGTTCTTATTTGTTCCCAATTTCTTCCGGGGCTAAACGTCGCAAAAGACCCTATAAAAGGAATCTTTCCATAATAAGCAAGTCCGGAACCAATCGTCGCTAAACTTTGTTCTGCAACCCCAACTTCAAAATATCTGTCTGGAAATTTTTCTTTAAATGAATTCATTCTGAGTGATTCGGATAAATCGGCAGATAGTACTACAACTTTTCTGTTTCTTGCTCCAACTTCAACAAGGCCTTGACCAAATCCATCACGGATAGGTTTTTTTTCTACATCCGCGTCAAAAAGTTTTAAATTCAATTTTTTTGTCTTATTTAACATTTACCCTGTTAAATAAAATTTGAGTATTTCTCAAATTTTAATTTTAAATTATCTTATTATTAATATAAATCTTTTTTATTTCCATTTTTATACAAATATACAACATTCTAATCTTTTTTATTTAAAATTATTTAACTGGGGTTTCTTCTAATTCTTTTAAAAACCTCTCACCTTGCTCTCTATTCGGTGCAATTCCGTGCCATTTGTAATCGTTTTCAATTTCTTTTACTCCCTTTCCCGGAATTGTGTGGGCAATAATTACTGTTGGTTTGCCACGAGAAACTTTTGCCATTTCAATTGCCTCAATAAATTTTACAAAATCGTGTCCGTCAACTTCAATCACATTCCAATTAAATGCTTCATATTTACTTCTCAACGATTCCAAGGGCATTATATTTTCTGTGTTACCAGTTATTTGAATATTATTTCTGTCTATAATTCCCGTTAGATTATCTATTTTATATTTTCCGGCAAACATAACCGATTCCCAGAGGTTTCCTTCTTGATGTTCTCCGTCAGACATTATGCAATAAGTATAAAAACTTTTTCCATCCATTTTTGCTCCAAGCGCAATTCCACTTGCCTGCCCAAGGCCACAACCTAAAGGACCAGACGTAGTTTCCATCGATGGTAAAAATTTTCTATCTGGATGACCTTGAAAAACCGTTCCAAATTTTCTTAACCCATTTTCAAACTCCTCAACTGAAAAATAACCAGCGTGCGCCATTGCTGAATACCTCGCAGGAACAATGTGCCCATTTGATAAAATTAATATATCTCTTTCGGACCAAAGTGGTTCCTTTGGGTTATGTTTTAATATATAAAAATAAAACGCAGTAAATATATCAGCCATACCAAGTGGCCCTCCAGTATGTCCAGAACCAGCTGAAACGAGAGATTTTATAATTGTTTTACGAACCTCTTTCGCGATTTTTTTTAATTCAAATATTTTTTTCTCATTTAATTCCATCCCGTTAGAAATCGGGATTGCCGAAGGCATTTCCGCGATTTATTTAATTAATTTTTAATTTGTTGACCTTTTTATATTTGATGGTTATTTTCTATATACTATCTCTTTTTATTTCTAACGGGATCCATAATTTAAATATTTAAAGATAGATTTTTCAATTCATCTATTTTTTCTTTAATATTATCCGAATTTAAAATTGTTGACCCTGAAATAAGTTTTGTTACTCCGGCTTTAACAAGTGGTGTAACCGTCTCCTCATTAACGCCTATATCTATAGCTATTGGCATTTGAGAATTTTTATTTCTTAATTCTTTTATTTTTTTATACACTCTTTCGTCTAACTCAACTCCATGATAACCGATTCTGTCGTTACCCATAAATTGAACAAAATTTATTTTATCTAAAATTAAATCCAGTTTGCTATTTGGAGTACTTGGATTTAAAGAAACCCCGACCTCTATATTCATATCTTTTATTTTTTGTATTATTTTTTCTATTTCGTTTGTGCTTTCTATATGAATAATCAAAGCACTTGCGCCTATGTTTATCCATTTATCAATCATCTCTTCTGGATTTTGTATCATTAAATCCATTTCAAAATTTAAATCTTGCCAAAAAGGCATCCCTTCTTCTTGTCTGACCATTTTTCCAAAATGCTCGTCTAAAAGAGGCTTGTCCTGAGCGGAGTCGAAGGGCCACGTTATCGTTGGTGCAAAAATTCCATCTGTGATATCAACTTGAACTAGCGGGACAAAATTTTTAACAAGCCCTAATTCTGTTTTTAGGTGTTCAAAACTTTCCGGAATTATTGCTGGAATTATTTGGGGTTCCATTTTTTATTTAACAATATAACTTTTACTTGGAAACCGAGTTTCCAAGTGAATCTATCTCCTTTATTCTACGAATATGCCTTTCCTCTTTAGAAAATTCTGTGTCTAACCATAATTTTACAGCTGTTTTTGCTTGTTCTTCTGTAATAAATCTAGCTCCTAAAGACAAAATATTTGAATCATTATGTTCACGAGATAATTTTATTACTTCAATATTTCCACCATAATAAACAGCTGTTCTTACATTACTAAATCTATCCGATATCATCGCTTCTCCTTGCCCAGACCCACCAAGAATTATTCCTTTAGAATTTTTTTGGTCTTTTGATACTTCTTCTGCAACAAGAGAAATGAAATTTGGGTAATCATCTTTCTCGTCATAAATAAAAGCTCCCTTATCAACAACTTTATATCCTAATTCTTCAAGAAAGGGTTTTAGTTTTTCTTTTAGTTCAAATCCTGCGTGATCTGTTCCTATAAAAATTTTTTGCATAAGAATATTATAACATTCAACTCAAATTTATTTTTCCAATTTTGTACCATTAAAAATTTCTTTGAACCAATCTCTGTTTTTAATACGAGAACGAGCATATTTGTAATATAAAATAAATAAGATAATTATTAGGACCGTTATAAATCCTATTACGTCTATTAAATGTTTGGCGCTTTGTATAACTCCACCGAATTCATACCCAAGAAAAATAACAAGCCCCGCCCATATTCCTTGCCCAATAACTGTTCCATAAAAAACTTTTTTATATTTTGCTTTTAAAATTCCCCCAACAATTATGATAACTTCTGGAAGACCGGGAATTGGAATTAGTTTTGTTATTAAGAGGGTTTTAAAAATATGTTCTTTAAAAAGTGGCGCCCATTCTATTTCTCCTTCATTCTTTTTTTCGTTTATTCTTTTCAAAACCTTTCTAAAAAGTTTAAATCTTCTTAAAAAAGACGAGCCGGATTTTGCGAGATAAAAAAAGATTGAGTCGGTTATTAATCTCACAACAATAAATATACCCCATATTATAAATGGATTAAAAACGCCCCAAGAAGAAAGTATTCCAGCAAAAAATCCAACATAAGTAGTATCTACTATTGACAGAAAAATGAGTATTGGATAACCATAACTTAAAAGCCATTCAAAAATATCTTTTCCTAGTATTATTCCATCATTCATAATTACTTTTCCTTATTTTCAGATTTATTAAATTTTTCAAAGGCTCTCAATACTTCTAAGGGAACTGCAAAAACAACCGTGTTTGATTTATCAGAACTTATGTCATTTATAGATTGTAATGTTCGTAAATGAAGAGCCCCTTCAGATTCAGAGAGTATTCGTGCGGCTTTTGACATATTTTTTGCAGACATAACTTCTCCTTCAGCTTTTATTATTACAGCTCTTTTTTCTCTTTCTGCTTCTGCTTGTTTCCCTATTATTCTTTCCATATCTGGAGGCAAAACAACATCTTTCAATTCAACATCATCAACTCTTATTCCCCATGCATCACTTGCCTTACTAACTATATTTTTTATTTTTTCAGAAACTTTTTCTCTTTGACCGAGAAGTTCGTCTAATTCAACTTCCCCAACAACGTTCCTCATTGTAGTTTGGGCTAATTGAGACACCGCATGAAAAAAATTTTCAACCTCCAGAATAGCCTTTGAAACATCTGACACTTTGTAATAAATAACTGCATTAACCCCAA
The DNA here is from genome assembly GCA_041658885.1 of Minisyncoccota bacterium. Classification (GTDB taxonomy): domain Bacteria; phylum Patescibacteriota; class Minisyncoccia; order Phycocordibacterales; family 21-14-all-36-13; genus VMGX01. The sequence continues at coordinate 27,429 of JBAZZJ010000001.1, read as the reverse complement.
CTGGAATGTTATCTTTGGTTATTGCCTTTTGTTCTGGGACATCAACTGCTTTTATCCTTATGTCTACCCTTATTAGTTTCTGGAATATCGGAACAACAAGCTTCCATCCTGGTTGTTTTATGCCTTTATACCTACCAAGAACAAACATTACACCTCTTTCGTATTGGTTTACCTGTCTTATAAAAAGAAAAAGTAGACCTATAATAAATATTAAAATAAATAAATAAATCATAATGTTTAATTATACCACAAGAGTCCTTTTTAAATTAAAAGGCATTTTTATCAAAAAATAGGTATTAAAAGCACAAAATTGCTTAAAATTAGACTATTTTTTCAATAGTATATTAAATAGGGTTATAACAACGCTAAAGAACCCCGATAAAAACGCGATTCTTGTAGGTCTGTCAGTTATAAATTTCTTCATACAATTTTGATTACCTATATAGTTTACACCAAAACAAAAAAACAAGAAACCTAATATCCACTTATTTCATCTGCGTTAATCTGCAATTTTTATCTGCGTTTACCCCGCCTTTGGCGGGGTGAATCTGCGTTCATTTTGCCCTTGGCCAAATTTTATTTGCTTTTGTATATATCTTTGTTAAAGGATGATTTTTACAATCGTGCTTTCTAGCCCCACATATTTCTTGACCATATCTTACAAGTTTAAAAGAAAAATCTTTCCAATATTTCTTTGGTAAAATATTCATCAAATCTTTCTCAATTTTTTCTGGACTTTTGTTGTTAGTTAGACCAAATTTAATTGATAACCTCCTAACATGAGTGTCTACAACTATCCCTTCAGTTTTATTAAAAACATTACTCAATATTACATTGGCAGTTTTTCTTCCAACACCCGGAATTTTTATTAAGTCTTCCATCTTATCAGGGATTTTGCTCTTGAACTCTTTTTTTACCATTTTTGCCGCCGATAAAATATTGTTTGTTTTGTTTTTGTAAAATCCAGTAGATTTTATATCTTTTTCAAATTTTGATTTCTTGGCATTAATATAATCATCTAATTTTTTATATTTCTTGAACAATTTTTTGGTAACCATATTTACTCTCTCGTCCGTACATTGGGCAGACAAAATAACCGAGACCAACAATTCCCAATTATTTTTATAGCCCAAAGAAGTTCCTCTTCCGTCGTGAAATATTTTATTTAGAGTTCTGGCTATTGTAATAACTCTGTTTTTTCTTTTTCTAAAGTTTTCTAAGGTTGCCATTCTTTTTTCTCAAATTTATTAAAAATATAAGTCCAAAAATAAACAAAGAAATGGACGTGAAAGCTGAAACCATACAATAACTACAAATAGATTTAATTACAAAAAGTTGTAGATAAACAAGCCAAACAGATATAACAAATCCTATTGTTGTAAAAAAAGACAAAAATTTAAAAGTATTTTCTTTTCTTTTTTTAAAACAAAAAACAGAAAGAGAAAAAATCAAAAAGTAATAAAGGGCACCCAAAAGAGCTAGTGGAATACCAAATATTTTTGAATATTCACTTGTTAATACTAAATCACACCCTTGAATTATCAAACATATAACGCTACCGTTTTCCAAATGTTGTATTGTTAGATAAGTCGTATCAACAAGTCCAATAAAACTTAATATCATGAATAAAACTAATATTAGGGTAAAAAAATTACTCCACGCTGTGTTATTTGTGTTATTTGTGTTATTTGTGTTATTTTCCATTATTTAAAACCTCTTTTGTATTTTTAAAAATTTCGTCTGTTTCGTCGGTTACTATCACTCTCACTTTGACCGGCAGAGTTTCATCGTCTATAAATCCATCAATGTCTAATGTATTATTATTTTTTTCCTCGTTAATTTTTATTCCTAAATGTTCCATATTAGAACATATCTTTGAACGAATTATGTTTGACCCTTCACCAACAGCGCCGGAAAAGATTAACATATCCAAACCGCCGAGCAAGGCAAAATATGAACCTATAAATTCTTTTATGTCATCCGAATAAATATCTAGAGCAAGTATTGCTCCTTTGTCTCCTTCTCCGGCCAACTTTACAATTTTTCTTGTGTCTACTTCCTTACTTAGGCCAAATAAACCGCATTCGTTATTTAAATAACTTTCTAATTCATCATAATTTAAACCCTTCTTTTTTGCTAAATATATCAATGCCCCAGAATCTATATTCCCAACTCTTGTTCTCATCGTGAGTCCTTCTAGTGGAGTGAAACCCATTGATGTATTAAAACTTTTCTCATTTTTTACAGCTGTAATGCTGGACCCACTTCCAAGATGACAAACAATTAAATTTTCAGGAATTTTTTCTCCATTTTCTCTCATTTTTCTGATTATTGAACTAACCGATATACCATGATAGCCGTATCTATGAATATCATATTTTTCAGTGTCTTCTTTTTTTATGCTGTAATATCTGAATCTATCTTGAATACTTAAATGAAATTTACTATCAGAAATACCAACTATTGTTGCATTGAAATTTTTATATAAATATTTTATTTCTTCAATTACCGGATTTATATGAAGAGGCGCTCCCTCTTTAACTCTTATTAATTCACTTAGATATTCTTCGTTTATAACCTTATCCTCAAGAAAATATTTCCCGGGAGCTACAATTCTAATTCCTATTGTTTCTATCTCCTTTTCATTTTCTATAATACTTTTCCCTTTCAAAAGATTCAAATAATATTCAGTTGAATTAAAAAAATCTTTTTCAGTTATTTCGTTTTTTTCTTTTACTTCTCCAATTGTTAAAGAAAAACTAAATTTATTATCACAACATTTTTCAAAATGAGAGTTTGAAACTTTTTTGTCCCCAATATAAAGCGAGTGTCTTTTAGAAGCACTTCCTGTATTTATTATTAATGTTTTTTTATCTTGGTTCATTTTTTTACTCCCATTTCCAGTTTTCTATTTCATCAGTGTCTACTCCATGTTTTTTTATATATTCTGTGTGTTCTAACAATTTATTTTCATATTTTTTAATAAGTTCGTTTGCTTTTCCTTTTTCTACATTTCCTTTTTGACTTAATTTTCTAAATGCATCAATTGCTAAATTATATCTGTCTGTTTTGTTTCTAACGTGCATATCAAATGGGGTTGTTGTTGAACCATTTTCAATATAACCTCTGATTAAAAATCTATCTGAATCAACTCCGTAGTCAAACAGAATTTGTTTTATTGATTGAGGATAACCATGAAAATTTATAATTACTGGTTTATCTTTTGTAAAATATTTATTAAATTCTTCTAGAGAAACTATTTTTCCTGTTGGTCCAATTCCAGTTGGTGACATTGCTATAATATTTACAAATTTTATTTTTGCTTCAGATAATTCTTTTTTGATTATTGAGATAGAGGCAAGGGCTTCGGTTGTAAGATAGTCCCCCACTGAAGCAATAACAATATCTGGATTTTCGTCACTCGCAAAATCCCAAATCATTATTCCGTCTTCTAGTTCCTTTTTTGCCAGTTTTGGCGTGAGCCATCTTGGTTCAACTTTTTTACCAGCAACTAAAATATTTATTTCATTTTTTGAAGACATCATTTTTTCAAGAACTGCGAGTGTGCTATTCCCGTCTGGTGGGAAATATACATTTACAAAGTCCTCCTGTCTTTGAAGCATATCATCTATAAATCCAGGGTTTTGATGTGAAAAACCATTATGTTCCTGTCTCCAACCAGAAGAGGTTAAAATGTAGTTAAATGAGGAAACATCTCCACGCCATTTCGTTTTTCTCGCTATCTTCAAAAACTTTGCATATTGGTCAGCCATACTTGAAACAATTTGTATAAACGCTTCATATGAAGCAAAGATTCCATGTCTTTTTGTCAAAACATATCCTTGCATTAATCCCTGCAGAGAATGCTCACTTAACATTTCCATGACTCTTCCATCTTGTTTTAAATCTTTATCCCAACTTTCCGTTGGCCAGACAAAAGCTCTTGCCGTAGTTTTAAAAACTTCATCAAGTTTGTTTGAATATGTTTCATCTGGAGAGAATAAACGAAAATTTTTATTTTTTTCATTTAATTTAAAGACCTCATTTAAATACAAACCGGCTCTTCTCATTGAACTTGACCCGATTGTCCCCGGGGTTGAAGAATCTTCACTAAACTTATCTACATCTGGAAGTTTTAATGCCTTGTATTCTGTCCCGTCTCCCATACAATATTTGCTATCCCCCATTCTTAATTTTTTATCTGGAATTATTTCTTTTATTTCTTTACAAAAACCATTCTTTTTATCAAACAATTCAGTGAATTTATAAGATCTCAACCAATTTTCAATTGTTTTAAGAGTTTCTGGGTTTTCTTTTGCATCTGGGCCAACAACTTGGTGCGATAAACAATTCCCTTCTATTTTTTGACCATACAATTCCTTTATACCTGTCCAACCTTTAAGTGTTTTTAAAATTATCATAGGAAATCTTGGAGAGATAATTTCTTTTTCTCCCCTTGCTTGATTTTGAATTTGTTTTATTTTTTTATAACAATTTTCAAGAGTTTCATACATTTTTTCATAAACACCATCTTCGTCATTCCACCCATCAACAATAAAAGGTTCATAACCATAACCATTAAAAAGATTTAAAAGGTCTTCATCTGACATTCTCCCAAAAACCGTCGGTCCTGAAATTTTGTATCCGTTAAGATGAAGAATGGGTAAAACAACTCCGTTTGTTTTCGGAGATATAAATTTATTTAAATGCCAAGCGGTTGCAGTTGGCCCTGTTTCTGCTTCCCCATCACCTATAAGAGCACATGTTATTAAATCTGGATTATCTAAAACCGAACCGTAAGCTGTTGAAAGAGCATAACCCAACTCTCCTCCCTCCAAAATTACTCCTGGCGTCTCTGGATTGCTGTGACTTGGAAATCCATAAGGCCAAGAAAAATTTTTTGAAATATATGCGAGACCTTTTTCATTTTGTTCAGCTTGTGAATAATATTTTCCTAAAGTCCCTTCTATAAAAAGATTTGATTGAACGGCTGGAAATCCGTGACCAGTCCCCACAATAAATAAAATATCTGTGGAATATTTTTTAACCAACGCATTTAAATTTGCATAAACAAAATTTATTCCTGGACAAGTCCCCCAATGCCCGAGCAATCGTGGTTTTATATCATCTGGCCTTAATTCTCTTTCTAAAAAAAAGTTATCCTGCAAGTAAATTTGAGCGACTGAAAGATAATTTCCCGCTCTAACGTGTTTTTTAATTGATTCAATCGTGTTATTCATCATTATAATAATAACATTTTTTTACAAATCAAAAAGCCACGATTTTAATCGTGGCTTTTTAAATAAAAAACAAAATATTGTGGATGAAAAAGCAACTTTGGTTGCTTTTTCATTTAATTATTACATCAAATGCCTTTTGATCTATTGGAGCAACATCTATTTCCCATTCGCGTAGATAGTAAAAATTTATTTTTGTCTCCCCTGTTTTTAGGACTTTAAATTTAAAAACTTCTTGTATTGGGGCACTAACAATTTCGGCACCTTCAATTTGTTGTGGGAAAGTTTTTTTATTAAGTTTTTCTATAAATGTTACATATTCTTTATCAAAATCATAAACCCACGTATAACCGGTTGAGGGATTGGAATCAAGTTCTACTATAAATTCTTCACCATTTGTGGTTTGAATTATGTTTGTTTGAATATCCTTTTCACCGGTTTGTGCTGGAATATCACTTTTATCTGAAAAAATTATTAAACCCAAAACTATAACCACCGCTATCACAAAAAATATGAGTGTTTTTTTGTTTTCCATATTGAAACGCAGATTATCTCAAATAAAAACGCAGATCTACGCAGATTAAATAAAATTAATAATATAATAAAGACCAAGGGCAATTAAAATTATACCCTCTATTAGAGATGCCCATTTTGTAAACTTGGGCGAAGTTAACCAGATGTCCATTTTATAAACCGCTATGGCAAATACTACTATTTCATCTAAAAGATAAAATAAAATAAACATTCCTATATAAATTAAAGTCCAGAAATTTGATATTCCTTTTTCTGCCAAAATTCCTGCAAAAGATACTGGTACGACTGCTGAACAAGGAAATTCAATAATCGTTACGAGCCCTGAAAAAACAATTATTCCAAAAAGCATTCCAAAAATCCCTTTTTTATCAAATATATTTTTTATTTTTTGAGATGCAGAAGAAATGATTTTTGAATTAGACGATTCACATACTAATCCCTGTTTTCTTATTCTTAAAAATTCTTTTATAAAGTATACCCCACCAATAAGTCCAATTCCTCCTATTACTAATTCAATTGTTTTTAAATAGGCTCCAAGAAAAACAAAAAGTTTATTCCATAGGATTATTAATACACCATAAACAAGGGCTGTTATTATTAAATATGTTCCGCCAAATAAAAATATTTTCTTTCTTGAACGAAGCTTTAAAACTAAACCCAAAATCAAAACAAGGGCCCCAAGAGAACAAACATTTACTCCATCTAATGTCCCCAACACCACGGCCAAGGCGGGTAAAGAATAATTTTGAATATTAATTTCACCCAAAATTGGTAAATTTAAATTTTTTCCCCTCTGTTCTTTGATTTCAACTTTTTGTAATTGATTTTGAATTGATTTTTCAATTTCCACACCCATTTTATCTTCAGAATCAAAGCCCGCAAAAAATTCTTTTCCTACAAATGTGAGAGGAACGACCCCAAAATATTCTGATTTATTTGCATCTTGGAGTGTTTTGTACATCAGAGAAATATTTTTCTCTTCTGATATCAAAAATCTGTTTATTGTAAGACCTTCATATTTTCCATCTATTTTGTTTAAGAAAGCATTTTCAGCTATACAATGTGGACAAGTTTCACTATAAAAAAAATCCAAATTTAACTCTGGTTTTATTTCTTGCGCGTGAATACTCCCAACGGTCAAAAAAAATAACGCAAACGCGAGACTTAGACTAAAAATTATAAATATTGCGTCTTTTAACTTCATCCCTACACTAATCTTAATTTTAATAATATTGACCTAGTCTATTTCTTTATTTACATTAAAATCCGCCACTTACTCTATTTTATAAACTAACCCGTTTTTAAACGAAATTAAGATTAGTGTGGGGATTCATATATTCTCATTTTACCACAAGTAAAACTCTTGCACTAAATACAAGGGTCTTTACTTTTTAGTAAAATTTTTTTAAATTACTTATTTATTTTATCTAACAAACTGGAAAAAGCCTCTAAAACTGTGCCCATGAGAGTTTTTGAATTAAAACTGGAAGGTCCTGTTGTGTTCGTTGGAGTTGGGTAAGAACCTTCTGGTGGTGCTTGATATGTTCCACTAGGAGGAGGTGGATAAGATCCACTTGGTGGTGCTTGATATGTTCCACTAGGAGGAGGTGAATAGGATCCACTTGGTGGTGCTTGATATGTTCCACTAGGAGGGGGTGGATAAGATCCACTCGGAGGTGTTGTTGGATAAGGTTGATTTCCTTCTTGTGGTATTTGATATTGTTGCATAAATTTTTCAAAACCTTCCGGAGGAGAAAATCCTTCCGGTGGCATTGTTCCTTGTCTTCCGTCTGGCATGTATTTTTGAAAATCTTGGGGAGGAAAAATCATATTACCTTGCGGTATCATTTCTCTTCGTGGAACAAATCCATCTGGTTTCATCATCTGTGTTGCTTCAGGTGGCATCATTTCTTTGTTCTCAAAACCACCCGGTGGTGGACCAAATTTCATAAATTCTCCAGGAACTCCATTTTTAAACTCACCGTTTTGTTCCATTCCTTTAAATCTCTTAAATTCTTCAACTTCCATTAATTTTTGTCTTGCTTCTTGTGTTTTCCCCATCATTTGTTGGACCGTGTTTTTATTAAGCATTCCGTGTTGCCCACTAAAATTAATACATTCTTCTATGTTTGACGAATTGCTACAAAATGCATTACATTCTTCTGGACCCTTGCATCCGCCGGGACCAACCATTTCTCCTCCTTTGAGTTTTTTAACTATTTCTATTTCCTTTTCCATCTTTTGGATTTCTTCTTCAGACATCAACTGATTTTCTTTTGTAAATCTAAAACATTCGTCTCTGTTTTCTTCTTTACTACAAAATGCATCACACTCGTTAGGACCTGTACATCCTCCGGGGCCTGATTTTATTTGTGAAATTTTTTTTATTCTTTCAAGGTCCTGTGGTGTTTTTGTTATTTGGTGTTTAACGGCAAATTCCATACATTCTTGTGCATTGTTAAAATCCATACAATATTTCTGACATTCTCCCATATTTGTACACCCGCCCGGTCCGGTTTGTTCTTTCAAGATTGTTTGGACTTTTTCAGTATCAATTCCTTCTTCTTCTGGTGCTGGTCGTTTTGGTTTTTTTGACCCTTCTTTCATTCTCTCTTTCATAAATTCAGCTTCTTCTTTTGTTATTTTCCCTTCGTCTACTACAAAAGAAAGACATTCATCGGCATTTTCTGGATTTTTACAAAAATTTTCACATTCGCTTTTTGATTTACATCCACCAGGACCGCCTTTTTCTGTTTTAGCAATTATTCCATCGGCTTCTTCTTTAGGCATGTACCCCTTTCTTACACTATAATCCATACATTCACGAAGATTTTCTTCCACTCTGCAATATGCATCACATTCTCGCGGAGATATACAACCACCCGGTCCTGGTTTAAATTCTTCTTCCTTTTTATTCATATCTCTGACTTTTCTAGCTTCCCCTTCTGAAACCATCTTTTTACTTGCCGCCCAATCAATACAAGCAATTTGGTTTTCTGAAATATCACAAAATGTCATACACTCTGAAACAGAGCCACAATTACCTAATTCTGGAATTGGATACGAAACATTATCAAGAGGGCCTGCGTTTGCATTATTGAAAACAAAGAATAGTGAAATAAAAAAAATAAAGAAGATTGTTGTGTAAAAAAATTTTGTCTTGTTCATAGCAATTCAAAACAACACAATTGTGCCATTTTTATTAAACTTTTTAATAATTAAAAAACTTTTTATTGAGCGAAGGGATTTGTATATGTGTCCTTAAATGGATTCGCTTTTTCTTCAAGATTTACAAATGGGTTTGCTTCTTTCTGAATTTCTCCTAGGGCTTTTTCTTGTTCAAGTTTTTGCTCTTCAAGAATGTTTAACTCACCTTTAGCAACTCCATTTGAATAACCAATAAAATAACCGGCAACTAAGCCGACTATTAAAGAAATAACGACCATAATTAGGACATTACCGCTGATTTTTTTTGTGTCTTCCATATACCTACATTCTAACAAAAATTAACCTAAATTTGTTAATGTTGTTATCCACTTTATAGATGGGAAAATTTTTGTGTTTAAAATATTACTTTTTAAGTTTATCTATATTATCAACGCTTATCCACGCCGACATCATACCAAATCCCTTTTTATTTATATTAAAGGGTTTTATTTCGTGTGGATTTTTTATAAAAATTAAAATACAATATTTTTTATTTTTGATTTTTATAAAAAAATCTTTTTTTTCTTCTTTTGATATGCCTATTTCTTTATAATGTTCGTCCAGAATTTTTTCCACCTTTTTGGGAGTTAAATCGGAATATTGAGTATAATTCGAGACCACGGCCTGAGTACTAACCAACTCCCCAGAGTTTTTAAAATAAACTTCATCACTTTTTTGAATTTTCCCCCAAGGAGCCAATTTATTTTTATACCAGCGAGATTCTATTGTCTTTTCTCCAGATAGTATTTTGGGGATAAAACCCCAAGATTTTTTCATTATTGCCACGTGATCCATAATTTAATTATAACATTTTGTATATTCTACTAACATTTTGCATTCAAACAAAAATCACCAGTTTAAAAACTGGCAATTTTATACAACCTTGTATTTTTTATTTATTAACCGTATTATTTCTTTTTTGAAACCTTTTTTACTGGTTTTTTTATCTTAGATATTTCTGTTTTTTTAACTAATTTTTTTGTATCAACAACTTCTTTTGAAATTTCTAACGATAAACTTTTTAAAATTTTATCCAATTTAACATTAAGTATTTCAAATTGTTTTTGAAATTGGTCTGTATTTTTGTTTTTGGTATCAGCATTTTTTTCAAAACAATTATTGCAATATATTGGTTTGTCGCTTGATGGTTGAAATGGAACCTCACACTTTTCTCCACAAGCTGAACATACTGCTGGGTACATTCTTTTTTCTCCAAATTTAGACCTGCCAGAATCCCTTCCACCAAATCTACCTTGACTTGAATTTGAATTTCCGCCTTTGTTTCTAAAACAATCACTGCAAAAAACAGGTTTATCTCCTGTTGGTTTAAATGGCAGTTCACATGCATTCCCACATTCAGAACATATCGCCTTAGTCATTGCTGGTTTGTCCGATCTATCTTTATTAAAACCTCTGCTTCCGCCACTTCTTTCATTTCTATCACCAAAACCTCTTCCGCCAGAGCTTCTTCCGTCAAATTTTCTATCCCCTCCATTAGATTTGCTACCCCTATTAAATTTTTCCATCCCGTTAGAAGCAGGTCGCGGTCAACCGCACTCTGCTTAATTAAATTTGTAATACTATGTTTCTCATCATTATAATCCCCGTTTTTAAACCGTGACCGCGGTTTCTAACGGGATCCATAATTTATTTGTTTTTTATTATTAACAATATTTATTTTATAAAATCCCTAAAATTCAACCTTTTACTCCTCGTGATTGGAAACAAGCCAGTCCATTAATTTTTTACGATGCCTGTCGTTCGTCCATTCACTATTATCTTTAAAAAGTGCCGGATATGCTTTTTTGAATTTCTCTAATATCTTAAGAGAGACGTGCGGAAAAGCATCTGGAATATTTTTATTGTATTCTTGAACAAATTCAGATGGAGATACTTCAATAAAATTTACAGCCGTATCATCATGTTTCTTAGCCTTCATCTGTAAATATTACCACGAATTTATTAAATTATCAAGATTTAAATTTATTGAAAATTAACACATGATTAGTTATTCTTTTTCTTTACTTTTTTCTCTTTAATTATTATTTTAAATGGTAAATTAGTTTCTTTGTTTATAATATTAATTTGTGTAATCAATTCTTTAATTCGAAATTTAAATTCATTTATATCAGTCACCTTAATATCATCAACTATTTCATTGGATTTTGAAAATCTTTCCTCTTCAAAAAATCTGCTAACATTAGATACTTGAAAATACAGGTATCTAACTTCGTCTCTATAGTAAGCATCTGGGTTATAATCAACTAAAATTTTACCCACCAATTCATACTCCACCTCAGATTTATATAATATTTTGTTTTTGTTAAAAAATTTAGTAATTTTTTCTTGAGCTAATTTTATACTTTCTTCATCGTTTAAATATTTACCACTTTTAATTTGCATTATTCCTGTGGTTTTGATAATTCCTATTTTAAAAAGTAATTTTTCAATAATTCTTAACAACTTTGGACGATTCAGATCCTCAAAAATCATTATTGAAAATAATATATCGTTAAGAATTTTTTCTTCTAAAAAAATTTTATTTAAAAGATATTTGTATTTGGTATTTAATTGTAAGTATTTATTTTCAAGTTTTTTATTAAAATTTTCACGTTTAGGTTTTAAATCAAAATTTTTACATAGTTCATAAAAAAACAGTGCAACTATAATCCACATTTCAGTACGTATATCATTAAAACTTGGAATAATTGCATCCAACCCCTGTGAAAGACTATATTTGTATAGGAAATAAGAAATTAGTACATAATTTATTACACTAATAAAATACAACCAGAGATTAACGTAAGAAATTTTGCTTATGGTATAAATGAATTGAAATAAAAAATACCAAATTGATACTATCCATATATTTTTTATTAAGAAATCAAGATTCAGCCAATAAAGTAAAATCGATACAATCGCTAATGATACTGGAACAAAAAGTATTCTAAAGAATAAATTAAATGAAATATTCCCAGAAACATCTATCCTGGTCAAACTAGCATACCCAAATGGAAGTGATAATTTTCCTATTTCACCTGAAATTCTTAATAGAAAAAAAGCGAGTAGAATCTGAAATAAAGAAATTGGTATTAAATTATCTAGTATTAAATACATAACGGTTTTTAATGATTTGTTTGAGAAACCTATAAATAGGTTATATATTCATAAAATGCAAAGATACAAACACTAACTAAAATTGCTGCGGGACCTGGACTCGAACCAAGATAACATGCTCCAGAGGCATGTGTCCTACCATTAGACGATCCCGCAATACAAATTAAGTTTACATTTATAAGTATCTTTTTTCAACAATAAAATAAAAGGAAGCGCGCCAAGAACTTAACGCGCTTCCAACCAGAGGAGATGCCGACCGAAAAAGAAAGAGGTATGGCTGTGTGTGTAATAAACCAACCAAGGAGAAAAAACTTTATCTAATACTATGATATCATTTTTATATTACAATACAAGCACCCAAGCAAAATTAAAATCATATGAAAAAATACCTTAAAATTATACTTATTATCGGGGTTCTAATTATTTTGGGTTGTTTTATATTTGTTTCGCCAACAAATAACGAACCTCTTCCGTCAGAAATAAACCCGTTGATTAGAGTTGAGTATCCACAACCAAATGATTTAATTTCTTCCCCATTGAGTATTAAAGGTGAAGCGCGAGGATATTGGTTTTTTGAATCAGTTGCACCTGTTGTTCTCGTAGATTGGGATGGTTTAATAATTGCACAGGGACACATACAGGCAATGGATGATTGGATGACCGAAGATTTTGTTAATTTTGAAGGAGTTCTTGAATTTAAAAAACCAGAAATAGCTTCAAAAACCGACTTTGGTAAAAATGGAGCTTTAATATTAAAAAGAGACAATCCATCCGGATTGCCTGAAAATGATTCTTCTGTAGAAATACCTGTAAAATTTAGTAACCAGTGACTAGAACCTAGAAACTAGAAACTAGAAACTAGAAACTATTGTCTCCTGTTCTTCAAACACGCTTTTATAAATCCAGAAAATAATGGATGTGGAGAGAGGGGTCGTGCTTTAAATTCTGGGTGAAATTGTGTGCCTAAGAAAAATGGATGTTTATTTTGTGGTAATTCCATTATTTCCATCAGCTTTCCATCCGGAGATTTTCCTGAAAATATAATTCCCTTTTCTTCTAATCTTTCAATATAATCTGGATTAACCTCATATCTATGTCTGTGTCTTTCGCTTATTTCATCAAGTCCGTAAGATTTTTTTGCTATTGTTCCTTCCTTTAAAATTGCTGTGTATGCCCCAAGTCTCATGCTCCCACCATAATTTTTTTCTTCTATTTTTTTCTTTTGGTCTGGCATAACATCAATTACGGGATTATTTGTATTTGGATTAATTTCAACGGTATTGGCATCGGCTAAACCAAGAATATTTCTTGAATATTCAACAATGGCGAGTTGCATTCCATAACAAAGACCAAAAAAAGGTATTTTATTTCCACGAGCAAATTTTATTATATTTATTTTCCCTTCAACTCCTGTCTCTCCAAACCCCCCTGGAACAATTATCCCATCAAATTTTTTTAAATCTTTTAATTTTTTATTTGCTTTATCAAAATCTTTTGAATTTAACCATGTAAGTTTTGGCTTTGCCCCAAAATGATATGCTGAAATTTTGATAGCCTCAATTACTGATATGTACGAATCAGAAAGAACAAAACTTCCTGTATCAAAATATTTTCCTGCAATTGCTATATTTAACTCTGTTTTTGTATTTTTACTTTTAGAAACAAATTCCTCCCATTTTTTCAAATCAGCCCTTCCTTTTGTCTTTAAACCGAGCGCTTTTAATAATTTATTTCCTATTCTGTCTTCCTCAAAATTTATTGGGACATCATAAATGCTTTCTATATCTGGAGCCGAAATAACGTTTGAAACAGGAACGCTACAAGATATTGCTAATTTTTCCTTTCTCTTTTTGTCTAATTTAACATCACTTCTAGCTATTATAAAATCAGTCTGAACTCCATAGGAGTTTAATGTCTGCGAGGCAATTCTCGTCGGTCTAGTTTTCATCTCTCCTATTTTGTTGGGGATTGGTAAATAACTAACCAAAACAAACAAAACATTTCTTGGTTTTTTTAATTTAAGAGTTCGCCCAGCTTCTATAAATAAAACATTTTGATAATCTCCAATTGTTCCTCCAATTTCTATTATTGATATATCGGAACGATTTTCTTGCTCCGATATTTTTATTCTTCTTATTATTTCATTAATTATATCTGGAACTGCCTCTACACATTTTCCTTTGTACCCCAAATTCCTTTCTTTCTCTATTACATATTTATATACCATTCCACTAGTTATATAGTCGTCGTTTGAAGAATTTACTTCTGTAAACCTTTCATAGTTTCCTATGTCTTGGTCTGATTCCATACCAGAATCAGACACAAAAACTTCTCCATGTTCGGTTGGATTCATCGTTCCAGCATCAACGTTCAAATAAGGGTCAATTTTTATAAGATTTACTCTAAACCCTCTCGCTTGAAGAATGGTTCCTATTGAGGAGGTTGTTATGCCCTTTCCTATTCCAGACATAACCCCACCCAAAACGAATATGTATTTGTGGTTATTTCTTTTTGCCATTATTCACCCTGTTAAATAATTTTAAATAAAAAAATAATATGTATTTCTTGTTAACATTTTAGATATAAAAATAATGTTTAAATTTTTTATATACAGATATTTAAAATTAAAATTTGATATTCTGTCAAATTTTATTTAACAGGGTAAAAACGGGACTGATTTGAAAATTAAACTTTTAAATATTTTTTAACTGCAAGATAGCTGGAAACTCCTCCTAACACAATTCCCGTCAAAACTAATACAACAAATATCTGAGCAAAATTATTTACATAGTAATCAAAAACATTTGCTCCGCCAAAAAAACTTTCTGTTAGTGGCGCTGACCAAATTGTAGCTGGATAAAATATAATGAGAGATAGAAGAGCCGAAACTATTCCATACATAATTCCTTCAACTACAAACGGGCCTCTTACATAAGCATTCCCAGCTCCAACGAGTTTCATAACAGAAATCTCTTCTCTTGAAGTATAAATGGCAAGACGAATTGTATTAAATATTATAAGAATTGAAATAAACATAAACACCAAAACCGTAGCGAAACTCAATTTATCAATTGAAGATATAATTTTTGAAAGTTTATTTATAGCGACTTCATTTTGAAAGAAGTTTACTTTATCAACAATCCCGTCGTTAGAAGATGTTTGATAATTTTCAAGAAACGTAGCTATGCTTTCATATTGGGATGTGTCTTTTGCTCTAATATTAAAATGCGCGCCGAGAGGATTTTCACTTAATTCTTCAAGCGCTTGTAAAATTAACTGATCATTCTCATGTCTTTTTTTAAAATCTTCTACAGACTGTTCTTTTGAAATATAGTCAACGGAAAGAACCTCTGGTAATTGTTCAAGGGAAGATTTTAAAGATAATATATTTTCTTCTTTAGCTGTTGTATTAAAATAAACATTTATATCAACTTTATTTTTTATTTGATTTAGTGATGAGTCTAGGATTGCTCCTAAAAAGATGAGGGAGCCTATAATGAAAAGCGTGACGGTCATTACTAAAACTGATGCAAGAGTAACAAAACCATTTCTCCAAAAGTTTATAAACCCATATCTCATTATTCTTTTTGTGTTTATCCAGAACATATCAAAAAAATTCTCTGAATTTTTTAAATTTTTAATTTCTAATTTCTAATTTCTAATTTTTAAAATTCAGAAATTTCATTAGGAATTAGTTATTAGATATTTATTATTTCTTATATTATATATTTCCCATTCTCAGCGTCCCTTATTATTTTACCATTTTCAAGAGTAATAACTCTACCATTTATTGAATCTATTACCCCCTTATTGTGCGTCGTTAATATAACCGTAGTTCCTATGTCGTTTATTCTTTTCAAAATTTGTGCTATTTCGTGTGTATTTACTGGGTCTAGGTTTCCAGTCGGTTCATCTGCTATTAAAACTTCCGGCTGATTAACAATCGCACGCGCTATGGCCAATCTTTGTTTTTCTCCTCCTGAAAGCTGGCTCGGAAAATTCCAGATTTTATTTCCCAAATCAACCAAATCAAGAACGTGAGGAACGTCTAATTCAATTTCTCTGTCGTCTCTCCCACAAGCCTCCATTGCAAAAGCAACATTTTCATAGGCTGTCTTTGTTGGTATTAAACGAAAGTCTTGAAAAACCATTCCTATCTTTCTTCTAAAATCAGTTATACTTTTTCTGCTTAAAGAATGGACATCTAATTCATTAAAATAAACCTTGCCGTCGGTTGGTCTTTCCTCCGCCAAAAGCATTCTCAACAATGTTGTTTTCCCGGCACCGGAATGTCCTACTATAGAAACAAATTCATTTTCTCCTATATCCAAGGTAACGCCATCAAGGGCAATGGAATTTCCAGAATACACTTTTTTTATATTATCAAAGTGTATTATGTTTTTTTTGCCTTTTGAATTTGATTTTATTTGATCTCCAGATGATTTTTCTGTCATTTTTTTATTAAAGATTTTTTTCTGCTTCTATAAATTCATCTATGTCACCATTTAGTACCTTTTCTACGTCTCTTATTTCAACACTAGTCCTGTGGTCTTTTACCAATTTATATGGATGTAAAACATAAGACCTTATTTGACTCCCCCATTCATTTTCTGTGGTTTTACTTACAGAAAGCCCTTCCTCTTTTCTTTTTCTTTCCGCTTCCCTAAAATAATACAATTTTCCTGCTAAAATTTCCAGCGCTTTCTGTTTATTGTGCTCTTGTGATCTTTCAGAATCTGCGTGAACTGATATTTTTGTTGGAATATGAACTATACGAACAGCTGTCTCGCGCTTATTTACATTTTGTCCCCCAGGTCCTCCAGACCTTGTAAAACTTATATCCAATTCTTCGTCTTTCATGTCAACTTCTGATGTCTTTTGTATTTCCGGTACAACTTCAACCATTGAAAAAGATGTCTGTCTTTTCCCGTTCGCATTAAATGGAGATATTCTTACCAGGCGATGAACCCCTGATTCGTTTTTTAGAGTCCCATAAGCATTTTTACCTTGAATTTCAAATGTTATATTTCTATAATCACCATTGTCGTTTTCATTTTTATTTATTATTTTAGTTCCCCATCCCTTTTTTTGAGAAAATTTTAAATACATTTCAAGAAGCATTCGTGAAAAATCTTCTGAATCGTCCCCACCCGCTCCAGAAAAAATTGTTATGACTGCATTACCTTTGTCATATTTCCCGACACCTTCCATTTGCATTTTTAGTTCCTCCATTTTTTTTATTCTTTCCTGCGCTTTTTGTTTGTCATTCCAAAAGTCAGCTTGGGACATTTCTGTTTCAATTTTTTTAATTTCTAATTCTATGTTTTTTTTATTTTTTTCATCCATTTTTATTTCATTTCTAAAACAGAATTTAAAGCTGAATCTAATTTATCTACGTTGTCGGCTGGTGAAAAGTGTCCCATATTATGTTCAACAATTATTTTTGCATCTAATTCTTTCTCAAACAAATCTTTTTGAGAAAGCGGAACGAAATAATCGTCATCAGAAAAAATTGCAGTTATATTTTTTGTTTTTGACTTTATTTTTTTGAAATTAATCGGTGTTTCCATCCATGGTTTAGCAATTTCTATAACTTCTTCTCCTTCCTCTTTAATTGTTTCTTCATCCAATTCCATCCATGGTGCAATTAGAAGTATTCCCAATACATTTATTTTTTCTGGGGCTTGTTCTAAATATCTAAGTACTCCCTGACATCCAACGCTATGACCAATAAAAATATTGTTGTCGTTTGTATGTAAAACTTCAT
Source organism: Minisyncoccota bacterium (assembly GCA_041658885.1). Classification (GTDB taxonomy): domain Bacteria; phylum Patescibacteriota; class Minisyncoccia; order Phycocordibacterales; family 21-14-all-36-13; genus VMGX01. The sequence continues at coordinate 9,567 of JBAZZJ010000001.1, read as the reverse complement.
TTAATTTTTTAATCCATGCTTTTATTTCAGGTTCTCCTGGATTTGGCATTTCTGGTGCAACAACATTATAGTTTCTATCTTCTAACTCTTTTTTTAACCAATTTAACATTGGTTCTTTTGGACTTCCGTCCCATCCGTGAATTATATATACATTTTTCATTGTTTTTGTTTTCGTGATTTTATGTTTTTACTTGTCCCGTTAAATAAGTGCGTGGCACATTTAACTGGGATGTTTTTGTGATTTTATGACTTTTGAGCCGAAGGCGAGAATCGAACTCGCGTTCCTACTTTACGAAAGTAGTGTTCTACCACTGAACTATTTCGGCTTATTTTTAGATAATAATTTACCTTCTTTTGCTCTATTGCTTAAAGATCTATTTTTTCTACCATTCCCCCTATTAGAACCAGAATATGTTGGAGTTAGAGAATCGCAGTTAGGACAAATGAGCCTCAAATTATTTTCAACATTATTACGCCAATTACCATCAATATGATCAGCAACTAACGGAACTAATCCAGTCTTTTTATTGATTTTTGACCAACCGCATAAACAGCATTTATTGTTATACTTTTCACGTAAATAAATTTTTATAGAAGTAGAAACAATACCTAAACTTTGCAATCCATTTACCTCCCCTTCTTTCCATTTTTTTAAATAAAAATCACGCTGATATTTATTTTGACATTTATTACTGCAATATTTATATCCTGCACGTGCTGTTTCCTTACTACAAAATAAACATTTGTTTCTAGATTTCTTGGGCATTGACATATATTAATTATACAAAATTTACAGACCAATGCCAATTTAAGAAATGGTCGTATATTAGAAAAATTTTCTATTATCAAACTGTCTTGACAAGAGCCGTTGGTGGGAATCGGACCCACGCTCTCTGTCTTACCAAGACAGTGCTTTACTTCACCCCGCCAGAGCCGATGGCCAGGATTGAACTGGCGACCTACTCCTTACCATGGAGTTACTCTACCAACTGAGCTACATCGGCTCTGGCGGGGCAAGCTAAGCTACAACGGCATATTTTAAACAAATAATATCATATTTTCAAAATTTTTCTGAGAGTTTTAAAACACAAAAATCATCCGTAAGCTGATGATTTTTGATTATGCGCAGTCGACGGGACTTGAACCCGCAACCTCCCGCGTGACAAGCGGGTGCTCTAACCAGTTGAGCTACGACTGCATTTTTAAATATTTATCAAAAGTATTTTTTTTTCTACTTAAAAATAAATCACTTTTTAGATTATCATACATTAAATGGTATAACAATACTGAATTTTTAATACTATATTGAATTCTATATGCTCTATTTGATCCATAAAAACTTCCATTATTTAATTCAAATTTATGTAATCTGTTTTTTAAATCTTCTAAAAAATTATGTGAGCAAGATACAAAAACAGTACGAATTGCAAACATACACTTTTTTCTATCTTTATGAATCTGACCGACCCAAACATTACCGTCTCCGTCAAAATAACCTCTTACAAAATCTCCAAAATACTTATCTGGAATATTTGGTAGTCTCATCGTTTTTGTTTTTAATTCTTTTACTCCTAGTTTTCTTAAATCTTCACACATTTCTTTACTTCCTATCTGTATTCTGTAAATTGGTTGTTCGGTGGGTTTTCTAATTCTTTTCGTAATTTTATGTTCTGATTTCATAATTTTTTTAATTTTTTCAAGAATATCTTTATCAATAATTTGAATTGCAAAATATTCTGACCCTCTTGGATTAATTGTTATAGAGCCATCTGCCATAAAAAAACCCAAAACGTATGACATTTCTGGGGTCCATTTTTTAAAAAAGTCCTTATTAAATTTTTTGTATATTGGCATATTTTTAACATTAACAAAAAATGATGTTTAAATTATATTAAAATTCGTTTATTATATAATATCATATGACAGGACATTATACTAACCACTATCTGTGAGTAAATTATTTGCAGGAAATATCGAAAATAAAGGATATTTGAAATTCGGACAAAAATATAATATCCTTTATTAACATCAGTAAAAAATTGTCGGGGTAGCTCAGTTGGTTCAAAGCGGTCGTCTCATACGCGACAGATCGTGGGTTCGAATCCCACCCCCGACACATTGGAGAGGAGAAAGCAGAATCTATACAAAAACACCGTCCGAAGGACGATGTTTTTATTTGATTGTTGCGGGGATCGGAATTGCACCGATGTCTCCGGGTTATGAGCCCGACGAGATACTACTTCTCCACCCCGCGATATTAGAAATCAACGACAAAAATATTAGCATAAAAACCACGTTTACTCAATTACTCAATAAAAGAAGCTACAAAAAACCATTCCCTTATTTAGCTAAATAAGGGAATGGTTTTTATACTTATAAAATCACATATACGCCATGGCGTATATGTGATTTTATTATATAATTTTGATTTTTGATATTTAAATTTTAAATTTATATCATTCCTCCCTTTCCGGTTTATCAATTGCAAGTTGCTCAATTCCTATTTCACTACCCGTAATTTTCAAAACATCCTTATCAATTTTTTTGAGTTCCTTTCTTGAAAAATTAAAATGATTTACGGTTGTTGCAAGTGAAGTGCCGAGCTTTATATGATAATCATCATAGGCTTTTAAGTGTCTCTGCAATTCTTCAACATTTTTAATTATACTTTTTGCCGATTCCTCCACCTTAAAAGCCCTAAATCCTTGTAAAATTGTATTTAAATAGGCAACAAATGTCGTTGGCGATACTATTATCACCTTTTTATCTTTATAAGCATACTCAATCAAACTTCTTGTGTTTACTTTAAGCGCACCAACTTTATTAACAATTAAGTCATAATAAATTCCCTCTGCTGGAATGTACATTATTGCAAAAGGAAGTGTCCCCTCTTCTGGTTTTATATATTTTGCTGTTTCGTCAATTCTCTTTTTTAAATCATTTTTAAATTCTTTTTCAAGTTCAGTTTTTTTGTCTGGATTATCTTCATTCACCACACGGTTGTAGTTATCAAGTGAAAACTTAGCGTCAACACAAATAATCCCATCTTTTGTTTTTATAATCGCGTCCACAATGTCGCCATTGTTAAACTTATATTGAAATTCATAAGCAGTTGGTGGAAGAATGTTGTTTAAAATTAATTCAAGACCTGCTTCGCCAAGATTTCCTCTTTGTTTTTGATTAGTTAAAACTTTTTCCAAATTTTGTAATTGCTCTGTCATATCAAAAACTTGTTTGTTGGTTTCTTTTATCTCTGTCATTTCTCTTGCGAGATTTGAAAGTTTCCCCGTAATATTTTCTACAAGCCTTTGGGATTCTCCAAATTGAGTTTTTATTGAATCATTTACAATTTTTGAAGATTCGCCTAATTTGTTATCAATTGAATTAACGAGACTATTCAATTGGTTTTGTAAAAGCAAAAACCCTTGATTTTCGTTCTCCTTTTTATCATCAGGCTTCTTTCTAAAGACAAAATACCAAATAAGCCCTCCGTTCAAAAGAATCATCAGAATAAGAATTATTGTGAGTATCGTTTCCATATATTAAATATATCACTTTTGCCTGTCTTTCTCCAAAATATAAAATACTTCGCTAGTTCTATTGTAAATAAATTAAATATTGCTACCAATAAAATCACCGCCAAATCAAACCTATTTAAAATAGTCAATTGAAGAAGATCTCTCAAAAAAGGTATGAGAAAAACCCCGGAAAGAGCAAGTATGCTAATAACCAAGGCAGAATTTAAAAATGTGTTTGAAAAGAGATTTATTTTCCATATTGGTTTTTTTAAATTTTTTATAGAAAAAGAAAACAAGATTGAATCCAGAGAAAGAGTTATAAACATAATCGTTCTTAATTCTTCTATCGGTACTTGGATTGATTTTAGAGCTACAAAAAGAAGAAGTGTGAAAAGGCCGGTTATAATACCAGTAGCAAATATCATCTTTTTTATGTCAGGACTTATTAAACTATTGGAATTATGAAGATTTGGATTTCTTTTCATTATATCTTTCTCTGCAGGTTCAAAGGCAAAAGAAAAATTCAATATGCCCTCTCCAATAATATTTATCCACAAAATCTGGGCCGGTAAAATTGGTAATGGAGCTGCAAAAACCAAAGAACCCATAATTAAAAATACTTCTCCAAAGTTCACAGAAGTCAGGTGTAAAATAATTTTTTTCAAATTATCTATTATACGTCTGCCCTCCTCAATTGCCTTTATTATTATTGAGAAACTATCATTTAATAAAATAAGGTCAGATGCCTCTTTTGCAACTTCGGTACCAGACCCGACAGCAATTCCTATGTCCGCGTTTTGCAATGCGGGTGCATCATTAATTCCATCTCCAGTCATTGCGACTATTTCTCCATCATTTCGTAAAATTTTTACTATTCTCAATTTTTGTGACGGCAATACTCTCGCAAATATATTATTTTCTTTTAGAATTTTTAATAATTCTTCATCATTATATTTTTCTATCTCAACTCCAAGAATAACTCTTTCGTCTTTTTCAACAATCCCAGAATCTTTTGCTATCTTTAAAGCCGTCTCTTGATTATCTCCGGTCAACATAATTATTCTAGTTCCTGCACTTTTAGCTTCTTTCATATAAGTTTTAACATCTGACCTTACTGGGTCGCTTAACCCAATTATTCCAACAAATACAAGATCTTTTATTTCTTTTTTATCCACCAGATTCCCATCACGTGGTATTTTTTTAAAGCCTGTGTCTTTATACGCAATTCCTATAAATCTCACACCTTCCCTACTTTTCTTCTTCTGTTTGTTAATGAAAAGATTTTTTCTTTCATCAGAAAAACTTTCTATATTATCTTTTTCTAAAACAAAAGTGGACTGATTAAGCAGAGATTCAGGCGAACCACTAAAATAAATTCTGTTTTGTGAGATTTCTGTGCATTCGTTTAAAGAAGAGGCAAAACCATTTTCTGAATTAAAGGCATAAAAATCAACCCTATTATTTTTTTCATCAAGTTCCCTTTGACTTATTCCCCTTTCTAGTCCTTCAAGAACTATCGCCTTTTCTGCCGGCCTTCCGTGAATAATAATTTCTTCTTCTCCGTTTTCTTTTTCTTCTATAAATGCATCAGAGGACAAAACTGCCATTTTTAAAAGTTTTTTTTGGGAAAGTTCAATATTTTCTTTGCTTTCGTTCTTTTGTAAAAAGTCTAAAGTTATTAAGTCCGTTGCTTTCATTTTAGCTTCAGTTAGGGTCCCAGTTTTATCAGTTAGTATAGTCGTCGTACTCCCGAGTGTTTCAGCTGTGAGAATATTTTTTACTAATCCACCAGCTTTTAAAATTTTTTCCATACCTATAGCCAAAACCACCGTCATCGCCGCAGGTAATCCTTCCGGCACGATACTGACAGCTATAGCTAAAGAAAGAAGCAAAATATCCATCAACGGCTGATCTTTTAAAACACCTAAAACTAAAATAACCGCAATCAAAATAATTGCAATGTATGAAATAAAAATTGTAAGTTTTTTTATATTTTTCTGTATTGTGGTTTTTATTTCAGAACCTTCAGATAAAGATTTTGTAATATCCCCCAACTGCGTGTTGTTTCCTATTTCTACAACCAAACCGACTCCGTGTCCTGAAGAAACTAAAGTACTCATCCACACCATATTATTCTGTTCATTTATTGGTACATTTTTTTTGATTGTTTCAGAATATTTTTTTACACTCACCCACTCACCAGTTAAAACAGACTCATTTACTTCAAGATCGTTGCTTTCTAAAATTCTTATATCAGCCGGAATACTCATCCCCGATTCAATTATTACTATGTCTCCTAGTGTTATTTCTTTAGATTCAATAACTTTTCTTTTTCCGTCTCTTATGACTGTTGCGTATTTTTGTTGAAGTTTGTTTAATTTATCAAAGGCTCTGTTTGCTTTTTCTTCTTGAAGAGTTCCTATCACGACATTAACAAACATCGCCAAAAAAATTACAGTTGAATTAACAAATTCATTCAAAAATATAGTTATAATACCCGCTATTAAAAGAATTATAACTAATGGATTTTTAAATTGTTTTAAAAATCTACCAAATAAACCAAGATCTTTTTTCTTGGTTATTATATTTTTTCCATATCTAATTTGGACATCTTGGACCCTTTTTGACGAGAGCCCTTTAGTGAAATCCGTGCTTAAATGGATTTCTAACTGTTTTGGCTCAATTTGATACCATTTTATTGTATGACTTGTTTCCTTCATTTTTATCTCTTAATTATAACAGATTAAGAATATACCTTGAAATAAGTTTTTGTGGTGTGATAACATTACTAAGTATTTTAATATTTAAATAAAAAAATATGTTACATGAACAAATTCAAGAACAAATAAGGAACGCCATGAGGGCACGGGAAGAATTGCGTCTTTCTGTTTTGCGTGGAATGTTATCTGCTTTTACAAACGAGCTTGTCTCAACAAAAAGAAAGCCGAGTGAAATTTTACCAGATGAAGATGCTTTAGGTGTTGTGAGAAGGCTTGTAAAACAAAGAAAAGATTCTATTGAACAATTCCGTGCTGGCAAGAGAGAAGATTTGGCATCAAAGGAAGAGGCCGAATTAAAAATTTTGGAAAAATATTTACCCGAAACAATGTCAAAAGAAGATATTAAAAAAGTTGTTTTGGCAAAAAAAGAAGGAATGGGTATCGTAGATAAATCAAAAATGGGAATTTTAATAGGTGCCGTTATGAAAGAGCTGAAAGGAAAAGCTGACGGAGGTGATGTAAAAGAAGTTATTGAGAAAATATTTGGTTAAGATAAAAAATAAAAAAAGTTGAGAGGTTCATCCTTTCAACTTTTTTAATGGCTTAATAAAGCCATTATTTTTATGTTTTTAATTAGTGATGCGAGTGTTAAATAATTATTTGCCAAAATAATTTATTAGAAGCATCAAAATAATACTGACACCAATGACTGCAATAAACCCAAACAAAAATTTAAAAAATGTTTTGTTAAATAACCTTTTCATCCCTACACCAATTTTAATTTTAATAATATTGACCTAATTTGTTTCATTTGTTTATTCAAAATATTCACCTTTTTATTATTTTCCCAACCAATTTATTTTAACGAAATTAAGATTGGTGTGGGGATTCATTTTTGCTCAAACTCAATTAAAATTTGTTTTAATTCTTCAACTTTTGGATTGTTTTTAATCCCCTCTTTAATTATATCAATCGCTTTGTTTTTGTCGTTCAAAACTTCAACATAAAAATTAGCCATAGCCACATAAGAATATGTCTCAGTTGGCTCCGCTTCAATTGCCTTTAAAAAATTACTTTCTGCTTTTTTTGAATCTTTTATGTAATATCCGTATAAGTTCGCTAGATTTAGAAACGAAAGAGAAAATCTTGGTCTTAAAATACTTGCATATTCCCACGCCTGTCTTGCTCCTTCATAATCCCCCACCAATTTTCTATATAAACCTAAATTTATCCACAAATCAAAACTCTTACTATCGGTTTTGAGTGATTCAGAAATAGATATTATATTCCCTTTTATATTTTCAGACGCCGTATCTGGAATTTTTCTATTCAAATTTGGAATCGGGGTACTTGCTAGAAGTTCTTTATCAACTCCAACATATTCATAAGATTGTCCTTCCTTTAAAAACACTTCCCCTATTTTTTTATCCGCACTATTGTTTTCTGAGATGCTGGTTGCTTGATTATTGTTTAAAACATTTGTGGATGAGTTGTCTTCAATAGGGATATCTGTTTTATAAAAATTTATATATAAAAAATAACCAGCAATAATAACTACTGATACTAAAATTAATATATAAGTAAAATTCTTGTTTGGTTCCTTTGGGGTATTTAATAAATTTTCTTGTTCCATAAAATAATTGTTTGATATTATCAATATAACATTTAAGAACGGTTCTTGCAATTTGTGATGTCTTTCCCGTCTTTTTGCTATTCTAATGTTCTTAAGAACATTAGAATAGCAGGTTTGAAAACTCAGTTTCTAAGTGGAGCCGAAGTTTAAAAAAACACGAAAAACACAACCGCCAAAAGCAGTTGTGTTTTTTAACTTTAATTTTTAGAGAAAAATTATTGTCCCTGCATAACTTTTAATTCTTCTAACATTTTCTGAAGTTGTGCCTGCAAAGATTCCAACTGTGCTTTTGCTTCTGTTTCTGTTATAGGGGTCGTTGGAGCTGTCCCTGTTGTTGTAGGCGCAGTCGTGGTTGTAGGTGCGGTCGTTGTTGTCGGAGCAGAACCCATCAATTCATTCAATTTAGTCCTTGTTTTAGGGCCAACAAGTCCATATCCGGGATCTCCGGGATTTGCAATTCCATATTTCTCTTGGAATTTTTGAACAGCTTTCATTGTGAGTAAACCAAAGTATTCAGTTTCGTTTCCGGGAGAACCTGCACCCGTCTGGGATATTACAGTATCTGGGTCAGAGTTTAGTATTGACTGGAGTTGTTTAACATCTGAATTTGTCGTTCCCTGTGTCATTAAACTTGTGAATGTTGCTCCTAATGAAACTGGAGCTGTCCCTGTTGTTGTCGGAGCAGTCGTTGTTGTAGGTGCGGTCGTTGTTGTCGGAGTAGGAGCAGTTGTCTGTGGCGCGTATGTGTACGAACCACCTCCTCCGCCTCCCCCTCCTCCACCACCTCCGCCTCCTCCACCGCCACTAGTACATGTGCCAGAGGATGCGACTGTGATTGTTGTTGTCGCAGTAGCGCCTCCTTGCGGATTTTCTATTTTGAATATACTGCTTGACACTCCACATTCAGAAGTTGCAATTCGTATTGAACCTATTTCTGTTATTGAAACATTTCTTTTATTTGAGGATGTAATCTGTATATATTGTCCCTCACTAAGAGATACATCAAATGAATTATCTCCATCTATATACAAAACTTCAGAGTTTGAAACATTTCCACTTACAGTGACACTTTCTGTTCCAACCGTAAGAATTGCATCCGGATGAACAACCGTGTTGTTTGCGGCAAATACAAATATCGGCAGAAACAATAGGGTCAGTAAAATTGTTAGATAAGTTTTCATATAATTATTTAATTGCCATCCAAGACCATGTACGCGACGCAATAGTTGCTGGAGTTGAAGTGCTTGTGTTAAAGACCTGAACTTGAATAACATCATTGGCTGTAGATGAAGCGCTGTTAAACGCAACATAAGTCTCTAAACTCGAGGGTGTCATAAATACTTTGTGGCTGGTAGTAACGCCAGTTGCAGCACAGTTAGTAGTGGTAGCAACACCGGCACCTAAACTAGTGCCAAAATTAACCGTGCAGGTGCCAAAAAGAAGTCCTGCAACAGTTGACCCAGTGCTGCTGACTTTAATACTATCAAGAGTAAAAAGTCCCGTGGAAGAAGCTGTTGAAAAAATAGAATTACCGGTAACATTTAAAGTTCCACTTACAGTAGCATTGCCTGTTAAGGCAATTGTTCCATCAGTTGCATTCGTGATTGTTTCACCATTCAAAAGTGTAAGAGAGGTTGTTGATGCTATACCACCAAGTTGGATAACTCCATCTGTTGCATTGCTAATAATCTCTCCA